>JAZQOL010000053.1:0-10533 GCA_045627845.1 Lachnospiraceae bacterium | reverse complement strand
GCTCTTTATTCTTATTGTAAATATTCAAATGTCGGTTCCTATAAGACAGCAGAGGCAATTGGAATGCATTTTGAGAAGGAATATTCTGATCCTGACAATGAGATTACGCATGTATCGGTAATCTTTCGATGGGAAGCAGCTGGAGAATGAGAAATTGTAATTTTCATGATTTTAGTTTAATGTAGTCCAGTGATGAAGTGATGGAGATTTTATGTAAAACATATTAAATGATTATTTATTTTTTCTACACTTCTTGATATCATGTATTAGTGTGATAGCACCACTTTGATAACAATTTGATAACATTATTTCATACAGTCCATAGGATAGGGACAGTCTGAACCAAATGGAATCAAATCGCAACAGATATCCTTAACAAAAAAGTTTAAGTCAACAATCTTGTTAGGGAGATGGAATAGGAACGGGTAACGAGCCTAGCCCGTGCAGAAGACAAATATGAAGAGGACAGACGCCAAGCTTGCTTGGAGGGCTGTTCTCTTTATTTTTGGATTAGGTGCACGTTTCGGCGACAGACTGACCGTGCCTGCTATCGGCAATTGAAAAACGAAACTATCTCAACACAACAAACAGTTGAACGATAAACAACTGATTGATAATTGTCTGGCGGTCTTCTTTCTGATATGCTTTACTCACACCGGTGAAAATACTTTAGGAGGCTGTGAAAATGCAGGTAAATATTGGAGATAAGATTAAAGAGTTACGTAAGAGAGCTGGAAGAAAACAGGAAGATTTGGCAAAAGTTTTAGGTGTTACAGCGCAGGCTGTTTCGAGATGGGAATCGAATGGATGCTATCCGGATATGGGGATGATTCCGGCTATTGCAAATCTATGGTAATATGCAGGCCTGAATATTTTAAGAGGGTAGTTGAAATGCTACCGGAAGATTTGAGAGCGCAATTAGCAGATAATCCCCAATATAAATGTTTGTTTTAAACGTAATTAAGGCATTGATGCGAATAGGTCAGACAGGAGCAGAAAATGATAGTTCGCTTTGAAAAAGTTGAAGATAATGCACTTGAGAGTGCTACAATAAAGGCGGTAGAGAAAACATCCGATATTCAGGCTGCGATAGATATTCTTGAAGGCAATCGGGGAAGCATAGCAGTTCTTTGCGATGGAAGCACGGTTATGTGTCGAAAGGCCGATATATATTATGTTGAATCTGTTGATAAAAGAACATATATATATACAAAAGTAAATTGTTATGAAACAAAATATCGTCTTTATGAATTGGAACAGATGCTTGGCGGATATTTTGTCAGGTGCTCGAAAGCGATGATTGTCAACTTGCGAAAAGTGAAATCTGTAAAATCAGATATCGGAGGACGACTTGAAACGACGTTATTAAACGGTGAAGAAATAATCATTTCGAGAAGCTATGTTAAGGAAATTAAAAGGAGGCTTGATTTGTAATATGGACAGATTGAAATTTTTATTTCAGCAGACGATGATGATTTCTTTTGGCATAATTGCAGGTCTGTCAATACAGGGCATTGTGTCGCATTCTGTAGAAGATGCATTTGTGCTTCAGTGGTACCATCCGGCTTCAATTATAGTGACGGGCATATTATGCTCCTTACCAAGCTTATTGCTTGGCGGTGGGAAAGAGCATTCAAGAAAATCATTTCACATTAGAATTGCCTTACACTTTGTTGTTTTGTTTGCTGTAGTAATGTCGATGGGGTACATTTTCAGGTGGTACTCTACAATAGAAGGAGCAATCTGGGTAGTTTGCGATTACGTTATAATATATGTATTTGTGTGGCTTGTTTCGGGGTGGCTTGGAATAATTAATCAAAAAGAAATAAACAACGCACTTGAAAAGATTCGTGACGAGGAATAGTAAAACAAAAAAGAGCAACTTGGTACCCGGTTTTTGCAACTTGGTAGAGTTGCTCTTTTTTTTATCAGGCATATGAGGTAAGTTACATACAGATAAATTATTGTGAAAGGGATTTTGAATGGAAGCAATAAAAGTTGAACACTTAAGAAAAAAGTATAAAGAGCATCTTGCTGTTGATGATATTTCGTTTTGCGTTGAAGAAGGAGAACTTTTTGCTTTTCTTGGCGAGAATGGGGCAGGAAAATCGACGACAATAAATATATTATGTACGATTCTTGAAGAGACATCCGGAGAGATTTCCGTATGCGGTCACAAGCTCGGAAAAGAAGATGATGAAATACGAAATCTGATTGGAATTGTTTTTCAGAATTCTGTGCTTGATGAAAAACTTACCGTAAAAGAAAACCTTTATTTACGAGGTTCCTACTATGGACTTGATAAAAAAGAAATAGCCAAAAGACTTAATACTTTCAATGAGAGTTTTGAAATGGAGGATATCTGGGACAGACACTATGACAAGCTTTCCGGAGGACAGAGGCGAAGAGTTGACATTATGAGAGCGCTGATTAACAAACCGCGTATTCTTTTTCTTGATGAGCCGACTACCGGCCTTGATCCCAAATCAAGAAAGATTGTATGGGATTATATCAATCATCTTCGAAAAGAAAAGGGAATGACGATTTTCCTCACTACACATTATATGGAGGAAACCAAGGATGCCGATCATGTAGTGATTCTTGATAAAGGTCGAATAATCAGTCAGGGAACACCTGCAGAATTAAAGACAAAATATTCATCTTCGAGGCTCGTTTGGTATACAGATAAGTGCAGTGAAAATGAGACAATAATAAAGGACTATAAATTTTCTTATGACAAAGACCACTATACCGTCAGCTTTAACGGAAACATTACTGATTTATTATATGCCAACAAAGAGAAAATTAAGGACTATGAAGTTATAAAAGGTTCAATGGACGATGTTTTTTTGAATCTTACAGGAAAGGAGATACAATAGATGACTGGATTCAGAGGTCTTACAAAAAGAAATCTGCTCATATATTTTAAAGATATTCATGCAGTTATTTTTTCTATGCTTACTTCGATTATTGTTTTTGCTTTATACATGCTTTTTTTGAAAGGAAACTATGTCGATGCCATAAAATCTGTTTCGGTGGGGCTCGAAGGATTTGTCGGTGATAATGATATTGAAATGCTGGTAAGCGCGATACTGCTTACCGGTATTATCGGATCTGCACTTATTACGATTCCGTACAGCTGTCTTACAACAGTGATTAAAGACCGTGAAAATAAAATTGATTATGATATTTCGGCTACTCCAATCAAAAGATGGCAGATTATTCTTTCTTATTTTTTGTCAGCCATCATTTCTTCTTTTGTCGTTACGGGAATAATACTTACGGTAGGGATTGTGTCTCTTGCAATGATGGGAGACATCAATATGTCATTTTTTACGATTTTAAAGATTTACGGCATTGATTTTCTCGGATGCGTTTCTTCAACAGGATTATTCATGTGTATGGTGCTGTTTTTTAAATCATCTTCAGCAAGCAGTGCTTTCTTCGGAATGTTATCTGCTGCATCCGGTTTCGCAATCGGTGCTTATATTCCTCTTTCAAGCTTTTCGGAAAGCATTCAGACAACCTGCAACCTGCTTCCGGCGACTCAGATTACAGTATTTTTAAGGAACGGACTTATGGATGGCATCCTTAAAAAAATAAATGATGCCATTGGAGGAGCAGACGGAGGAGCGTTCCTTGAAGGAATTCATAAGGCATTTAACTTTGACTCGGTATTGTTTGGAAATGTTTTAAGCAAATCAACTTCGCTTATATATATTTTGAGCATCTTTGCTGTCAGTATTGCTGTTATGATAACTGTTTATTCTAAAACATATAAAAGATAGTTTTATCTTGCAATGATGCATTTATCTTAAATGGCTGATATAATTGTCTGGTACAAAGGAGTATAGGAGTATAGAACGTGAAACACAGACTGAGTATTTCTGTTTTTGTATATAGCGTAATTTTTTCACTCTGCAATGTATTGGGCAAATATTTTTATGGCACAAATGATTTCCGCCTGATCTTTGAGGAAAATCTGTTCCTGATTTTTGCAAAGTTCATTTTGCTTACTGCTATAACATATTTTGGATGTATTGCGTTTGCTAAGATTACCGACGTTATCGATAGTAATTCTTCGATTAGCATAGCTGCCTGCAAAAAGCGGACATTATATTTTTTTGTGACCTGGCTGGTTATGATGCTTTGCTGGATTCCGGCATTTTTCGTTTTTTATCCGGGAATGGATTCTTATGATTTCTCAACACAGGCAAAATATGCATTCGGAGAAGGCTTTTCTCTATATTCGACGCATCATCCTCCGCTTCATACCATGTATATTGAATTCATGATTAAGCTTGCAGGCATGCTTAATGTATTTGCAGTATCGTTAATCGGAGTTTTTCAGACAATTGTTCTTTCCGGTGTTTTTACGCTTTTTATATGGTGGATGTTAAAGAAAGGCTGTCATAAGCTGTTCGCGATATTGGTATTTGTTTTCTTTTCAATTAATCCGGTTATATATCTGTTTGTGTTAACTCCCACAAAGGATGTACTTCTTGCTCCGTTTATGCTTCTTTTCGTGATGCAGTTTGTCGACTTCATTGAATGTTCGGGCTGCATGCCTCTGCATAGATGCGCTCTCATGGGACTTACGATTCTGATGTGTTGTCTGATGCGTAACAACGTCGCATACGGCTTTATCTTGGCACTTCCGATTATTCTTGTATATTTTAAAAAGAAACTTTTTAAGGCAGTATGTGTTTTTGCAATTCCTATAGTGCTGTTTTTTGCTATAAATAATCTGGTTTTCATAAATCTTATGGGAATTTCAGAAGGAGATGACAAAGAAAAACTATGCATTGTCATGCAACAGGTTGCAACTGTTGTGACATATAGGGAAGATGAGCTTACAGAAGCTGATAAGGAATCGATTGCACAATATTTCAAATATGATGAGATATCTTCACTGTATAATCCAAGATTTGCTGATTCAATCAAAAGAATATTTTGTGAGGAAACGTACGATAATGATAAATCCTCTTTTTGGAGGCTGTGGCTTAGACTTGGAACTAAATTCCCGGGGGAGTATATTAACAGTTTTCTTTCGCTTAATATGCCGTATTGGTATCAGTTTGCGGATACTGTCGATCCGTTTTCAAACGCTGATTATATTGAGACCGGTAATGTTACTTATACCAAATCGGGAACGATGTATAATTTCTTTTCAGGAATTGCCCAAGGGAATTCGTTAAACCGGTTCTTTGGATTTGGAGGGCTGTTCTCGCTGGCAACTCCCTTTTGGAGTCTGATGCTTGCGATGGCGCTGCTTGTATATAAAAAATGTGCAAAGTACATTATTGTACTTACTCCGAGTATGGGCTTTATGATTTCTTTTTTTGCAGGCCCCATTAGCAATTTCCGATATGTATTTCCTCTTGTTTGCCTTTATCCTATGCTTTTTTATATGTGCATTTATTTTGGCAATCGGGAAAAGCAATCAAGCGAGTCTGATAATCTGTAAAGTTCCGATTATAAGGAATGAAGCTGTTGAAAGTAGAAGAAGGGCACTTAAGAGACATCTTAGTGCCTTTTTGTCGTCTTCTGTTGAAACAAAGGTTAATGCATAGGAAACGACAATCAGTGCGGGGAAAAGATACCGGCCCTGTGGCTGGAAGTCAACTGCCCATGCATTGATAACTACAAGGACATACGAAAAGAACATAAGAAACAGCAATGTTGTAAACTCGACTTTTCTAAGAGCATCTTTTGGTTTCAAAAAAACTGATTTTGCGATAAGCAAAAGAAGAAGCGCAAAGCAAATGCTATAAAGTATGTAGTAGATATTGGAAGTCCCTATAGAATAAGCGCCGTAAAGTCCGCAAAATGACATTCCAAGGAGCTTATGAAAGTCCATGTGAAATAATACGTCGGAAAGAGCTGTGCCTTTGTCCTTTAAGTGATAGGAAGCAGCAGACGGTACTTCGTTTTTAAGAGAATAATCATCAAAGGCATGCTTTTCCATATCGGCAGCAACTATTTCTTTTTTGTCAAAACCGTAAACAGTATAATCGGCAGCAAGACGTAAAAGAAAAACAGTCATAGCAATCATAAAAAGAATTATCAATCGGCTGAAAAGAATCAGGCGATTTTCTTTTGCACAGCGGATTAATCTGAAAAGAAAATATATGCCAAGCCAAAGAGAAACTAAAAAATAATTTTTCTTTGCAAGAAGCGTTGTGCCAAAAAGAATACCGGGGAAAATGTAATAGTAGAAGGGTGATTTCTTTGTCGCGTCAAGAATATGCCCAAGCATTGAATCAGGTTTAAGAACCTGATAAAGACAAAGAAAGCATATGAAATAATCAAAAGCGTCTGAAGTTGCGTAAGAAAATATGTACCAAAGCTGAGGCGTTAAGGCGAAAGCAAACGAAAGGGCAGGACATTTTTTAATATTTAAAACAGAAATAACTATGAGTATAATTCCGAGAACAACGTTAAAAATACGATAACGATGGGAAAAATCAAATAAACCGGATATTTTTCCGGCAATAAAATAATAAGGATTCAACTCTGACAGACGTGTCATTCCATAACCGCTGTAGTACTCGTCGGAGAGCTGTCTGATATCCGGTATGAGATTATGATCCTCGTAGTATAAGACAGCAGCTTTTGTCTGCTGCTCATCGGGATGAGTATATTCGTTGCTGAAAATGGCAATAAGCGCCATTCCGATAAAGGAAGCGATAAGACAAATATAAAATATATAGATGTAGTATTTTTCTTTAATTATATTCAATGAAATCCCTCCATATGCTTTTGAGTTAAGCGGATTTACGTAGCATTATTATATATGAAACCGCTGATATGTAAAAGATTACGAGACGGTTTTTCGCTAATAAATGAAGACTTTTCGCATGACCGCAACATGGTTGCGACACGGGCATACTAAGCGTATAATACTAATGTTTTGTTTTGGAATCTGCGATAGGATTAGCTGTCGCTGTTTTTTTTAAAAACACGATCGATGGATTGCCCCCGATAAAGGGCGGAATGGAGAATAATATGTTTTGTACCAAATGCGGAAAGCAGTTAAACGATGGTGCACGTTTTTGCACTAACTGTGGAAATAAAATGGGAGAAGCAGAACCTGTTTTAGAAAACTCTGATAATAAGCCGAGTGAGGAATCCACTGACAAGAATCATATTGAAGAAAAGCAGGACAAAAAACAGGAAAAGAAACAGAAAAAGGAAAAGAAAGAGAAAAAGGAAAAGAAAAAGGAAAAGAAAGAGAAAAAGGGTAAGAAGGGCGTTAAGGCTTTGATAATTATACTTGTTATTCTTATCCTTCTTGGTGTAGGCGGATATTTTGCATACCCGTATGTGCTTGATTTCATACACGACAAGCAGTTTGAAAAGCACATGGAAGCGCATGATTATGAAGCTGCTTACGGAATGATTTCTTTGGATGACGACTATCAGAAGATTCTTGATGAGAGTCTTAAAGCAGAAGCAGACGCTGTTTATACATCATATATAAAAGGGGAAACGTCTTATGCTGATTGTATGGCGGGGCTTGAAAATCTTGGGAAATATTCATATTCAACATCTGACATTTCCGAATCTGTACAGAAAATCGAACTTGGCAGAAACGATATGATTGCAGCCGATAAGCTCTTTGCAGAGACTGAGTATTTATCTGCAGCTTCTTTATACGAAAGAGTAACAACAGAAGACGTCTGCTATTATGAATATTGTCAAAAGAGAATAACCGAGTGCTATGACAAAGAACTTGAATTAAGAATCTCTGAGATTAAAGAACTGATGGAACAAAAATCAGTGGAGTCATATATTAAAGCTATTGATCTGACAAAAGAAGCACTTGAGATTTTCCCTGACAACATTGAGATTCCTGTTATGGAATATGACAGCGAAAACGGTATTTTAAGTGTGTTTGATGAATATATTTCAGTCGGAAGATACCAGGACGTATTGGACCTTGTCGATACAGTCAAGCCATACATCACATTTAGTGGTGAACTCTCAACCAAAGTTGAAAAGTGCATGACTGCAATTATAAAAAGCGAGGATGAAGTTATTAACTCACTGCTTGATGAAGGTAGATATTATGACACATATGTCGAAATTGAGTCGTTTATAAAGGCATATGAACAGTATTTTTCACTGGTTGCAGTTAAGTCAAGATATTATGGAGATCTTTCCGCTGCTTGGACACCTTATATTATAAGCTATGTTTCGGATCTTGTTTCGGCAGGGGATTTAGAAGGCGCGTTTGAGGCTTCAGAACTTGGAAAAGAATATCTTTCTTTTGATGAAACTTCGGTTAAGACTATAAACGAAAAAGAAAAGACATTTGTCGATTATGTTGCTCAAAAGGAATTTGATAATGTTAACGATATGATTGCTTCGATGAATTATTCGTCGGCAAAGAATACGCTTGGAAGTATAAAGGCTACCTATAAGGATTTCTCACATATTGTTGAAAGAGCAGATGAACTTCTTAAGGCTATTGAAGGCGGAAAAGATGCAATCAATGTTTGTAATCTGTCAATCGATAAATTATCTTGTGTCATCTTCAATGTTGGCGATTGCAAGGACCTGTATGGCAATGAATATTCAAATACATTGAAGCTTATTCCGGAATCTGAAAATATGGCGGGAAGTATTTCTCTTGTGATGCCTAAAGGTTATAACAGAGCTTCCGGAACAGTTTTCTTTGATGCTAATGCAGATAATGTTAACGGGAAATGGGCTCTTGTAATAGGAACAGAGGACAGAATTCTTTATTCAACCGATATCTTTACAAACAAACACAAACCTGCTTCATTTAATGTATTTATTCCCTCTGATGCAAAAAATTTAACAATAAAAGTTATAGGATCCAATAATGCAAAAGAAGAGTCACCTGTTATTTCGGGAGTAGCCATAGCTGATTTTGTTATTTACGGTGAACCTCAAAATGAAGGCGAAAACGATGAGGTATCATTTGAAGATTGTGCATATCTTTCACAGAAATTGTTTAATGCGGATTGGTCAGATATTTCGGCTGTTTCTGTAAACAGAGCAATAACAGACTCGGCAGGCAAGTTATACACAGACGCTGTTACTTTTGACGGTAAAGAGAATGCTAAGTCTGAGATAAATATTACCGGTTCATACAAGAAATTTACGGGAGATATTATTGTTGATAAGTATTCAAAAGCAGGTGCAAAGACAAAAGTAAGCCTTTGGGCAGACGGAACCTGTATTTATGAAAGTGATATTCTTTCTACAAAGAAAGGAAAAGCAACTATAGATATTGAACTTTCTGAATATGAAAAGCTTATCGTTGTTTTTGAAAAAACGGATGATTCAACAAGCGATGAGTTGCTTGTCGGGCTGGTAAATGCCAAACTTTACAGATAATTTTTGACTAAATTTGATTGTAAAAAAGAGTCGGTTTCTGCTATAATCTCTTTGGCAGTAAATCTTGAAAGGAGACATGTAAAATGTCAAAAGCAAGTGTAGTATTAGGATGTTTTTACGGAGATGAAGGAAAAGGACGCACGACAGATTATCTTGCGCAGTTTGCAGATGTATCTGTAAGAGCTACAGGCGGTAATAATGCCGGTCACACTATCAATGTTAACGGCGTGAAATTTGCAATGAGACTTATTCCTTCGGGTATTCTTTCAAACAAGACTATAGCTGTTATCGGAAACGGAGTTGTGCTTAACCCTGAAGTACTTATCGGCGAGATTGAGATGCTTAAATCTCATGGTATTGATGTTGACAGGTTTTTAAAGATCAGCAATAAGGCACATGTTATTTTTCCTTATCATACACATTTGGATGTTATGCTTGAGAACAAGCGTAAGAATAAAATCGGTACAACAAAGAACGGTATAGGTCCTGCTTACTGTGACAAATATGAAAGATCCGGTTTTAGAATGGAAGATCTTTATAAGCCTGACTTTGAAGAAAATCTTCGCCATATGGTTGCTGTTAAGAATGAACTTCTTGAAGCTTCGGGAGAATCGGCCTGCGATGCTGATGAAATCGTTTCTCTTTACAAAGGATATGCTGACACGCTTAAGAAGTATGTTTGCGATACAGTTACACTTCTTCATAAATATCTTAAAGAAGACAAGTATATGGTTGTTGAGGGTGCTCAGGCAACTTTGCTTGATATTGATTTTGGATCATATCCTTTTGTTACATCATCTAATCCAACTATTGGTGGAATACTTACTGGAACAGGTATTAGTGCTCGTGATATCGGTGACGTATATGGTGTTATTAAGGCGTATTCAAGCCGTGTTGGTGAAGGACCATACGTTACAGAACTTAAGGACGAGGTAGGAGATCGTATTCGTGATCTTGGTCATGAATATGGAACAGTTACAAAACGTCCTCGTAGATGTGGATGGCTTGACCTTGTTGCCCTTAAGTATGCGATCAACCTTAATGGTGTTAACTACATCAATATGAATCATCTTGATACTATTGGGCAGTTTGACACATTCAAGGCTTGTATCGCTTATGATGTTAATGGCGTTGAGACAACAGATTTCTCTACTAATGAAGAGT
>JAZQOL010000052.1:0-22258 GCA_045627845.1 Lachnospiraceae bacterium | reverse complement strand
AATCCTTGTTTAAAAGTAAAATGATTGTTGGTAGAGTTTTTCATTAGCAGTTAAATTTTACCACAAAAAGAAGGACCTTAGGCTCATTTCTGAACCCAAGGTCCTTTGTTTTTTACAGGCTATGTTTTTTCACAGCCCCTTAATTTATTCTTCTTCCGTTAAAGGCTCTGCATCGGGATCATATTCCAGTATATCACCGGGCTGACAGCCTAGTGCATCACAGATTGCCTCAAGTGTAGAAAATCTGATTGCGCTGATTTTACCGGTCTTCATTTTTGAAAGATTCACGTTGCTGACACCTACCTTATCGGACAAATCTTTAAGGCTTATCTTTCTGTCAGCCATCATCCGATCAAGTCTCAATATTATTCTTCCCATGCAGCCTCCTATAACGTTTCATCGGACTCACGCTGTAATTCTTCACCATACTTGAATACATATGAGAGTAAGAATACAAGGAATGCAACAAGAATAAAGGAAAAGTTAAACTGATAGTCGTAATTTACTGTCGAAACGTTTGAGCTGTTTATAAGGGATTCAACATCGAACGCCACAAATGAAACACCTGTAATCGCCATTTCAAGCACCTGAACCATGAATCCAAGAACAAGAGAAAGAACTCCAATCTTCCTGATATTATTGGATACACCTTTCTCGAAAGGTGTCCCTTCTTTCATAGGGCTAAGAATTCCGATGATTGATTTAACCATAAGCCAGCTTACAATCACAAGAACCAAAGCACTTACTATTGCTGCTTCAATCAGCAATATCTCATTAGTTGCATGTGTTGTTACCGGATTCGCAAGAACGAGTTCCAACGGGCCAAAAGAAATATGGCTTGTAGGTGAAAGCATCTTATCTTTTACAAAGGGGAAAATTGCACCTATTGCAATAAGTACTATTGTTGCTGCTTCAAGAATCTTCTTGAATACTTTGAAAAATGTGTGTAAACCGTTTGCTGTCTTAATCATTTTGTTATTCATATTAATCTCCATCCTGTGTAATAAACTTATATAAATTTCGAGGCATCGAGCGCGCATTTCAATGCTCTCTTTCGTTTAACGCAAACAAATTAATGTTTATCGATAATCTTATTATACATACTGAAGATCATATGTCAACACTTTTTCGATAACTTTTTATCGTTTTTCGATAATTTCTTATCTTTTTGGCATCATTTAGCCAAATAACCATGTTAGATACGGTAATATCTGGATATATGGGCTGTACCCCTGCTTAAGGAATATAATAAAATAACATGAATATCCGCCCACAATAAGTAATGTCCAAAACAGCCTCTCTTTTAAAGACTCAATTCTCTTTAGAATTCCCGGAATCATCAAAAACTGCCCTATTACCATGAAGTAACAAATTCTTGAGAGTTCCGGAATATATGTTCCAAAGCAATATAAAACAAGCGCAAAAAGATTTAGATTAAAAAACATATACAGATGATTTTCTTTCTCGACTATGCGCTTAAAGAAAATCAAACCAAACAATAAAACTGCAGAACATTTTAATATATTCCATATCGAAAAAGAACTTACATCAAGATATGAGCCTTCATAAAACGGATAAAATATGAAAATAATGCGTCGTACTATCGGTTTCCCTACAATCAAAGCCAGACAGGCAGCCGGAATCAGCCATATAGTTTTCTTTGTCCACTTAAGATAATAAGCCACAAAAAATACCGGTATTACTGAAAGAACCGTCATATGAAAAAAAGCTGCAACAACTATCCAGAAAACAAACGGCAAGTAATCCTTTCTAAGGAAAAACCGGAGTGAAAAGAGTACAATACCGAAAGCAAAATAATATCTTACATTACTAAAGCTCATGAAGTAGAACCCGTTAGTCATGAACATAAAAAGACTGTAAAAGAACCAGTCTGAAGTATCATACAGTCCTCTTACAAAAAAGAAAGCCGTCAAAAAAGAAAAGAGAGCAAATATTTCTCTGTAGCAGTCCCGATAAAACAGTTTCTGCATAAGAAGAACTACCCATCTAAAGCCGTACTCATAAGAAACAGGAGTTTCACCTCCGTTAATAAGTAGGAAACCGGTTCTGTATTCCCAGTAATCGTTACCTATACCGACTCTTACGGCGGAAAGAATGAACAAAACAAAAAATATTCCTAAAAGCATAGCCTTATTCAATAGTTCCTGCTTTGACATTTCAGCAGACTTATTAAGCCTTGCCGTGCAAAGCTTTTGATCTCTTCTGTATTCAGTATTCACAAACCTGCCAAGAAAGCAAACAACGGCAGTAACAACAATGTACAGAATCATTTATTAACCCCGATAATATCGCTTTATAAGCTTTTCATCCTCGCCGGTAAGCAGTAACGCATCAACTTTAACACCGCTTCTTGTAAGCTGTTCCAGGAGACGTTCCAGTTTCTTTCCGTTTTTGTTTGCCGCCTTAACCGTGACAATAAGAATTTCATCCGAAGAAAGAGGGTCTTCGTTCATTTCACCATCTACTATATTCGAAATGTTTCTTGTCTTAGTTGCACATAAAATCGACTCTTCAAATTGATTTCCATCAACGTCCATAAGAGCAACCTTTTTATCCTTGCATAAACGCTCACAGTTTATCTCGTACTCTTTCATGCTCAAAGCTCCAAGACAGGTGATGTGAAATCTTCTTTCTAACGTTGAGGGAAGATATACAGACGTATCAACAGCTTCTCTTGCAAGCAAAAGAACAATGACCGCTGCAAAACCCAGCACAGCTCCCAAAATAACCATCTCTGAGATTCTTAAATTGGTCACATCTTCTGCTTCACCATGCTGCTCGCATACTACTTCAGCAAATTCCTTATGCTCCTGCGTGTATGTATATAACGATTTTTCATATGACTCCGCCAACTTTTTTGAAAGAGAAGGGTCCTTTGTTATAACTCGCAAATGAAGATATCTGTAATCCGAAAAAAGTTCAAAAGTAGTCATGTTTCTTATATCTTCTGTTGAAAGAACTCCGTCGCAGGCTTTGAGTGCTTCATCCGTAAACAGACCCATATCGGCAATTTCATTCCATGTATACTGGTTAACCCATGTAAACTCCGAACCATCGTCAGCATTTGCAAAATTCAGATAATAGACATTCTCAACAAGGTAATCCTTACCCGAAGCAGTTTTAACTGCCAAATATATTCCTGCAACAATTACAATCCCCGCAACAATACCGGTCGGAATCGCCCATATCCTTTTTAATAATTTCAAAAACATCAGCCTGTAATCAACAGGCTCTCTCGAATAACTGCACTCGTACATTCCAATCTCCGTATTTTGCATCTGTTTTGGTTTTGCCTCCCGCACATATACTTTGGGAAGTTGCAGATGCACGTTCTGTCTACCTGACTTTTAAAAGTACTCCGTATCCTTCTACGTCTTCTATTGTTTTTAATCCCGTAAAGCATTCCGGATTATTATTCATAAATTCATGTGTAGTAAATATATAATCGACATTCGCCAGGTCATTCACCTGATTGTTGTAAAACACCTTATATCCAATCTTTGGATGAAGCGATTTCATAACGGAAGCATCGGCCCAGTTAATATCCATAGTCGCAGCTAACACTGTCGGTTCCCCGTTTTCTCTTTCTTCATCAAGAAGCATAAGTGCATCAATCTTTTCAACGTTTCTGACAGTAATTCTGTCATTGGCAAGTTCTCCCGGATTTGCCACAATAAACAGAATCAGATAAAGAACTATCGGTATAATTCTCTCTGTTTTTTCACGTCTTATACCACAGTCTCTTGCAAAAGAAAGAAGAAACATGAGCAAAACAATCGGTCCGAAAGTTCTGAAATCACGATAATCTTTTATATCGTACAATGTAATCATTATGGCAAAAAGGCCGCCCGACATCACAAAAGCAGAAAACCTTACTCTGTCAAAAATTTTCTTCAACCGTCCCTCGCTAATAGTCAAAAACGATGTTACACCGAAGAACACTATAAGAAAACCATATACATACCTAAGAGCGATTTCGCTCCACGATGCCCTTGAAAAGCCAAAGAAAAGCTTTATGTTTGCAATGCTGTTGTAAAGAACCGTCTTAAGTTTTCCGATTACGCCTGAAGAAGCTGCAATTTTCGACGTTACCCAGTCGGGATAGTCCGCACAGAACAAATTATATATTTTATAAAGAAGCAAAAATGATACTACATATATCACCATGTTCTTGAAAGTTTTCGGTGAAAAAGAGAAATCCGTCTTAGCCCATATTGCAGGGAACAAAATCACCACGTAGGGCATACGAACAAACATACACCAAATTCCTACAAGTATAAGACATATAAATGTTTTTTCGTCTTTCTCATTAATATATTTTTTTAACAGGGAAAAGTATAAAATCAGACCTGCATAAAGAGGGATCTCTATCATCGAAGAGAAAATGTACATAAGAAGAGGGACGAAAAAAATCATTGCGCAAATCGTATAAATAATGTCTACGCCCTTAGGCTTAAGTATAAATCCCGAAATCATGAACGAGAGTCCCAGAAGGAGCAGATTGATTATAAGAATCGAATGTTCCGAAAACGGAAAAATCAAAGAAAACAGTCCCCATACAATAATCGGGGAAAAAGAATGTCCTCCCAAAGGGCCAAAAGAAGCTTCATAGCCTTCAAACAAAGACCCTCCGAAATTTAATCCTTCTTTTGAAAAAGAATAGATCTCTCTGAAATAATCCAGTTCATCCGACCATGTCGGAACCGAAAGAAAAAGATTTTTACCCGAAACAAGGCATAAAAAAGCCATCATGAGTAAAGGCACAAAGAAAAACGCAACATAAAGCGTATTATTTTTCATTGTTTTACCCCTGACAGCCATTTATTTACCCCTTATTATTTCTTTTTCTTTTCAACATATTCACGAAGCATATTCACAGAATCACCAAACTTCTTTGATTTGATTCCGGGATTGCCAAGAATAATACCACGCTTGTAAAAACCTTTAAAATCCGAAAGTCCGAATTTGTTTGCTTTCTGAACAACAAACTTATCTCTTAATTCGGACAGTTCGGCTTTTGCACTGTCAGCAAATGCTGCAGGCTTTTCTTCAATAGCTTTCTTAACGCTTGCAAACTTTCTTTCTAACGATTCAAGCAAGTCTGTAGCCTTTTCCTTCGTATCATCAATGAAATTGTCTTTGCTCTCATTTGCAAATGCAAGATAAACATCGAGGCGCTTTTGCATGAGACGTAATTCTTCTTTTGCCTTCTCCATCTTAACAATAACAGAACGAAGATCGAATGCTGCTTTAAAGGAAAGTGTCAAATCCACAACAAATATTGTTCCGAGAACAACTACAAAAAGAAGCTGCTCCTTCAAAGTAAGGAGTTTGCAAAAACGTTCAATAGGTTTATGCATAACATAATCTTCCGCAAGAGCCAAAAGGCCCCAGCAGACACTTGTAAACAGACATACATGACCATTAATGTTAAAAGGCTTATCTGAATAGTCCCAATATCTTACCTTGAATATTGCTTCCATAAGTGCTCCGGTAACATATTCAAGAAGACTGCATGCCAAAAGACCTCCAAAGAAAACCGCAACAGGCCACTTAAGGAAAGGCGTTCCAACAAGTAAAAGTGTCATTGCGCCAAAACCGTAAATAGGAATAACAGGTCCTCTCATAAATCCTCTGTTTACAAAGCGTTTCTGGTGAAGAGAAACCCATGTGGATTCAATAATCCAGCCGATAAAACAGTAAACCAGAAAGAAAAACAACAACTCTAACATTGTATATGGTATCATATCATTCCCCGTTTTATAAAAAATGTAAAATACTTTATAAAAGTCTTAATATCAGCCAAAAGTCAGTACTTCCTGCTTCGGAGCCTTACACGCTTCAACAGAAACCGCCGAAAGCATAGGTCCCTCACCCTGATAACCCTCAAAATATTCTCTTCCGATTTTGGCAGTAACCTTCACCCATGAATGATCCTTAACTTCTCCTGAGTACTTGCATGCAAAGCCCAGAAACTGTATATCCTCTGCACAACAGGTCATAATAGAGCGTCCCGGAACGAAATAGCCCTTTTTAAAATTGCCCGGAACAAGTGCGCTTGCAACGAAAGAAACTTCTTTTCCCGCATATCTTTCAAAGTTATCAAGCATATCAAGGTACCAGATTCCGTATGTTTCATCGGTAAGATCTATATGACTCTTTGAAACGTCATAAGGAAGTTCTTCCTCGAGTGTAGCGTTCACCTCTCCATCCTTATCTTCAAATATAATCTCAGCAGTCTGGTTCAATGCTTTAACGCTTCTTTTGAAAGTAGGCAGCTTGTCGGTAATATTATCGCATCTGTTAAAAATAATAAGCTCTGACTTTTTAATCATCTCTGCGAATATTGCCCTCATGTTCTGATAGTAAAGTTCAAAAGAAGATGCATCAATGGTCGTAATCTGCTGTTCTAACTTCCACAGAAAAGGTAGTTTGAAATTCTTATAATCCCAAACGCCGTTATATTCAAAAATGACTCTTGAAGGCTTATACTTTTTATCAAGTTCCATCAGTTTATCGGGAGCGATCTCCGAAATATCCTCTGCAACCACCATCACAGTGTTGGTAGCCTTTAAAAGTCTTTCATCATACTCCTCTTCACCTTCTTCACATACAATAAGAAGCGTTGTTCCCTTTGTACGAAAGTAAGGCTGAGCAAGTGTATAACTTATAAACTGAGTCTTCCCACTGTCAAGAAAGCCGTTTATCACAAATACTGATTTCATTACATTCTCCGTATATTTAAATTATCCGACAATCAATTCCCTAATAGCATCTTCTTTAAGTTCGGAGCCGATTACACAAATCTTTCCGGTATATTCGGGTGATCCTGTTCTTACGTTAAGTTCGCCGGGAGTATAGTCAAAGTACACCCATTCACTTCCTTCTGAAGGAACCATGCCCTTTGCTCGAAGAACATAGCCATACTTTGAATCATCTTCAAGCGCCTCAAGAAATGCACTTACAGAATCTTTTGTAAATTTCTTTGCCGTTTCAATACCAATGCTTGTAAATACCTCATCAGCGTGATGATGGTGATGATCATGGTCATGACATCCACAGGTGCAACCTTCACCGTGATCATGGTGATGTTCATGGTCGTGGTCGTGATGATGGTGCTCGTGCTCGTGTTCGTGATCATGGTGATGTTCATGGCATTCACATTCTTCATCGTCATCATGGTGATGATGGTGTTCATGACACTCGCATTCTTCATCGTCGTCATGGTGATGATGGTGTTCATGGCACTCGCATTCTTCATCGTCGTCATGGTGATGATGATGTTCATGGCACTCGCATTCTTCATCGTCGTCATGGTGATGATGATGCTCATGCTCATGCTTAAATTCCTCAAGAAGCTCTTCCTCAAAAGAAGTAACTGCTTCAAAAGTCTCGAGAATATACTGTCCGGAAAGCTCATCCCACGGAGTAGTCACAATCTTTGCATCTTTATTATGCTCACGAAGCATCTCGACAACCTTTTCAAGCTTTGCTTCGTCCATGTTCTGTGTACGGCTCAAAATAATCGTGCCTGCATGCTCAACCTGATCGATAAAGAATTCACCAAAGTTCTTCATATAAACTTTACACTTAGAAGCATCTACAACAGCAACCGAAGAACCGGGTTCAACACCTGCTGCTTCAGAAGCTTCCAAAACCGCACGCTGTACATCAGAAAGTTTACCTACTCCCGAGGGTTCGATAAGAACTCTTTCAGGAGCATACTTTTCAATAACTTCCTTAAGTGAAGAAGTAAAATCGCCGACAAGTGAACAGCAGATGCATCCGGAATTCATCTCGCGAATCTCGATTCCTGCATCTTTTAAAAAGCCACCGTCAACACCAATCTCACCAAACTCGTTCTCAATAAGAACAACCTTTGTTCCTTTTAACGCTTCAGACAACAGTTTCTTTATAAGAGTTGTCTTTCCCGCACCAAGAAACCCAGAAACAACATCAATTTTAGTCATTATTAATACCTCCGTTTTCCCATCTGTCAATTATATCAGTAACAGGTATCGCAACTGCCTCGGAATTATCCGAGCCTGCAGAAAGAATACCTACAAGATATCCTTTGTCATTATAAACTCCGGAACCGCTAAGTCCCTCAAAAACATCACAGTAAAGATACATCATATGTTGATCAAATTCGGGAACATAATAGTCCTTTTCTTTGAAAGTTCCCTTTGTTATGTTAACCATTCCGCTCACTGCGGATCCACATACATATACGTCATCATCGGCCTTGAGCTTCCCGTATTCATTTGCATCAATCATTGCGGTCGGCAATGCATCTGCAAACACCTTATCCATTTCACACTTTTTAATGCTCAAGAGACATATATCATCCTCTTCACAGCAGTAAAACACATTTGCAAATCCCGCATGCATGTCGGTAAAAGTAATAATCCCCTGATCATATCCCGAAAGAAGATGTGCAACAGACGCAATGACTATCTCCTCTTCATTATTTGAGATAATAACACCACTTGCATGATACTCGCCGACCGTTATCATAACCGTCGGAGCAGCAAAAGAAAATTCTTCTTTGTCAAACGTACTATCGGAATCACCGGAAGTACTTACTAAACTGTCTGTAAGTGTTATTTTATCAGTCTTTGCGTTGCATCCCGAAGATAGTACGACAGCAAAGCAAAGAATTAAAATCCATAGCCTTTTCATAACCATTTTATTTAACAAATGTGAGTAAGACGATAAGCCGGGTTATGTCGTTGGATGATCATCTTTCTAGAACCGATGTTACCACCGGTCTCAAGCGACCTACCGGAAAACAGCTCGGGCAAAGCTATAGTTTTCCTGCACAATGTGCATTCTTGGTCTTGCTTCGGATGGGGTTTACATGGCTACATCCGTTACCGGATGCACGGTAGTCTCTTACACTGCCTTTCCACCCTTACCGGGAATATTCCCGGCGGTATATCTCTGTTGCACTGGCCTGGGAGTCACCTCCACCGGACGTTATCCGGCATCCTGCCCTATGAAGCCCGGACTTTCCTCACCTGCTTACGCAGCCGCGATCACCTGTCCTACTCACAATATTGTTTACTAATTATACATTGAAATATGATCCGCCGATAAATTCACGGCAAATCGAATTGTTAGGAACTACTTTCGGGTCAAGTGCCACAAAGTATTCCAAAAACTTTAAAAGTCGCTTTGCTTCGTAATATTCCGGTTCATCCGGAGATATGTCGAAAAGAAGCGGTTCCGCATATGTCTTAAATGCAGCAAGTTCATATATCAATATTGAATTGAACATTGAATCGGCATATTCCTGGAACGGGAAAATATTCTCCTCTTCTCCCCTTCTTACGCTCGGCCACATTTTAATGGTATTCTGCGCACTTGTTCCTCTTGTACGAGCATCTCTTACCATTCTTCTTAACAGTCTTCCGTCCGTCGTAGGAATACGGTTATGTTCATCAATATTAATGCTTGTAAGCGCACTTATATATATTCTGTATTTTGATTCATCGGGAAGGCTGTAGCTCATCTTGGGGTTAAGGCCGTGAATTCCCTCGATAACAAGAATATCATCAGGACCAAGCTGTTTGAAATTACCTTTGTATTCGCGCTTTCCAGTCTTGAAATTGAATGTGGGAAGTTCAACTTTTTCGCCGTTTAGCAAAGCTGTCATATCTTTGTTGAACTGTTCAACATCAATTGCCTCAAGACATTCAAAGTTATAATTTCCGTTTTCGTCTCTGGGTGTTTTCTCTCTGTCGACAAAATAATCATCAACACCAATAGGATGAGGTTTCATCCCGTATGTTCGAAGTTCTATTGAAAGTCTGTGTGAAAATGTTGTCTTTCCGGACGAGGAAGGTCCTGCAATCATAACAAATTTCACGCCGCCCCTCTTTACAATGTCAGCAGCTATTTCACCAATTTTACGTTCCTGCAAAGCTTCCTGAACAAGAATAAGATCATTAATCTCACCACGGCAGACTTTGTCATTAAGCTGGCCCACCATGCCGACATCCATCTTTTCATTCCAGTTTGTAGATTCTTTCAGTGCATTAAAAAGATTAGGTCTGTCATCGAAAGACTTTAGACAAAGAGGATCTGCCTTTGGCGGAATATTAAGCATAAATCCTTCATCATAAGGCAGAAGATCAAACCACTTAATATATCCTGTCGAAGGAAGCATATATCCGTAATAGTAATCATAGTAATCTTCAAGATGATATACATTTACGGAAGAACTTCGTCTGTACTTAAATAGGCTAAGTTTGTCATCAAAATTGTATTTTGTAAAAAGGGCAATCGCATCTTCTTTTGACATGCTTTCTTTTACAAAAGGAATGTCAAGTGACACAAGTTCCTGCATTCTTGCTTTTACTTTATCAAGTATTTCGGGAGTAATCTCAAGGCTGCCCTTCGGCGTGCAGTAAAAGCTGTTTCCTATAACAAATTCAACTTTAACTCTTGCATTACAGTCTTTTCCGGTAACATCATAAAACGACTTTACCATCAGCATTATCGCACTTCTTGCGTAAGTTTTATGACCGATTGAATCGTTAAGTCCGATAAACTCGACATCTGCGTCCTTAACGGTCTTGAACAGTTCACGAATCTTTCCGTTTTCTTTTACCAATGCAATACCGTTCTTGCAGGAATCCGAATATTCCTTTGCCACAGTTTCGTAAGTCGTGCCTTCCGTATACTCTTTTTTTACTCCGTTAATACATAAAACAGCCATAAAAACCCTCCTTAGGCTACTCCATCATAGAAATAACTTTATTCATAATATCGTTTTTTTCTTGTAAAGAGCTGCGTTTTTCAGGAATCATAGCGGACATATATCCGTTATTAATTTCAATTCCCCTCTTCAAGTAGTCCATAAAAACCGGATTTTTAGTATTTATAAGATATTCCGAATATGTGTCGTATATCTTTTGAAGATCTGCATCATGGCAAGGTGATTTTCCTTGTCTTGCATCAATAAGAAAATAGTATTTTCCGGCATCGAGCACGCAACTTTCACGCACTATATTATAGCCGTTTTCCCTTAACCATTTTCTAACAAGAAAAATCTCCGATTGCGGTTGCAAAACAAGCTGGGAAGCCTGCATCACCACGTCTTTGCCTTCTTCAAGGATTCTTGCCATAAGAGCGCCACCCATCCCGGCAATTACTATGGCATCGGCATTGTCAGAAATATCTACTTTATGTAAACCGTCCGACAACCTCGTTTCGATACTCTCTGTCAATCCGGCGCATGCAATATTAACTTTTGCCGCTTCCAACGGTCCTTTATTAATATCACAGGCAATTACTTTTTTACATTTTCCTTCTTCAATTAAAGCTATCGATATATAACCGTGATCACAGCCCACATCGCAGACCGTGTCACAGTTACAAACCATATTTTTAACTTCATTAAGTCGTAATGAAAGGTTCATTAGTCAAGATAATCCTTAAGCTTACGTGAACGGCTGGGATGGCGAAGCTTTCTTAATGCCTTTGCTTCAATCTGTCTGATACGTTCACGGGTAACATTAAATTCCTTACCGACTTCCTCAAGAGTACGGGCACGACCGTCATCAAGACCGAAACGAAGTCTTAATACCTTCTGCTCTCTGTCGGTAAGTGTTCCGAGAACTTCTACAAGTTGCTCCTTAAGAAGTGTAAATGCTGCTGCCTCTGCGGGAACAGGTACCTGTTCATCCTGAATGAAATCGCCAAGATGTGAATCTTCCTCTTCACCGATAGGTGTTTCAAGTGAAACAGGTTCCTGAGAAATCTTAAGGATTTCACGAACTCTGTCAACAGGCATGTTCATCTCTTCGGCAATCTCTTCGGGGGTAGGTTCACGACCTAACTCCTGAAGTAACTGTCTTGAAACTCTGATAAGTTTGTTGATGGTTTCAACCATATGAACCGGGATTCTTATAGTACGTGCCTGGTCTGCAATTGCACGTGTAATAGCCTGACGAATCCACCATGTGGCATATGTTGAGAACTTGTATCCTTTACGGTAGTCGAACTTTTCAACAGCCTTGATAAGACCTAAGTTTCCTTCCTGAATAAGGTCAAGGAAAAGCATTCCTCTTCCCACATATTTCTTTGCGATAGAAACAACAAGACGAAGGTTCGCTTCTGCAAGACGCTTTTTAGCCTCCTCATCGCCTGTCTCCATTCTTTTTGCAAGTTCGATTTCTTCTTCAGCGCTAAGAAGCGGAACCTTACCGATTTCCTTTAAGTACATTCTTACGGGGTCTTCAATGCTGACGCCTTCAGGAACCGACAAATCAATGTTCTCAACATCAACATCTTCAAGATCGTCATCGGGAAGAAAGTCATCATCAACTTCATCCTCTTCGGGAAGCTGCATAATATCAACACCCGATGATTCAAGTACATCCATGATTTTCTCATACTGTTCTTCTTCAAGGTTAAGATCCCCAAAGAAATCGGTAATCTCATGATACTCGATCATGTTTTTCTTTTTACGGCAATGAGCAAGGAATTCTTTGATTCTTTCCTCAAATTTCGCCATTAATGCCTCATCCATTTTATTACTCCCTTTCTAATCATCAAGATGAAATTCTGTTTTCTTAAGCTTTTCAAGTGCCTTCTTGTTTTCAATGTCTTTCATCATGTCTTCCATTGTCTGGTTTGGCTTTTTTGATGCCACATCACAACTGTTTTTTCGAACATTGAATACAAGATCATGCAAAGCTTTCTCGCGTTCGCTTTTCCCTGTTACCTCGGTAAGCGGTGTATTGAAAATCGCTGCCACTTCTGCCTGTTCTTCTTCCTCATCAAACATATCCACTATTGATGCAGGATTCATAACACCTTTCTCAAGATCTTCAAAAAGCTTTGTCGCTACTTTATTGTAAAGCTCATCGGTAAAATCCTCCGGGCTTACATACTGTTTAACTATACCGTATACTTTAGGTTCATCCGAAAGCCAGGTCAAAAGCATACGCTGAACCATTTTAATGTTGGCATCGGGTTCTCTTTTATGAATTCCCGATTTAGGCTTTTCAATGGGTTTATACTCTCCAAAATTTTTCGCGGCATTGGATGCCACCAGCTTTTTCAGGCTGGATAAGTCTATAAAGTACTTCTCACTGATTGCAGCAGCATAATTGTCCCTTTCAATCTCATCAGGAAACTGCATCAGTTTATTACCTATCTCTCTTATAAATTTGGTACGTTCATCGGGGTCTTTAAGATTGAACCCGGATTCCAGCATTCTTATTTCAAAGAAGAAGCTGTTCTCTGCTTCTTTTATTCTCTCCTCAAAGGCTTCGGCACCAAGGTTTTTAATAAACTCATCGGGATCCTTATAAGGCTTCATGTTAATGACTTTGCCCGTCATACCCACATCTCTGAGTATTCCGATGGCTCTTAAAGCCGCATTCACGCCCGCCCCGTCCGAGTCATATGCAAGATAAACCGCATCGGTATATCTTCTTAGTATATTTGCCTGGCCTGAAGTAAATGCCGTTCCAAGTGATGCAACAGCTTCCGTAAACCCGGCCTGATGCATGGCAATTACATCCATATATCCTTCGCACAAAATAAAATGATTTTTACGTGAAGTTCTTGCAAAGTTCAGTCCGTAAAGATTTCTGCTTTTGTCAAAAACAGGAGATTCCGGGGAATTTAAGTACTTTGGCTTAGCATCGGACATTACACGACCGCCAAAACCGATAACCCGGTGATTAATATCCTGAATCGGGAACATTACACGATTCCAAAACAAGTCGGACATTCCGTACTTCTCATTGAATGTAGCAAGTGCTGCTTCTTTTATCAAATCGTCCGTATATCCTTTTGATTCGAGATATTTGACAAGATCGTTACTTGTAACGTTTGAAAAACCAAGTCCGAATTTGTTTATTGTCTCGTCGGTTAACCCGCGCTCCTTAAGATATCGGTATCCCGTTTCACCCTGTTTGTGTCTTAACTGATAGTAAAAATAAGCTGCAGCATCACGGTTGGCCTCTAAAAGTCTTGTGCGCCTTGCCTCTTTTTCTTTTGCTTCTTTGCTGTACTCAATTTCGGGGAGTTTAACGCCTGCTCTGTCGGCGAGATATTTTACAGCCTCCTGGAAATTGTAGTTCTCGTAATTCATTACAAAAGAAATAACATTCCCTCCGGCTCCGCAACCGAAGCAGTAGTACATCTGCTTTGACTGTGAAACGGAAAAAGAAGGAGATTTTTCACTGTGAAAAGGGCATAGCCCAAAGTATGAAGATCCTTTTCTTTGAATCTTCACATAGCTACCCACAACATCCACTATATCGTTACGAAGTCTGACTTCTTCAACCAGTTCCTCCGGATACCTCATTTCCCCTCCATGTATTCTTTACCAATGCCAGGTTTTTGGAATAAAAATTTCCTCATAAACCGATATTGCATATCTGTCGGTCATCGCGCCGACATAGTCACATACTATCTGTTCTTTGGCATCTCCCTTATCGTACAGAGCTTTCATGTCTTCAGGAAGAATGTCAAAATTTGCCATGTAATAATTGTACAAAGTTTCAATAAGTGCTTCCGCTCTGCCTTCTTCGCTCTTAGCCTTAGGATTCTGATAAACTCTTTCAAACATGAATCCTCTTAATGCCTTCATTGCTTCGGCAGTTTCGTCACTCATTCTTATTTCATTCTTATCAAGGCTTGTCATTACTATGTCATGAATAAAATGATCAAGGCGTTCTCCTGTTGTATACCCGATTACCTCACATATATCTTTAGGAACGTCCGATTCCTTAAGTATCCCCGCCCGTATGGCATCATCCATATCATGATGGATATAAGCTATTTTATCGGAATATCGGACAACCATACCTTCAAGAGTATTCGGCATTCCTTTTGTCTGATGATTGAGTATTCCGTCTCTTACCTCATATGTAAGGTTTAATCCCTGTCCGTCCTTTTCAAGCACATCAACGGTTCTTACACTCTGCACCGCATGTTCAAAACCAAGCGGGCAAACACGGTCAAGAGCACGCTCTCCTGCGTGGCCGAAAGGCGTATGTCCAAGGTCGTGTCCAAGTGCAATCGCTTCAACAAGATCCTCATTAAGTCGCAATGCCTTTGCTATAGTCCTTGCGTTCTGGGAAACTTCAAGAGTGTGCGTAAGTCTGGTTCTGTAGTGATCTCCGTCAGGTGTTAAGAACACCTGAGTCTTATCCTTAAGTCTTCTGAATGACTTACTGTGAATAATACGATCTCTGTCTCTTTGAAAGCACGGTCTTATATCGCACTGTTCTTCATCACGCTTTCGTCCTTTTGAGTTGACGCTAAGCATTGCGTACGGACTCAAATAATCCTTTTCAAGTTTTTCAAGTCTTTCACGTATCAGCATCTTCACACGCTCCGTCTTGTAAAGTGGCACAATGTGCCGTCAAATAGCCTCTAATATTATTATTCTGCAAAAACAATGATTTTCCTTTTTTATCTTTGAAAGATTTTGCGAAAGTTTTCCCCAAATTCCCCCCGGAAGTTTCCTTAAAATTCTCGCAGACTAAACCATTTAGAGCTTTTTGCGAGAATCTGCTCCTTGAATTTCTCGCAAATCCTTCCATTTAGGTCCTTTTGCGAGAATCTGCTCCTTGAATTTCTCGCAAATCCTTCCATTTAGGTCCTTTTGCGAGAATCTGCTCCTTAAAATTCTCGCAAATCCTTCCATTTAGGTCCTTTTGCGAGAATCTCCCCTTAAAATCCATGCCAAATCAGTGCCAGAACAGATTATTCAAGCATACACATAGTTATCACCACATTTGCTTGACCACAAAAACCCGGAATCAACTGTGTCAATGCTGCCAACAGCACGCAAAGGGCTTTGCCCTTGACGCAGTCGGTTTTGGCAGTAAAAATGCAAATAAACGGAATAAGGATAATAAAGATTTCTTCACCGACATAAATTTTGTTACTAGGCAAAAAAAGTCGCAGCCACAAAGGCCACGACTTTGTCTATAGTTTGAAGGCGTCAATTATACCGCCTTGTATCTTTTAATATCTTTTAACGTCTTAGTATCCGACAGCGCCAAGTTTTGCACCGTCTTTGGCGTAAATCGGCATGAAATATGTTTCACCTTCCGTAACAGATTTAAGAATTGCAATCAAAACATACCCATCTGGAGTCTCGTCCACAATTCCGTAGTCTATCGGATCGTTTTCAAGAGTTTTCGGAATTCCTCGCTCAACATTAAACGAGCCCTCAAAATACGTTGAATCTACGCCATCAAGATAAACCTTTGACAGCATTTCTCCATTCTCATAACCATTTAAATAATCACCGAGCGTTACCTTTGTATACGGTATCTGGGTTATATACGAAAACATGCTGTTCTCATACAAAATGCCATATCCGTTTGGTTCGTCATCTGAAAACTCCCCTTCATAGGCAACATATGACCCTACATCGTTCTTGGCAAACAATATGCCGTATCCGTTTCTTTTTCCGTTTTTGTATTCGCCAAAGAAAAAGCAGTAGCCTATTCCCAGTTCCCCGTCAGCAAGTGTGAACGCATCTCCGAATGTATAAAGACCGCATCCCACCCCGTTAAAATCGCTCGAAAAGCCGTCCGGTGAGTAAGTATAGTATTCCCCTGAAAACGAAGTTGCAAGTTTATCTGTATCGGTTGCCCCATCAAGCGCAATCAGGTTATCAAAGTTATACTCCATCATTCCAAAAGAGAACGCCCTGGAATTGCTGTATTCTTTATAGTTCTCTTTTCCAAGTTCGTAATAATCCTTCAGATTTTCGTATACTTTGGACAGCACATCCATTTTTAGTTCGTAAATATTTCTTGCACTTGAAACTTCTTCGTAAAGTGCCTCATACAGCATCTCATCGAGGTACTTATATCGCTTAAGATACTTTTCTGCCGTATCATAATCATCGGAAGCAACACAGGCCCTTGCATATTTTTCCAGCCTGTTTAAAATCGTATCTTTGTAATCGTTTGCATTATTCGTAAACTCTAGGCACTTATCTGCAAAAGAAAAAGACTCTTCATATTCTTTCTTTTGAAACATAAGCTCTGACATTTCAAAATAAGCATCACCGAGCGCGGGCCTTAAATCCACCGAATTGCCAAGTTTCTCATAACCGATTTCAAGAAGTTTTGTTTTTTCCTCACATTCAAAAAGTTCGGGGACAAGTAAAAAGAAGTCCGTCCATATGCTCTTGTCATCTTCTTCAAGCAAAGAATCATAAACCTCGGAATTATCGGTGTTCAGCCAAAAGGAATATATCGCCCTTGCTTCATCAGTCTTTCCGGATGCCATATATGAAAGCGTTTCACCAACATATGCTTTTGCATACGAAGTTTTAACATTTCTCGCCTTTTCATAAAAAGAAGCTGCCTTATCATATTGTTGGTTTACATAATATTTATCCGCTTTTTCGGCAAGTCTTGCTGCTTTTTTCGCCGGCTCATTGCTTATCACCAATGTTATTACAAGCAAAACAGCAGCAAACACACCAAGTGCAATCGGCACAATATTATTTTTGATAAAATTCATAAATTCTCCTATATCACTTCACGAGTCCGTATGAAGCATTTCTCACACGAGGATGGCAATATTGCTCATCATCGGGCATAAGGTTATGCATATATACTATTGAAAGCCCTTCTTCCGGATCAGCTTCACAGTACGAGCCAAAGCCTCCTGTCCATCCGAAAGCACCCTTTGATGAATTCAGATTTCCTGCCGACATGTTTAACGCAGTCCTAAAGCCGTATCCGTAGCCATAACCTGCATTATAAGGGTCGCTGCCAAATCCTTCAACCTCGGAAGCCGAAAGCGTATTCGTACGCATAAGGTCGATTGTCTTTCTACCCATTATCTGTCTTCCCTTAAAGTTTCCTCCACAGGCAAGCATCTGAAGAAGATTTGAATAATCGTCAACAGTCGAGAAAAGTCTCGCCCACCCCTGCTCGTTTTCTTTGCCGGGAAGGTGCTTCTTATCAAAGAAATCCGGGCCCGGTACAAGTTTTCCATCCTGATTTTTTGCGTAAAGCGTAACCATGCGTTCTTGTATATTTCCAAAGAAAATCGGGCCTGTAGACGTCATTTCAAGAGGGTCAAAAAGCATTTCCTTTAAAACGTCGTTTACATTTTTATCGCAGATTTTCTGGATTATTCCGGCTGCAAGCTCACTTGAAAAACCGTATATCCACCGTTCACCGGGTTCACAGGCAAGAGGTGCCTTTGAAATCGCATCAATCTGTTCCTCCAAAGTAAAATGGCCCTTCTGCCACAACGGTCTCATGCAATCCTGCATGCCTTTAAGCGTGATATCATCAGTTGGCCCGTCAAAATTACAGTACGGAAGTCCGCACCCCATCGTAAGGGTATCTTTTATTGTAACAGGTCTCTTTGTCGGAACGGTTTCAATCTTACCGTTTTCCTTTATAACGTATTTTCTGCTTTCTTTCCACGACGGGAAATATTCACTCACGGGATCTGTTAAAAGAAACTTCCCCTGTTCAAACAACATCATCATCGCAGTATAGAGAGGAATCTTCGACATAGATGCCTGGCGATAAACAGATGTCTTATCTACAGGCTTCTTTGTGTCTATATCTAAAACTCCAAAGTGTCCTTCATAAAGAATATTCCCTCTCTGAACGACTTTTAAAGAGCATCCGGGAATTCCTCTTTCAAGAAAACTTTTAAGCAAATCGTCAATCTGTTTTGTGGTTGACATAACAATCCTCCGTCCGATTAATTCTTCTTTGCAAGTATATAATACCAGTCACAACCCTCCACGGGAATGCTTTCATCGCCCATGGCAGATTCCTTTATAATTGTAAAGCCAAGTTTTTCAATAGCCTCCGTCAAAAAGCTTCTCGAAACAGGAAAATAATATACACTCATTACTTCATTGCGTGTAATCTTCTCATCCTTTTCAAAAGTATATACAAGATTGAACGTAATGGTTCCGTCTATATTGTAATCCCACACTTGAACAAGATTAACACGTTCATCGGAAAGATGCCAGGGATTATAAAAATAAAAGCGCTGATGGTCCCTCAATATTTTATCCCAGTTACGTATATCTATATAGAGATAACCGTTATCATTCACAAGACCTGCCATTTCTTTTATGACCGCAACAGCATCCTCATTGTTGACATGCGGTATTGAGTTGCCCGTGCTTATCACAAGATCATATTTCCCGGTTATCTTTTCAGATAGTTTTCTGAAGTCACATTGTTCAAGAGAAATATCGATGCCTCTTTCTTTTGCATTATTCCTGCACTTTTCAAGCATGTCGGTGCTGATGTCCGAGCCTGCAAGTTTAAAATCAAGTGAATTAAGGCCAAGCGTCATCTGTCCGGTTCCGATACTGCAGTCAAAAACAGTTTTAATATTTTCAGTCTTCTCAAGAACCTTTTTCCAATATCTTCCAACCGCTTCATCTCTTTTTTTATCATAAATCGCATCATACAGTTCTGCGTTCTCGTATAAACTTTCCATACTTTTTCTCCTTGGCAACAACAGGTTGCATATTTTTTCAAAGGAGAAGGTTTCATTCACAACCGTTTTTTCCTCATAATCATTCTTTAAAAGATAATCTGTCGAAACGCCGAAAAGTTTTGCAAGAAGCATAATTTTCTCAGTTTCGGGCATATTCAGTCCGGCCTCCCACTTTGACACAGATTGCCTACTGACACTGCATATTTCAGCAAGTTCCTCCTGCGACAATCCTTTTTCCTTTCTATGCTTCAAAATCTTTTGTGCAAATGTCATCCCTCTCACCTCTTACAGCCAATTATAAAGTTTACGATAATCAATTCTACCACTTTGCAGTTGCTGTTTGTCAACCTATGGTTGCATTTCGTGTGCTTTTGAACCATCCTCGTTTTCGACAGCCTGCAGATTACACTATTTCTTTTAACTAAAAATCGTGATGTTACAGTTCAACCGTAACATCACGATCCTCAGTTAAATGTATTTCCACATCAGGATTGGCCTTTTTTAAATCGGCAATGGTATTGTGTTTGGACAGCCATTCCATATCTCCTTTGTATAAAAATGAGGGATTTCAACGAATAACAATTTAAATATATAATATGATAATTCTTTTTTCTGCCATCACTATGTACTGAGTGTGCGGAACTGTAAGAACTATCTCTTTACCAATAGTTAACCGCCAAAAGACACTTGCATTTTCCCCTCCACCTTTTTCATTACATATCTTCTAACAGCTCAACTTCATAAGGAACCTTCGCCATTTTCTCCCAAAAGATGCTTTCTATCTCATTTAACGGCTTTCCGAAAATCTGCTGTATCGTCATCTCATAGTCTTCACCATCTTGTATATAAAACTCCTTGTATGCATCCATACCATAGGTATCCACAAGAAATCTGGTAAATGCACCTGCAATTGGATATGTAATCTCACTTTTCATATCGTAAAAGTTGTCATTACATAACAATGCTTTTATTGATACTTCCGGCATCTTCTCTTTATAATATGCACTCCATTTTTCATTCGAAATATCCCACCATACTTCATCCATATACATTGCTAACCCTTCAATTAAAAATATCGAAATAGGACAACCGATGGAATACGAAATCAGATGCGTGTCTTCATGACAGCCGATACACTGAACTTTTTCTGTGTACACCGCATATATTTTATTTCTTCCACAAAAAGCAACGCCATTGCAAGGACTTTCTTCTTGCCATATCACATGCCCAATTTCTATCGGATTATCTGTAAAGTAGTAATTGATTTTTTCTGAATAACCGATATCTAATGCATTGCAAATTTTACTATATGCCCGTTCCTGCTCCATTGCTATTTTTTCAATCTCTTTTTCTACGAAACTTCCAGATTGAAAATGAAACACATAATGCTCAGATGTATATAGGCTGCTTTTAGTAGACTCAAATTTTAATTCCTCTTTCATACTGTTCTCTGCCTCCTCGCCCAAATCGCATTATACGCTTAATGCCATCCATAAGATATAAAAGAAACCTCCGCGCTTTCTGTTTATATTTTTCATTATGAAAATCAGAATTGATAATTCTCCACCTTACAAACAAACTACTCTGCCAGTTCAATAAACTGCTTATATTTATCTTCTCGCATTTTACCCTTCATAACACGAAGTGCCTCATTATATTCATTGGGAACTTCGCTAAAAGTAGCAGTTTTCATAAAAACGAATAGAATATCCCTCCGGAATATCCGGAAGCATCGGCGGTTTGTTATTTTGATGCCTCATAATAATTGAATGAAATTCAATGGTTTTATCTAACATAATTTTTCTCCATCGCAGTTTCAAACTCAGCCACGTCCTCATGTAGATTAACTATTAACGGAAATACTTCCCGGAAAATCGGATGTCTCAGTTGCATTTCCTCGTGCAAGGCGAATGGCTGATTTGGCTGGATGTTTCCCGTATGCCTTTCTTTTATTGATGCAATATGCCAGCCAAAGATCAAAAGCAATAATGCATGAGACCACCTCGATATCATCTGCCCTAATGACCTGATCTGACATTTTCACAAACTGCTCTACATCATTATCCCCTAAATCGTGTATCAAAATCTTCAATACTTTATTTCCTCTTTCTTCTTATTCAAAACATTGGTCTTTATTAAATAAGCAAAATAGATACTCAAAATCACAAATTGAATGGAACCAAGTACGATATTAAATGTTATAGAACCGTCTGCGCTAATAAAGGAACAAAAATCATGCAAGGCATGGAGGAACACACACGGCACAATACTCTTTTCTACGGCAAATAGTAATGCGAATACCAGTCCATATATAAAAGCAAAACAAATCTGTAGGACAGTAGCTGTTAAACTTGCTCCTCCTGCAATGTTCAAAAGATGACAAAGTCCAAACAACACTGCAGAGATAAGCATAGCCTTTACAATTCCCTTTTCAAGCCACAAATTGCAAATAATTCCTCTGAAATAGATTTCCTCTGCCATTCCTATCGACAATGTAAAGAATAGATTTGCAAGACCAAATCTTATATCAAATCCTGCATCAAATCCAGCCATAAAATGTGAAAAGGCAATAACAAACAAGGGGATAAAAAACAATAATCTTTTTGCTGTTCCCTTTTCCATCCTCACAAATCCAAGTTTGTTGAGACTTTTATACTTGAGTGCATAATAAAGCAAGGTCAAAATAACCAAGGTCCAAATAATGCCTCCACGGTATAACGCAGAATTCACACCTGTAATTCCCCACATTACAACCACC
>JAZQOL010000051.1:0-87706 GCA_045627845.1 Lachnospiraceae bacterium | reverse complement strand
TAAGATATCTATAACCGCCTTCGTTATTAAGGTAAGCAGTGACGACTTGTTTCTTGAATTCGTAGGTATATTTACATTTACCCATAAAAAATGACCTCCAAAAGTTAGATTTTTCAGGTCTAACTTTTGGGGGTCAGTTCAGACATATATTTCCGGGGGTTCTTTTTCTTTGTTGTACATATCGGTATCTCAAAAACCACTTTGCAAGACAGGCGTGCTCGCAATAATGGTTAATAGTCGGATGCTATAATCCTTCACATGCAGGAGTTTTTGACGAACGATAAAATACACAATCTTTTTGAACAGTATAGGAAAAACTACACAGGCTGGACAAAGAAATAATATCAGAGATTTCTTGCGAACCTTGAGAAAAACGATGCCGGCATCCTGAATGACCCACCCCAAATGGTGCATCGTTCAACAGAAGGAGAAAAAAGATAATAAAAATGAAAAAGATAATTATTTTATTTATGAGTGCAATTATTGCACTCTCACTTGTCGCTTGTGGCGACACAACAAACACTTCTACATTGGTAGAAACAACAATTTCTATCACAGATGAATTAAATAGTGAAGCCACTAACAATTCAACATCTGTTATCGAAGTTCATGAACACACCTTTGTAACGGTTGCTAACGAAGATGGCACTCATAAAATTAAGTGTTCAGATGAAACTTGTACAGAAGCAACCACCGAGAATTGTACCTTTGGTGAAGATTATGTGTGCGAAGTATGTGGTTATAAGCACGAACATACATTTGTAGCAACTTCAAACGAAGATGGAACACATCTTTTACAGTGTGATGTTGAATTTTGTGATTATTCAACCACCGAGAATTGTGCCTTCAGTGAGGACTATGTGTGCGAAATTTGTGGATTTATTCACGAGCATACAATAGAAACTACATCTAATGGAGATGATACACACACCCTTAAGTGTACTATCGAAGGATGCACATACGAGAACACAGAAACTTGTACCTTAAACAAGGATTATGTATGTGAAGTATGTGGTTATAAGCACGAACATACTATCGTTGCAGAAGCAAACGGAGATGGAACCCACAATGTATCTTGTAGCACTTGTGATTACAAGGCAAAGAAGAATTGTAAGAATAGCAACGGTAAATGTAAGACTTGTGGTTACACATTCCCTGTAACTGAAACACCAGCTGCTAATGGTGGAAAGTATGCAGTAACTTTACAAGGGTCTTCAAGTGTCATTAAGACCTATGGTTCTTATGATGAAATTTTTCTTGATGTTTTTGGTATGACTTGGGCAGAAATACAAACAAATTGGGAATATAGAGATGGAATGTATGGCGGAATTCAATATGCTCCATATTATATAAATAGTACATTTGATTGTTCTGTTTATTTAATTAAGGGTGTACCAGAGGGTTATAAATCAAACAATGTAAGTTATTGGATTAAATCAAACTAAAGATCCTGTATAAAAACTCGTAGCAATTGCTACGAGTTTTTTCTTTACTATTTTGCTTTACTTATTTTTTTTGAGAAAAGTTATATTATTTTATAAAATTCTTTTATATTGACGGGAAATATTTATATGCCCTGAATGACCCATCTAAAATGGTGCATTGTTCAACATTCAGCCATAATGTAGCTCTTTTTTGTAATGTTATCTGCTCTTTTGATTGTGGCTGTCGTTTTATGTCAACTGGCAGTTTCGTAGTTATTGCCCGTTTTACATTATGCAAACCATTATGACTGGTAAATATCTGTTTTTACGATGTTTACCAGTCATTCTTGCTATATAATGACTAACAAATATTATTTTTTTTAAATTTTACCACCACTTCCATGCTTATTTTGACTGGTAAAAAATCAATTTAGAATTTATCACCACCACTTCCATGCTTATTTTGACTGGTAAAAGACACCATACTATTTTTTAGTAAGTCGAAAACAAAAAAAGAGCGAAAAATATACTGGTAAAAATAGCAAAATAATAATTCAACCAGTCAAACCTGAATGACCCACCCCAAATGGTGCATTGTTCAACAGATCAAGCTGTCGATACGCATGGCTTTACGGATTTCGGAACATCGATAACTTGATTGCATTGATTTACCTCCGCTGTGGCGAGAGAGAAATCTGCTTACCGGGAAGAGATTCACAGAAGGTGTCTTGATCCACATCTTCTATGGACGCCTCATAAAGTATAATTATATCTTGACAAGCGTTTAAAGTGAAACTATATTTACTATAATGAATATAGTTTCACTTTAAACATTTGTCAGATGAGACGGGGGATTATGATATGGCGAGAGTATCCGAAGAATACTATCGGCTCCGTAAAGCGGAGATCGTTGAGGCCGCGATGAAAGTCTGCGGGAAGAAAACAGTCAGCAGTATCACCATGCAGGATATCATCGACGCGACAGGCTTCAGTCAGGGAGCGATCTATCGTTATTATGCCAACATAGACGAGATCCTCGCGGATCTGCTCAGCCGTATCCATACAGAACAGTATGGATCAGCCGACCGGGTGAACAGTTATATCGACGCGGAAATGAAAGAATATGACGCGTTCCGCCGTCACCCGGTAACGGTGGAAACGCTTGAAGAACGTCGCCGATTTATCGCGGAACGGATCCTGCGCCTTCATGAGATCTGGGCGGAAGAACTGCGGAAATATCTGTATCCGCACAAAAAGATCGAATTGGAATTCAGCATTCTGGCGGATAATTTCCCCGAACGCGCGCGAGTCCTCTTTCCGAAGGTGGTTCCGGAACGAGATATCAACACCCGTGTTTTTTCCGTGATCTTTGAGGAAGTGAAAGAAGGGGTGCTGGCCCCCAGAATTCCGTTGGATGAATTCATGGAATACAATACCGCCGTTTTCCGCGGGATCCTGACGCGGGCAATTGCTGTGAACTCGCTGAAGCGCAACCGGGACTTTGATGACAGCAACGGCTACGACATTGTCAAACGCTTTGAGACCTTCGCGCGTTCAAGCCTGTATATGCTGGGGCTGGAAGAATATACCGAAAAACAGAAGGATGAACTGAAATGAAGAAATGGAAGAAGATACTGATCATTGCCCTGTCTGTCCTGGCGATTCTGGTCCTCGCCGTGGCTCTCCTGTTCGGAAATGCCGTCCGAACGGTTCTGAGCCTGGAAACCTATGAGGCAAAAGATCTTTACAGCATCACCTATTACGGTGATTACGGTTTTTCGGATTTTCTGAAGACCGGTGCCAAGGACTGGAAAGAATACGACAAATATATCCGAAAGACGCTGGTCCACGGAATCGCGTCAAATATTGATGTTTCCGGAACGCAATGCGCTTCCTTTATCGCCCGAAACCCGGAAGGCGATGTTCTCTTCGGCCGGAATTTCGACTATACTTTCGCACCGGTCGTCATGACCGCAACCGCCCCGTCTGACGGATACGCGGTACTGGGTGCCAGTCAACTCGGGTTCCTGAATTTCGGACGAGAGGAAAAGATCGTTCCCCACGCGTTGAACATTGCAAACGCCATGACCCTGATGTGTCCGTACTTCATGACCGACGGAATGAACGAATACGGCGTCGCCATGTCGGTGCTGGACTGCGGTTCCGCTTACCTGCAAGAGACCGAAGGCTCCCCCACCATGGTCACCTGCTCCATGATTCGCGCGGTCCTGGAGAATTCCCGGAATGTGGAGGAAGCCATTGAAGTATTCAAAAGCTTCAACATAAGCAAAGATAAGCCGAATCATCACTTCATGATCGCGGACAGCAGCGGTCGGGCGGTCGTCATGGAATACACCAAAGACGGAACCGTCGCTGTGGAAACCAATATCGTGACCAACTTTGACCTGTATGATCCGGGTCACAGCGGTTCCGGTCAGGATCGATACAGAAAGATTGAATCGGGGCTGGAACAAAGCAACGGGATCCTGACGGAAGAGGAAGTTATGCATCTGTTGGCGATCTCCGGTGTTCCCGGGAAAAATCAGTATTCAGTCCTGTATAACCTGACCGCCGGTGAAGCGCGTGTAATGACCCACGGGGATGAAGCACACGCGGAAACATTCCATCTGCGGATGCGTTGATTCCATCCTTCGAGCACGGAGGACAAAGTCGTGGAACGAGCAGATTATTTCAGGAGTTATGCGTCTATGAATAGAGAAAAGATTTTGGAAATGCTGAAAGCACACAGCAACGGAATGAAGGATTTAAGTCTGTCACTGGCGATCATCGAGAACGGCAGAATACAATGCTATTATTACAACGGAGAAAGCCTGACGGAAGAAGTTCCTCGGTTGATCTATGAGATCGGCTCCGTCACAAAAACCTTCACGGCCGCGCTGCTTATGAAAATGATATCCGAGGGGATGCTGAATCTTTCCGATTCCATTGATCGGTATCTACCGGAGGTCCAATGGCCGGATCAGACATCCGTTCCTACAGTTCTTCAGCTCGTCACGCATACATCCGGAATCGGAAATGATATTGAATGCGCCTCGGAGGAGGCCCGGGCCGATCTGGAAGACAGGCTGTCAAAGTTCAGCGGAGACTTTGAGAATGACTGTATTTACGGATACCTGGACAGAAATGACTACATAGAAACGCTTCGCTCCATTGACTGGACTGATGTCAGACACGATTTTCAATACAGCAACATTGGAGTCATCATTCTCGGGATCGTCATGGAAAGAGCCTCGGGAGTATCCTATGAAAGCATGATGGAGCGGTTCATCATGGAGGAACTGTCATTATCGCATACCTGGTTGGATATACCTTCTGAGTTTCCTGCCGGGTATCAACTGGCCAGACCCTGCGGAACGGATCAGACAGAAAAAGAACACTGGATATGGAATCATAGAATCGGAATGGCCGCCGGCGGTATTTACTCCACACTGGAGGATATTGTTGCCTATGCGAAGACATACCTGAACGATGCTCCCACATACCTGAAGAATACACATATCCGACAGCTGGCGTACAGTGAAGCGGATCATTTCGGTATCGCAGTCAGCTGGATCAAAGAAGGAAATATTACCTGGCATAATGGGGCTACAGGATGTTTTCATTCGTTCATCGGATTCAATAAAAAGGAAAAAACAGCTGTGGTGATATTGGAAAACCACCATGAAGTGAATGACATGAGCATTGATATCATAGGCAAGGAAATCATAAAGAACAAAGGAAGATAACGCAATGAAATACAGATTGATCACAGAAAAAGATTGGATCGGATTGGCGCAGGCCATGTCCGCAGCTTATGGCGAAGCCCCCTGGAATGAGCAATGGACCGGGGAAAGAGCCCTCCGGAGAGTGGAGGCAATCATGAGCAACTATCAGGCCCTCGGTCTGGCAGCGGTGGAGGACGGCAAGATCATGGGCGGCCTGCTGGGATTTGTAGACCCCTATGCCGATGAGGATTTCTTCTATGTTTCAGAGATCTTCGTGGTACCGGAAAGAAAGCGTGCCGGTATCGGCCGGGAACTGCTGAAAACACTGGAGACATTCCTGAAGGAAAAGGGAATATCGGTCATCCAGCTGATGTCCATTGAACCCAACGAGGTCTTTTACGAAAAGTGCGACTTGAGAAGGGATGATGTTTCAGTGTTGTTCAAGCGCTGCTGAGGAAGCACGGAAGGAGATTTATGTACAGAAGTTTTTGCATATCGCAGGCCTCCTCAATGAACAGTTATCGACAACTCCCCTGCTCTACGGATCTCTGGGGCTTGAGCTTCGAGGAGAGCAGGTGATGATAGATAGTGACTTGGCAGATATTTATGGTTATGAGCTAAAGGCTATGAATCAGCAGGTAAGAAGAAACTTTTCCGGGCAAGGAGGAGGCCGTAGAAAATTACCATATGCATTTACAGAGCAGGGCATATATATGTTGGCTATCCTGAGGAGTATGGGAAAGATGATTGATATTGTAATTTGCAGAAAACTATGGAGTAGTATATGGATATAGATATCAGAATTGCAGACTCATATAGAACAGTAGATAAAAACTACTGGAAACGCATAGGAAAGTTTTATGCAGAGAATGTGTGGAAGCTTCCTGTCAGAGAAGCTACAGAGCGGGTTAGAGTGTGTTTTGCTTCTTTTGAAAAAGAATACGCGGTGAAATGGTTTGAAATTGCAGCTTATCAGGCTAAAGAGATGGTAGGCTTTATGCGACTGCTCAGAGATCCGGATGATGATACCCGTTGGTTTGTTTGCGATGTTCACACTGCAATAAAATGTCGGAGAAACGGAATTGCCACCAAAATGCTTGAAAGCGCCATAGAAACTGTTAAAGGGTTTGAATCGGCAGAATATATTATTTCCTCTATCAGCGCATCAAATAAGTCATCTATAGGCTTGCATGAGAAATTAGGTTTTACAGATACAAAAGTTTATCCTCAATTTGCTGATTTTGAATTTGAAGACGATGAAACTGAATACAAACTTCGTATACTGCTGGAATACCCGGCTAAAAACATTGATTCTCACAGACGAATCCTATATAAGCTTATGCGCAGATATATGGAAAAACAGATGTCGCAAAAAAAAGACATCTATGTGTTAAACAAAGGCCCATACAGTTTGTCGGATTCTGCCCGAATTGTAAAGAAGATGATATCGGTAGCTGAATCGGATGAAAATGAGGGAGAACTGGCTATTATCTGGAACGGAAATAATCCGATAGGCTTTAAGTATTTGGAGCATAATGAGGAATTGAGATTTGTAATGGATTAATATCACGGGGGGGGGGTAGAAATTGAAAACTTTATTTAAAACCGGATTGATTTGCGACGGGACAAAGAATTTGCCGGTTAAAGGCGATTTGCTCATATAATGAAAAAATCAGGTTGCAGCCGGCTCATCACTTGCTTTTGATAACTATGCCTTCCACTACGGAGCGTCTGTTATTACCGTTGTTTATCCGGAGCATCCCCCATTTTTAACAGGATGAGCCGATTGTTGATATATAGAGTAACGAATGTTAGAATGATAATCTGTACGAAGTGTAAACTGGAAAAGCAGGTTTAGGAGCCATATATGAAAAGTTCTATATACGTTTGTCACACATACTATCACGTTTATGTATCAATGCTTAAAGAAATGGCAAAGGATGTTTCTGAGCAGGGAAAGGCGACGGTTGTATTAAGTACAATGTCAACCGATTTTGAAAACTTTGCGGACCGTCTTAGATCAACCGGTTATTTTAAGGAGATTCTCATCTATGAAGAAAAGAACAGAGATGAAATACCCGGAATAAAAAAGTACGTTGACAGTACATGCGGACCGATTAAGAAAATCATAAATCGCATTAAGTTTACAAAAGAAATGGCTAAAGCGCAGATTCCGTATGTCCCGACTGACTTTTCAAAGTATGATGAAGTATATGTCTTTTGTGATTCGGATCCCATCGGATATTACCTCAACTATAAACACATCTATTATCATGCGGTAGAAGATGGGCTTGATACAATAAGAAACTGGGATCTTGCAAGGGCTGATAACGTAGGATTTTTTGGACTAAAGGTGTTCCTTTCGAAAAGACTGAATCTTTTGTTTATTCAAAACGGCTACGGTAAGTATTGCATTGACATGGAAGTCAATAATATTTCTATACTGAAATATCCCTGCCCGTATTATATTGAGGTTTCAAGAGCAAAGCTTACCGAACGGCTTACTGAAAATGATAAAGCGATTTTGCTCAAAGCCTTTGTTAAAAGCGAAGAGAAGATTCGTGAAACATTTAAAAACAAGGAAAGCAAAAAACTGCTGATACTAACAGAACCTCTTTCGTCACTTGATGTACGCGAAAGGATAATCAAAGATCTCATAGAAACCTATGGAAAAGGTTATGAAGTAATTATTAAACAGCATCCAAGAGATTATATGGATTATGAAAAACTTTTTCCGCAGTATCTTCTTGTAGACAGAACTGTTCCGATGGAAATGCTGAATTTCTTTTCGGAAATTCATGTAGACCTTGTTGTCTCCGTGTTTACGGAGCTTGGTAATATCTTTTTTGCTGACGAAAAAATACGTCTTGGAAGAGATTTCATGGATGCTTACGAGGATAAAGCAATTCATGCGGCAAGATTTGAAAGCGATTAAAGATGTTTGCTTAGGTTTATGTAAGCAAATAGTAAAATTATATGAAAAAGCCACAGCAACTCATTGTTGTTGTGGCTTTTTTTTGTTGGATTTGTGGTAATTATCAGTTAATCGGGGGGGGTAAAGTCGAATAGAAAGATAATTTCAAGGAGGAGTATATGCTTAAAAAACTATTTAAAACCACTGTAGCGTTCGCACTTGCTGCAACAATGATGTTGTCATCATCAACATCATCAATGGCTTACACAATTCAGGCCGGTGACAGTCTTGGTAAGATTGCCGCAGAAAACAACATTTCCGTAAAAGAACTTATGGAGATAAACGGGATTTCAAACGCCAACAAGATTTATGTAGGTGAACAAATCAAGGTATCAAAAGACGACACAACAGAAGTTAAACTTGCAAAGCAGAATCAGACATCATCACAGATTCCGTCAAATGTAAGCAAAATGATTAAAGATATGTTTGATGCCGAAGAGTATGCAAAAATGTATCCGGATGTAGTAAAAGCACTTGGAACAGACGCAGATAAGCTTTATGAACACTTTGTGACACATGGAATTTGGGAAGGAAGACAGCCAAATAAAGAGTTTAATGTAAGTGCATATGCGTCAGCGTATCGTGACTTGACCCGGTTTGCAGGAGAGCTTGGACTTAATGAGGAAGAAACACTTCTTTTTATGTATGAGCACTATAATAATCACGGAAAAACAGAAAACAGAAAGTATACTACGGTTGAAGCAGCTTCTCAGGCAGGTATCACAGTAAAAAGTATTGCAACGGCAGAAGATGCAGAAGGAAAACCTATGGCAGGAACCGTAATCAGTGCACCTGCGTCTGCACCTGCAGCATCACCTGCACCTGCACCATATGCTCCTACAGCTGAGCAGTTGGCCCTTGTCGCAGCATTATCTGTATCGGTTAACTCAAAAATGGAACTTGAAGTGACTTCTTCAAGATCTCTTGCAGACTATAATGCTAATAACTTGGGAGCTGTTTACTATGTTAACGACCAGGAAGTTGTGGAACATTATGGATGGCGTATCGGCGCACCAAAAGGGACTATATTGGCTCACATGTTAGGTGATTCGGGTGATTACACGGTAACATTGTTTGTCTATGACAATGCTGCATATGAAGTAGTTGACTCCATCACTGAGACGTTCAGTTACACAAAGCCTGGTTCAAAACTTGCAAATCCTACAAATATTTCTTATGATGCCGGAACCGGTAAAGTGACATGGGATTCTGTTCCGAATGCAACAGGATATTATGTGGAAATCATACAGGATGGTTACAATTGGGGAGGTGACAACTGCTTATGGTCTTGTGATTCTTCCACAGAGTATGATATAGGCAATAATGTTTATCTTGATGCATGTTCAAGTGCCGTAATCAGAATCAGGGCATATGCTGACATTAATACATATGAAAGCAGCGACTGGGCTGAATTTACAGTTAAATAGCAGATACATTGTGTAGGATAAAGCCTTGCCATGGCCTAAGGGTATGGCAGGGCTTTTTCTGGATAGGGTTACTGATATGTCAATGATGTTCTCAGGCAATTAGGCAGCGATAATGCTACGTATGAAAACGTTGTATTATCGCTGCTTTTATATTATTCTTTCGTATATGGTATGTATAGACTTGAGGGATATGAGGTAATACAGGATGAAAAATAAAAAGAATGATGAAATAGGAAAAGGCAGGGCTTTTCTGAATACGGTTTATTCGTTAAAACTTATGTGGAAAATATCGCCTGCCAAGGTAATTCATGCCGGAATAATGCGCCTTGCAGGTTACTTTGAGTGGTTGTTTTACAGTGCATTTTTTATGGTATATGTAATTAATTCACTTGAAAAAGGTGAGCCTTTTCCGAGAATGATGATATTTCTTGGCATAACAGCGTCGGTGTTTGTTATGCTAAACATTTACTATGCGTATATAAATGGTAAGTTTGAGCCTGAAACAGCACCCAAAATTAACGCAGGACTCTATGACAAGCTACTTAAAAAGGCAGTTAACGTTGAACTTGAATGCTTTGAAAACAGCGATTTCTACGATAAATACACTCTTGCCATGGAAAACGCCGACACAAGACTGACAATGACAGTCGACTCTTTCTTTGGCGTGATTTTTGGATTTATGGCAAGTGTATTTGCTTTTGTATATATGTACAGAGTAGACCATCTGTCCATCCTTTTCATTCTCTTTCCGGTTATCGGGAACTTTGGATTTAACAGGATAATCAGTAAACTTGATTATAATCGCAACAAGGATCTTGCTCCTCACAACAGGACAATTGCATATGTTAACCGAGTAATGTACATGCCCGAGTATGCAAAAGAAATGCGACTTACGGATGTATTCAGACTAATGCGAAGGGAATATCGTGATGCAATATCCGGTATTTCGAAAGTTGCAAAAAAATATACTGTCAAAGGAATGATTCTTCACTGGCTGTACGTTAACTTTACTTTTACATTTATCTTTGAAGGAATGCTTATTTATGGAGCATACAGGGCTTTGGTGTCACAGACTATGAGCCTTGCCCAGCTTGCCGTTATAACGAGTATGATGGTTTCCACTACCTGGATTCTTATAGGATTTACAGACAGCATTACGGCAAGTTTCCGGAACGGTTTGTTTATTGAGTATCTTAAAAGCTTCCTTGAGTACAAAGAAAAAATACCGGAGGATATGGACGGAGAAGACCCCGGAACCTGCATCGAATCACTGGAATTTAGGGATGTTTCTTTTTCATATAAGAATAATAAGGTTATAAATAATCTTAATATGACATTTAAAGCAGGAGAGAAATATGCCATAGTCGGCCATAACGGAGCCGGAAAGACGACACTAATAAAACTGCTGTTAAGATTTTACGATCCGGATGACGGTGTTATTCTTTTGAACGGGAAAGATATCAGAACGTTTAACCTGCAAAAATACAGAAGTCTTTTTGCTACAGCATTTCAGGATAACCGACTTTTTTCAATGTCTGTTTATGATAATGTCATGATGAAAGAAGGGACTTCATCCGAGGCTGACAGGAAAAATGTGGAGGAAGCATTAAAACTCTCTGGTGTATATGACAAAGTCATGACGCTCCCTCATGGAATGGATACTGTACTTACAAGGGAATTTGATGATGAGGGTGCTCTGCTTTCCGGTGGAGAGACACAGAAACTTGTTGTTGCCAGAGCTTTTGTTAAAGACTGCCCGTTTAAGGTTTTTGATGAACCGTCAAGTGCACTCGATCCCATTGCCGAATATAATCTTTTTGAGAATATCTCAAAGACCTGCAAAGACAACGTACTTGTTTTTATATCTCACAGGCTTTCTTCGGTAAAGAATACCAATAGGATATATCTTCTTCAGAATGGGACAGTCAAGGAGACCGGCACACATGACGAGCTTATTTCGCAAAACGGAATATATGCCGATATGTACACGAAACAGGCAAGAAACTATCTTGCCGATTCTGAATATGTAGTTTCTTCAAAGGAGGTGACGGCATGAAAAACATCATGAAAAATCACCTTTATATGTGGAAACTGTGCTTTAAAGTATGCCCCGGATATATGCTTTATACTATATTCGATGCATTCCGATACAGATTTATGATATTTTTGGAGCATACGCTGGGAATCCGATATGTACTTCATTGCGCGGAGTATAACGAACCTTTTTACAAAGCATTCATATTTGTGGGCACTATTGCGCTTCTTATGTTTGTGCTTATGATTTTTGACGGGTATTATGCGCACAACATGCACTACAGGTGCAAACCGAAGATGTACAGAGCGCTTAAAGATCAGATGTTTGAAAAGGCATCAAAGCTTGATTTAAGCTGCTATGACAACCCGGAATATTATAATGAATTCGTACTGGCGGTATCAGAATCGGAGCATTCTATCGATCGTTTCCTTGATACTGTGAAAAATGCGGTTCAAAGTATTACCGTAATTGCATCGCTTGGAATCTTTTACCTTCTTGTAGACTGGAAAGGTATTATATTTGTTCTTGTTTCTTTTGTGTTGAGATTTTTTGTTTCAAAGCTTCTTAATAAAGTTAATTATGAAGTACGCCTCGAGGCAAATCCTAAGGAAAGAAAGCGTAATTACGTAAATAGAATATTCTACTTGAAAGATTATGCAAAAGAGTTAAGAATGCATCCCGGAGTCGGTAAATTCATGGAAGATGAGTTTAAGACCGCCAATGAAGAGATTGTATCGGTAAATAAAAAAGCATCAGGAAAAAGAATGTGGCTTAGATTTACCAGAGTTTATCTTGTCGGTGATTTTCTCACAGACGTTTGTTACATTGCATATCTTATATACAGTGCTTCAGTATTGCATACGGTTGATTACAGCAATGCGGTTGTTCTCTTTAACAATCAGGGAAGCTTAAGAGGAAGCATGAATATGCTTGCCGATCTTATATCCCAAACTCATGAAAACAGCCTTTACATTGATAAAATCCGAGCTTTTCTTGCTTATGAACCTAAGGTCGAAAAAGAAGAAGGAGACGCTGTTCCCTGCGGAATAGGAGAACTTTGCCTTAAAAACGTTTCCTTTAAATACAGGGAAGACGTTCCTTATACGCTTAACAACATCAGCCTGACGGTTAAGCCGGGCGAACATATTGCAATCGTTGGATATAATGGCGCGGGAAAAACTACACTTATAAAACTTCTTATGAGACTGTATGACCCTTCGGAGGGAAGTATTGAATATCACGGGGAGAATATCTCTAAGTATCTTCCGTCTGATTACAGGAGACGATTCGGCGTAGTATTCCAGGATTTCCAGCTTTACGGAGCAAGGTTGTCTGAGAACGTTGTAATGGATGATTATTCAAAAGAAAGACTGGACGAAGAATCTTCTGACATCATAAGTGCTTTGGAAAGATCCGGATTCAAAGAACGCTTAAATGGTCTTGAAGATGGACTTATGACGTTTGTTACTACCGAGTTTGATGAAAAGGGAACGGATTTTTCGGGTGGAGAAGGCCAGAAGATTGCCATATCAAGGGCATTTTATAAGGATGCGGATATATTGATAATGGACGAACCTTCAAGTGCGCTAGATCCCATTGCCGAGTATGAGTTAAATTCTGCGATGGAAGCTGCGGCAAAAGGTAAAACCGTATTCTATATTTCTCACAGACTTTCGACTACAAGAAATGCCGACCGAATTATTATGCTTGAAAACGGAAGCATTATTGAAGAAGGAACACATGAGGAACTTCTTGCAAAAGGCGGTAAATATGCAAAAATGTGGAATGTTCAGGCCGGAAACTACCGATAGAACATTACTGTTTGACAGATTGGGCTATGATTCGATTTTTTGTGCAATCTTTACTAAATAAGTCCATTATAATATAATTCAACTGGATATATAAAATTTTAAAAAACAAAAAGGAATGATATGACCAGATGTTTTATAAAATAGAGATAGGCACTAAAGTTCCCGCATATTTGCAGTTATACAGATCCCTACGTGATGATATAGTTAACGGGACTTACCCGTATGGAACAAAACTGCCGTCAAAGAGGACACTGGCAGAGGAGACGGGGCTTAGCCTTATTACAGTAAAGCATGCGATAGAGATTCTGTGCGATGAAGGATATGCTGAGACGACGGAACGAAGCGGATGCTTCTCCGCATTCAAGAAGGACGATTTTCAGAATGCAGTCTTTCCGGTAATGAGTACGTCGGATAAAAAAATTGGAACAAATCACTCTATGGGTGAATTTCCTTTTTCGGTTCTCTCTAAGACAATGCGAAAAGTACTGGCAGATTACAGCGATACAATTCTTGTAAAGTCACCGGCTCAGGGGTGTGACGAATTAAGAACGCAGATATGCGCTTATCTTTCAAGGAGCAGAGCCATTCATGTTAATCCGAATCAGGTCATTGTCGGCGCGGGAGCTGAATATCTGTATGGGCTTATTGCCCAACTTTTCGGAAGTGATATAAAGTTTGCTGTTGAAGCTCCTTCGTATGATAAAATTAGAAAAGTATATTCTTCTTTTGGAATAAAATGTGATTTCCTTTCTCTTACAAAAGAAGGCATAGACTCGATTTCTCTTCAAAATTCTGAAGCGATGGTACTTCATACAACTCCATTTAACAGCTTTCCGTCGGGAGTGTCCGCAACTGTATCCAAAAAGTACGAATATCTTAAATGGGCAAAGAGAAGAAGTGCTTATATTATTGAGGATAATTATGATTCGGAGCTTACTGTCTCAAGCAAACAGGAGGACGCTTTGTTTTCAATGAGCGAAGATGATAATGTTATTTATTTAAATACCTTTTCGAAAACTATTGCTCCGTCAATCAGAGTTGGGTACATGATACTTCCTAAGCATCTGCTCGAAGAATACAATAATAAGCTTGGCTTTTATTCATGTACCGTTCCGCTTTTTATCCAGTATGTCATTGCTGAACTGTTAAAGAGCGGAGATTATGAGCGACATATAAACCGAGTTCGGCGAAAACGCAGAAAAGAAAATGAAACAATTCATAGATGAAAAGTTTACGATGCAGTATAATAAAACAGAATGTGATTCAACCAATAATATAATAATATATGCGCATGCTATGTATTAAGCAAAGTCAAAGTATGTGAGAATGGGAGATTTATGAAAACAGAATGGAATCTTGATAAACTTTATAAAGGCCTTTCGGATCCTAAATATGTCGGGGACATTGCTCTTTATGAAAAAATCGGTAGTGAGTATAAAGAACTGGTGGAAGGTATAGACTCAGTTCCCTCGGTTAAACAGATTGAAGGAATTCTTGAAAAACAGGAAAAAATGACCGAGATATTGGAAAAGGTATTTCTTTATGTAGGTCTTAATCAGGCAGTTGATGCTGAAAACGGAACATATATCGCAGAGTCAAATAAGATTATGCGAATGATTTCCGAATATGCCGGAACCGATGCAAAAGCTGTCAAGATAATTGCAGCCATTCCGTCACTTGATGAGTATGCAAATCAGTCTTCTACAATATCAGATTATCGTTTCCTGATAGAGGAACGTATGAAAGAAGCATCGCATCTTCTTTCCGATGCCGAAGAAGAACTTTACGTTAAGATGGATATGAATGCCGGAGGTGCTTGGGGTAATCTTCAGAGCTACTTGACTTCAGTGGTAAAGGTTGATTACGAAGGTAAAGACATAACGCTTACCGAAGCTCGTAATCTTGCATACGACCCCGATGCGTCTGTGCGCAAGAAGGCCTACGAGGCTGAACTTGCCTGCTACGATAAGATTGCCGATTCGATTGCATATGCACTTAACAATATTAAACTTCAGATGAATATGATTGCCGAAAGAAGAGGTTTTTCTTCTGCCCTTGATCATGCACTTTCTATGTCAAAGATGACAAGGGGAACTCTTGATGCAATGATTGGAGCAATTGAGGATCATCTTCCTTCTATCAGAAGATATTTCATTCATAAGGCGAAGCTTCTTGGTTATGAAGGCGCGTTGCCTTGGTATGAGCTTTTTGCACCGCTTGGAAATGATGACAGAAAGTATTCTTTGGAGGAGACAAAAGAAATTCTTTGCTCAACATTTGAAAAGTTCACTCCCGAGATGTCTTCTCTTATGAAAGAAGCATTTGAGAACGAATGGATAGACTTTTATCCCCGTTCGGGTAAGCAGGGAGGAGCATTTGATGCTTCTGCACCTTCTATCGGAGAGAGCAGAGTACTTACAAACTTTGACGGAAGCTTTAGCTCAATCGATACACTCGCTCATGAGCTTGGTCACTCATTCCACGATCGTCAGGTTCAGGGAAACCGTCCGCTTAATCAGGAATATCCCATGCAGGTTGCAGAAACGGCTTCAACCTTTAACGAAACTCATCTTTGCAGCTACTATGTTGCAAATGCTTCGGGAAGAGATGAAAAGCTTTCGCTTCTTGAAGGCTTATTAAAAGAACAGACACAGTGTATTGTTGACATATATTCAAGATATCTTTTTGAAACAGCAGTTTTTGAAAAATGTGAAGAGCAGTTCCTTATGAAGGAAGATTTAAAGAGTATTATGCTTGATGCTCAAAAGAAAGCGTACGGCGAAGGCCTTGATGAGAATATTCTTCATCCTTATATGTGGGCATGCAAAGGACACTATTACAGCACAGGATTAAGCTTCTACAACTTCCCTTATGCATTTGGTGTTTTGTTTGCAGCAGGACTTTACAGCATGTTCTTAAAAGAAGGAGCAGAGACTTTTGTTCCCAAGTATAAGGCAATGCTTAAGGCTACTCCTACGGTTTCGGTTGAGGATGCGGGAAAACTTATGGGTATCGATCTTGCCGATAAGAAGTTTTGGAACGATTCTCTTGTAATGATCGAAAAGAGCATTGATGAGTTTTGCTCATTATAAAGAATGCATTGAATAAAGAAAGGACATTCCGATAGGCGCAGACAATCGGTATACTCAGAATATGAAAGCACTTATAGCTATGAGCGGAGGCGTTGATTCCTCCGTTTCGGCATATCTGATGCAGGAAATGGGTTATGAATGTATCGGAGTCACAATGAAACTGTATGATAATGAAGACATACAGCTTAGCAAAGAAAAAACCTGCTGTTCTTTAGATGATGTAGAGGATGCAAGGGCTGTTGCAAACAGGCTTGGAATTCCATTCTATGTTGTTAATTTCAAAGAAGACTTTAAATGCAGGGTAATGGATAAATTTGTTGCCTCATACTTGAAAGGCATTACTCCAAACCCATGTATTGAATGCAACAGGTATCTCAAGTTTGAAAAATTGTACAGGACAGCCGAGGAACTGGGGTGTGATGTGATTGTTACAGGTCATTATGCCCGAATTGAAAAGAATGATCTGACAGGTCGCTTTGAATTAAAAAAGGCTGTTGATCTTACAAAAGATCAAAGTTATGTTCTTTACAGTCTTACGCAGGAACAACTTGCCCATACAGTATTTCCGCTTGGTGGGTATACAAAGGCGGAGATTCGCAAAATTGCAGAAGAACAGGGTTTTATAAATGCAAAGAAGCATGACAGTCAGGATATTTGCTTTATTCCGGATGGAGACTATAAGAAGTTTATAGAAGATTATTCCGGGAAATCGTGCCCTCCGGGTGATTTTGTGGATGAAGAGGGAAATATTCTTGGAAAGCATACGGGAATATGCAACTACACCATAGGACAAAGAAAAGGTCTTGGTATCAGCGCCAAGGCACCGCTATTTGTTAAGAAAATTGATGTTGAGAACAACAGGGTAATATTAAGCGATAACGAGTCGCTTTTTACAGATACTTTGTATGCGGATAATTTCAACTGGGTATCTAAAGAACCCTTAACTGAAGGAGCGTCCTACGAAGTTGACGGAAAGGTAAGATACAGACACAATCCTGCAAAGGGAAGCTGCACAATGGAAAACGGTCTTGTTAAAGTACATTTTGATGAACCTCAACGTGCAATTACCTGCGGGCAGGCGGTTGTCCTTTATGATAAGGACACCGTTGTGGGTGGCGGAACCATTGTAAGAAACTGAAAATTGAATGTCAGATAATCAAAATCACAGCAAATCACAGAAGATGCTGTGATTTTTTGTTATACCGACAAGCTTTACAGTTACTGTTATTATGCATTAATTGATATCTGATAGTATCTGATATATATGCAATGATTATGCTTTGACGGAGGAATGGCATGAGATACATAAGAATTGATAGGATAGCACCCGGTTCGGTGCTCGGAAATGATATTTTTGATACTCTTGGAAGAATGGTTATTTCAAGAGGCTCGGTTTTGACGGAGGGCTATATTGACAGGTTGAAGGAACATGGCTATGCAGGCCTTTATATAGAGGACGAACTTTCTTCGGACATAGAGATTGAGCCTGTTATATCTCCATCTCTTCGTGCTGACGGGATGAAGTGCGTAAAAGACATGGACATTAATAAGGCCATGGTAATAGCCAGGGATATCATTGATGAAATCCTTGAGAAAGGAGTTGTATCTTTGGATATGGCAGACCTTCGAATTTATGATGACTATACCTATGCTCATTCCGTTAACGTGGCTGTTTTGTCATGCATAATCGGAATAGGAATGGGAATATCCGAAAAAGAACTCGACAATCTGGTCCTTGCAGCTTTATTGCATGACCTTGGCAAGATGATGATTCCTCCTCAGATTCTTAATAAAAAAGAACGCCTTACAAAAGAAGAATATGAAATAATGAAGACTCATGCGACCGAATCGCACAAGCTTCTTGGCAACAGATACGACATTTCCGCAAACACTAAAAATGCCGTTCTTTTTCACCATGAAAACATGGATGGAAGCGGATATCCAAACGGACTGATCGGAGAAGAAATACCTCTTCTTGCAAGCATTATACATGTGGCAGATATATTCGACGCACTTACTTCCGACAGACCCTACAAGAAGGGATATGCGCCCAGTGAAGCGGTTGAATATCTGATGGGTGCAAGCGGAATTCTTGTGGACGGCAGAATAGTTGAATACTTTATGCGTCTTGTTCCTCTTTATCAGAAGGGATTTGAAGTTGTGCTTTCCGATGGAGAAAAGGCTATTGTTGTTGACAATGTCGGACAGCACAATATGCGCCCGATAGTAAGACTGATAGAGACCGGTGAGACAATAGACCTTCTTGCAAGAGAAAATTTGCATTATACCATCCATGCGGGAAATGAGTTAGACAAGCAGGAACAGATTGAAAGCGAAAAGGCAAGAAATGCCATGATTGAGAAGCGTCTTACAATTCTGGCCGTTGATGATATGAAAACTAACCTTGCTCTTATCAAGGATATTCTTCATGAAGAATATGAAGTTATAACCCTTGATTCGGGACAGCAGGCACTTTTATATATGACAAGAAATCCTGCGCCCGACATAATACTTATGGATATTGATATGCCCATCCTTGACGGGATAGAAACAGCAAGAAGAATTAATAACATGACATGCGGACTCGTTCCGATTCTTTTTGTTACGGCAATTTGCAACAGAGAAACTGTTTTGAAATGTCGCGCATTGAATGCTGCAGGGTACATAGCAAAGCCTTTTAACAATCTGTATATAAGAGAAGAGATTGACCGCATTATGAGAGAATGGAGGTAAGTTTTATGCTTGTGTTTCTGATAATAGGTCTTTGTGTATCGCTTCTTACGGTGGAACATTATATTGTTATTCAGTTCCACTCAAAAATGCACAGGCTCTTGCCGCTTCTTTTCGGACTTATCTCGCTTTACTATTTTTACCTTGTAGTAGAGCAGATGACCGGAGAGTCGATTACATTTATATATCTAAAGGACTTACTTGCTGTCCAGATGCTTGTCGTTATGCTGTATTACATACTGGATATCATGCAGGTTAAAACAAACTTTCTTCATAATGCCATAATATTTGCGGCTGTTGTTAAACTTGATGTTATGGTCATTATTCAGATGGAAGAAAGAAGCAGTTACAGAAATATTGTAGTAGCCTTTATTTTCGCAGTGACTGCAATCATGCTTGCGGTAATAGTGATTGCGATGATAAAGAAAACATTCTCTAAAAATGCTTACAGAGTATACAGATTCATTCTCGGAGCCTTCTTTTTGCCAACGGCAAGTCTGCTTCTTTCAATAATCGGAGTTGCACCGGAGCGCCATGCCATGGCTTCGAGCCTTATAGTTACATGTCTTGTGTTTAACTATTTATTGATTAAAGACAAACTTCTGGATGCAACCTCATTGATAAAAGAAGAGCTTTTTTCATCAATCGGTGTAACAAGCTTTCTTTTTGATTCAGATCTTTTCTATCTTGATGCAAGTAGGTCGGCAAGAGAAAGTTTCCCTGACATAATATCTGATTTAGAGAATAATCCAAACAACTATGAACTGAAACCTTTGTTTGAATCTTGGAAGGGTAATCTTTGTAAGGAAAATGATTATGAACATGACGGAAAATTTTATAAATGTTCATTAGAGGCCGTATATTACCGCAGAAGACTTTGGGGTTTTATTGTAGCAATGGTGGATGTTACCCAGCAGACGGAGGCTGCACTTGATGCTAAGGAAGATGCAAGACAAAAGAGCTCTTTCCTTGCGCACATGAGCCACGAATTAAGAAGCCCGTTACACGCAATAATCGGAGGAAGTGAAATCGTTCTTGAGCGTGATGAATGCTCTGAAAGGACACGTAATATGGTTGGCCATATTCATAAGGCGGGAGTTCATCTTCTTGATTTGGTTAATTCGATTCTTGATTTTTCAAAACTTGAAAGAGGCAAGCTTACACTTTTGGAAAATCCATACAGCATATATGGATTGTTGGAAGAACAGGCGGGCAATTGTATTATCAATTTAAAAGAAAAGCCTGTTAAATTTACAATGAACGTATCAACCGGATGTCCCAGAGAACTTGTCGGTGATGAAACAAGAGTACGTGAAATAGTACAGAATTTATTGTCAAACGCCGTCAAATTTACAAAAGAAGGCACCATTGACTGCAATCTTACATTTACAACAGAAGGTGAGAGGGTACGCATTGACTTCGCAGTTAAGGACACCGGGGCCGGAATGAATGAAGAGCAGTTAAAAGATGTATTTGGCGAATATGTTACTTACGCCGATAATCGAACTACGGAGGGAACAGGCCTTGGTCTTGCTATCGTAAAGCAACTTGCGGAACTTATGGGTGGATATGCAAAGGCGGAAAGCGATGGGGTAAGCGGAACAACGATGAGCGTTTGCTTCTATCAGGGAATACGTGAGAAGGTATCATACGTTGGTGCGTTTTCTTTTGACGAAAGCAATGTTGCATCAGCTGCAGTTACGGACATAGAATTTGTCGCCCCGGACTTTACGTATCCAAGAGCGAGGGTGTTGCTTGTTGATGATATGGAAGTTAATCGAAGCATATTTGCGGAGATGGTTTCAAACTGGCAGTTCATAATTGATGCGGTGTCAAGTGGTGAAGAGGCTATATCAATGTTTGAACAAAATGACTATGACCTTGTTCTTTTGGACCAGATGATGCCGGGACTTTCGGGAACAGAAACAATTGACAGACTAAAGCTGATTGGTGAGAAAGGCTTGAAAACGCCTGTTGTTATGCTCACCGCAGATATCACTGATGAGATGCGAGCTTTGAGTGTTAAGCATGGATTTGCAGATTATCTTGGTAAACCCATCAATGCAAAACGTCTGAAGAAGGTACTTGAAACATATCTTCCAAAGAATAAACGCGTACCAATTATGGATTATTCCATGGTTCAGCCCGAGGGTGCGGGAATTGTTGTACTCGAAAGTTTTCTTGAAGAAATAAAAGAACTTTATAATACATTAAAAGAGATATATAATAATAACTTAGAGCTTTTCCGCACAAAGGTTCACGGTCTTAAGGGCATAAGCAGACAGTTAGGATATGTAAGGCTTGGCGATATCTGTGAAGTGTTTGAGATGGCTGCAAAGGCTGAACATCGAAAGTTTATTGAAGATCACATTGACATGTATCTAAGCGATCTGATTCTTATATCGAAAAATGTTGAGAATAAGCTTGCCGAAAAGCGACGACTTGCGGAACATTAACCGGACCATATCTGAGGCGCTTTTAAGCTGTTCCGGCGTCAAAACAATCGGATGTGAGTAGAAATTTACAATGAATACAAGAGAAGTACTTACCCTGGCAGTTGAAATTGCGCAGGCAATGATAAGAAACGGAGCTGAAATATCCAGAGTTGAAGACACATGCACAAAAATAATCGATTCTTTTGGTATAGTCGATTACGACGTGTATGTTCTTTCCAATGGTATTTTTGCCAGTGCCAATGAAGGAAGAGACGATGCATGCAGTGTGATTCGTCACATTCCCCTTGGAAAAATCAGCCTTACAAGGATATCGGCTCTTAATCAGCTGGCAAGGGATATTTGTGAAAAGAAAATAGATATAGCAACCGCATGGGACAAACTGGAAGAATGCAAAAAACTTCCTTTTGCACCGGACTATCTTCAGATGATAGCAATGGGAATCGGTTCCGGCGGGTTTGCCATTTTATTTGGTGCAACAGCTATGGAAGGAGGCTTTGCCTGCCTTATAGGCCTTGTGCTGTATCTTCTTACAAAAGTTATGAAGAAGAATAAAGTTGCAAGATTTGCGGTTTTGCTTCTTTCGAGCATGTTTATTACGGTATTGGCGTTTATTCCGGTGATTGCAGGTTTAAATGTCTCGCTTGATAAGATAGTAATAGGCTCCATTATGCCGCTTGTTCCGGGTATTTCGTTTACGACTTCGATAAGGGACATTTATAATGGAGATTACCTATCGGGAACGATTCACCTCATTGATGCACTGTTTACGGCAATGTGTATTGCGGTAGGTGTTGGTATCGTTATAGCACTCTTTCATACGATGGGAGGTGTTCTATAATGCTTACACTTTTATGTCATTTTATAATAGCAATAATAGCTACAATGGCTTTTGGAATTGTTTTTGACTGCCCGAGAAGGGAAGTCATTCTTTGCGGTATTTCCGGAGGGATAGGCTGGAGTGTTTACGAAGTATTATCCTTCTTTGGCGTAAACATTGTTGCTGCCACACTTGCCGCATCAATAGCACTTACAGTATTTTCAAGGGTCTTTGCCGTAATAAGAAGGCAACCGGCAATTGTATATCTACTGGGCGGAATATTCCCGTTGGTTCCTGGTGCGGGAATTTACTATACATCGCTTTACCTGATTCAGGAAGATATGGAAATGTTTTCAAAGAAAGGAATCGAGACCTTTGAAATTGCAGGAGCAATAGCTGTAGGAATCATTTTTGCAATGGCATTTCCACAGTCACTTCTTAATAAGCTTGGTCCTTTGGGGAAGAGAATACATGACAAACAGACTATGGTATAAAGAACCTTCAAAACAATGGACAGACGCGCTTCCGCTTGGAAACGGAAGAGTAGGAGCCATGGTTTTCGGCGGGACAAGATGCGAAAGAATTTCTCTTAATGAAGAAACTCTTTGGTCGGGGTATCCGGTCGATAAGAACAATAAAAATGCTTGTAAGCATTTAGAAAGAGCAAAAGAACTTGCTTTTGCGAGTAAATTTTCAGAACTTACCGAATGCGTTGAGCAGAATATGCTCGGAGATTACACGGAATCATATCTTCCTCTCGGAGATATGACTATCGAATTCAACAATATTTCCGAGGATAAAATAACTGATTACGTCAGAGAACTGTCTCTTGACGATGCTTTGTGTAAAACTGCTTTTGTGGCAGACAAAGTCTCGTATTGCAGAACAGCCTTTGTTTCACATCCGGACGAACTGTTTGAACTTATGATTTCGGCAGATAAGCCCGGGATGATAGATTTTAAACTTTCTTTTGACAGCAAACTAAGATACAGCGTTACCGGCGAAAACAATTGCCTTACGGTAGACGGTCTTTGCCCGTCGCATGTTGAGCCAAGTTATCTCTATAGTGATAATCCGGTTATTTACGAACACGAGCCCGAAAAAAGGGGAATTGCGTTTAGAGGAAAAATCAGGGTTTTGACTGAAGGCGGAACTTTGGACAATACAGGGACGGGTATTTTTGTGACAGGAGCGGACAAGGCGTACGTTCAGTTCTTTGTAAGAAGCAGCTACAACGGGCATGATAAGCAGCCTTTTACCGAAGGGCGTGACTATATAAATGACGTTTGCAAAGATATTGATTCTGTGACTGCACTTTCATATAAAGATTTGTTGGAAAGACATAAAAGAGATTATTCGGAACTCTTTGACAACGTTGATTTTTATATTGAAAGTGATGATAAAGACGATGTTCCTACGGATGAACGCCTTATTCGGTTTGAAGCGTCTCAGGACGATAAAACGCTTTACAGAATTCTATTTCAGTACGGAAGATATCTTCTTATATCGAGCTCAAGAAAGGGAGGTCTTCCTGCCAACCTTCAAGGCATTTGGAACAGCGAACTTCGTGCTCCGTGGAGCTCAAACTATACGCTGAATATAAATACAGAGATGAATTACTGGCTTTCCGAAAAATGCAATCTTTCATCATGTCATGAACCGTTGTTTGATTTTATTGAAAGATTGGCACTGATGGGAGAGACAACGGCAAAGCTTCATTACAATGCATCGGGAAGTGTGTCTCATCACAACTCCGACATATGGTGTATCTCAAATCCTGTGGGAAGAAAGGATAAGGGGGCGGTCGGATATGCCTACTGGTGCATGTCGTTTGGCTGGCTTACCGCGCACCTTTATAATCATTTTGAATATACGAATGATGTAGAGTTCTTAAAGAAACGTGCATTTCCCATGATAAAGAAAGCTACTGAATTTTATTTGGATGTTTTGACACCGGATGAAAACGGATATTTGATCATTGTTCCTTCAACGTCACCGGAGAATGCATTTATTAAAGACGGCGAACTATATAAAATATCAAAAACAACAACAATGACAACGGCCATTGTGAAAGAAGTTTTTACAAACTACCTAAAGTGCTGTGAAATACTTTCTTTTGACGATGGTACCGGAGGCATTGTTGCTGATGCATTAGGAAAACTTCCCGATTACTCAATCGGAAAACGTGGCAATTTACAGGAATGGGATGAAGATTACGACGACGCAGAAGAAACACATCGTCACATTTCGCATTTGTACCCGTTGTATCCGGGTAATGAAATAACGTTAAAAGGAACACCGAAACTTGCAAAAGCATGTGAAAAGACACTTGAAATAAGGGGCGACGACGGAACCGGTTGGAGCCTTGGCTGGAAAATCAATACTTGGGCAAGGCTTAGAAACGGGAATCATGCCGAAAAACTGATTAAGAGACAGCTGCATTTTGTAGATACGGATGAGTGCAATTATTCAAACGGTGGAGGAACATACAGGAATATGTTTGATGCGCATCCTCCGTTTCAGATTGATGGTAATTTTGCGGCATCCGCAGGAATTGCGGAAATGCTTCTTCAGGATGAAAACGGTAAGATTGTGCTTCTTCCTGCACTTCCGGATTCCTGGAAAAACGGTTATATCAAAGGTCTTTGCGCAAAAGGGGGTATTTGCGTAGATATCTTTTTTAAAGAAGGACAACTTGAACATGCAGTCCTTCATGAGAAGAATGGGCGTGAAGTTGAGACTATTGTTGAGTACGCGGGCACAGAGAAACTCGTGACATTACATCCATGTGAAACAAAAGAAATTCATATATAGATATTCATAACATAACGAAAGGGGTTTAATTGTGAACGGTAAAAAAGGCGACAACAGGGGTGGAATAATAATCGGGATATTGATTGTACTTGCAATCATTATATGCGGAGTATTGTTTGTAAGCTGGCTTTTTGGCGATGATGAAGATGACGGCTACGACTATTATGACGAGAATTATGTCGGATATCATAATCCTAACGGTAACGGTAATCAGGGTAATGCTTCCGTTACAAACGGAGGAACTGTTACAAGAGATTCAATAAGCGAACTGATTGACATTTCCGCAGTAAGAGAAAAACAGGTCAAGTTAAAGGGAAACGGAGAAGACACCGTTACAATTCTTATGTATGTTAACGGCTCGGATCTTGAATCCGAAGACGGAGAAGCAACTGCCGATTTATCCGAGATTATCGCTGGTGCAGGAAACTCTGACAAGGTTAACATTCTTGTTCAGACCATGGGAACAAAAACATGGAAAAAGGAGCTTGGGATTGCTTCAAACCATACACAAAGATACAAGCTTGACGGAAGAGGTCTTGAATTGGTGAAAGACGATTTGGGACAGCTTGATTGTACAAAACCGGAAACTCTTTCGGATTTTATTAAGTGGGGTGCAACAAACTACCCTGCTGACCGTTATATTTTGCTTTTTTGGAATCACGGAGGCGGTTCGGTATATGGTTTTGGATATGACCAGTGGGTATCGGATGAAAACGCGACTTTAACAATCGATGAAATTCAGGATGCTCTTCACAGCGCCGGAGTTTTCTTTGATTTTATAGGTATGGACTGCTGTATTATGTCCACACTTGAAACATGCTGTGCATTTTATGATTATTGCGATTATGCAATTTTGTCTGAAGATTTTGAGTCCGGTCTTGGATGGGCATACACAAACTGGATTAAAAAGCTTTATGCCAATACATCTATTCCGACAACAGAACTTGGAACAATTATTGTTGACGATATGGTCAGTGCCAATACAAGGGACAGTGAGTGGGGAGACGAATCAATAATGACTCTTATAGACGAGTCGATGATTAAAGTTCTCTATACGGCATGGACTGATTTTGCGTATGCAAACACCGGTACTCTTACTTCCAAAAACTACAGCAGGGCGATGAAGCCTAAACAAGGAGGAAGAGTTCACCCACTTCTTAAAAGAGGACTTTGGGACAGCTTTTACAGCTACTATACCGAAGATGAGTATTCTCTTTCAGATTATTACGAGGTTGACATAATGTCGGCTGCGAGCTCAATCAGCTCAGGTCAGTCTGATGTTTTGCAGGCAGCATTGGCAGCGACGTTGGTGCATACTGCGTATACTTCAGGGGACAGTAACCTTACCGGTCTTGCTGTAACACTTCCATATGGTGACAGTGAAGCTTATTCGAGCATGAGGACTATTTTTTCCAATATAGGAATGGACAGTAAGTACATCTCATGGCTTGAGCAGTTTGTTTACTCGGAAGCTTCCGATAACTATTACGATTACAGCGACTTTGATGATTCATGGGGCGGCTGGGATGATTATGAAGAGGATTATGACTGGTCTGACTGGGATTATTATGATGATGAAGAATATTGGGACGGAGACTTCTTTGGATTCTCGGATTTTAACTTCATTGACAGTTTCAATAGTTGGCTCGATAATCATGATGATTACGGCTATGACTGGGAAGAAGACTGGTATGATGATGATGACTGGTACTACGACGACTGGTTTTCTGATGATTATTACGGATATGGCGGATATTGGTACTAAATCTTTGTAGTTTTTTACATATTTTGTAAAATTGTCTTGTGCTATCATTATCTGCGGTAAAGAAGGTCTATTAATGGCCTGCACGGACAGGCAAGAAGGAGATAATAATGGATAGCATAATTAAAAAGATTTTCAGCGTAGCATTGGTTTTTGGTTTGGCAGTTTCACTTTCCGCGTGCAAAAGCAATCCGGTGAGTGATGCAAAAGTAACTTCATTAAGTACCCAGACAGAGGCTGGCACCGATGAAAAAGCTGATACACCTGTTGTAATAGACAAGGTTCTTGGTGAGGGTGCTGTTTCTTTTACATTTGAAGTTGTAGATGCAGAGAAGAATGCTATATATTTTACAATCAATACTGACAAGGCTACTGTGGGCGAAGCGTTGCAGGATGTGGAGCTTGTCAGCGGAGATGAAAGTGAGTACGGTCTTTACGTAAAGACAGTTAACGGAATTACTGCCGATTATGATGTAGACAAGACGTATTGGGCATTTTACATTGACGGTGAATATGCTTCAACAGGCGTAAGTTCAACAGCTGTAGAAGCAGGAAAGACATATTCGTTCAAAGTTGAACAGTAAAGATTGACCTGTGTTTCTTTAGGGCTCTTTTGCCCGGAATGGATGGATTGGTATGGTTAAGGTATTGGCAGACAGCACTTGCGATTTATCTGAAGAACTCGTTAAAAAATATGACGTTGAAATAATTCCGCTTCATATTCTTTTGGGTGAAGACGAGTACGAGGATGGAGTAAATATAAAGCCCGATGAAATATATGAATGGGCGGACGCCAATAAAACAACTCCCAAGACATCGGCTCCGTCGATGGAGGCAGCTGCTTCGGCTATGAAAAAATACCTTGATGAGGGGATGGAGATTGTATGTTTTACAATTTCATCCGAAATGTCAACTTCTTCAAATGTTATGAAGATAGCAGCGGAAGAACTTGAGGCTGAAGACAAGGTTTTTGTCATAGATTCAAGAAATCTTTCAACAGGAATAGGCCTTCTTGTTGTTGAGGCTGCAAAGATGGCAAAAGAAGGGCTTGACGGAAAAACTATTTCTGACAGAATATCTGATATTATTCCAAAGGTTCGCGCAAGCTTTGTTGTTGATACGCTGATATACCTTTACAGAGGAGGAAGATGCAACGGACTTGCGGCACTTGTGGGAAGTGCGCTTAAACTTCATCCGAGAATTGAAGTCAACGAAGGCGTTATGAGCGCGGCCAAAAAGTATCGCGGCAAGATGCACTCTGTTGTAATGGACTATACAAAAGACATGGAAGCTTCATTAAAGAAAGCAAAAAAGTACTGTGTTTTCATAACCCATTCGGGATGTGATGACGAAATAGTTTCAGAAGTTAAGGTGTATTTGGAAAATCTGAATCATTTTGAGAATATATATATTACAAGAGCCGGCGGTGTTGTCTCTTCACATTGTGGATACGGAACACTTGGTGTTTTGTTTATTGAAGGCTGATGGAGGATTAAGCATGATAAACAGCAGGAAAATGGATGGAATATGTATAGCAGCCATCTGTCTTGCTGTTTTTTTTGTTGCATTTTTGACGGTAGGGTGTCTTTTATTTGCTGATAAGCCCAAAGAAAAGAAATCTGATGATACGTATATTTCAACCGATTACGTTACTAAAATATTTGATGATACATACGTTCATGAAATCGATATTGTTATCCCTGATATAAACTGGGATTATATGGTGGAACATGCAACTGAAGAGCAGTATGTTATCTGTGACCTGATTATAGATGGTGAGATGATAAACGACGTTGCCATAAGACCTAAGGGAAATTCATCGCTTAGTGCCATAAAGGCTCAGGACAGCGACCGCTTCAGTTTCAAGATAGAGTTTGATCATTATAAGAAAGATCATACTTATTACGGACTTGATAAACTTGCTCTTAATAATTTGGGGCAGGATGTAAGCTGTATGAAAGACTTCCTGACATACCATATGATGAATGAAATAGGAGTTGCAGCACCCCTTTCAAGTTTTGTAATGATAAAGTTAAACGGTGAAGATTTTGGATTGTACTTAGCTGTTGAAGCAATTGAAGATTCTTTTGCAAAAAGAAATTACGGCGACGATTATGGCAATATATACAAGCCGGAATGTTTTGAGATGGCAAATGTAACGCCTAAAGCATTTATAAATACCGAGGAAAATCCGTTTGAAGGTGATTATTCGAACCTTGGCCCGGGTGACAGGGTTGATCTTTTGGGTACATTTATCAGAAGACCCTTTGAAGCTTCTTTTGGCGAAAATATGGAAGTGGCAGCGCTTAAATACGTGGGAGATGACGAAAGTAATTATTCCGTTATGTTCGATTTTTCGGTTTTTGACATAACTAAAGCTGATAAGGAATCGTATATAAAAGCAGTAAAATGTCTTAATTCTTCTGAAAACCCGCAGAAAAGTATTGATGTGGATTCGGTAATCAGGTATCTTGCAGTTCACAATTTTGTTAATAACTATGACAGTTACAGCGGAGTGTTCGTCCATAACTATTATATACGTGAGTCAAACGGGAAACTTTCAATGATTCCCTGGGATTATAATCTGGCATTCGGAATATTTACGTTAGACAGTGCGATGAAGAGCATCATTGGTGCGGATTCACCGTACATGGGAAAACTTGAAGTCGGGGATGCCATGAGTGATGATAAAAGCATGGTAAACTATCCTATAGATACACCAACCATTACGGTTGAGCTTGAGGACAGACCTTTGATATATGCACTTCTTTCAAGCCCCGAATATCTTGATTTGTATCATGAAACGTATGATTTGTTTCTTAACGGGTTCTTTGAAAGCGGAAGATTTGAGAATCTGTACAAACATACAGAAGAAATAATTGAGCCATATGTGGCCTCCGGGCAGACGTTTTACGAATATGAGGACGTTAAAAGAGGTTCTAAGGCTGTTCATGATTATTGCGTTTTAAGAAATCAAAGCATCAGGGGGCAGCTTGACGGAACGATTCCGGCAACGATGGAAGGCCAAAGCAGAGACTTTGAGAACCTTGTGGAAGCAGACGATTTGAACCTTTACACAAGCGTTAATTTTGACAGCCTTGTTTTTGGAATCTGTGCAGACGATATAATAGAAATACTTGATGCTGTGGCAGGTGATAACGAACATAATTCCGAAGGGTTTGAAAAATCAATTGAAGCCGCCACTAAAGATTCCAAGGAAATCGGGCGCATACTTGGCCGGGTACTGAAGGAAAGCAGCCTTGTAAAAAGAGCACTGTCATCGGTGCTTACGGGCCCGTTTCTTTTGATTGTGTCATTTTTGATTATTGGAATTGCCTTAAAGCGTGTAAAGCTATATTCAAGAAGAAAAACTATAAATAAAGAGTAATTGATATGCCTAAACGGCGGGATTTGAGAGGAGACAGGATGAAGTTTACGGATTTATTTACATCGGATATGCTTTCGAGAATAACTGCAGTATCGTTAACCGATATAATTTTAAGTATTGCTCTTTCGTTTTTGGTTGGTTTATTTATTTTTTATGTATATAAAAAGACGTTTAACGGAGTTATGTATTCGTCAAACTTCGGACTTTCATTAATTGCTCTTTGCATGATTGCTTCAATACTTATTCTTGCGGTTTCAAGTAATATTGTGCTCTCACTTGGTATGGTCGGTGCACTTTCCATAGTACGTTTCAGAACTGCGATAAAGGAACCTTTGGATATTGCATTTTTGTTCTGGGCAATTGCTGCCGGTATTATTCTTGCAACGGGTATGATTCCTCTTGCGGTAATAGGAAGCGTTGTTATCGGTATTGTTATGCTTTCTTTTGCAAATAAAGGCGTAAAGGATAATCCGTACATTGTTGTTGTACATCTTCAGGATTCCGATTCGGAAGAAAGTGTTATGAAGGTAATTGAAAATTCAACGGACAGGAATCTGTTAAAGGCGAAAACTTTTTCAAAAGACGGAAAAGAAGAACTGTCTGTTGAAGTCCATTTAAAGTCGGGAGAAAGTTCATTTGTTAAAGAAATCAATGCGCTTCCCGGCGTTGAAGACGTTGTAATGGTAAGCTATAACGGTGAATACATGAACTAAGAGATATTACCTATTGACTTATCGGTATACAAGGTTTATATTTTATAAAAATAATTGAATATTTATTCAAACCGTTGATGAAGAGTAGTAACTTAAGTTAAAGCCAGTCAGAGAGCTGCGGATGGTGGAATGCAGTATGGAAAGCTTTGGTGAATGGACTTCTGAGGGCGAACAGAAACGCAGAAATGCAAGTATGGGAGACGGGAGATCCGCCGTATTCGGGGTCGGCATATGATGGTATGCTTTTCATGGTATGCACTAAGTGGATGTTTACAGCATCAAGCAGGGTGGCACCGCAGATAATGATTATCTGTCCCGGCATTATTGTTTTAATAATGCCGGGATTTTTTAATTCATTTGTTACAATAGTAACATTCACTTTTATCGTTTTTTCCGGAGGTACTTATGATTTTAGATAAAATAGTTGAAGACAAAAAGTTAAGAATTCCAAAGCATAAGGAAATTATTCCGGAGATTGAAATGATAAAGTTTGCCGAGGCTGCTTTAAAGGAAGGTAAAAGACCCGAAAACCTTTTTTTTGACAATCTTAAAAAGCCCGGAATTTCGATAATAGGCGAATTTAAGAAGGCATCTCCTTCACTTGGAACAATTGACGTGAAGGTTGATCTTGATGAAAGAATAGAAGCCTATAACGGTTCGGTTGATGCAATTTCTTGCCTTACGGAAGAAGACCATTTTAACGGAAATACGGATTATCTTAAATATATTAGGGAAAGATCTTTGCTTCCTATAATCAGAAAAGATTTCATGATTGAGGAATACCAGTTTTATGAGGCGAAAGCAATTGGGGCGGATGCGGTTTTGCTTATTACGGCAATTCTTGATGATTCGATGATGAAATCATTTTACGAGCTTGCAAGAGAATTGAAACTTGATGTTTTGGTTGAAACACATGATGAGTATGAGATTGAGCGCGCGTTAAAAATTGACCCAAGAATTATCGGAGTGAACAATCGCAATCTGAAAGATTTCACTATTTCATTGGAAAATACCGGAAGGCTTCGAAAGTATATTCCAAATGACAAGGTATACGTTGCCGAAAGCGGAATAATGTCTGATGACGATGTTAAATATCTTAAAAACGTTGGCGTTGATGCGTTTTTAATCGGAAGAGCGCTTATGGAAGCGGAAAATCCCAAAACTGTCGCAATGAGATGGAAAGCACTGTAACTGTTTAACTACAATTTATTGACAGGAAAAGCAAAGATGATACCTAAAATTAAGATATGCGGACTAAGATTTGCCGAAGAAGCCGATTATTTAAATGAAGTAAAAGTCGATTATGCAGGCTTTGTATTTTACGAAAAGAGTAAAAGAAATATAAATATAGATACCGCAAAAGAAATATTTAAAAGACTAGATTCCAACATCCAAAAGGTTGCGGTAACGGTTTCGCCCACAAAGGAACTTGTTGAATCAATAAATGATGCAGGCTTTGATGTACTGCAGGTGCATAAGGAATTGACGGCTGAGGTATTGGAAACCGCTAAAACAAAAGTCTGGTATGCGGTTAATATTGAAGATGATGCTGATTTTGAAAAGAAGCAGTCATTTATAGAGACACTTCCCGAAGAACTTAAGTGCAAGATAGAAGCTATACTTGTCGATGCTCCTTCTTTTGGCTCGGGAAAACCGTTTAACTGGGAAAAGAGTAAAAGGCTTAAGAAAGCCGGAGCTCAGTCACCGCCTCTTTTTGAGGGAAGAGATTTTATTCTTGCAGGCGGGCTCAGACCGGAGAATGTATCTGAAGGAATTAACATATTCAATCCGGATGTAGTGGATGTAAGCAGCTCGGTTGAAGGAGAAAACGGAAAGGACCGTGAGAAAATACTTTCTTTTGTAAACGCGGTCAGAAATACAGTTATATAAAAGAACAGATTGGAGAAGAACATGAATAAAAAAGCATATTACGGGGAATACGGCGGGCAGTATGTATCCGAGTCCCTTATGAATACTCTTGATGAAGTTGACAAGGCGTTTGAGGAGGCGATAAAGGACCCCGAGTTTATAAGACAGTATAAGTATTATCTTAAGCAATATGTAGGAAGAGAGACGCCTCTTTATTTTGCTGAAAGATTATCCGAAAAGTACGGCACCAAGATCTATTTGAAGCGTGAAGATTTAAACCATACAGGTGCTCATAAGATTAACAACGTTATCGGACAGATTCTTTTGGCCAAAAGAATGGGCAAGACAAAAGTCATCGCTGAGACGGGAGCCGGCCAACACGGTGTCGCAACGGCAACAGGAGCTGCTCTTTTCAATATGGAATGTACGGTTTACATGGGAAAAGAAGACGTTGAACGTCAGGCATTAAATGTAATGCGAATGGAGATGCTTGGTGCAAAGGTTGTGGCCGTTGAGTCAGGTTCAAATACGCTTAAGGACGCAACAAACGAAGCAATCAGAACCTGGGCTAAGACGGCAGAAGATACCTTTTATATTATAGGTTCGGCAATAGGACCTTATCCTTACCCTAAAATGGTTAAGGAATTTCAGTCGGTAATCAGCCGTGAAGCAAAGGTTCAGCATATGGAAGCAGAAGGAAAACTTCCCGATGTTGTAATGGCTTGTGTCGGAGGCGGATCCAATTCAATAGGAATGTTTGCCGATTTCATTGATGAACCTTCCGTTAAACTTATCGGTGTTGAAGCTGCAGGAAAGGGCGTTGACACCAATGAACACGCTGCATCAATGGCAAAAGGAAGACCCGGTGTTCTTCATGGTACAAGATCTTACCTTTTGCAGGATGAGGACGGAAATGTACAACTTGCTCATTCTATTTCAGCAGGTCTTGATTATCCGGGAGTGGGACCGGAACATGCTTATCTTCATGATACCGGAAGAGCCACATATGTTCCGATTACAGATACAGAGGCAATGGACGCGCTTATGGAACTTACCCAGATGGAAGGTATTATCCCTGCAATTGAGAGCGCACATGCAATGGCATATGCTTTCAAATTAGCAAAAGAAATGACTCCCGAGCAGTCAATGATTGTATGTCTTTCAGGCCGTGGCGACAAGGATGTAAATACAATATCCAATTATCTTGCAGGAAAGGGTTATCTTAACTGATAAGGAGGTTATGTGATGGCAGTCAATCGTATAGAAAACAGAATGAATGAATTAAAGGCCAACGGTGAAAAGGCTTTTATAACATATATTACAGCAGGCCTTCCTGACATGAAGGCTACAAAAGAAATAGTTCTTTCCCAGGCAGGACTTACGGACGTTATAGAATTTGGTATTCCCTTTTCGGATCCGATAGCAGACGGACCTGTTATTCAGCAGGCTTCATATGAAGCAATATTGAACGGAGCCTCTCTTAAGAAGACTTTTGCACTCATGAAAGAATTACGTTCGGAAGGCTCAAACCAGCCTGTCGTATTTATGCTTTATTACAATACGGTTGTCAGTATGGGAATTGATGCTTTTGTAAGTGAATGCAGAGCATCGGGAGTTGACGGATTAATAATTCCCGACCTTCCTCTTGAAGAACAGGAAGACATGAAGAAGGCTCTTGAAGGCGATGATACAACAATATTAATCGAGCTTGTTTCGCCTGTTTCAAAGGGCAGAATCCCTGAAATAGTAAAAGATGCAAGAGGCTTTATTTACTGCGTGTCCAGCATGGGTGTTACCGGTCAGTCGGCGGATTTCCATCGGGAAATAATGGATTACTTATCCGATGTAAAAGAGAAAGCAGACATCCCGGTAATGATGGGATTCGGAATAAGAACGGCAGCAGACATCAAACCTATGAAGGATGTGATTGACGGAGCTATAGTCGGTTCTTATTTCATTAATCTTTTAAGAGAAAACAGTTTTAACCCGGATGCTGCAAAACAGTATGCGAAAACATTCAAAAAAGAATTAAATGACATTGCATAACAGGGAGGTAATAAAAATGATAAAAGAAGCAATCGTAAAAATCGTTAACAAAGAAGATCTTACATATGATGAAGCATATGCTGTAATGAATGAGATTATGAGCGGTGATACAACTCCCACTCAGAATGCTGCATTTCTTGCAGCACTTTCCACAAAGAGCACAAAAGCTGAGACTGTAGATGAAATATCGGGCTGCGCAGCTGCAATGAGAGAACATGCATTAAGAGTTGAAACAGGTGATATGGATACCTTTGAGATAGTAGGAACAGGCGGAGACGGCGCAGGAAGCTTTAATATTTCCACAACATCCGCTTTTGTTGCAGCGGCAGCAGGAATGAAGGTATCAAAGCATGGTAACCGTGCCGCTTCCTCTAAGTCAGGCACTGCAGACTGCCTTGAAGCACTCGGAGCTAACATTTTACTTGAACCTGAAAAGTGTGTTGAACTTCTTGAAAAGGCAGGCTTTTGCTTTTTCTTTGCACAGAAGTATCATTCTTCAATGAAATATGTAGGTGCAATCAGAAAGGAACTTGGCTTCAGAACCGTATTCAACATACTTGGCCCCCTTACAAATCCCTGCTATCCTAAAAAGCAGCTTCTCGGTGTTTATGATGAGTCCCTTGTTGAGCCTCTTGCTAGGGTCCTTTACGGACTTGGCGTTAAAAACGGACTTGTTGTATTCGGAAGAGAGAAGCTTGATGAGATTACATGTGTAGGCCCTACCTTCGTATGCGAATTCGATAACGGAACTTACAAGACATATGATATTACTCCTGAGGACTTTGGCTTCCACAGATGCAAAAAGGAGGACCTGGTAGGAGGTACTCCCGAAGAAAATGCAAAGATTACAAGAGATATTCTTTCGGGTAAAATGACCGGACCTAAGTATGAGACTGTACTTATGAACGCCGGAGCAGCTTTATATGTTGGAAAGAAAGCATCAAGCATTGCCGAAGGTATTGAAATGGCTAAAGAACTTATTTCATCAGGAAAGGCAATTGAAGCACTTGATAATTTTATCAAGGAATCAAACAATCAGTAATATAAGGAGCCGGTCATGATTACACCGTCACTGGAAAAAGTATCTGAGTACGTAGGCAAGTACAGAAGATTTCCCGTTAAGAAAGAAATTTTTTCGGACATAAAAACACCGATTGAAGTATTAAGAATATTAAAAGGCAAAAGCGAGCATGTTTATATGCTTGAAAGTGTTAAGAATCAGGAAACATGGGGAAGATATACTTTCCTTGGCTATAATCCCTCTCTTTGCGTAAACTGCACAGATGGAAATCTTAAAATTCTTGATGATGAAGGAAGGGTGTTAAGAGAAGAAAAAACGACTCACCCCGCCATAATTATCAAGGATCTTTTAAAGGAATATAAAAGCCCGAGACTTGATGACTTCCCGACCTTCACCGGCGGTTTTGTCGGATATTTTGCATACGATTACATTAAATATGCGGAGCCTAAACTTAAGCTTGATGCAAAGGACGAGGAAAAGTTTAATGATATGGATCTTATGCTTTTTGATAAGGTTATCTGCTTTGACAACATAAAGCAGAAGATTATTATCATTGCAAACGTTGACCTTGAGAATGCAAAAGAAAGCTATAAAGAAGCTGAGGCGTCAATCGAAGCCATAATTGATTTAATCAAAAACGGTAAGCCTGCAGCTATTAAACCGGGCGTTCTTAAATCCGATTACAGAAGCCTTTTTGACAAGGAATCCTTCTGCAATATGGTTAAAAAGGCCAAGAACTATATATACGAAGGCGATATTTTTCAGGTTGTTCTTTCGAACAGACTTGATGCTGACTTTGAAGGAAGCCTGTTTGATGCTTACAGAGTACTGAGAACAATTAACCCGTCCCCATACATGTTCTATTTTTCGGGAGACGATATAGAGGTTGCAGGAGCATCGCCTGAGACACTTGTTAAGTGCGAGAATAATGTTCTTCATACATTCCCCCTTGCCGGCACAAGAAAGCGCGGTAAGGACAGGGAGGAAGATCTAGCCCTCGAGAAGGAACTTCTTGCCGATGAAAAGGAACGTGCCGAGCACAACATGCTTGTTGACCTTGGACGTAATGATATCGGTAAAATCAGTAAATTCGGTACGGTGGAAGTTGAGAAGTACATGTCAATCGAGCGTTACTCTCATGTAATGCACATAGGTTCGACTGTAAGAGGTATTTTAAAAGATGAGCTTCATGAGATTGATGCTGTCGATTCCATTCTTCCCGCAGGTACACTCTCGGGTGCGCCCAAAATCAGAGCCTGCGAGATTATAAACGAGCTTGAAAACAATAAGCGCGGAATATACGGTGGTGCGATTGGTTATGTTGATTTTACCGGTAATCTTGATACATGCATTGCCATAAGAATAGCGTACAAGAAAAACGGTAAGGTATTTGTTCGCTCGGGAGCAGGAATCGTGGCAGATTCCGTACCCGAAAATGAGTATGTGGAATGCATTAATAAGGCAAAAGCAGTTATGAAGGCAATTGAACAGTCTCAGAATCAGGAGGACCTGGCATGATATTACTTATAGATAATTATGACAGTTTTTCATATAATCTCTACCAGCTTGTCGGAACCATCAATCCTGATATAAAGGTCATACGTAATGACGAGATGACGATTCCTGAGATTGAAGCTCTTAACCCCGAAAGAATAATTATCTCTCCCGGCCCGGGAAAGCCTTCAGATGCCGGAATCTGCGAGGATGTAATCAGATACTTCACGGGCAAGAAGCCTATTCTTGGTGTCTGCCTTGGACATCAGGCAATCTGTGAGACCTTTGGTGCAACCGTAGACCATGCAAAGAAGCTTATGCACGGTAAGCAGTCAGAAGTATCAATTGACGCTACAAGCCCCATATTTAAAGGATTTTCAGATAAGGTTAAGGTTGCCCGTTATCATTCGCTTTCTGCAAAAGAAGAGACACTTCCTTCCTGTCTTAAGGTTATCGGACGAAGCGACGATGGCGAAATAATGGCTGTTTCACATACAGAAGCTCCTGTTTTCGGTCTTCAATTCCATCCTGAATCGATTCTTACCGAAAACGGAATAGAAATGCTTAGAAACTTTATTACAAGTTAGGATAATATTTCAATCGATTCAGACATTTTTTATGACTTTAAAAAAATATCCGTATGATTCAAGCGATATCTACGGATATTTTTTTGATTTCCATTTAACTGTCCGTATGGAGCACGGACAAAAATCATAAATTAAGAAAAGAATCCGTAGAAATTCAGTATTTGATACGGACTAAATCGCTAAAATGTGAATGCTGTCTGATGTTCATATCTTTGGACGGGAAATAATTTTAAACGAGATATTATGAAACGATTCTTGACGGAAATTAAGGGAAACTGACGACAAGATTGAGAACTTCCAATTACTATGGTAGAATCGTGTCTGTAAGAGTTGATTTAGAATTGGTCCGGTAAGGATAGAGGAATGAAGCTTAGCATAATAGTGCCTGTTTATAATATGGCAGCTGACGGTAAACTTGAATATTGCCTCAATTCTCTTGTGAATCAGCAGATAAATGATTACGAGATTATTGCGGTTGATGACGCTTCGACGGATAACTCATATGAGGTGATTAAGGAATATGAGAAGCGGTATCCTGAAAAGGTTGTTGCATTGCGTCTTGAAGAAAATCACAAGCAGGGCGGAGCGAAGAACAAAGGGCTCGAGATTGCAAAGGGCGATTATATTGGCTTTGTCGATTCTGATGACTGGATTACTCCGGATATGTATAAAAAACTTATCGGAAGGTCAGAAAAAACAGGCGCCGATATTGTTGTATGCGATATCACAAGGACCGACTCACACAGCATGGAGGTAAGGAAGGCTGATCCCGGAATTTCCGATGAAATAACCGGTAAGATGACGGACGCTAAGTTTGCGAAGGTTATTAATGACACGGCTTTTCTTGTTGTAGGTGTATATAAAAGACATTTGTTTTTTGAGCCGGATTTAAGATTTCCCGAGCATATGTTTTATGAGGACAATGCCATTGCTACGGAACTTTATCATAGGGCAAGCCATATTGAGCATGTGAAAGAGGTAATGTATTTTTACTACCAGCATTCAGGGTCGACCGTTCACGGGGTGACAGAAGAGCGCTGCCACATGAGAATGGAAGCGATGCGCATAATGGTGAATCTGGCAAAAGAAAACGGATATTTTGACAGATATAAAGATGAACTTGGCTATAAGTATTACTGCCTTTTTTACAGAAATACCCTGTTTTCCTACATGTATGGAAGCCAAAGAAAAAAACTTTCTTTTGTAAGAGAAATAGGAAAAGAACTACTCGATACATTCCCGGATTTTATGAATAATCCTATGTATATTGAAAATATAAGTAAAGAAGATAAGCGCTTTACGATGGTTCATATGAAATCTTCACTTTTGTTCATGCTGTATCATAAGGCAATATGGACTTACAGAAAAATTAGATACGGAAAGAGCCCCGTGCAATGACAGATAATATAAAAGAGCCGATTGTTTCGGTTGTAATGGCATCATTTAACGAGAATACAGATATTATTACAGGCGCAGTAAACAGTATTATCGGACAGACGTTTACCGATTGGGAACTGCTTATTGCTGATGACAGCACAAATGAGGATACAAAGACCTGCATAGATAACTTCGCTTCCGATTCGCGAATAAAGGTTATCAGAAAAGATAAGCGAATGGGTTTGTCCGGGGCCAGAAACGTTGCACTCTCGAATGCAAAAGGAAAGTATGTGGCTATAATGGATGCAGATGATTTTTCTTTGCCCGAAAGATTTGAAAAGCAGGTTAATTATCTTGATAATAATCCCAAGTGCTATGTTCTTGGCGGCCAGATGAATATAATGGATGAGAATTCAGCGATTGTTTCCTCAAGACATTACCCTTTGAAGGGATTTAAACTGAAACTATTTGCTGCATTCAGGAATCCGATTGCCCATCCTACGGTTATGTTTCGAAAGGAATTATTCGATAAAGGCTTTTCTTACGACGAGACTTTGAAAATGTCAGAAGACCTTGATTTGTGGCTTCGCATTATGAATGCGGGCTATGGAATAGAGAATCTTTCCGAATGTGTCATTAATTATCGTGTCGGAAGCAATTTTGTCGATAAAAGAACAAGTGATGCACAGGTTAAATATATGGCTGATGTTAGAAGAAAATGTTTTTCGGGAAAACATTTTTTCTTTTCTTGCATGTCTGTGTGCGCAGGCTTTATATTTGAACATACTCCCAAAGGAGTAATCAAAAAGATTTATAAGAAAGAAAATTCAGATAATAAGTGATTATCTGACATTGTCTTTTGATGTTTGGTAAAAGAAAGAGAAGCAGCGAAACCTTAACGGATTTCTGCTGCTCCTTTATTTGCTTCTTTTAAGGCTTTAAAAAAGCCTATCTTACCGTATTGCTCGGGATGCCTCAAAATTAGCATGCACATCATCGGGAAATATAGTCCTTTGTAGAGCGTTTTCATGAGAGCGCCCTTATCGTGACAGTATTTTTCGTCAAAGCCTGTAAACCAGGTAGATTCGCTTTGGCGTACAGAGCCGATTGAAACGGGAACAGAATACAGTTTTAATCCTTTTCTTATAAGCTGATTTGTAAAAATGCTGTCTTCTCCGGAGCCGTATCTGGCACCACCACCGAAAAGAAGGCTGAAGGTTACGCCTGTTTCAAGCAGTCTGCTTCGCTTGACAGAAATACGATATGCTCCGTATCGTGTGGAGTTGAAGATGGAAAGCTTTTCTTTTTGGCCGGCTTCACTGACAGTCCTCTCCTCATTAAGTATTGAAAACCGGAAAAATAAAGAATCGGCATCGGGATTGTTTTCGTATTCTTTTAAGATGGCATTGGCATATCCGTCGTCATATACTACATCATCATCGGCAAATAAAAGAATGTCGGCTGTTGCACGCGAAAGGGCGGTATTACGGCTAAGTCCTACTCCACGTTCGGCACGGTTTATCCAAAGTACGCTGTGGCCCATATAGTCAAAAGAAACTTCGGATGTCTCATCGCACTGATTGACGACAATTGCATCTGAATCAATATTCATTTTATCAAGAAGAGAATAATCGGTCTGATGCATTGTTGAAACAAGAACCTGAATACTCATATATTTCTCCTAAAGATAAAGGCAGGTATTAAAAACCTGCCTTTTAATATTTATACGGATTTTAATGCGTCTGTTAAAACTCTGAACATCATATGATCGAAACTCATATGAATGTCCTCCGCAATCTGCATATCGGAAATGTGAGCGTGCATATTGTAATCTGAAAGTTCCATGAGTTTTCCGCCCGTGAAACCGGTAAGACCGACAACTTCACAGCCAATCGATTTTGCATATTCGGCAGCTTTGACAATGTTTGCAGAATTGCCGCTTCCTGAAATGGCGATTATCATGTCTTCGGGTCTTAAGCGTCCCTTTAACTGATATACAAATATATCCTCATACGAAAAATCATTTGCAATTGCCATAAGCGTTATTGCGTTATCGTTAAGGCATATAAGATTGAATTTTTTCTCGAGTGAATCACTGATTCCTTTGTTAAAGTCACAGACAAAATGTGAAGCTGTGGCACCGCTTCCACCGTTTCCGAACACGTAGATGTTGGCTTTTCTTTCGTATGCATTTTTGATTGCCTGAACGGTTCTGTCTATTTCGTCGAAATCAAGTGTTTTAATTACTTCGATTTCTTTTTCGTAATACTTGAGTATTTCTTCTTTGAACATATAACTCCGTTTGCTGAAAACACTAATTTGACTATGCAAAAGCATTAATCATGAAGACAGCAAATACAGCGGGTATGAGAAACCACTACAATAATAATATACTATCAAAACAGGAATGTATTGTATATATTCTTAAGGTTTTAAGAATTTAAGATGATTTTCACTGCTTCAAGTACATTATCGGCGTAATAGTCAGGCTTAGTCTCGGGCGAAAGAACGTCCTTTGCCAAAGACGAAACTTTTACGGTACGCATTCCCGCATTGATTCCGGTGAGAATATCTCTGTCTGTGTCTCCGACAAACCAGGAAGATGATAAGTCGATGCACATTTCTTCGGATGCCTTCTTTAGCATGCCTATTTTAGGCTTTCTGCAATCACAATCAATTTTCAGCTCTTTTACTTCACCTTCATAGCCTGAATCCGGGTGATGAGGGCAAAAATAAAGACCGTCAAGAAAAGAACCTTCTTTCCCGAGAAGAGTATACATTCTGTTGTGAATTGCATCAAGTTCTTCAAAAGAGCAGTCACCTCTTGCAATAACAGGTTGATTGGTGATGACGACTGCAAGATATTCCGATTCGTTAATGAGCCTGACAGCCTCCGGGGCAGTGGGAACAAGAGTAAGTTCATCGGGCTTTTTGACAAGGCCTACATACTCGTTCAGTGTGCCGTCACGATCGAGGAAGATACATTTCTGACGATGGATGAGATTCCTTTGCTCACAAACCCCGTTATGATAATCATCGGTTACTTTTAAAAGCCTTTCGGGAGTTCCGATGTCCTTAACATATTCCGTACTTTTGTATGCAAAAACATGCCCGGTCTGAATGGAAGGAACTATCAGATTTTTCTCAAGATCCTGCTTGGTACCGGTTGTAAGTCTTTTCACAAAAGAAGAGCTTACCGCATATACGCCGGCGTTAACAAGATTCAGATAATCACTTGTTCGTTCACCGTTTTTAAAAAGCCAGTCGGTAACCCGGCCATTCTCACCCAAAACTATAATATCGCTGTCGTACGGATGAGAATTGGGATGGGAGAAGAGTGATATATCGGCATTTCTTTCAATGTGAAAAGAAAACAGTCTGTTGAAATCGATATTTACGAATAAATCTCCGAAAAGAAGAATGAAATTATCATCAAGGCGATCCTTGAGGTAGAAGAGTGCTCCTGCAGTGCCAAGAGGTTCTTCTTCGACATAATAAGTGATATTTACTCCGAATGATTTGCCATCTTTAAAATAGTCTTTAATAACGTCACCGAGGAATCCGACAACGAGTATTATGTCTGTAAAACCACATTTTCGAAGGTTTTCAATCTGATATTCCAAAAGAGGCTTTTGGTCAATAGGGACCATAGGCTTTGGAATATCTTTAGTTACGCTGGCAAGACGGGTTCCCTTGCCACCTGCCATAATGACTGCCTGCATTATTAATCCTCCTTGGTAACCCAGGTTTTTGTTTTCTCACCGACATATATTACGGAAGAACCCTGATTATCAAAGCTAAGCTGCATCTGAGGAAGTTTAACGGCTTCGCGAACTTTATCCTGAGATTCCTTTGGAACATACATAAGGAGGAAACCACCACCGCCTGCTCCGAGAAGTTTTCCGCCTATAGCGCCGGCTTTTCTTGCCAGTTCATAATTTTCGTCAATTAAAGGATTGGTGATACCGCTTGCCAAAGTCTTTTTAAGAAGCCATCCTTCATGAAGGATTTCGCCCATGCAGTCTATTTTGTTTTTGTGAAGCTCGTTTCTAAGAGACCTTGCCAGATCACACATCTTAAGCTGATTGAGTTCTTTGTCGCCTGCTGTGATGTTTTTGCTTTGCTCTTTTAATATGGCGGAAGCAGAGTGAAGCTGCCCGGTATAAAACATCATAAGATTTCCTTCGAGTTCATGAAGACTTGAATCGCTCATGATAACAGGTTCAACGGTTACACTTCCGTCGGGCTTGAATTCGTAGAAATTTAGACCGCCGTACGCTGCAGCATACTGATCCTGCTTCCCGATTGGATTTTTAAGAATATCGATTTCAATTTCACAGGCTTCTTTTGCAAGCCTTTCTTTTGAAACAAAAACTCCCTTATAACTGTACAATGCATGCAGAACACCTACGGCAAAAGAACTTGAGGAACCAAGCCCTGTGCCTGCGGGAACGTCGGCCGTACTTGCAATTTCTATGCCCTTTAAATCAAGCTTTTTAAGAATTTCGCGAAAATAGTTGTGTTCGATATCGTTTATGTCACTAACAATTTCTGTTTTGGAATATTTCAAAATTGTGCTGTCACGGTCAAAACTCGGGTGCACATTTATATACATATATTTATTAATGCCCGTGCTCAAAACGCATCCGCCGTGTTTCTCATAAAAAGAAGCAATATCGCTGCCGCCTCCGGCAAAACTCATTCTGAAAGGGGTTCTTGTAATAATCATAAAACTTCGTCCTCTGATATTTTTCTTTGTACCGGACAATCTTAAAATCACCAAACACCCGATACGTCAATATTATATGCCATTAATGTAGAAAAAGCCAAAAAATAATTTATTAAGTTATGCAGGAGAAAAAGAAAAAGCAGCCGGAATATCATTCCGACTGCTTAGAGTGATTACGTTTATTGTTTATGAAAGAAACGTAAATTCAAGTCCGTTTTCCTTCCAGAAGTCCTGAGGCTCGCCTGTCAGCTGCTCGTATACTTCATATAAACCGTTCAAAAGCTGAAGCTCGAAGTAGAGGTATATTTCGGCATCGCGTAATGACATCGTACTAAAATCAAGTGATGCATAGTATTCCACAAGGTCCTGAGAGAGCACTATTTTACGGGATATCTCATCAACCAAAACTTCGTCATCGGTAGTTTCCGCAAAGCTGTAAAGCCTTGTATCAAGACCGTCGCATACGGTGCTGATGATTTCACGGTAGGTAGCAATTATATCTATTGTTGAGTCCTCTGCGTATGCATCAAAAGAATCACCGCAGTAGAAGGTTGAAGTATAGTAGGAATTACCCATTTTATCATCAATCTTGAAAAATGCGATAAGATCAATACCTTCTTCAATATCTTCATATAAAAGTACTGCTTCATCAGACTGCATTACATATGTGTTGTCGTAATCAACTTCGGTATTGTAGTAATCGGTATCGTAAGTGTAGATGTCATACTCAAGATTGATTGTATCGCCGGCAACAAATGATAATGCCTTTGATGTATCCTGAAGGTCATAGTAGCCGACAATGCTTGAGTTACCGTTTTCGTCTGTTGCAGCAATAAGGTAAGCATCGATGTAGCCGTTTACAAGTGCGGGGATAAGTCCTGCCCGCCAGGTTGTTCCGTCATCCATCGGAACATCTTTCCAATAGTGGTACTGAACGGGATTTCCGTTAAGCGTATACCAATTTGTGGTAAGGTCAAGTTCTATAATGGATGAATCATCGGTAAAATAAAAATCGGGTGAATATCCTAAGCCCAGTAAAAATCCGCATTCAAGACTTATAAACATCTCTTTATTGATATCATATACACCCTGAATGTCCTGCATGTCTGTTTCGTTAAGATAAATATAACCGTCATAAACATTTATGGGATATCCTTTTGCAAGCTGGGGTCCACCATCTTCAAAGGCGCATATGGCTTCATAACAGCTCCAGAAAGGATCGGTAGCTTCCTTTACCATTTCAACTGTGCCGGCGTCTTCTGACTCGGCATTTTCACCAAGAGACACAAGAATTTGTCCGAACTCGTCAATGAAACCTATATAATCGGGATTTATGATACCCTCTTTTTTCAATTCGTCAGAGAACACAAGACCTAAACAATATGCCCAGTTATAAGGGATGTAGATTGAAAGACCACTGGAACCGTCCGAAGACATGTCGGGTCTGTAGGCAATACAGTGATAAAAGGCTTCCATAACTTTCTTTTTGTTTTCGGTACTTACGGAAGGAATTTTGGAAATAAAGTCATGGAGGTCGACTTCATCGAACTCGTTGTCACCGTAGGATTTACAGTTGATAAGAGCATTTATCACTTCCTTATATCCCTTCTCGGTTTTGATAAGCTTTCTTACCTCACCAAAGTAGCTTCCGAGAGCATTGACTAACTCGGGTACTTCTTTTAAGTCTATTAAGGAGATGGTAGCACAGTCGAAATCTGTTACGTCATTTAATGATTCGTGGTACATAAATGAATCACAGATTGCGCGCCCTACCTCATAGGTACTTGCTTTTGAATCTCCGGTAAGGACATTTATGTATGTTGTGTAATTAAACCCTACATTTGCGTATATGGACTCTTCTGAAGCAAGCAGATAATCTGCATAAGGGGAGAGTGCATTTGCATTTTCTACCGTAGCCATAAGACATGCATTGAAACCGATAAGATCAAAATGAATATTTGAATCGGCTATTGCATTTGCAATGTCTGAAATGTAAAGACCTGAAGAATCGGGGAAGTTCTCGTCATCGCCAAAACCGGCAACAACTCCGCCACCGTGGTCCCACATTATAAGATGATATTTTTCGGCAGGGTAGTTTTCAGTACCCCATTTAATGAAATCTGTAAGCGTATCGGGCATTGACATGCATACTTTTCCAAGATGGCTGACGTTGTGAAGTCCCGTACGGTCAATGATTACTCTGTCGACCTCGCCGTCTGTAAAATAGTTGCTTCTCCAAGTCGTTGTTCCGCCTGCTTCGATAACAATATTAATATTGTCTGATATAGAAGCTTTAAGAATTTCTTCAACGTCATCGCTTGCTGCGCGGGCATCTCTGTCAAGATTTGCGCCAATCATGTAAATCAGGACTGTAACATCTTTGATATCTTCTGCATTGGGGGAAACGTCTGGAACGGATACTTCAACGGACGGCGTTGATACTGTTGAGGTTACAATCGGCTCTTTATTTTCACGAACGGGCTTTTTGTCTTCTTTACTGCCTTTTTCGTAAAAAAAACCGAAATAGATGCCAATCATGGCAATGAGTGTTACCAGAATACCTGATAATATTCCGATTATGACTTTCGAAGCGCCACCGGTGCTTTCTTTAACGGGCTTTTCCTTTTTTGCCTTGGCTGGCTTTGCAGGTGCGCTGACTGCGGTCTTTGCCGAAGAAACTTCAATGGGTGTTGTGTCCTGCACCGAAGAAACTCCAACCGGTGCAGTAGCCTGTACAGGAACCGAAACTGTAGCAACTGATTCATCAGCAGCAGGAACCTTGGGCTCTTCGAGAGGAGTAGGCGTAAGTGGATTGCCGCATTTGACGCAGAATTTCGCATCATCTTTGTTTGTTGTATTGCATTTGCTGCAAACAGACATGTTTAAATCCTCCTGAAAATATATTTTCTCACAATATTGTCATACATTATACATAAGATATATTAACTTTTCGTTAGATACAATACAACAGTTACGCCATCTTTCATCAATATACAGCCCCGTTCTTGGCTCGAAGATAATTTTGGCTTTCGGGCACAGGCATGGCGGGAGGGTGGCTGTATAATATATGGAGTTACTGCTTTACTTTTTTTTACTTATAATTTAGAATATTTGATTGATTAATAAAGTTTATAAACACGAAAAGGAGTAACGATATGAATCTTTCACCTCTTCAGAAGGCAAGATATGAGTATTCCCCAAAACTTCCCGGAATGCTCAGAAACGGTATTGCAGAAATCTGCGTAAAGAATGGCGAAGCAACAAAGAGTGTTGCTGACCAGGACAAGATTAAGGCTCTTTTCCCCAACACATACGGAAAGAACGAAATTACTTTTGAAAAAGGAGCAAATACTTCCGTTGCTAAAAAGCAGGTTGTAGGTGTTATCCTTTCAGGCGGACAGGCACCCGGCGGACATAACGTTGTATGCGGTCTTTATGATGCATTAAAGGCTACAGACAAGAACAACGTTCTTTTAGGTTTCAAGGGCGGCCCCAGCGGACTTATCGATGACAACTATATTGAATTTGACGATGCATTCATCGATATGTACAGAAATACAGGTGGTTTCGATATCATCGGTTCCGGACGTACAAAGCTTGAAACCGAAGAACAGTTTAAGATTGTTTCCGAAGTTGCAAAGAAGCACGGCCTTACAGCTGTTGTTATTATCGGTGGCGATGACTCCAACACTAACGCAGCAGTTCTTGCTGAGTACATGGCTGCTCACAACACAGGCGTTCAGGTTATCGGATGCCCCAAGACAATTGACGGTGACTTAAAGAATGAAGATATCGAGGCTTCATTTGGTTTCGATACAGCTACAAAGACATACAGCGAATTAATCGGTAACATTGAAAGAGATGCTAACTCTGCAAAGAAGTACTGGCACTTCATCAAGGTTATGGGACGTTCCGCTTCTCATGTTGCACTTGAGTGTGCACTTGAAACACAGCCTCACATCTGTCTTATCGGTGAAGAAGTTGCTGCAAAGAAGATGTCCTTAAGCCAGATTGCAGGCCAGATTGCAGATTCTGTTGAAAAGAGAGCTGCAAAGGGAGACAACTTCGGTGTTGCTATTATTCCCGAAGGTATTGTTGAATTCGTTCCCGAGTTCTCAAAGCTTATCGCTGAAATCAATGAACTTCTTGCAGGATCAAAGACAGAAGCATTCAACGCTTTACCTAACTGGAAAGCAAAATATGAATTTATCGAGAACGGACTTACAAAAGAATCTATGGCAGTATTTGCTATTCTTCCCGAATTCGTTCAGCAGCAGCTTTTCCTTGAAAGAGATCCTCACGGAAACGTTCAGGTTTCGCTTATCGAGTCAGAAAAGTTATTCTCAGAACTTGTTAAGGATGAACTTGCAAAGCGTAAAGCAGCAGGAACATACAAGGGTAAGTTCGGTACACAGCATCACTTCTTTGGTTATGAAGGAAGATGTGCATTCCCTTCAAACTTTGATGCAGACTACTGCTATTCTCTTGGATACAATGCATTCATGCTTATTCAGTATGGTTATACAGGATATCTTTCAAAGGTTTCTAACCTTTCAAAGCCTGCTGAAGAGTGGGTTGCAGGTGGTATGCCCATCACAAAGATGATGAACATGGAAAGAAGAAACGGTGAAGATAAGCCCGTTATCAGAAAGGCACTCGTTGAACTTGACGGTAAGCCTTTCAAATTCTTCGAAGCACACAGAGAAGAGTGGGCAGTAGATACATGCTTCACATATCCCGGAGCAATTCAGTACTACGGACCTGCAGAGGTTTGCGACCTTACAACGAGAACTCTTGCTCTTGAAAAGGCTTGAGTAATATAGCAATCGATTGTTTGGATGACCCGGATTTTTGTCCGGGTCATTTTTGCGTATAAGAAAGAATTGGAGTATAATACAAAAGAGTATGAAATTACCCAAACTGTTTGGGAAGGTATCCGAGGCTACGCCAATATAAACGGATACAAAGAGAATGAGAGGATAGCGTGAAAAAATTAATTTCTTTTTTTATGGCTGCAACAATGATGCTTTCACTTGCTGCCTGTGGCAATGGCGTAAGCCAAGCCGATACTCAGGGAGAGTCATCCGTAACTTCCGTATCATCGGAAACATCGGTGACGACATCTTCTGAGGAGGTTAAAAACGAAGACAATAAGAACGAAACGTCCGCAGATACTACGGAGACCTCTGTATCAAAAGCGGAAGAGACCGAGCCTGAAGAGGAAGCTCTTCCCGAGGCTTATCTTAGAGAAATTTATGCAGCACACGGCTTAAAGGTTGGTACCTGCTTAAGCCCCAATATGCTTAATAATTCGGTTAACGTGAAGATTATTAAAGAGCAGTTTAACAGTGTTACGCTTGAAAATGATATGAAGCCTGAGGCCATCATCAACAAGACGGAAAGTGTTGCTGCCGGCAATATCGTTGTAAGCTTTAATTCCAATGCAAAGAAGATGCTTGATTTTGCAAAAGAAAACAATATGGCAGTAAGAGGTCATACTCTTGTATGGCATAGCCAGACTCCTCAGTGGATTTTCTATGAGGACTTTGATACAAAAAAAGAACTTGTAAGTCGCGAGGTTATGCTTGATCGTATGGAGACTTACATTAAGGGCGTGTTTGAACTTATAAGCGAATCCGGTTACGAAGATATGATATATGCATACGATGTAGTTAACGAAGCGTGGATGGAGGACGGGTCTATGAGAGACAGCCTCTGGAAGCAGACTATCGGTGATGACTACCTTTGGTATGCGTTTTACTTTGCAGACAAATATGCACCTGAATCTATTGATCTTTATTACAATGACTACAATGAGCAGTATAAAGTATCAACTCTCACTAAATTCGTGGAAACACTTAAGGATGATGACGGAAGATATCTTATTGACGGTATAGGACTTCAGGCACATCTTTACACGCAGGACAATTTAAAGTCTTATCTTAAGGCTGTAGAGGATATTGGCAAGACCGGGCTTAAGGTTCAGCTTACAGAACTTGACGTATGCTTAGGTGCTTATCAGCAGCCTCAGAAGAATACCGATACAAACCTTAAAAATCAGGGTCAGTGGTATTATGAACTTATCGAAGGAATTTTTGAGATGGTTGATAACGGAACAATTACATCCGATGCATTAACTTTCTGGGGATATGCAGACAGCCTTTCATGGAGAAGCACTCAGTACCCGCTTTTGTATGATGGACAAAAGAAACCGAAATATTCTTATTACGGGGCGGCTCAGATGAAAGAATATGCCGGATATTAAGAGGTATATAGGCGGCCGAATTTGATTTTACGGCACGAGTATTGGAGGAAAACGGGTGAACGCTGAAAAACTTACACAATATCTTGAATCACTTCTTACCACATATAACATTCCTTCGGTGGATTGCGTGGTATATAAAGAACATAATGAAATTTACAGACACATGTGTGGAACTGTTGATGAAAAAAGAACGGTTCCGGTCAGTAAAGACCAAAGATACCTTATGTTTTCAATGACAAAAGTTCAGACTATGACATGTATTATGCAACTTGTCGAAAAAGGTATGTTAAGCCTTGAAGATGAGGTTTCAAAGTATCTTCCTGCGTATAAGGATTTGAAGGTGGAACAAAACGGTAAAGTAACAAAGTCGAATGTGCCTATGCTTATTAAGCACCTTGTTTCCATGCAGTCCGGATTAAATTATAATCTTGACAGGCCGGGTATTCTGCGTGTGCTTAAAGAAAAAGGAACAGCAGCAACTACAAGAGAACTGGTTGATGCTTTTGTCGAAACACCGCTTGATTTTGAACCGGGTACTGATTTTTGCTACAGTTTGAGTCATGATGTTGCAGCAGCGGTTATAGAAGTGGTGTCGGGAATGTCATATGGAGAGTATTTGAAGAAGAATCTGTGGGAACCTTTGGAGATGACGGATACTTTCTTTGCAAAACCCCAAAATGATAACGTTGAAAGACTTGCAATACAGTATATTGCCGGCCCTGATGGCATTGTTGTGATGGATCAAAGTTGTTGCTATCAGCTTTCAGACAATTATGAGAGTGGTGGGGCAGGGCTTATCAGCTGCACTATGGATTATGCAAAGCTTGCAGATGCTCTTGCTAACGGTGGAATGTCAGCAAAAGGTGTTCGTATCCTCAAAGCTGAAACCGTTGAACAGTATAAAAAAAGTCTTCTTTGCACAAAATCGGTGGAGTCAATGCACAGAACAATGGGACGACCTGCTTATGAGTATGGAATCGGCATGCAGATTTTTCTTTATCCTGAGCTTGTCGGGTCTAAGGCACCTAAAGGCATATTCGGATGGGACGGTGCATGTGCCAGTGCAGTTATGATGGATACGGCATCAAAAACATCGGTAGTATTTACTATGCATGTGCGTAATTTTGGAGTTGCATATGATATAATACATCCTATGATAAGAGACTTGGTTTTTTCATAGGACTGTTTATGGGGATGGTTATGAGAAAAATTGTCAGAAGTATTGCTATGGTACTTTGCTTTATTGCGCTGGTCGGATGCAACGCGAATGATACAACAACTAATGTAACAGAGAATGGCGACAATCAGGTTCCGAACGTTTCGGTGAGTGAAACAGTGACTGTATCCGTAACCGAGCAGGAGCCGATTGATATTCAGCCCGAAGACAACATTGAACCTCTGCCTCCTGAATTACCGGATATTTTGAAGAATGCACCGGATTATCAGGAAGCACTTGAGGCCGGAACTTTATATGTTGAGCAAGACGAGAGCCCAATATATATTCTTTTGGATCGGGATGATTCAGAGGATGTTTCTCTTTTCGGACTTTCAGACGGAAGCATCACGCTTCTTTCTGTTAAAAACGAAATATACAGACTTGATTTTGAATGGCGTTCGTCTCAGTTAAGATGCCCTGAACTTTCGGTATACGATTATGATGGGGACGGAGAGAAGGAGTTTGCCGTTCATCTTGTACTGGGGACAGGGTCGGGTGTTTATCAGGATGGCCTTATTATGCTTGAAGTCAGTAACGGTAAAGCGGTAACTAATGTCTGCGATATTTTTTCCTTTACGGAAACTATGAGAAAATTATCCTGGAATCTTGATGAAAAATCAAAACTCTGGGTCTATTTTGAGGGTCGTGAGGGAATGGCATTTGATGCAAAGAATGTTCTTAAAAGTATGAGCGGTGACTTTGAAGGGCTTGACTACGGTGATATTTGCTACTTCAGTAAAGCAGACGGATATTTTAGGTTAGCAATTGTCGTAGGAATGAAATTTTCGGAGATTCCGTTGATTACCTATGAAATCTCTCCGGTTGTAATAGGCGATGTTTTTTATGTCGGCGATAGTTTTGAATATAGAAACGCTGATATTTACGGTGAAATGGAATGGTAGAGGTGGAGATTTTTCTCTGCCTCTTTGCAGTTAATAATACTTAAGTTGCGGAGGTATAATCAGAATGTACTCATTTGACGCTAAGGCGGCGGTTGAAGGAATTGTAGAATGGATAAGGGATTTCTTTGAAAAAAACGGTAAGGGATGCAATGCTATAGTAGGCATATCAGGTGGAAAGGATTCTTCTGTAACAGCAGCTCTTTGCGCCAAAGCTCTCGGAAAAGACAGGGTTATCGGAGTGCTTATGCCAAAGGGAGTCCAAGCCGATATTTCATCATCAAAACTTTTGGTAAGTCATCTTGGAATCAAATCTTATGAAATCAATATTTCCGATGCTGTTTTAGGACTTGAGAAACAGTTTGACGGATTGGATTTTGAATTCAGCACTCAGGCAAAAACAAATCTTCCTCCAAGAATAAGAATGGCAACGGTATACGCGGTCGGACAATGTTTAAACGGACGAGTTGCAAATACCTGTAACCTTTCGGAAGACTGGGTAGGTTATTCGACAAGATACGGTGACTCTGTAGGAGACTTCAGCCCGTTATCGATGTTCACTGTTCAGGAAGTAAAGGCAATCGGCCGGGAACTTGGTCTGCCGGAAGAACTTGTTGAAAAACCTCCGATAGATGGACTGTGCGGAAAGACAGACGAAGACAATCTTGGCTTTACATATGCTGTTCTTGATAAATATATAAGAGAGGGTGTCTGTGAGGATTCAAGTATCAAAGCACGAATAGACATGCTTCATGAGAAAAATCTGTTCAAGTTGAAGCTTATGCCCATATATGACCCCGGAGAGAAGAAGTGAACAAGGTCAATTCAAAGAGCGGACTTAGCATAATCATTTCGATTTTTGCCACATTGGCAATTGCGTTGTATTTCTTTTTGACAGCAGGGAATAATGAACCAAAGTCAAAGACTGTGTATTTAATGAATACATATATGGTATTTGAAACATATGGTAGAAACGCAGAAAATGCAAATGCCGACATAGAGAAACTGATTTCGGATTATGACGGTCTTTTCGCAGTTAATAATGAACAAAGCGATATATCAAAAATAAATACACATGCAGGAACTTTCGCTGAGGTTTCTTCTGAGACTGCAAAGCTGATAAGTGAGGCATGTAATCTTTCGGAAATTACAAACGGGATGTTAGACATATCCGTTTATCCGATTGTTAAGGCGTGGGGATTCACCGAAGAAAAGTATCGCGTGCCTTCTCATGACGAGCTTGGCGCACTTTTGGAATACGTTGATTATTCAAAAATCAATGTGTCTGACGGAATGGTAAAAATCCCGGAGGGCATGATGGTGGACTTAGGAGCAGTTGCTAAGGGATATGCGTGTGACAAAGCTGTTGAAATTTTGAAATCATACAATGTTAAATCTTCCATGTTAAATCTTGGCGGAAATGTATACTGTCTTGGCAAAAATCCGGAAGGAAGAGCGTGGAACGTCGGAATAAAATCTCCGTTTGATGATAATTCCGTCATTGGGTATGTTACGGTTTCCGACAAATCAGTTGTTACAAGCGGCTCTTATGAACGTTATTTTGAAGAAGACGGAGTTAGGTATTGGCACATAATGGATCCCTCAACCGGATATCCTGCCGACAGTGGGCTAAGAAGCGTAACAATTATCGCTGACAGCAGTCTGTATGCTGATGCGCTTTCGACGGCTATTTTTGTCGGAGGCAGTGAAATGGCGAAACGTTTACAATCCGCACGTGGTGATTTTGAGTACGTTCTGGTTAATAGCGATAATATTATAATATCATCAGATAATGCCGGCTTTTCAGCCGTTAATAAACCTTAACAGATCAGAAGGGGAGCAGGTCAATGTTAAAGGTATTTCTTCTGAAAATCAGGGAATCTCTGTTTTCGGTCCTTCCCGTAGTGGGAATAGTTCTCATACTTACATTTACGCCACTTGTTTCATTTTCAACAAAAGAAACAACTGTGTTTGCGCTGTCGGCAGTTTTCCTTGTGCTGGGAATAGCATTATTTAATCTCGGGGCTGATATAGCAATGACTCCGATGGGCGAATACATGGGAACCGGACTTACAAAGTCGCGTAATCTAAAGCTTCTTTTGATGGTCAGTTTTCTTATGGGTGTGCTGATTACAATAGCAGAGCCCGATTTATCGGTTCTTGCAGACCAGGTAAAAACAGTTATAAACGGAACTCTATTGATTGTTGCCGTGGGCGCGGGAGTTGGCCTGTTTCTTCTGCTTTCGGTTCTGAAAATGATTTTCAAAGCGAATCTTTCATCTGTTCTTATGCTGTTTTATATGCTTTTGTTTGCGTTTGCTGCACTTATGGCAGAGAGCGGTAAAAATATTTTTGTTCCACTTTCTTTTGATTCGGGAGGGGTTACAACGGGTCCCATAACGGTTCCGTTTATAATGGCTCTTGGCGTGGGTATAGCATCTACTATCGGCGGTCATGAGGCTTCGGAAAATTCTTTTGGTATGATTGCTTTGTGCTCGGTAGGCCCGATGATTATGGTAATGATTCTTTCACTTGGAGCAAACGGAAATCTTGCTTATTCGTTACCCGATTATTCAATGGAGCCTTTGCTTGAGACAGGGCTGATTGTGCTCATAGGTTCAAAGTGTCTGGAAGTCATAAAGGCGCTGGCACTGATTGTTGCTTTTTTCACGATTATGCAGATTTTTGTATTGAAGCTTCCAAAAGAAAGGCTTCTTCAGATTGTTGCAGGTATAGTTTATACATTCTTTGGACTTGTGATTTTTCTTTCTGCTGTGAGTGTCGGATTTATGCCAATCGGTTTTTTGATAGGAACACAGCTTGCAAAGCAGTCAACACTCTTAATAACAGGCTTTGCTTTAGTAATCGGATGCGTTGTTGTTCTTGCAGAGCCTGCAGTTCACGTACTTAACAGGCAGGTCGAGGAAATTACGGGTGGAGCAGTGACAAAACGTTCAATGCTTGTTGCACTTGCTGTCGGAGTAGGTGCTTCTATTGCACTTTCTGTTTTAAGAATCATTATGGGATTTTCGGTTTTGTACTATCTTATCCCGGGATATTTTATTTCTCTTGCGCTGTCACTGTTTGTGCCAAGGCTGTATACGGCAATCGCGTTTGACTCGGGTGGCGTTGCAAGCGGACCTTTAACATCAGGGTTTATTTTGCCGTTTGCTATAGGTGTATGCTCTGTTTTAAGAGGAGAGGCAAGTATTCTTTCTTATGCCTTCGGCGTAGTTGCAATGGTTGCAATGACTCCTCTTATTACTATACAGATACTCGGTTTTAAGGCAATTGCATCAAAGGTTATGCGCGAACGAATAGTTATGAAGCGAATTCTTGATGCGGATGATGAACAGATTATTTACTTTGAGTAGGGGGGCTATATGGAAAAAGCAAAAGAAAAGAATATATCGTCTAACAGACTTATGCTTTTAATTACGGTAGTCAACAGAAAAAAGGCTGAATTTTATACTGATCTTCTGCAACATTTGGGGGCGAATCTTCAGTTTGTTGCAATGGGAGAGGGTACAGCGGATGAGAAGATGCTTAAAGTATTGGGACTTAGCGATTCCGATAAAGCCGTGATATTCAGCGTGATAAAAGAATCCGCGGAAAAATCAATTCTTACAACGATAGAAGATAAATTTTTATCGATAAAGGATGGCAAAGGAATTGCGTATACGGTTCCTTTTACAAGTGTAATCGGAGCTTCGGTTTTTAACTTTTTAAGCGATAATCGGATGACTTTTAAGTAAGAGGGAGAACTGTGATGAGTGATGTTAAATATGAAATGATTCTTTGCATAGTAAATGCAGGATTTTCTGATATGGTTATGGATGCTGCAAGAGCAGAAGGCGTTGGCGGAGGAACGGTTATTCATGCAAGAGGTACAGCAAATAAAGAGGCTGAAAGAATATTCCAAATTACGATTCAGCCCGATAAAGACGTCGTAATGATGCTTGTAGAGGCATCAATTAAGGACCGGGTTCTTCATGCCATATACAAAAAAGCAGGCCTTGACACAAACGGTCAGGGTATAGCTTTTTCCATGCCTGTTTCCGGTACGGCAGGTCTTTCAAAGAAAATCGAACAATGAATTTAAGTCTACGATTTAATCTGTAATAAAAAAAGAAACACCGCCTAAGCGATGTTTCAAAATGTTGGCTAAGAAATAGCGACTTATTTAAAGATAAGCTTTGCAACATAGATGAGGGCACATGCTGCAGCAATACTTACGATGAGACCGCCGATGAATGAGCCTGTGTGAACAAGGAAACCACCTACAGCACCTGCTACAAGTCCGAGGATGATGTTTCTTAAAGTGCTTCCGTTGCTTTTCATGATAATGCCGGCTACCCAACCGACAACACCACCGATGATAAGCTGAAAAATGATTCCGAAAATATCTCCTAATAATTTCATTTTGTTACTCCTCCCACAAAATCTAAGTACAACGTACTTTAATAAACAATTTACTAGGTATTTGTGAATATGTCAATGAACCGGGAATTGCTAACAGCTTTGATAGAATAACTGAATGTTAACGCATAGATAATATTCGTTTTGTACTATAATAGAACGCATTTATTAAACCGGAGGATTCAATGGAATACTATTTACTGTCCTTTGGATTTGCACTTATTACTGTTCTTTGCGGAACATATACGGTTAAGTGCTATATGAAAAAAAGTGAGCTCGGAAAGCTTCTCGGAAGAAGCTTTCTTTTTGCTACGCTTTTGCTTGCAACATATACATATGATCATTACATAAGAAATGAAAATGTTTTGATATATCTTTGCAGCGCAGAACATATTTTTATTGATTGGGTATTATTGTTTGCGACAAGATTTATATATGTGCTGACAAGGCATGAGGTTACAAAAGGGCAGAAGTATTTTGCCGAAGGAATTATTGTTATTGATTCGGCTGTTCTTGCGACTAATCCCATAAACCGATTTGCCTGTGACTTTACGATAATAACGGATGAAAACAATTCATTTGCAAAAATAGAGCCTAAACTGTTTTTCATCATACATATTTTTGTTTGTGCCTGCATGCTTGGCACAATGCTTTATCTTCTTGTTAAGGCAATACTTCGTACATCTAAGTTTTACAAGGTAAGATACCGTGCCATTGCCGGAGTCTTAATAGGAATGATTGTTTTTTACGCAGTATTTATGCTCAACAGGGTTTCGACGCTTAATCTTTCGGGATTCAGCATAGGTATAGGCGCTGTGTTGTTTTACTATTCGACATATTATCTTGCTCCTTCAAGGCTGATAAAGGATTTGCAGGGATATGCGGATGAAAATATTTCAGACGCAACAATGCTTTATGACAGTAACGGAAAATTGATTAAATGCAATGCAAAAGCTGAGAAGCTGTTTGCAAAAGAAACTGTATCCTTTAGGGATGAACTTACGAAAGCTCTTTCTATTGAAAACGCCGAGGCGACGATTGTAAGAGAGGTTGCCGACCATCTTTTTGAGATTTTGTATAAGCCTGCTTATGATGAAAAGGATCATTTTCTTGGAACCGTAGTGATATTTCACGACATTACGGAAGAAAGACGACAGGTCGAGAGAGAACACAGGGCAGCGATTTTTGACAGACTTACAGGTTGCTTTAACAGAGTAGGTTTCTTTGAGGCAGCACCAAGCTTTATTCGGAAAAATAAAAACGGTGGTGGCTATGCAGTTATGGTTAGCGGAATTCGCGACTTTAAGGGCATAAACGGGTTATACGGTACTAAAATCGGTGACCGTGTTCTTATTGAGATAGCTGACCGATACCATAAATTTCATCATGAGTTTCCGATGCTTTATGCAAGAACTGCGGAGGGCAAATTCACGTGTATTGTGCCGTTTGACTACCTTGACACCATAGTTAATGAGATGTCTGAATTTTGCATTCCGCTTGAAAATGATGCAGAAATTACTGTTGAGATGTGCCATGGTTTTGTAGTGATGAATGACATGGCACAGCCGGTCGACTATTACTACGAACTGGCTATTTTGGCACTTGCAAAGTGTAAAAAGCAGGCGACTCTTTCCGTGATGGAATATTCAACCGATATGGCAAAAGAACAAAAACGAAGACTGCTTCTTATGTCACATATGAGAGAAGCCTTTAACAATAAAGAATTTTTCATTGAATTGCAGCCTCAGATTGATTTAAATAAGAACAATGTATGCGGAGCGGAAGCACTTGTAAGGTGGAAGCACCCAACAATGGGAGTTATATCTCCGGCTGAGTTTATCCCTTTGTTTGAGGATAATGGATTTATAACAGAAATCGATCGTTTTGTATGGGACAGAGCGGCTGCAATTTTAAAAGATATGGAAAGCAGAAATGTTTATGATGGATCCATATCGGTTAATGTGTCACAGATTGATATTGTCAGTGCCAACGTTTCAAAAGAATTTGAAAATCTTGTAAAGAAGTATGATATTGATCCATCAAAGCTTCATGTTGAGATTACAGAGAGTGCCTGTGCGGATAACAGAAAAGTATTGATTCAGACGATGGAACGTTTGCGCGAGGCAGGATTTGTTGTCGAAATTGATGATTTTGGAAGTGGTTATTCATCATTAAATGCGCTTATGCATCTTCCTTTTGATGTGGTCAAACTTGATATGGATTTTATGAAATCGCAAAATGAAGACAGAAAGCGTGATACAATAGTGAATGCTATGTCTGAAATGATACATAAGCTTGGTGCAAAAGTAATAGTTGAGGGTGTTGAGACTGAAGATAATGTTGCAAATGCCGTCAGAATAAAGAGTGATGCGGTTCAGGGATATCTGTTTTCTAAGCCGATTTCCGTTGAATCATTTGAAGAGTTTGTCGAAAATTACGGAAGATAGCATTATTATTGAGAAAGGGAAGTTCGTTTAGGGGTAAACGACAATTATATATGAAAGACAGAAGAAAGCGTACAATAATGAATACGGTATTCATATTTGCAATGCTTTCTTTTTCTTTGCTCATTTCGCTTATAAGCCATAAGGAGACTACCGTAGGTGTAACGGGGAGATTGTTTGTTTTTGCGACTTTTGAAGTTCTTTTGGCTTACTGGGGAGTTGCGATTCAACTACGTATATCGGAAAAGGTATTAAGGCATTGCCTGATACACATCGATATTCTTTTTGTTCTCTGGGTATTTGTTCGAACTCTTAAATACGAGGTGTTTGATGGTGATGTTATAACCAGATACCTATGGTATGCATATTATATTCCAATGATTTTTTCAGTTTGCTTTGCTTATATTGCGACAGACAGCATGAAGTATTACAGAAATAAAATAAGTCATACGCATAGAAAGATATCAATAATAATAGTTTCCGGGATATTGTCTGCTTTCGTAATGACAAATGAATTTCACGGACGGGTATTCGGAGTTGATACAAATCCCGGTGCAGAGACTCATGAATGGGGATATTGGGTTGTGGCTTTGTTTGTTGTTTTTGTCGCTATTATCTGTGTTGCGCAAATACCAAAGAATAAAAGTCTGCCTTTGTTTTCACATAGAAGGGCTGCTATTCCGTATGTTGTTATCGGTGTGACTGCTTTGTATTGCACCCTGATTATAATTCCGTCAACGCGATTTGTTGAGCATTACATCGACTTTACTTCTGCCTTCATGATAGGGACAATCGCTCTTTGGGAATCACTGATTTACAGTGGCTTTGTGCCTTCAAATATCGACTACGAGTGGTGCTTTAATCACACTTCCGTAAACGCGCAGATACTTGATAAAGACGGAAACGGAGTATATCGTTCGGCGGAGGCGAGACCTGTGCTTAAATCTGAGTTTAACGAACTTGTTTTAAACGGGATATGCAGGGTCAATCAGGATACGGAACTTGTTTTGGCTCCAATCAACGGGGGATATGTTGTCTGGGAGAGAAATATTCGTGATATAAATAGGATTATCAGTGAACTGACTGATACGCAAAGCTCTATCGAGGAGGCAACATCTTCTTTAAGAAAAAATATTGATTACGAGAAACGCCAAAAAACCGCATTCGAAAGGAATCGACTCTATGACATCACTTTTTCAAGAATAGCGGAAGATGTTAAAAGAATTAACGGTAAAATTGATGAAGCACATTCTCTTGATAATGAGGCTTTAAGGAAGGTACTCAGACAGATTGACATTATAGGTGTTTATATCAAAAGAAAGAGTAATCTGATTATTTTAAAAGAAACCGACCTCTTTGATTATTCGGGTGAGATAAACTTATGCTTTAAAGAAACGTTCGATAATCTTAAGGATGCGGGAGTGGATGGAAAGTTTTATTTCAATGATGTAGGTCCTGTTTCGAATGATTCCGCACTTATTATATATGAGGTGTTTGAGATAATACTTGAAGAATATTTGGATATGATATCATGCTGCAATGTGATACTTTCTGACTCGGTGAACGCTTATTCACTTATGATAAATATGACGACACGGGAAGCATCGTGGCCTAAAGTCTTTGACAGAAAGATAATCACATTGCCCGGTGTTTTTTACGATTACGAAGAGGATAATCAAGAGACGGCGTTTTCTTTCTTCATTCCCAAGAAGGAGGTAAACGAATGAAATTTCAAATGATTATGATAATGTCATACATTTCTTTGGCCCTTATACTGGGGGTTGTTGTAATACGCCGGTTCAGAACGGGGAAAATGTATGTGCTGATTCCGGAGATTTTGTTTGCAATCTTTTCGGGATGCGAGAACGTACTGGCAAAACTAATGATGTCAGGAAAAACTCCGACAAAGTACTCAGAGATTATTATGGGGCTTCCTACTAGCCTTCATATTGCTTTGTTCAGTTTTTTGGATGTGTATTCTTTGTATATAATCTTTAGGGAATATTACAAAAGAAAGAACTCCATAAATGCAGGCTCAATAAGAAGAGCAATAAACAGCATGGACTGCGGACTTTTATTTTCGGACACCGGTGGGGCCGTTGTTTCTGCAAATAAGAGGATGAGAGATCTTGCGTTTATATTTGACAGCAACGGAATAATGAACGGAGAAGATTTTTGGAGAAAGATTATTTCTTTTTCCGAGAATGCTTATGCGAAAAGAATTGATTTCACAACGTGGCCGGCCTTTCTTTTGAACGATAACAGTGTCTGGAGTTTCCAACGCTCGGTAATATATGATGCTGACAAAAAATATATGGAGATTGTGGCAAGGAATGTTACCGCACTTTATCAAAGGCGACTTGAAAAAGAAGATGAAATAGAAAATCTTTCAAAACTTAGGGAACAGCTGAAAGAAATCCTTGATAAAATAGCTGTAACAGGAAATGAGGAAGAACTTCTTGCATATAAAGTCAGGGTACACGATCAACTTGGAAATGCGGTCTTACGTACAAGAAAAGTATTAAGAGACAATCATATTGAAAGCCTTGAGGTTGCCAATATTCTTGATGTCTGGAGCAATACGATAAAAGCCTTTAAGAATAATATGCTCGAGGTTGAGCACAACAAAGCCGGAAGTATGGAACACTTGTATAAACAAGCTTCAACTTTGGGAATAGACCTTGTTGTGATAGGCAAGTTCCCTGAGTATAATGAAGTAGCAATAAGATGCGTACGTGAAGCAATGTATAATTCCATAAGACATGCTTATGCAAACACTCTGACTGTCGAATGCCGTTCCATAAAGGAAGGGTATAATGTTCGCATATATGATGACGGGAAGGTAGATAGTGTTTGTATTACAGAAGGTGGAGGACTTAAAGCACTAAGAAAAGCGGTTGAAGAAATCGGTGGGACGATGTCTGTAGGAGTATATAAAGGGGTTGAACTTAATTTTGTATTTCCAAAGGCCGACGGGATGATTTGAATGGAGGCAGTGTGAAGAAAGTATTGATTGTTGATGACGCAGTTACTGTGCGTACATTATTTGAAACCATAATAGAAGACAGTAAAGATTATTCGGTGGCAGGCTCTTTGGAAAATGCTAAGGCAGCACTTCCGTTTTGCATGAGATGTCCTGTAGACGTTATACTGATGGATGTTTATACAAAAGATCGTGAAAACGGCTTGGAGGCTGCGACTGAAATAAAAAGTCAGTTTCCGGGTATTAAAATAATAATAGCAACAAGTCTTCCCGAGGAATCCTTTATTCGAAAAGCAAAAGAGGCGGGATGCGAGAGCTTTTGGTATAAGGAGATGGGAGAAGTCGGACTTCTTGATATTCTTAATAAAACAATGGCAGGAGAGCACGTATACCCGGATTCTACTCCGCAGATTTCGGTGGGGCTTGCAAAAAGCGTGGAATTTACGCCTATGGAGATGAAGGTATTAAGAGAACTTTGCAACGGAAAACTAAATAAAGAAATTGCGGAAGAACTGTTTATGAGCGAGAATACGGTTAAATTTCACATAAACAATATGCTTCAGAAGGCAGGATATTCAAACCGATATCAGTTGGCAATTGATGCTGTTGAGCAGAAACTTATAGTTCCGGGATTTTAAAATAATACTACCCAAACGGGTGGTATTTTTTTTGCCGTATTTTGATAGACTAAATACAATCACATGAAAGGAGATTATAGTTATGGGATTAATTAGTGCAGCACTCCAGGCTGGTGGAGGCGTACTCGCAGATCAGTGGAAAGAGTTTTTCTACTGTGATGCAATGGACAAAAATGTTCTTGTTACAAAAGGTGTTAAGCGTACAAAAGGAAATAACCATGGTAACGATAACATCATTTCAAACGGATCGGGAATCGCCGTTGCAGACGGTCAGTGTATGATTATCGTTGAACAGGGTAAGATTGTAGAAGTTTGTGCAGAACCCGGTGAGTTTGTATATGACACATCAACAGAACCTTCAATTTTTTCCGGAAATCTTGGCACAAGTATTATTGAATCGTTCAAGACATTCGGAAAGCGTTTTGCTCTTGGCGGAGATACCGGTAAGGATCAGAGAGTTTATTACTTCAACACAAAGGAATTACTTGATAATAAATTCGGAACTCCCAATCCTGTTCCATTCAGAGTTGTAGATTCAAAGATAGGACTTGACCTTGATGTTTCATTAAGATGTTCGGGTGTTTACTCTTACAAGATTACAGACCCCCTTCTTTTCTATACAAATGTTTGCGGAAACGTTGACAGAGAATACAGAAGAGAGGAACTTGACAATACTCTTAAAACAGAGTTTATCGCAGCTTTACAGCCCGCTCTTGCTAAGCTTTCTGCTATGGAACTTCGTCCCAATGAGATGATTGCGCATAATACAGAGCTTGCAGACGCTATGAAGGCAGAACTCTCTGCTAAGTGGAGTGAGTTAAGAGGTATTTCTGTTGTAAACGTTGCTCTTGGTTCGGTTACTCTTCCTGATGATGATGCAGACATGATCAAGCAGGCTCAGAGAAACGCAATCAACATGAACCCCAACATGGCAGCAGCTACTCTTGTAAGCGCCCAGGCAGATGCAATGAAGGCAGCAGCAAACAACAAGGCAGGGGCAATGAACGGTTTTGTTGGTATGAACATGGCAGGCGCAGCAGGCGGTTTCAATGCTCAGCAGCTCTTTGCTATGGGACAGCAGCAGGCACAGGCTCAGCCCGTTCAGGGTTGGACATGCTCATGCGGTTCGGTTAATCAGGGAATGTTCTGCCCTCAGTGTGGAACAAAGAAACCTGCAGGAGCACCTTTATACAAGTGTGATAAGTGCGGTTGGACACCTTCTGACCCTACAAATCCTCCTAAGTTCTGCCCTCAGTGCGGAGACCCTTTTACAGACGCTGACATTCAGTAATTATTGGCTGTTTATCGGGGTGGTGTTCCCACCCCGATTTTTATAAGGAGAGAGTATATGTCTGATTTACAGGAGTATAAATGTCCGTGTTGCGGAGGAGCTATAGAGTTTAATACTTCTATTCAGAAGTTAAAATGTCCGTATTGTGAGACGGAATTTGAAATGGATGCTTTGAAATCCTATGATGAAAATCTGAAGGATGAAGGAACAAGCGATTATACTTGGAATACAAAGCCGGGGCTTGAATGGGGTGAAGGCGAAACTGCCGATATTCGTGAATATACATGTAAGTCGTGTGGTGGTCAGATAATAGGCGAGGCGACGACAGGCGCAACGGAGTGCCCTTATTGCGGAAACCCGGTTGTTATGACAAGCCAGTTCCAAGGTGCATTGAAACCCGATTTTGTCATTCCATTTAAATTGGATAAAGAAGCTGCCATGAACGGCTTTAAAAAGCATATGCAGGGGAAGAGACTTCTGCCCAAGGCTTTTAAAGACAGTCATCACCTTGAGGAAATTAAAGGGTTATATGTACCTTTTTGGCTGTTTGATGCTGATGTATCTGCCCGAATCAGATATAAGGCTACAAAGGTGTCAAGATGGGAAGATTCCAAATATAAGTATAAAAGGACCGATTATTTCTCGGTATTCAGAGCAGGTAAGGTGGCTTTTGACAAGGTTCCGGTTGATGGTTCGGCAAAGATGGATGATACATTGATGGAATCTGTAGAGCCTTTCAAATTTAAAGATGCTACACCTTTTAAGACTGCATACCTTGCAGGTTATGTTGCCGATAAATATGACGTTGATGCTGATGCATCGATTGGACGCGCAAATGAGAGAGTTAAAGTAGCCACAGAGCAGGCTTTCAGGGAGACAGTTGTCGGATATGATTCGGTAGATACAGAGAGCAGTGCACTTAATCTTTCAAATGGCGAAGCCAAGTATGCACTATATCCTGTTTGGCTTTTAAACACTACCTGGAACGGGCAGAAGTTTATTTTTGCAATGAATGGTCAGACCGGCAAATTTGTAGGAAATCTTCCGTGTGATAAAGGACTTCTTTGGAAGAACTTCTTTATGACCTGGGGAATATCTTCGGTTGCATGTTTTCTTATCGGTCTTATTTTTCAGTTGATTAATTAGGGGGTGCCGATATGAATTCTTTGATTAATATAATGGTGCTTGTTGGCGGAAACACTGACGGGACAGGCGTTGATTTTGTAACAATACTCGTTATAGCAGCTGTTGTAGGATTTCTTATCGCCTTGATACGTATACTTATTCTTAAAGGACAGCTTACAAGCGTTTACAGGAATGATTCGGCATCTGATTATAAGAGAGATAAAAGTTTTAAGGTTGATGTTGAACGAGAGGTTTTTCTTTATTCTAAAACTGAAAAGGAAGAAAAACCGAATTCCAATCAAAACAAATGATTATATAACAAAAAGCCTCGGGAAACCGAGGCTCTTTGTTTATCACAATTAAGGAGTAAGGTGTGAAGGTCCTCTGAAGAGGAACATTGCTTCTTTGATGGGAAGACCAAGAAGAAGCATTGTGAGTCGATCGATACCAAGACCGAAACCACCATGAGGAGGACATCCGTACTTGAAAAACTCGAGGTAGAACTTAACGTCCTCGCCAAGACCCTTTTCGTCTGCCTGAGCTTTGAGCTGCTCATATCTATGCTCACGCTGTGCACCGGTAGTGATTTCAACACCACGCCAGATAAGATCGTATCCCTGAGGAACACCATCCTCATTACGCATATGATAGAAGGCTCTCTTTTCTGCACTGTAGTCTGTAATGAAGAGGAATTCATGTCCGTAGTGCTTCTTAACCCACTGATAACTTAACTTTTCGGCTTCTGTTGTTAAATCGCCCTTTTCTGAATCGGGAACGGTGTAACCGTATTCTTTTTCGAGAGCGTCGTATAAATCAGCAAGCTTAACTCTGGGGAAAGGTGTAGTGGGAACAATAATCTCTGCATCAAATTCTTCTGTTGAGAAAAGTTCTTTGATTTTGTCACCGTATTTTTCTTTTACCTTGCCAAGAGCATAGGTAATGAGATTTTCTTCCATTGTCATCACATCATTACAACCGTTGATGTATGAAAACTCAAGGTCAAAACATGTGAACTCTGTTGCATGCTTGCTTGTGAAAGACTTCTCAGCTCTGAAAACAGGACCTACTTCAAAAATCTTTTCAAATCCGCTTGCCATAGCCATCTGCTTATAGAACTGAGGACTCTGAGCAAGATAAGCATTGGGAAGGTTGTAGTTGGGGAAATAATCAAGTCTGAATACGTCAGCACCTGACTCTGAAGCTGCAGCAATAAGCTTAGGTGTATGAATCTCGATGAATTCCTTGTTAAGAAGGTATTCTCTCATTGCACCGGTGAGGGCTGTCTGAGCTTTAAACATAAGCTGATTCTGCTCTGTACGAAGGTCAATCCATCTGTATTCGATTCTTTGATCGATTGAAGATTTTTCAACAGCGGCCTTTTTCTTTGTCGCAGGTATATATTCTCTTGCAATGGGAAGGGCAGAAGCGATTGATTCGATTTCGATAGCAGAAGGAATAATTTCAACTCCTCCGAGTTTAACGAAATCACTTAACAATACTTTTCCTGTTACTCTGACAACAGAATCGGGAGTAATGGATGAAAGCTTTTCTTCCCAATCAGGATGAAGTTCTTTTTCGATGGTAACCTGAACTTTGCCTGTGATGTCTTTAAGAACCATGAAAGCCATAGCCTTACCATCACGGTAATTATCTACAAATCCGGCAAGAGAAACCTCTTTGTCGGCGTATTCTTTAACCTTTTCAATATAGATTCTTTCCATATTAAGTCGCCTCTTTTCTGATTAATAATATTTAGCATATAACCTGAAGAAATAAAAGTCAACAATAACAAAGACGAAAGAAAGCCCTGCAATGCAGGGCTTTCTGCTAATCCTTGATTTTTTCTTTCGGAGCAAGCTTTCTTATCATTTCGACATACTTTATCAGGTCGATTGGCTTTGTTAAGAAATTTTCAATACCGGCTTCGTTGAAACTGTCACGGGCTTCTTTCATGGCGTTGGCTGTAAGTGCAACAAAGTTTGCTTTCTCATAATAATTATCGAAAACCGGCAGTTCACGAATCGTCTGGATTGTTTCGATACCGTCCATATCCGGCATCAGGTGGTCCATAAAGATGATATCATATTTTTTGCTCATTGCTTTTGTTACGGCTTCTTTACCAGAGGAAGCAGTATCAATTATGGCACCGATAGGATTTAGAAGTCCTTCGGCAACAAGAAGATTGGTGTCGTTATCGTCAACAATAAGCAGTTCAAGTTCCGGCGCTTTAAAATAGTTTACGGTTTCATCATTGTCTGATGAAATGGTGTCTAAAGATTCCATAGGCATCGGGTCAACTATTTTTTGCTTTAAAGAAAGGATAAATGTTGAACCTTTGCCATATTCACTTTCTACGGTCAGCCTTCCTCCCATAAGCTCTGTAAGCTTTTGGCAGATCGCAAGTCCGAGTCCGGTACCTTCTTTTTCACGATTCCGCTTTGTATCAACCTGCGAGAACGCGTTAAAAAGTTTATCTAAATCTTCGGGTTTCATTCCCATTCCGGAATCTCTGATAATATAGTCAATATATATATCATCATCGTCACGATTCACGATTCTTACAAGGAGCTTTACAAAGCCTGTTTCAGTAAACTTAACTGCATTATTCATGAGGTTAATAAGAATCTGTTTTATTCGAATATCATCTCCAAGGAGCGCCTGAGGCATATCACTGTCAATATCAACAACCAAAGAAACATTGGGGGATTTGATACGACTTTCAATAATCATCTTGACGCTTTGGAAAAGCTTTCCGGTTGAATATTCCACAGGAATAATTGTCATATAACCGAAGTCCATCTTTGAGTAATCAAGAATATCATTAACCATGGACACGATTGAGGTTCCTGCATTTTTGATACCGATAACGTATTTTTCCTGTTCATCAGAAAGATTTGAGTTTAGTAATATGTCAGCCATTCCGACAACCGCATTCATGGGAGTTCTTAACTCATGAGACATATTTGCAAAAAAGGCAGATTTGTTCTTGTTCTGAGTGTCTGCGTTAACTCGTAGCTTTTTTTCTTTTCTCCAATGAGTGGAGAGCACTAAGAAAATGAAAAGGAACACTGCGAAGGCAAGAATGAATGACAGAATTATTATTTTTACTGTTAAATTTGAAAATTTATAAACATTGGTAACTTTATCAATTGCTATAACTGCCCAGTCATATGACGGCATATAGTAATACGCAACGATTTGGGCATCTTCACTCTCGCCATATGTGTAATATGTAGTGATGGTAGTTTTGTTTTCGTGAATGGTTGATATGGCGTCAAGAATGACAGGAGAAGAAACGTTTCCGCCGATATCACTTTTATTTGCACTGTAAATATATGCTTCTTCCTTGAGATTGATGATGTAATAGTTTGAGGTGTCAAAATCCTTAAAACTTATATTTTCGAGGATTTTGAAAAGATCTTCTTCATATGGTCCTCCACCGACATAACCGATTATTTCTCCGTCTTCAAATACCGGACAGTACATTGAAACAAGATACTTTCCTGTGGTAGGAGACTTTATGACACCGGCATTGTATAAGCCATGTATTTTGTACATTGAATTGACAAGTTCCCTGGCACTGTCTTCGTCTCTTGTGAGCATTCCGACAAAAGAATAATCAGAGTGTGCCAATACTTTTGTGGTAGGGTCGGAAACGTAAAGCCCTTCCCAGTTTTCAAGAGAACCAAAAAGATTTCTTGTGTAGGACTGCACAAAACGCCTGGATTCATCATCGCCGTCTTTTAGGAGTTTCTTTATATCCGGAAGCATACTGTACTGCTTTAGGAGATCTTCCTGATGAGCAAAGTATTCTTCAACCGTGTGAGCTCGAGATTCCAAAGTAGTGTGAATACCGGTTACAGCTCTTTCCTTTGCCAGGGAGCTTGTTTTTGCAGTCATTTTGCCTATCAGTACACCTGTAATGACAAGAATTATAAAGAAAGATACAAATGTCAGAGTAATATTGTTAAGTAATCGTTTTTTCATAAGAATCTCCGTTTTTGCGAGAGTGAATTATATGATTATCCTATCAATTACATATTAATATTACGTTAAAGAATCGTGGGTTCTTAATAAAAAAACTCAATCCGTGTCGATGCTATCATCGCTCGGATTGAGTTTATCTTATTTGAGCTTAACATTCATATAGGCTTTGATTTCTTCCACGCACTTTTCAAATCCGAGTTTGGAAGAATCAAGGCATAAGTCGTAGTTGCGGGCATCGGTCCATTCTCGACCTGTGTGAGCCTTGTAATATTCGGCGCGTTCCTTGTCAATCTTTGAAATAAAACGTTCAAGATCTTTTCCGCTTTTTGAAATCTTTTTTGCTGCCTGCTCCATAAGGAATTCTTCGGGAGCATGAACAAATACCGAAATAACGTCTTTCCTGTCTTTTAGGATGAAATCCGCTGCACGTCCTATTATTATGCAGGATTCTTTGTTGGCAAGATCACGGATAATCTTTGCCTGATAGTTGAAGAGGTTTTCTTCTGAATTAAAATCCTTATGGGAAGGAGAGAGAACCTCACCACCGTAATTTTTCTTTTTAAATTTCTTAAAAATGCTCTTGGAGCGTTCATCGGCGTTTGCAAAAAGATCGATATTGATACCGCTTTCCTCGCTTGCTTTTATGATAAGGTCTTTATCGTAATATTCAACGCCGAGATCCTTCGCAAGCATCTGACCGATGGTTCTTCCGCCCGAACCGTATTCACGGGCAATTGTGATGACGAATTTTTCCATGATTATTCTCCCAAATAAGCTTTTTTGATTGCTTCGTTATTCATAAGCTCTGAAGCATTTCCGGAAAGAACTATTTTGCCGGTTTCAAGTACATAGGCTCTGTCTGCGATAGAAAGAGCTTTCTTGGCATTCTGCTCTACCAAAAGAACGGTAGTGCCCTGAGCACTTACTTCTTTAATAATATCAAATATCTCATTAACAAAAATAGGAGAGAGTCCCATGGACGGCTCGTCCATAAGAATGATGGAAGGATGGCTCATAAGTGCACGCCCCATTGCAAGCATCTGCTGTTCGCCTCCGGAGAGACTACCTGCGTACTGGTTCTTTCTTCCGAAAAGTCTGGGGAAACGTTTGTATACCATCTGAAGCGTTTCTTCGATTTCGTTCTTGTCTTTACGTGTATAAGCGCCCATCTTTAAGTTCTGCAAAACCGTAAGTTCTTGAAATACACGGCGTCCTTCGGGAACATGGGCCATTCCCATGGAAACTATCTTGTGACCTGGAATCTTTGTAATATCACGTCCTTCAAATATAACACTGCCTTCCGAAGGAGTAATCAGTCCGCTGATTGTGTGAAGAATGGTAGTTTTACCGGCGCCGTTTGCTCCTATAAGCGCAATGACTTCACCTTTGTTAACTTCGAAATCGATTCCTTTGATTGCTTCAATTACACCATAATGAACATGTAAATTTTTTATTTCCAACATTGCCATGATGATTATTCTCCTAAGTATGCCGTAATAACTTCGGGATTATTTAATACCTCACTTGTAGGACCTTCTGTAAGTATACGACCGAAGTTAAGAACCGTAAGTCTTTCACAAATTCCGGAAACAAGTTTCATATCGTGCTCGATAAGAAGGATTGTCATATTGAATTTATCCCTTATAAAGGAGATTGTTTCCATCAGTTCTTTTGTTTCGTTAGGGTTCATTCCGGCTGCAGGCTCATCCAAAAGAAGGAGCTTGGGATTAGTGGCTAGTGCACGGGCAATTTCGAGCTTACGCTGTTTTCCGTATGGAAGCTGTGAGGCTTTTAAAGGTGCAGAACCGTCAAGGTCAAACACTTTAAGCAATTCCATTGCCTTTTCATCCATTTCACGTTCCACCTTTTTGTACTTTGGAAGACGAAGAATGCCGGTGATTGTAGAGTATTCATGGAGGTTGTGCAGACCAACCTTAACATTGTCGAGAACAGTAAGCTCTTTGAAAAGACGAATGTTTTGGAACGTACGCGCTATACCGGCTTTGTTAATGTCCATTGTGCTTTTTCCGGTAATATCGGTTCCGTCGAGTTTTATGATTCCTTCCGTAGGCTTGTAGACTCCTGTAAGAAGATTGAATGCAGTAGTTTTACCGGCACCGTTAGGACCGATAAGACCGTACAAACAGCCTTCGTTGATTGTGATATTAAAATCATCAACGGCGCGTAAGCCTCCGAACTGAATTGAAAGGTGGTTGACTTCAAGTATTGCTTTGCTCATTAGTCATTTACCTCCTTGTTTTCACTTTTCTTTTTAAAAGAAGTAAGCTTCTTTAACAAGATGTCACGCTTTTCCTTTGCAGCGGGAGCCCAGTTAATCAGCATCATAATTATAAGAACAATTGCATAAATAAGCATACGATAGTTGTTCAAAAAACGAAGCTTCTCCGGAAGAAGAACAAGTATTATCGTGGCGATAATCGAGCCTCTTATATTACCGATTCCTCCTAATACAACATAAACAAGTATCATGATAGACATATTGTAACCGAAGTTTTTACTTGTGGAGGTAAGAGTGGAGAGTGAGTTCGCATAAAGTACACCACCTACACCTGCAAGCGAAGCAGAGATTGTAAATGCAAGCATTTTGTATTTTGTTACATTGATTCCTACCGATTCAGCAGCGATTCGATTGTCTCTGACTGCCATAATTGCACGACCGGAACGGGAGTTGATAAGATTCAACACGATAAACAGCGTAATAAGAACAAGCACGGTTCCTATAATAAAGGGAGTGTATGAATCAAGTTTTGTTACTCCGAGAGGCCCGTTTACAATCATTTCGCCGCCTGCTTCAAGTCCTAAAGAAGCCTGATCGGTTAATGAAATGTGATAGCCCTTTGAGTCTTTTCCTAAGTATAAAGAAGCACAGAGGTTTTTGATGATTTCTCCAAAGGCAAGAGTAACAATTGCGAGGTAGTCGCCTTTAAGCCTTAATACGGGAATACCAATCAAAAAACCAAACACTGCGGAAACAATGGCACCAAGAAGAACGCACACAATAAAAAGTAACAGTCTCGATGAGATTGATGCTCCGATTGTTTTGCAACAGATAGCGCTGGTAAATGCACCGATACACATAAAACCTGCGTGTCCAAGACTTAGTTCTCCGAGAATTCCGACTGTTAAGTTAAGTGAAACAGCAAGAATGATGTAATAGCAAAACTGTACAAGAAGTCCCTTCATTGAATTGGACATTGCACCTGTAGAAACCATTATCTGGCATATGATATATGCAAGAATGACAATTGAATATGTGATGGTATTTGATTTAAGAGTTTTGTTTTTGTTGAGTGAAGAAAGCAATTTATTCATGATACACCTCCTAAACCTTTTCCATTATTTTCTTGCCGAGAATACCGGTGGGCTTTACAAGAAGAACAACGATAAGAACGGCAAAAACAATGGCGTCGGATAATTGGGTTGAGATGTAAGCCTTGGCAAGCAATTCAATAATGCCAAGGAGAATACCTCCTATCAATGCACCGGGTATAGAACCGATTCCACCGAATACTGCAGCTACAAAGGCTTTGATACCGGGCATTGAACCTGTATAGGCGCTAAGTGCGGGATACGCCGAACAAAGAAGAACTCCGGCAATGGCAGCAAGAGCCGAACCGATTGCAAATGTAAGGGCAATGGTTCCGTTGACATTTATTCCCATCAGTGAAGCAGCACCTTTATCTTCGGAAACCGCAAGCATGGCCTGGCCGGCTTTTGTTTTATTAACAAACAAGGTTAATCCTATCATTATCAGGATACAGCAGATGATTGTAACACTTGTTTCTCCCGATATTATTATCTGACTTTTAAAAAGTCGGATTACGGGGAAATTAACTACTGAATTGAATACTTTTGTATCTGCACCGAATGCAATGAGTGCAACGTTTTGCAAAAGATAGCTGACACCGATTGCTGTGATAAGAACCGCAAGAGGTGAGCCTGCATGTCTTAAAGGCTTATAAGCGATACGTTCGATAAGAATACCCAAAGCGGTACATATTATTATTGCACAAAGAACGGCAACTATCGGATTAAGCCCAAGATTGGTAGCCAATATGAAAACTGTGTAGGCACCTACCATGATTACGTCGCCATGCGCGAAGTTAAGCATTTTGGCAATTCCGTATACCATTGTATAGCCCAAGGCAATAATTGCATATACGCTTCCGAGGCTTATACCGTTAATGATGTTTGTTAAAAAGCCCATAACTGAATCCTTCTGTAAAATTATTTTTTTAACTTATAAAGTATAGCACATATTTTCTGTATAAATATACAAATACAAAGAAAATCGAATAAGAAAATACTCGATTTCCTTTGTATTTATCAAAGAGAGCGCTCAGAAACTCTCTTTGATAAGAACAACAGGTCTTTCTGCACATGATTTAACTAAAAAAGAGGAGACACCCATTGGGTGACTCCTCTTTGAGTCAAAAGAAAATCCTTACTTTAAGATTACGTATTCGCCGTTAACAATTTCAACAACGATAGGAGCCTTGTTGGGCTCGCCGTCTTCAGACCAGGTAATGTTTGAACCTGTGATACCGGTGAATGTAATCTCTGTCATAGCCTTTTCCATTGCTGCACAGATATCCTTACGTGCAGAAGCAGGAGTAAGGTTAGCCTTTTCTACAGCTGCCTTGATGATGTAGATTGCGTCGTAAGCATCTGCAGCGAACTGGTTAGGAATATCACCGTTACATCTAGCTTTGTAAGCTTCAACGAATGCCTGTGTCTTTGCGTCATCTGCTGTAGCAGAGAAAGGAGTTAAAAGAAGAACACCTTCTGCAAGACTTGTATCAAAGCCCTTGAGTGCAAGAATACCGTCCAAACCATCACATCCGAAGAAAGGAATTGTCATTTCTTTCTGCTTAGCCTGTGTAAGAATAAGAGATGCTGCTTCATAATAAATAGGAAGGAAGATTAAATCAGCATTTCCATCAACAGCAGCTTTAAGCTGAGTTGTGAAGTCAGATGCTGTGTCCTCTGTGAAAGCTTCACATGCAACAACCTCAAATCCCTGGTTAGCAGCTTCTTCTACGAAATTGTCCTTAATACCTGATGAGTAAGCATCGGAACTGTTAAAGATAATAGCAACCTTTGTTGCAAGCTTGTGCTCGCCGATGTACTGAGCCGAAGCTGTACCCTGGTTGGGGTCTGAGAAACATACACGGAAAGCATTGGGCTGTGCAATAGCCTCAGTAGCTGTTCCTGAAGGTGTTAACATATAAACATCATCTTTAACGGCTTTGTCAACAACTGCGATACAGGGAGTGGAAGTAACAGTACCCATAAGTAACTGCATATTCCAGTCAAGTAATGAGTTGTAAGCATTTACTGCCTTTTCAGCATTGTGTTCGTCGTCTTCAAATTTGAATTCAATCTGGTAACCGTTGATACCACCTGCTGCGTTGATTTCATCAACCGCAATCTGAGCTCCGTTCATAACTGCCTGTCCGTAAACAGCAGCCCCGCCGGTAACAGGTCCGATACCACCGATTTTGAATGTGTCTGATGCAGATTCTTTTCCGCATCCTGCAAGTGAACCGACTACCATGGCAGTAGCGAGAACAACACTTGCAAATTTCGCAAACTTTTTCATTTCACATATCCTCCTCAACTTCACACTTCATTGCACTGAAGTATTTGTTTTCAGATATTAATACCAAAAAAACACTTTGTCAAGGTAAAGTTTTAAATTGTCAACTGCGCATTATGTGTGGAGCCACTGTGAATAGTAAAAATAATTAGATTAAGAAAGATTTCCTGCAGCGGCCGCTGCAAAGAGAGCCTCGATTTCTTCCTGGGAAAGGATGGTATCGCCGCCATGCATGTCTTTATTGACATTGGCAAGGACTTCATCGAGGTTTGTTTCCGATGATTCAGCACCGGGTGCAGAATCGGCGCAGACTTGATCGACGGGGTCTGCGGACAAGACATTATCAATAGAAGATTCGCTTTGCGCAAATTCGTTTGCAAGTTTATCGAAGTCGAATGAGTTGCTGTTTGCAATATTGACGCTGTTGTTTGCAAGGAACTCGCTGTAATCGCTTGAGGTAAGATTGGTTCTTTCTTCGTCATCGTTTGCCCAGAAAGTGTGGCCTTCGCTTGAAGCGTTTGCTTTTTCTTCAGCTTCCTTTTGGAGCTCAAGCATCCATTCGCAATATTCGGGATATGTAAGCACACCAAAACGATACTTATCCTCGTAGCTTAATTTGAATAAGTACCTTTTCAAAACGGGAGTACCGGGAAGCCTGTAGACTGTTTCTTTTTCAGGGCCTTCGGTGTATGTATACATCCCACGCTTTATACAGTTGTTTGATGAAAAGAAAGGTGCCATAGTTTCATTTTATCTTTATTTATTAATGAAACATTTGCAAAGGCTGGTATTTTGTAATTGTAAAAATATACTTTTTAATTGAAAAAACGGTCACAACGACATTAACGTTTAATTGAAAAATGATGCATAAAATAGTATTCTTTTAAATGAGGGGAAACTATATACTATTGTAAGAAATCACCATTTACGGAGACGTTGTATGATTAGTTTAAAATGTAAAAACTGCGCCGGTGAAATGTCGGTGGATTTAAAGGGAGAACTGGTTTGCCCGTACTGTGGAAGCAGAAACCATTTTTCGGATGTGGAATTTGCTGAATATAAGAATTTTAGGTTAAACCTGCTTAATTATTTAAGGGCGTCGGCTGATGCAGCGGCAGATGCGGCGGATGATACGTTTCTTTGGTCACACCATGATAATGTGAATTTCACTGCGGCAAACGGTGTCAATGTAAGCATAGATTATCTTTTCTGCTATGAAGAGGATTATGTAAAAACTTATGTGGCAAGAGACTCGGTTATTTTTATTTTTGACGATAGGGATAAGCATAAAATCGATGATATGATTTCCGGAATAGGAATGCTTGATTATCCCTCGGCGGATATAAAAAAACTCGACAAGTATTTTCCTAAAATGAAATCAAGAATAGAACTTAAGGACAACAAGACACTTGTTGCTTTTGCAAAGCCTGAGAACGTGTATCCTTTGTATGCTCTTGGTAATTTAAAACCTGAGCATGCTGCGTGGGTTGTATCAAGACTTGAAAATTTTGCCTGCGTGTTTGAATTCAGTGGTATTGTTCATAACGGTCTTTCTATAAATTCGGTATTCATTAATCCAAGAACCCATGAAGCTTATCTGTACGGTGGCTGGTGGAAGGCAAGACGCAAAAGAAGCCTCTCCAAACAGAATGACCTTAATGAACTTCGAAAGATTGCATCAAAGCTTATGGGACAATATATCGCGGATGCTCCGAAGGAATTTAAAGAGTTTATTTCGGGAAGACCGGCTGAAGATGCCTATGCCGACTTTGGAAAGTGGGACGAAGTAATAGAAAAAGGCTTTGGCGGTCACAAATTTATTAAGCTTGATATGTAGATTTAAGCGGAAATTTTTGAAGGAGTTTTGTTTTTATGGGAAGAGGCAGCTATACGGCAAGTGATTGGAGCAGATTGAGAAAAAGCAGATCGCTTGACAGTGCAAGTTCGGCAAATCAGATATTTTTAAAAAATGAAATGGATCCGCGTTTTGACCCTCGATTCATTGCTAAACGAGAGGCGAGGGACAGCGAAGAACATCCGAATTCCACTCCAATTATGATTGGCGTTGATGTTACCGGTTCCATGGGGTATTTATCTACACAGATTATTAAAGAGTCATTAAACGAATTAATGCAGAAACTGTATTCCTCGAATCTTGTTCAGGATCCACAGCTTCTTTTTGCCGCTATCGGAGATGCAAGAACGGATTTTGCGCCGTTGCAGGTAACCCAGTTCGAATCGGATATAAGAATAGCTGAGCAGCTGCTTGATTTGTGGATAGAAAATCGTGGAGGAGATGCTCCTGAAGACTATCAGCTTCTTTGGTATTTTGCAAAATATCATACAGATATCGATTCATTCAATAAGCGTGGAAAGAAGGGTTATTGCTTTACGATAGGTGACGCGGATTTTCATGAAGAACTGGAAGCCGATTCGATAAGCAAAGTATTCGGCGATAAACAAAAGGCCGACTTATCAAGTAAGTGCCTTGCCGAAATGGCGAGTGAGCAGTATGAAATATTTCACATTCATATCGGCGGAAACTCAAAACCGGTTATTATGGACAATATTATTCCGGGAAGAATAATGGTTGTAAATAAAGATATGGTGCGATATTTGCCTGAGATTATTATAAGTGCCATTCAAATAACTAACGGAATGGACAAGAAAGCGGTTGTTGACCAGTGGGGAGACATGGCTAAAAAGGTTGTGGCAAGAGCTATTAGCGATTTATGTATTGTCACCGGTTCATCCATTAAATTCTAAAAATTTAAAATAAGTCAAAATGTTCTGGAGGCAGCAAAATGGGATACGGCAGTTATACAGCAGGAGACTGGGCGAGACTTCGTTCGAGCAGAGGGCTTGATTCGGCCAGCAATGCAAATCAGATTTTTACCAGTTCGTCAATTCAGGATAAGTACAATTCAAGATTTATAAACATCAGAGAATCCTTTGACAGTGAGGACTCACCCAATTCAACACCTATAATGTTAGGCTTTGACGTGACCGGGTCTATGGGCTATCTGGCTAAGGAAATAGCTACCAATTCTCTTAATGAAACTATCATGCAGATTCTTACCAAAAAACCTGTAAGCAATCCGCATATGATGTGTATAGCTATAACAAATCCTGATGATCCTATTCAGGCTACACAGTATGAAGCGGATATCAGGGTTGTGGAACAGCTTCTTGATTTCAAACTGGGCGGTTGGAATACATACGGATATGATAATCTGCTTTGGTATTTTGCGGCTAAACATACCAAAATCGACAGTTACGAAAAACGCGGAAAAAAGGGAATAATAATCGGTATCGGTGATGAAGTTGTGGGGGCCGATAAAAATGTTCTTACTCAGGCCGGTATAAAGAAATGCTTTGATGATGACGTTAAATCGGATATTTCTTTTAAGAAAGCACTTGAAATGGCATCCGAAAAATACGAGGTGGTACATATTGTTGTAGGTGATAAGTACAGAATGGATGGAAATTCATCCTCCGGTCGTGAATCATCATATTCCGGATGGTGCGAAGCACTTCCCGGACGTGTTGCAAGAGTGGAAGATGTCCATATCGACTGCCTTGCGGAAGTAATAGTTGCAATTCTTATGATGTTAAACGGTGCCGATAAAGAAACTGCACTGGAGGGACTTGATAAAGACACAAGAGCAGTGGTTGAATACGGTATTGCAGATTTTAATGCGGCCGATAACGCGCCTGAGAAGACTTTGACAGAACAGTTTATTGAAAAGAAGGCCGTGGAGAAAGCCGCTATGGCCAATGCTTCAGTACCTGCCGCTGAAAAGACAAAGAAAAAAGGATTTTTACATGGTTTATTCGGTAATAGGAAGTAACTTTGGTGATGAGGGTAAAGGACTGGCAACAGATTATCTGGCTTCAAAAGCGGGAACCTCTCTTGTTGTGCGCCACAACGGAGGTGCTCAGTCAGGTCACACTGTGGAGTTATCCGGTCCTGCCGTGAAACGTTTTGTCTTTCACGAACTATCCTCAGGTTCTTTCAGACATGCTGATACATACTGGGCGGAAACGTATTTCCCGGATATGTATAAACTTGACGAGGAAATAGAAGCCTTTCATGATATGGAAGGCTTTTTTCCGTGCATATATGCTTCGCCGGACTGCAATATTACAACCATAGACGACATTCTTCTTAATATGCTGTTTGAATCGGAAAGGGAACAGCGTCACGGAAGCTGCGGAATGGGAATTAATGAGGCGGACCTTAGGAAAAAAGCGGGATTTGGTATAACATTTAAAGAACTGTTTTCCTACGATGAATACTCGTTGTATTTAAAACTTCTGCGAATCCGAAGAAACTATTCCGACCAAAAACGGTCGGGAGCATCAACGGGAACATATCTTGATATGCTTACCGATGATATGGTTCTTATGAATTTTGCCGAAAAGGTTATAAGAAACAGAAAATATGTTACGATTTGCAACGATGCGAAAGAACTGTTCCATAAATATGACCGGGTAATATTTGAAGGTGGACAGGGTCTGCAGCTTGATTCGGAAATGGAAGCGAATCAGCCCCATGTTACCGCTTCGAGAACGGGACTTACCAATGTCCTGAAAATATTAAAAACGGTTGACATAAAATTGGACGAGGCAATATATGTTTCCAGAACTTACTTAACAAAACATGGTGCCGGCCCCCTTGCCAATGAAAATTCCAAAATAAAAGAGAAGTATGGAGTAGTAGATAATACAAATGTCGAGAACGAGTGGCAGGGAGCCATTCGATATGCAACTTGGGAAAACCCTGGAAAAAGTGTTTTTGCCGTTAAACAGGACATACAGCGTTGCCCGTATCCGATAAAAACTTCTCAGTTTATAACCCATTTAAATGAGACGGGTGACAGGGTTCTTTTTGCCGGTGGTGATTTATCTATAGCCGAATATATGAATCATGCGGATATAAGAAGTGTTTTTAATTCATATTATCTCTCAAGAACACCCTTCTCGGAGGATGTTATTAATGTCGACACGAAAACGGAATCGTGATATTGCTTTTTGGAAGAGGAGCCGTTATGGCTCCTTTTTTTACGTCCTTATTTACCTCACATTACGGAGAGGGCATTTAATTTGCTGCGGAAATGGAATTGCAGGTGTTGACAAAATGATAGAATATGATATCATTATGATATCACAAAGAAATGACTGCTGATTAAAGGAGAATAAAAATGAGCATGTTGGAAATAAGAAATTATACAAAGATTTACGGTGAAGGGAAAAAGGCTGCAGATGATGTGACACTTTCCGTTGAAAGCGGAGACATCTACGGATTTATCGGCCATAACGGTGCAGGTAAATCTACAACGATAAAGGCTGTTGTAGGTGTTCTTGACTTTACGGATGGTGAAATCTTAGTTGACGGTCATTCGGTAAAGACGGAGCCTGTTGAGTGTAAGAAGATTACAGCATATATCCCTGATAATCCGGATTTATATGAAAACCTTACCGGTATTCAGTACCTTAATTTTATTGCAGATGTGTTTGATATAAACTCAAAAGACAGAGAAGAAAGAATTAAGCTGTATGCCGACAAGCTGGAAATAACGGATTCGCTTGGTGACCAGATAAGTTCTTATTCACATGGAATGAAACAAAAGGTCGCAATTATTTCGGCACTCATTCACGAGCCAAAGCTTTTGGTTCTTGATGAACCCTTTGTCGGTCTTGATCCTAAGGCTACTTATATATTAAAAGAGCTTATGCATGAAATGTGCAAAAAGGGCACGGCCATTTTCTTTTCAACACATGTACTTGATGTTGCCGAAAAGCTTTGCAACAAAGTTGCAATTATAAAAAAAGGAAAGATAGTTGCAACAGGTACGATGGAAGAGATTATCGCCGGCCAGTCACTTGAGGAGGTATTCCTGGAGGTTGCTGATGAAAAGTAAAAGCATGATTTTGCTTAAGACATTCATTTTGTCTACAAGTGGGATTAATAAAATTAAATATTCAAAAGATAAAAAGAAGAGAGGAAAGGTTGTATCTAATTTCATCGGACAGGCGTTACTTTATATCTGCCTGATGGCATATTGTATCTACACCTGTGAAGGCTACGGAAGATTAGGCATTCAGGATTCGATTCCTGTTATGTGCGCGATTCTGATTTCCGCACTGGCTTTTATGTTTACAATACTTAAAACCAATTCATTTTTATTTGGCTTTAAGGAATATGACATGATTGTTTCACTTCCGTTTCCTGTTAAGACGGTAGTGGCAGATAAGTTCCTTTATATGTACTACAAAAGCCTTCCGTGGTATTTAAGCATTTCGGTTGCAATGCTTATCGGATATGCAAGATATTCGAATCCGGCGATTGCTGCTTATCCTCTTTGGATCATTGCTTCGTTTTTACTGCCTTTGATTCCGATGGTGATTGCGTCGTTTCTCGGATTCATTATTGCAAGTATAAGCGCAGGCTTTAAAGCTCAGAAAATTATAGAAGCAGTATTGACGATTTTTCTTGTATGCTCCGGCTTCTATCTGAGAATTTTTATCGAGAAAGTTGCAAGAAACAACGAATTCGATGCCGTTCTTAACAATATTTCAGAGGCAACCGGTGCTGTAGGAAATGTATATTTCCCTGTCAGATGGTTTGAAAAGATAACAGTAAACCTTTCGATAGGCGATATGCTTCTTTTGGCAGGAATATCAATAATTCTTTTTGAAATTATTTTTATTTTGATAAGTAAGTCTTATCGCAGAATAAACTCGGCCATGAAGTCACATTCTGCCAAGAGAGATTTTAAGATAACGGCTCAAAAGAAAAAGAGCCTCGTAAACACTATTGCATTCAAGGAATTTAAAAGAATGCTCGGATCGTCCGTATATCTTTCGAATATGATTATCGGACATATACTTGCAATAGCGCTCGGTATTGTTGCCCTTATATTTGGAATGGACAAGATAATCAGCACGGTCACGCAGAACGCACCTCTTACAAAGGAAATGATTATGCCGGGAATTCCGTTTATCGTATATTTCTTTGTCGGAATGGTGCCCACAACCGTATGCTCACCTTCTTTGGAAGGAAAGAACTACTGGATTATTCAAAGCCTTCCGATTGATAAAAGAGTTTTATACAGAGGAAAGATTTTATTTAACTTATACCTTTCGGTTCCAAGCACGCTCTTTTCGATAATATGCTTAAGCGTTGCATCAAAGGCTCCGCTTATAAATACACTTATCTACTGTCTTACAGGAGTGTTGCTTTGTTTACTCAGCAGTTGCTATGGATGTGTATGCGGAATTGAAATGATTAAGCTTGATTTTGAGAATGATGTTGAGGTAGTTAAACAGGGAAGCGCTGTGGTAAGTTATCTGATACCCAATATGATTATAAGCATGCTGCTTCCTGTAGGTGTTATAATGATGGGAACACTCGGAGACATTAACAGCCTTATATTACTTGTATGCGCAGGTGTTGCAATTTTGACATTTGTTTTCTATTTAAGAGTAATGGCTCTTGCAAAGAAACATAAATAAGGAGATTAAATATGAAAAATAACATTATTGAAGAAAAAATTTTAACAGGAAAGAAAAACGGTATGCTCGTGTTGCTTTTGACTTTTGCATCTTACATAGCAGCTGTTGCAGCGCTGATTTACGGAGTTGAGAACAGTTATCTTTTGATGGGTATATCCATAGGCTGGATGTCGATCGGCTGGATCTTCTTTCTGGGTCTTAAGGTATTAAAACCCCAGGAGGCTTTGGTACTCACATTGTTTGGCAAGTATATCGGTACTTTGAAGGAAGAAGGTTTTTATTTTGTAAATCCTTTCTGTAGCGCATTAAACCCCGCCGCTTACACTAAACTTTCTCAAAGCGGAGATGTTAAGCAGGGAAGCATTCAGGTTCCGGGACAGCAGATTTCCTATGAAATGCCCTCAAAGAAAATTTCTTTAAAGATAATGACATTGAATAATGCAAAACAGAAGATTAACGATTGTCTCGGTAATCCGATTGAAATCGGAATTGCAGTAACATGGAGAATTGTCGATACAGCAAAAGCAGTATTTAATGTAGATAACTATAAAGAATATCTCTCTCTTCAGTGCGACTCGGCACTTAGAAACATTGTGCGTATATATCCTTATGATGTAGCGGAAAATGTTGATACTACAGGCGACGGTATGGCCGATGAAGGCTCTCTTCGCGGTTCAAGCGAAGTAGTTGCCGGAAGAATCAAGGACGAGATTCAGGAGCGCGTTAAAGAAGCCGGTATTGAGATTGTTGAGTCAAGAATCACATATCTTGCTTATGCTCCGGAGATTGCAGCTGTAATGCTTCAGCGTCAGCAGGCTTCCGCAATCATTGATGCCCGTAAAATGATTGTTGACGGAGCTGTAGGAATGGTTGAAATGGCTCTTGAAAGATTAAACGAGAACAATGTAGTAGAACTTGATGAAGAAAGAAAGGCCGCAATGGTATCAAACCTTCTTGTGGTATTGTGTGGTAATCATGATGCACAGCCCATAGTAAATTCTGGAAGTTTATACTAGTATATAGGAAGGGTATAAAATGGCTGAAAAGAAACAGGTGCCATTAAGGCTCAATGAAAAATTGTATAATGCGCTTGTTGACTGGGCGGAAGATGACTTCCGCTCGGTTAACGGGCAGATTGAATATCTTCTGACTGAGTGCGTTAAACAACGTAAGAAAAATGGAAAATATGTTGGGGAAGATATTGACGCCCTTTTGGAGATTGATATATAGATATCACCTTTTTTAAGGAGAAAAGTATGATTAAAAACAGACAGTATTTAAGACCATATCATTTTGCTGTATGCGTTATTTCCGTTGTGATGCAGCTTGCGAGTATATTTTATATACTTGCATATAATGCCAAGCATCAGGGAGAGACTATCGCAACACATTTTGACATGCTTGGAAATCCTGACAATTACGGAAGCCCGCTTTCATTGATTGTTCTTCCGATAATAATGCTTTCTGGGGTTCTTTTGATGGTAGGAATTCTTCTTTTTTGCCCGGTTGAAAAAGCTAATTATCCCATGAAGATCAATCCGCAGTCCGCACATCTTGTCTACAGGGACTTTGTTTTACTTGTTTCAATTGACCAGTTGCTGTTTTCGATTTTTACTTTGTATTTTTCTCTTACATATTTTACACATCATAAGATCGCGGCAATAGGCTCGTATGTATTTATCGCGATGATAATAGCAGCTTCTTTAGGCTCTATAGTGAAAATGAGAATTGATAACAAAAAATTTATTTAATAAACATCAGATACTTTCGATTTTTTAGTGAGGAATTATGGGATTACAAATTGAACAATTTAAAAATATTATTTTAAACGGGAAAGTTCCTACCCTTACAGTGGCTTTCTGTATTATATCGGTAGTGCTTGTTTTTGCATTGGCAATAGGAATGTTTTTCTTCCTTAAAAAGAAATACAATTGCGAAGCAAAAGCATATTTTGCCGGAGTTTTGGCATGGTTTGTGTTTGCTTCTTTGCTTGAAAGTCTGGTACATCAGATTGTGCTTTCGGGAGGAATAGGACAGACAATAATGTCAAGCCCGCTTTATTATTCTTTGTACGGTGGAATTATGGCTGGCCTTTTTGAGGAAACAGGACGTCTTGTACTTATGAAGTTCTTTTTAAAGGATTGTTTCGGTAACGATAAGAATGCAATAATGTATGGTGCCGGACATGGTTGTTTTGAGGCTGTTTATATCCTTGGCTTTGGTATGATAAGTAACATAATCATAGCTCTTCAGATTAATTCAGGAGCCATCGCAGTTCAGTTTGCGTCTTTGGAAACACTTACCGAGAGTCAGGCTGTCACGGCACTTAGTACAATGGCTTCGATGATTACTTCACCTTCATACATGTTCTCGTTAGGAATATTTGAGAGAATACTTGCCATTGTTATTCATATTTCGATAAGTGTTCTTGTGTGGTTTGCGGTTAAAAGAAACAATATGCTTCTTTTTATCGAGGCGCTTTTGCTTCATGCATTTGTTGATGGCTCGATGAGCTATATAAACATGAAGACAGGAAACATTGCAATTACTCTTGCTTACGTAGCACTTATGAGCGCATTACTGGCTGTGCTTGCTGTGCTTTCATACAGAAAGAATTCCGAGAAAAAAGTTGATGTAATTGATTCTATTACAGTGAGGTAACTGATGGAGACTCTCGTTGAATTGTTTGACGAACGTGCAATAGAAAATGTGATTGGGCCTGAAACTTTCAGGCCCAAACGTGTTATTTTTCTTTGCGATGAAAGTGTGATTTATGACGATAATCTAAAGGAAGTTTATGCCCGCTTTTTTAAGAAGAGAGGGCTGGATGTCACGCTTGAGTTTGTGAAAGCCAATATCTACAAAACCGAGAAACTCGTCAAACAGTTTGAATATATATATTCGCACTATAACGATTGTTGCCTTGATGTGACAGGCGGAAATGATGCAGCACTGTTTGCGGCAGGAATGTTTTGCAAGGCTACAAATGTTCCGGCGTTTACTTACTCACGCAAAAAGAATAAGTTTTTTGATATTCAAAATGCTGAGTTCGCGGATAATCTTCCCTGCACGCTAGAATACAGCGTAGAGGATTTTTTCATGATGACGGGAGGAAGCCTTCGGGAAGGAAGAGTTGACAACAGAATTCTTTCGAATTATATGGATATGTTTGATCCTTTCTTTGAAATTTTTTTAAAGTACAGAAGAGACTGGATTGATATTATTAACTTTTTTACGAGAATATCTCAAAGAGACAGAGAGGACACTACGCTTAATGTATTTGGTGATGTGGTCCAAAAGGCAGATCATGGGAGAAGCGTCAGAGCAAATGTCAGCTTGCTTCGAGACCTTGAAACTATCGGATTTATTAAAAACATTAATCTTTCTGAGGAAGGAAAGATTGGCTTTTCGTTTAAAGATGAATGGGTTCGTTCCTGGCTTAGGGATGTGGGAAGCGTTCTTGAGCTTTATGTTTACAAGGCATGTGTTGATGCCGAAATTTTTACGGATGTCGTAAGCTCTGCAGTAGTCGACTGGGACGGAAAACGTGGTCACGAAACTGTAAGCAACGAGATTGATGCCGTCGCAGCACGAGGCGTTATTCCTACCTTTATAAGCTGTAAGGCTTGCGAAGTGAAGACAGAGGCATTGAATGAGCTGGCTATTTTGCGTGACCGTTTCGGAGGAAAGGGTTCAAAGGCGATAATTGTAACTACCGAACTTTGCAGAGCATCTGCAAGACATCGTGCAGCACAACTTGGAATAGCGGTAATTGATCTTGAGGAATTAAAGAACGGTTCGATAGTGAAAAGACTTAAAATAATTAACAAAGTTTATGATTGATGTAATGTTAAATTGATTATTCTTTGTTTATATGCATTTATTATTATTTCGTTTTAAGGAGGAATAAATTAACTATGAGAATGAAAAGAAGTTTTATCATTATTATTGCAATCGTCCTGTCCTTTGTAGTGATGTCCTGTGCTTCCAAAGATAAGGACACTAAATCAGAGGTTAAAAATGACAGAAAGGAATCTGTCACGGAAAATAAAGATACCGGCAATGAAACTGAGCTAAACATTGAAGATTCTTCATTGGCCGGACTTGATTTTGGAAAAGAGGAAGCAAAAGAAGAATTCAGTTTGGAAGGCGCTGCGGCATTTGTTAAAGATATCATAACAGACACCACAATCAGTGATAATGAGAAGATAATGAGACTTTATTTCCCGGCTATAATAGATTGTTTCATCGAGAATGATGAGATGAATTCGGGTAGACTTGATGGCTTTGAATATGAGTACGATTTTTCTGATTCCGGTGTTATGACCGCTGAAGAATTAGACAAACTTTTGACAGAATACAAAGAGTATGATTCATATTTTTCTTTATCGGAAGGTGCATATCTTACGGTTAAAGGCGATGGCTTTATTGGGTATATGTATGTAGGGTATGAAGAAGGGAAATATTATTTTTTAGGGGCATCTATGGCGAGCACACAGACAGATGTGACTACAGCAGCAGAGTAAGTTTATTGTAAGGGACAGCCTCTTTCAAACAAGGATTTTTTTTGTTGCATTAGCTAATGTTATAGGGGATAATGTCTTTGGGTACATTAATAAAAACAGGAGGTATGTGGTATGAACAAAAAGGCATATTTTGGTGCTTTGGCGGGTATTGCGCTGATTCTTTTAATCTGCAGCTTTACACTTGAACTTTCGGATTTTCTTTCCGGAATTATCGCCGGTGCATGCATCGTAGCAGAGGTTGTTTCTTTGGTTGTTATTTTAAAAACTGTAAAAGAAGAAAAGAAATAAGCTGATTATTATTTCAGACTGTAGAGAAGCCGTGGTCCTTGGGCCATGGCTTCTTTTATGGTGCGCCTTGCGGCGCACGTCGCTAATGGATGAAAGTTCCTAATCCGCCCTAGTAGTGGGAAGGATACAGCCAAAACCAAGGGTGTCGTGGGTGACTGCGAATCTGAAGGAAGGTGAAGGCAAATCTCTGGTCTGA
>JAZQOL010000050.1:0-10179 GCA_045627845.1 Lachnospiraceae bacterium | reverse complement strand
CCTGCTGGTGATATCGGAACTGGCGGAAGAGAAATCGGATATATGTATGGTCAGTACAAGAGACTTAAGAACGTATACGAAGGCGTTCTTACCGGTAAGGGACTTACCTACGGTGGATCTCTTGCAAGAACCGAGGCTACCGGTTATGGTCTTCTCTACTTAACCGAGGAGATGCTTAAGTGCAATGGCAAGGATATCGCTGGTAAGACTGTTGCAGTTTCTGGTTCAGGAAACGTTGCAATCTATGCAATCCAGAAAGCACAGCAGCTTGGTGCTAAGCCTGTAACATGTTCAGATTCAACTGGTTGGGTTTACGATCCTGAAGGAATCGATGTTGAGCTTCTGAAGGAGGTTAAGGAAGTAAAGCGTGCTCGTCTGACCGAGTATGCAGCAGCTAGACCTTCTGCTCAGTATCATGATAAGGCTACCGAGGGTACCAATCAGTGGGAAGTTAAGGTTGACATCGCTCTTCCTTGCGCTACTCAGAACGAACTTAATCTTGAAGATGCAAAGAAGCTTGTAGCAAACGGATGTATTGCTGTATGTGAAGGTGCTAACATGCCTTCAACTCCCGATGCTGTTGAATACTTACAGGCTAGCAAGGTTTACTTTGTACCCGGTAAGGCAGCTAACGCAGGTGGTGTTGCTACATCAGCTCTTGAAATGAGCCAGAACTCAGAGAGACTTTCATGGACCTTCGAAGAGGTTGATGCAAAGCTTGAGAACATCATGGTTAACATTTTCCACAACCTTGATAACGCAGCTAAGAAGTATGGTAAGGATGGCGACTATGTTGCAGGCGCTAACATCGCCGGTTTCTTAAAGGTTGCTGATGCTATGAAGGCTCAGGGTATTGTTTAATCGAAAACCGATAAAGCATATGCTTATATAATATGAGGACAAAGGCGTCGGAAATCCTTAGGGATATCCGACGCCTCTTTTTTTGCAGGAACGGAGTTCATTATGAAGTTTACAAAAATGCATGGTTGCGGAAATGACTATGTTTATGTCAGTGGTTTTACCGAAAAGGTAGACAATAAATCGGAAATGGCAAAGTATGTATCGGACAGACATTTTGGAATCGGTTCGGACGGACTTATTTTCATAAATCCTTCCGAAGTGGCCGATTGTGAAATGGAGATGTATAACAGTGACGGTTCGCGTGCGGAAATGTGCGGAAACGGAGTTCGCTGTGTTGCTAAATTTGCATATGACAACAAAATTGTAACGGACAGAGTTCTCACGGTTGAAACTCTTGCCGGTATAAAGAAAATAGAACTTTCTTTGGACGGCGAGGATAAAGTTACAGGGGCGACCGTTAACATGGGAAGCCCGATTTTGGAGCCCGCCTTAGTTCCTTGTGATACAACAAAGCTTAGCGATTATGTGTCGGGGACAGTTGTTGAGCGTACACTTAATGTGCAGGGGCAGGACTATAAAATTACGGCAGTTTCCATGGGAAATCCGCATGCCGTGATATTCATGGATAAAAGTGTTGCTGATTTACCAATTGAGTCAATAGGACCTTCTTTTGAAAATCACCCTGCATTTCCAAAGCGCACTAATACCGAATTTGCGTATGTAGTCGATAGTAAGACTATCGAGATGCGTGTGTGGGAGCGTGGTGCAGGCGAGACCTTTGCATGTGGAACAGGTGCCTGTGCGACGGCTGTTGCAGCAATTCTCAATGGCTATACAGACAAAGAAGTGACATTAAAACTTTTGGGCGGTGACCTTCATATAAGCTGGAGCGGAAATGCTGAGGACCCGGTGTTTATGGAAGGCCCGGCTGTTACTGTGTTTAAAGGAGAAATCTGATGGTTAAGGTTAATGATAATTATTTAAAACTGAGAGGAAGTTATCTTTTTTCTGATATAGGAAAAAGAGTAGCTGCATATACAAAAGAACATCCTGAAGAGAAAGTTATCAGACTTGGAATCGGTGACGTTACAAGACCGCTTCCCCCTTCTGTTATATCTGCATTGCATTATGCAGTTGATGAAATGGCAGATTCAAGTACATTTCGTGGTTATGCACCCGATCTTGGCTATGAGTTTTTAAGAAAAGCGATTGCCGATAATGATTACAGATCAAGGGGTGTTGATATTGATCCTGATGAGATTTTTGTTTCTGACGGAGCAAAGAGTGATTCCGGAAACATTCAGGAAATTTTCGGTGTAAATAACAGAATTGCTGTATGTGATCCGGTTTATCCGGTTTATGTTGATACAAACATTATGGGTGGAAGAGCAGGCTCTTTTATTGAAGAAAAGGGTGTCTGGTCTGATGTAATTTATATGCCTTGTACGAGTGAAAACGGTTTTTCGCCTGAAATTCCTATTGAGATACCGGATCTTATCTATTTGTGCTTTCCCAATAACCCTACAGGCGCAGTTATTACAAAGGATGAACTTCAGAAATGGGTTGACTTTGCACTGAAAAATGATTCGGTGATAATATATGATGCAGCTTATGAAGCATATATTGCAAGTGATAACGTTCCTCATTCGATTTATGAGTGCGAAGGTGCTAAGGAATGCGCAATAGAGTTACATTCTTTTTCTAAAAATGCAGGCTTTACGGGTTTAAGACTTGGCTATACTGTTATTCCGAAATGTCTTGAAAGAGACGGAGTGAAGTTGCATTCGCTTTGGGCAAGAAGACACGGCACAAAATATAATGGAGCACCTTATATTGTTCAGAGAGCCGGTGAAGCTGTATATTCAGACGCCGGAAAGAAAGAAGTTAAAGAACTTATCGATTATTACATGAGAAATGCAGGCTACATCTATAAAGGCCTTAAGGATGCAGGCTACAAGGTGTCAGGTGGCGTTGATTCTCCATATATCTGGCTTAAGACTCCGGATGGTTTATCAAGTTGGGAATTCTTTGATCTTCTTTTGAATAAAGCACATGTTGTTGGAACTCCCGGTGTAGGCTTTGGACCAAGCGGAGAAGGTTACTTCAGACTGACGGCATTTGGCGGATACGAAGATACCATGGAAGCTGTAGACAGAATTGTAAAAATGTAGATTTGCAAATGTAAGTTTCTTGTAGTTTATAAAAATAAAACTGATGGAACCAGATTGCATCAAGGTTGTAGTGTTTTTTCTATAACGAACAGATGCAACTGTTCCGTCAGTTTTTTGTTTAAGAATAAAGTGAGTTAAACCGGCGAAACACGTATCGGGAGATATGATGAAATGAATAACAGACTGAAAGATATAAAGAACAGTAAAAGGGAATAATAAAAGGGAATAATAAAAAGGGAACAATAAAGGGAATAATAAAGGGAATAATAAAAGGGAATAATAAAGGGAATAATAAAAGGGAATAATAAATGGGAATAATAAAAGGGAACAATAAAAGGGAACAATAAAAGGGAATAATAGAAGGGAACAATAAAAGGGAATAATAAAGGGAATAATAAAAGGGAACAATAAAGGGAATAATAAAAGGGAACAATAAAGGGAATAATAAAGGGAATAATAAAAGGGAATATAATTGAATGATCAATAGTTAAATATTATATACAGTAGAAAAGGTATAGCATTAGGATAAAATTATATGTTATGTAAACTAATGGGCTGGCTATTTTGAAAATTTGTGTATTTTTACCAGTCATTTATACATGCTTATGACTGGTAAAAAGGAAAACATAAGAATTTTACCAGTATATTATTATTCTAAACGACTGGTAAATATGTCATAGTTGCAATTTGACTAGTCAAATTGCAATAAAAAAAATAGAAAATGACTAGTAAAAATTATGATTATGAGTTTTAGCCAGTAAGCAACAGATTATAGTGCGAAAAACCGACCGGTTAAATCACATATTTCGAGTTTTAGCCAGTCAGGAGTAAGGTTTTTTTTAAAAGGTGACAGGTAAAATATCAGATATGGGGAATTTACCGGTCAAATATTCAAAAAATCTATTATTGACACTTCATAATGCATAAGCCAAAATTGTTGTGAGCTGATGACTATTCGGATTAAAACATTAATGTGAAATTGAAAAGAGGGAACGGATATGTTCGTAGAAACAAAACGTTTGATAATAGATGATATAAAAGAAAGCGACAAAGAAAACTATTTCATTAATATATCCCATGACAAAGAGGTTTTGAAAACCTTTGTCTGCAGATACCAGGAAAGTCTTGAGAATTTTGATTTTTCACGATATCCAGGGCGGAATGATTTATTTGCAATCAGGACAAAAGAAAACGGTGAACTTATCGGGATTTTTGTCATCTGCGAAGAAAACACTGAGAAAAAAGAAATTGAGATTGGCTACGGAATCGGTCGTAAACATTGGGGGAAAAGCTATATGACTGAAGTAGTCAATGATATGTTAAACTATTTTTTCAGCCATGATTTATATAACACAATCTATGCATCATTTTTTCCTGAAAATGCAGCATCCAAAAGAATAATGGAAAAGTGTAATATGACATACAGTCACACGAATTATAAAGAGTTTACCTATCTTGATAGGGAGAGGGACCTTATTTATTATAAGGTAACCAAAGAAGATTATCAGAGTTTATCAGACAGATAATTCACACGGCCCTTTTCGTATCATCCCATAAGGTGGCGAACTCAAAGAGCCCTCCGGATTCAGCCGGAGGCAGAATGGAGAAGTGTGAAAAAAGGATGGGCATTTTTCACACGGCCCTTTTCGTATCACCCCATAAGGTGGGCGAACTCAAAGAGCCCTCCGGATTCAGACGGAGGCAGAATGGAGAAGTGTGAAAAAAGGATGGGCATTTTTCACACGGCCCTTTTCGTATCACCCCATAAGGGGGCGAACTCAAAGAGCCCTCCGGATTCAGCCGGAGGCAGAATGGAGATGTATGATAAAAGCTGTGATTTTTGATATGTATGAAACATTGATAACTCTTTGGTATTCAAACCCTTACATGGGCAAAGAAATGGCGGAAGAGGCCGGAATCAGGGAATCGGTATTTAGAGAAATATGGGATCCTTCCGACAATGACCGTACGCTTGGACTGAGAAGGTTTGAAAATGTTCTGGAAGACATTCTAAAAGCAAACAATTGTTATACCGAAGAAATTTACAATCGTCTCGTGAACAAAAGAATCAGATCAAAAGTTGAAAGTTTTAACTACCTTCACAAGGATGTGTTGCCGATGCTTGATGAACTGAAAACTATGGGAATAAAGATAGGACTTGTTTCCAATTGTTATCAGGAAGAATTGGAGGCCATAAAAGATAGTGCGCTTTATCCCTTTTTTGACGTTGCATGCATGTCTTGTGAAGTCAGATTAAAGAAACCTGATGAACGTATATTTAAAATGTGCGTTGAAAAACTTGGAGTCTGCCCAAAAGAGTGCCTTTATTGCGGAGACGGCGGAAGCAATGAACTTGAAGTGGCAAAATCTTTGGGCATGCATACGGTTCAGGCATTGTGGTACCTTCGTGAAGGAAGCGGACAGCCTGTAGGTAGGATGCCGGAATATAAAGGAGCAGAGAATCCGCTTGATCTGATAAAAATAGTTAAAAACGCAGACTTATAAAATCCATAAGACAACGATTCATTGAATGCTTAAGCAAATAATACGTTTTTGTTATATATATTGCAGTCTTATTCTTAATATTTTTTCTGCATAATCTATTTTGAAAACTGGCTTTGAACAGAAAAATAAATATGACTTCCGACTTATAAAGGAGCATCGTAATAGGTGCATACTGAAGATAAAAGGAAGACTGAACGGAGTGAATATGGATAAGATTAAATATGCCGTTATGTCGGATATACATGGAAACTATGAGGCTTTCAGGACATGCGTCGATTATGTGCTTGGGCAGGGGATTGATAAGTTTATTTTTCTCGGGGACTATCTCGGAGAATTTCCGAATCCCCAGGATACGATGAAACTCATTTATGAGCTTCGCGATAAATACGAATGTTATTTTGTCAGGGGCAATAAAGAAGATTACTGGCTCGATTATCGCAACAATCCTGAATGCGAGTGGAAGAATGGAACAAAATCAGTCGGGTCACTTAAATATTGCTATGAGAATCTTACGGAAGAGGACTTTGTATTTTTCGAAAGCCTCCCTTTATCGATTTCCATTAATAAACGTGGATTCGGACCGATTCTTGCCTTTCATGGTTCACCCGTTTCAAACAGACAGAATATGTTTGAAAATGATGAAGCGACCAATGAATTGATTCTTTTACATAAGGATGAATTCCTTGTAAGGGGTCACAATCACTGGCAAAGAAGAATCAATGCGGGAGAACATTTTGCTTTGGATGTCGGCTCAATCGGTCTTGCTTTGTACGCAGGCGGAAATGTTGCTCAGTTTGCGATACTCGAAGGAGACGAATCGGGATATACTTATAATCTTGTTTCACTTTGGTATGATGCCGAAAAAGAAATTGAACTGATTAGATCTTCCGGATTGTATGAGAGGGCGCCGTACTGGTGCGAAAGTACAATTAATCTAATGAGGAAGGGAGCTCCGTCCAATGCAGATATTCTGGCGGAGGTTATGAAAGAAGCCGGCGAAGGGTATAAGTGGTACAATCTCCCGGAAGAATGCTGGGAAAAGGTTTTAAAGCGACTTAGGATAATGCATGTATAGACATCATAAAAGAGGAATCTGCATTGAATTACAGACAGGGAAGAATTGAAGATTTAGATAATATTATTTCTTTATTACGTGGTGCAATTGCCCGAATGGAGGCACAGGGCATTTATCAATGGGATGAGTTATATCCGACGGAGGACGACTTCAAAGATGATATAGCAAAAGAAAATCTGTATGTTGTATTTGAAGAAAATGAGCTTGTTGCTTTGTATGTTATAAGCGGGGAGTCTGATGAAGCATATAAATCTGCGGACTGGAAAAGTTCGGATAATAATGCATATATTCTACACAGGTTCTGTGTCGGTGCAAGTTTCCAAAACAAAGGTTATGGAAAACGGATTTTAACTCACATTGAATCACAGATAAAAGATATGGGTTACAGTTCGGTGAGACTTGATGTCTTCACACAAAACCCTTTTGCACAAAGGCTTTATCGAGACAACGGGTATAAAGAAAGAGGAGTTGCAAACTGGAGAAAAGGCAGGTTTGATTTGATGGAAAAAATAATATAAAAAGAAATTTACAAATACCTATTGACATAGTATGTGGGTAGGTGTAATATTCAAAACAACAAAGGAAAACAAAAAGTTTTCGGAAAGGAAATGACAGATGAGAACAATAGCAGTTTTAACAGTATCAACGATGTGTATGTGTCGAATGCTATTCTCCCGAGCAAGTATAAGACTTGGCTGTGGAAGACTTATTTGTCATACACAGAACTGATAATCGTTTGATTAGTCTTTGCTCGGGAGTTTAACAGACATCCCGAGTTTTTTTATTTGGGATAACTGATAGTACAAAATAAAACCGCTGAACTTGATTAAAAGAAATGGAGATAATAAAATGGCTAAGAAGACATATAGTGAAAGAGAATTAAGATTTGAGACAAAGCAGTTACATGTTGGACAGGAATCCCCCGATCCTGTTACAGATGCAAGAGCAGTACCGATTTACCTTACTTCATCATATGTGTTCCATAACAGTGAGCATGCAGCTGACAGATTTGCTTTGAAAGATGCAGGTAATATTTACGGAAGACTTACAAACCCCACACAGGGAGTTTTTGAACAGAGAATTGCTTCACTTGAAGGCGGCGTTGCAGCGCTCGCTGTAAGTTCGGGAGCAGCAGCACTTGCATATACCTATCAAGCACTTGCACATGCCGGAGACCACATTGTAGCAGCAAAGAATATTTACGGAGGAACATATAACCTTCTTGCTCATACTCTTCCGGATTACGGAATCGAAGCAACTTTCGTAGATCCCTTTGACTACGAAGCTATAAAGGCTGCCATTAAGCCTAACACAAAAGCGATTACAATTGAAACGCTTGGAAATCCTAATTCAGAGGTTGTTGACATTGAAAGAATTGCAAATATTGCCCACGAGGCAGGCATTCCCCTTGTTGTAGACAACACCTTTGCAACACCTTATCTTGTAAGGCCTATCGAATACGGTGCAGACATAGTAATTCATTCTGCCACAAAGTTTATCGGCGGACACGGGACTACAATCGGAGGCGTTATTGTAGACGGTGGAAAGTTTGACTGGACGCAGAACAACAAGTGGCCCTGGTTTACGGAGCCAAATGTATCTTATCATGGTGTAAGCTTTGCACGTGATACGGCTCCTGCAGCATTTGTTACATATATAAGGGCTATTCTTTTGAGAGATACCGGTTCGACCCTTTCACCGGTACATGCATTTATCTTCCTTCAGGGACTTGAAACACTTTCTTTAAGAGTGGAAAGGCATGTTGAGAATGCACTTAAAGTTGCAAAGTTTTTATCGGAGCACCCGCAGGTAGAAAAGGTTAACCATCCTTCGGTTACAACCGATGCAACTCAAAAGGAACTTTACGGAAAGTATTTCCCCAACGGTGGAGGTTCGATTTTCACTTTTGAAATTAAAGGCGACAAAGATACGGCCAAGAAATTTATCGACAATCTTGAACTGTTTTCGCTTCTTGCCAACGTAGCAGATGTTAAGTCTCTTGCAATACATCCTGCTTCAACGACTCACTCAGAGTGCAACGAGGCCGAACTTCTTGATCAGGGAATCAAAGAAAATACAATCAGACTTTCAATCGGTACCGAACATATAGATGACATTATTGAGGACTTATCGGAAGCGTTTAAAGCTTTGGTATAAGATATTAATCAAAAGAAAGAGGAAAAGACAATGGGAAAGATTTATAAAAGCGCAGCAGAACTTATAGGAAATACTCCTTTAGTGGAACTTACACATATCGAGAAGGCTTACGGACTTGAAGCAAAGCTTCTTGCGAAACTGGAATATTTTAATCCTGCAGGTTCCGTAAAGGACAGAGTTGCAAAAGAAATGATTGAACAGGCGGAAAGAGACGGTCTATTAAAGGAGGGCTCAACAATCATCGAACCTACCAGCGGAAATACAGGAATAGGACTTGCTTCCATAGCTGCTGCAAAGGGATACAGAATTATCATTGTTCTTCCTGAAACAATGAGCGTTGAAAGAAGAAATATCATAAGAGCATACGGCGCAGAACTTGTTCTTTCCGAAGGTGCAAAGGGCATGAAGGGTGCAATTGCAAAAGCTGAAGAACTTCATGCAGAAATTAAGGACAGCTGGATAGCAGGTCAGTTTATAAATCCTGCCAATCCTTCAGCACACAGAAAGACAACAGGTCCTGAAATTTGGGAAGATACAGATGGAGCAATTGATGTTTTTGTGGCAGGTGTAGGTACCGGTGGAACAATCACAGGTGTCGGTGAATACATAAAGGAAAAGAAGCCTTCCGTAAAAATAGTTGCAGTTGAGCCGGCTTCTTCACCCGTTCTTTCGACCGGAACAGCAGGAGCACATAAGATTCAGGGAATCGGTGCGGGATTTGTACCCGATGTTCTTAATACAAAGGTTTATGATGAAATTATCACGGTTTCAAACGAAGATGCTTTCAGAGTTGGCAAGGAAATAGCCGTTAACGAAGGTGTTCTTGTAGGAATCTCTTCGGGAGCTTCCTTACACGCTGCAATCGAAGTCGCAAAAAGGTCTGAATCTAAAGGAAAAACAATTGTTGCACTTCTTCCTGACAGCGGTGACAGATACTATTCTACAGATCTTTTCAAATTTGAATAATATCTATAAATATAATTCTCTTCAACAAAAACGAGCCGGACAGCAGTCCAGCTCGTTTTTGTTGAGCCTTAAGCCTCCTTACTTGCAAAACTAAATTCCAGTCACAATCCTAAAAATGCCCTGTGTGGCGTTTTTGAGGAATGAAGACTATAAAAACTATCTTTGACGAGCTTGAAAAACGTGATAAAATCGTTGTACCGAGTCTGTTTGTTTGCATAGCAAACAGACGACTGGAAAAATTGAGCAAAAGTAAATTCCACCCGTCGTGTGATAAATATGACTTGGGTGGTTACCTGTCTGCTCTTTATATTTTTATTTTTTTAAGAGTTCCGGCTTTAACATGACGTCGTCTGGGGAGACTTCAAATTGTCCTGTTAAGATCGGAATTCTTTTGTCTATCAGTATGTTTGCAAGTGCAAAAGGAGTAGCTCCGTTAAGGCCGTC
>JAZQOL010000049.1:0-15979 GCA_045627845.1 Lachnospiraceae bacterium | reverse complement strand
GGATTATAATCTCCTTTTTCAATTGCGTTAATCGTCTGTCTGGACACACCGCAAAGCTTTGCCAAATCATCCTGGGACATATCCTTTGCCGCACGGGCTGCTTTCAAATTCAGATTTTTCATTCGGCATCCTCCCTTTTTTCCACAAGGGATTTTAATCCAATCACTGCCAATACCATGTACATAAAGATTGCACATATGAAACTCAGAGAACCCATGGCAAGCTTGCCGTCGCGAATCACATTCCCCAAAGACACATTGTTTATACCGATAAAAATATTTATAAACCCAATGAATGCAAACAGGATAATTAACGCCTTACGATTCTCATTCAAAGCGAAATATCCGTCATACCAAATGTTATAAGCGACCATAACAAAAATAGAAAGCACTATCCCAATAACAATCAATATGCCTGTTTGCGCAGGGACTTCAATTTCTGCGAACTCAAGAAGAGCTATGATAATAGAGAAAAACAATGCTGTAAAAAAGCCGTATTTGTATGCAGTTCCTCTCACAACAATTTGTCTTTCATCATACTGGGCTGTGGTCTTGGGTCCCTTCTTTGTAGCCAAAACCATAATTCTGGCCATAACCATACCAATCGCAAGTCCAAACATCATGCAAACAAAAACAGTCTGCTTGATAGGATGTTGGATTTTCACAGAATAATTCACTGTCCACCGGCCGTCTTTTCCATAGCCCTGAAACCGCTCCCCTTTTACAGGACCCAAGTCATGTTCAGAAGCAAATTTATCAGTTTCTTCCTCAGAACCAAGGAAATAAAACTTCATGTTGTATTTGCCGGCTGCCAGCTTCATTTTTGTAGAAACAATATCCACCTTGTTACCGGTACAGCCAAAAATCTGCTCACCCTTTTCATTCGTAATAATCAATGCACTTACTACCCCGGGCTCCTCTTCCGGCCACCATTTTGCATTGATGACATACTGACCGGAACGCATTACCGCGATATCATTTTCGATGGGAATATTTTTACATACGCCGTCTTCCACCACAACCGTCTGTAACATAGCTGTTCTGGTTTCTCCACCGTTTCGCACCATATAAAGCACCCACAGCGCAATTACCAAAAGTAACAACACTACATCTGCAATGATTCTTTGTGTTTTGGTAATCTTTGTTTTCATGTTATTTCTCCTCTTCCCAACTCGTTTACATTTGCTCTTTTTCGTTTTTTGCTTCCGCAAAAGTTCTTGCTGTTATAAAAGACTGTGCAACCAATGTAATCATAAGACATACACCTACAATTCTTACCAACCAATCACGAAGCGGAATCTGTTCACCCATCAAAATCAATCCCATCATCAAAACAGCCTCTACAATCAATGTCATTCCACTCATAATCATTTTACTCTTCTTATTTGTATTTTTCATATTATCGCCTTTCTGTTCGAACAATCCGTTTTCAAACTTTGTTTATTTCTACCGGCTTAGGGCCTTGGCCTTTGGTCCTTCGCAGGTATTACAGGTCTACCTTGTAATCATACAATACTACCCGCTTTACATTATGTCAAGTATATTTGACATTTTGTTTTGAATTTATGACTTTTTGTATGCGTAAAGTGAATTTTTAAGTTCCGTATAAATCATCAAGATGAATTGCAATCCGAGATTCCCGTTTGTAACGCGAGAATCCCATTTTGTAAATGAAAAACACATTTTGTAACTGGAGAATCCACACTTCCCGGCTCGATATTTCATTCATCAGCTAGCGGCTTAAATGTATTTCTTAAGTGTTGTTATTTTTTGAGAAGACGAGGTTTAAGTATGATATTCTCGGCTGCAACCGGTTTACATGCTAATTTCTTTAAAATGTCTTCTCCATAGTAAAAGCTGAACGCGTGAAGATATGTGAAGACATTCCCGAAGTTTCTCGATTCTTTTCGAACGTTTTAGTATCTTTTATCATTACACCCAATACCCTTTTTCTGTCCATCTTAACCATTATCTAACTCCCCTTAAATCCCCTGGGAAGCCCATAAATACTAGCAAATGCCCTATTTCAGCGCTTTCCAGGGCACAAAAAAAGAGCTCCACATCTCTGTGAAGCTCTTTGATATTCTTTTGTATGTTCCGTGCGAGATTTTATCTCTTTGAGAACTGAGGTGCACGACGTGCTTTCTTTAAGCCGTACTTCTTTCTTTCCTTCATGCGAGGATCTCTTGTAAGGAAGCCTTCCTTCTTGAGAACGGGTCTGAAGTCTGCATCAACTGTAAGTAATGCACGAGCGATACCATGTCTGATAGCGCCTGCCTGGCCTGTGAATCCGCCACCCTTAACAGTTACGATAACATCGTACTTTTCAACTGTCTCAGTGATTGTAAGAGGCTGACGAACGATAACCTTTAATGACTCAAGACCAAAGTATTCATCAATGTTTTTCTTGTTGCTTGTGATAGTTCCCTTACCGGGTACTAAATATACTCTAGCTACGGAAGATTTTCTTCTACCTGTTCCGTAGTACTTAGCTGCTTTTGCTGCTGCTTTCTTAGCCATAGTAGTAATCTCCTTTCAGTCTTCTCTTAGAATGTTAATACTTCAGGTTTCTGAGCTGCATGATCGTGATCAGGACCTGCGTAAACAAAAAGCTTCTTAGCCATCTGACGTCCAAGAGGTCCCTTGGGAAGCATACCCTTAACAGCAATTTCAATAACATCTGTGGGCTTTGTAGCAAGCTTTTCAGCAAGTGTCATTGTACGAACACCACCAACATAATCTGAGTGACGGAAGTATGTCTTATCTTCCATCTTCTTACCTGTAACAGAAATCTTCTCAGCATTAACAACGATTACATAATCGCCTGTATCAACATGAGGAGTATAAATTGCTTTGTTCTTACCTCTTAAAACCTTAGCAATTTCAGAAGCTAAACGTCCAAGAGTCTTATCTGTAGCATCAACTACATACCATTTTCTTTCGATGGTAGCAGGGCTTGCCATAAATGTTTTCATTGTTCTTCCTCCATATAAAATCAAGTACTATCGCGTTTATATGTTAATATGCTCTTCCGGGGCTTTGGCTGGGCATACTAAATCCATTCGCACACTAAGACAGTATAACCTCAACAATTTCCCATGTCAAGCGGAAAATCAAGGAATTTAAATGATTTAAGCCACAAACCATGTGCCGGAGCCGTAGGTCCTGATACTTCTCTGTCCTTTGCCTCAAGCATCGATTTTACGTCTTCAGGCTTTCTGACTCCAAGTCCCACCCACATAAGTGTTCCCGCAATTATTCTAACCTGGTTATACAAAAATCCGTTTCCGGTGACACATATTATTACTTCATCATTGTCTTTACGAACTGTTACATCTGTTATAGTTCGTATTGTAGTCTCCGCTGTCGTATTTACGCTGCAGAAGCTCTTAAAATCGTGCTCTCCGACAAGATATTTCGAAGCTTCGTTCATAAGTTCAACGTTAAGCTGCCTTCTCTCATGAAAAGCATAAAGCCTTTTCATCGGAGGCATGAAAGTTCCGTTAAATATATGGTATTCATAGGTTTTCTCAGTATTACAGTGTCTTGGATGAAAATCTCCGGGCACTTCCGTTGACCATACAACTTTTATGTCATCGGGAAGCCTTGTGTTCAATGCAAAAGAAAACTTATCTGCCGGCATTCTCATGTCTGTGTCAAATACACACATACTCGAAAGGCTGTGAACTCCCGCATCAGTACGGCTTGCTCCGATTACGGCAGTTTCTTTTCCCGAAAGATCTGTAATCGCACGATTAAGCTCTCCCTCGATAGTTGAAGCATTGTCCTGAACCTGCCAGCCACTGTATGAAGTTCCGTCATATGAAACACAAAGCAAAATTCTTTTCATATTAATTATCAATACTGCCTATTTATCAACACCAAAAACTAAATCATCGACTTAAAAATAAATTTTGTAGCAACCATTATTCCCATGTAAGAAAAAATGATTATATACGCTACAGCATCTCTCTTCTTATACTTAAGAGGTTTCATTTTTGTTCGTCCGTCTCCGCCTCTGTAACAACGTGCTTCCATTGCCATCGCAAGATCGTTGGCACGTCTGAACGCCGAAACAAAAAGAGGTACAAGAAGCGGGACAAGGCTTTTAACCTTCTTTATAAGATTCTTATTGTCAAAATCGGCCCCTCTTGCCATCTGAGCCTTCATTATCTTATCGGTTTCTTCCATTAATATAGGAACAAATCTAAGTGCAATCGACATCATCATCGAAATCTCGTGAACCGGAATCTTGATAACTTTTAAAAATCCAAGGCTTTTTTCCAGACCGTCAGTAAGATTATTCGGTGTAGTCGTAAGAGTCATAAGGGACGACCCTATTATAAGAAAAGAAAGCCTTATGGCCATAAAGCCTGCCGTAACAAGTCCCTGCTTGGTGATTGTAATCTTCCACCAGGCAAAAAGAACATCTCCCTGCGTAAACAAAATGTTCATCATTACAGACAGAATCAAAAGAAATACAATCGCCTTCATTCCACGCACAATAAAAGAAAACGGTACTTTTGAAAGGCAAATCGAAACAACAAGAAGCACAAAGGCTACTACGTATGCTATGAAGTTATCAGTAATAAAAAGTGAAACGAGAAACATCAATGTTCCAAACAATTTCACCCTTGGATCAAGCCTGTGCAAAATCGAGTCTGCAGGATAGTACTGACCCAGTGTAATCTCTCTTAACATATTTGCTATGTCCTCTTAGATGCTTTCAATATTTAAAGAATGCATCTAACACTTCTTTATATATTCATTTACTGCTGCATCAACGGTTATTGCATCGGTTGATACATCAAATCCGGCATCCCTAAGCGCATACATTGTCTCGGTTATCTGAGGAACGCCAAGGCCCATTTCTTTAAGTTCATTACGATGTTTAAAAACATTGGACGGAACATCGTCAAAAGCAACTTTACCCTTATCCATTACAATAATTCTGTCTGCAAAATTAGCAACGTCTTCCATACTGTGAGAAACAAGAATTATTGTACACCCGGACTCCTTTCGAATCTCAGATAATTTAAGCAAAAGATCATCCCTTCCCTTTGGATCAAGTCCTGCCGTAGGTTCATCGAGAATCAGTACCTTAGGTTTCATCGCAAGAACACCTGCAATTGCAACCCTCCGCTTCTGTCCGCCGGAAAGATCAAACGGTGACTGATAAAAATACTCATCAGCAACTCCGACCTGCTTAAGTGCTTCATAAGCACGAAGTTCTGCATCCTTTCGACTTAAACCAATATTCTTTGGTCCAAAGCAAACGTCCGAAAAAACATCAGTTTCGAAAAGCTGATGCTCCGGATATTGAAAAACGAGTCCAACTTCACTTCTTAGTTTTTTAAGATTATATCCTTCATCAGATATATCCTTACCATCGACATAAACTCCGCCTTCAGTAGGTTTTAAGAGACCGTTTAACTGCTGGACAAGTGTTGATTTTCCGGATCCTGTATGGCCGATAAGTCCTATAAACTCGCCATCATTTATTATGAAATTAACATCGTCAAGTGCCGTCTGCTCCATGGCAGTTCCGGGATTATAACGATAAGTTAAATGATTTACTATTATTGACACGTTTATCTCCAACTACTTTCAACGCCTGAATAAGTTCCTCGTTTGAAAGTATACCATCCGGGATGTTTATTCCCTTCTTTTTAAGTTCATGCGCAAACATAGTTACCTGAGGAACATCAAGACTTAATGCCTTAAGCTCGTCTACACGGGCAAATATTTCATGCGGAGTCCCTGTCATAGCAATCGACCCTTTATCCATAACAATAACCTTGTCCGCATGAACAATCTCGTCCATATAATGAGTTATAAGTATAACCGTTATATTTTCCACATCATTTAGCGCTCTTACCGCATTAATTACTTCTTTACGTCCTATCGGATCAAGCATCGCCGTTGGTTCATCTAAAACTATACACTTAGGATGCATCGCAAGTACCCCGGCTATGGAAACACGTTGCTTCTGTCCTCCTGAAAGTCTGTTGGGAGACTTATGTCTGAATTCATACATTCCGACAGCACGTAAGCTTTCTTCTACCCTCTCCCAGATTTCCTTTGTAGGAACTCCAAGATTCTCAGGTCCAAATCCGACATCTTCTTCAACAACCTGACCGATTATCTGATTATCAGGATTTTGAAAAACCATTCCTACAGTTTCTCTTATATCCCAAAGATTCTCATCCTGTTTTGTATCTTTTCCATCCACAAAAACTGTTCCTTCAGTAGGATATAAAAGTACATTAAGATGCTTTGCCAGCGTTGACTTTCCCGAGCCGTTGTGCCCAAGAATAGCTACAAACTCTCCTTTTTTTACGGAAAAAGAAACATCATTGACAGCCGTTGTAATGCCTTCAACATTACCTTCTTCGTCACGCCTTATATATTCAAATGTGAGATGATCTGATTTAATTATTCCCACTTTTTTCTTGTCCTTAAATGATGTATTATTACTATAATCTTATTGATTATACAAGGAAACCATATGAAACTCAAGGTTAAACAATTTTTCAAAAAAATAAGGCTTTTACTTAAGCCTTATCAAAAGAATATTATTCAGCCGCTTATTAAAATTATACTCATAATAATAGTTTGTGTTATTATAGTTAGATTTATGGGCGGTCATGAGACTTTGCTTGAATATGCTGCCAAGCATGGACAGACTCCCTGATTATTTTTCTTTCTGAACATATTATCATTTGTTTTTTATATTTCCAAAAAAATTGGGCCCGGCTTAAAGCCGAGCCCATATTTTTTAATTAAACTAACTCAAGAAGAACTTCCATTGCAGCATCGCCCTTGCGAAGTCCAATCTTAACGATACGTGTGTAACCACCGTTACGATTAGCGTACTTAGGAGCGATTTCATCAAAAAGCTTATTGGTCTCGTCTGTGTAGAGAACCTTAAGCATCTGACGACGAGCGTGAAGCTTTGAAGGCATATCCTTTTTGATTTCCTTCTCAACTGTCTCGTAAACCGTAACCTTCTTACCGTCAACTACTTCTTTAACGCGCTTGCCATCTTTGTCTTTCTTAGCAACCTTAGCGTTAACCTTAACTGTTTCGAAGTTATCCTTCTCTTTTACAGCTAAAGCAATAAGTCCTTCAGCAATCTTCTGTACTTCCTTAGCCTTAGCTTCGGTAGTAACAATCTTGCCGTTAGCGATTAATGATGTAACCTGGCCTCTTAATAAAGCCTTTCTCTGTGCAGATGTTCTGCTTAATTTTCTGTACTTTGCCATTTTATTATCCTTTCATGCGTGCTCTTACGGTCTTACCGCACAACCAAACCTGATGAATTAAAGAATGTCATCAGCATTATTAAGCTGTAAGCCTAACTCTTTTAACTTTAACAATACTTCTTCCAAAGACTTACGACCAAGGTTTCTAACCTTCATCATATCTTCGGGAGTCTTGTTAACGAGTTCTCCTACAGTATTGATACCTGCTCTCTTTAAGCAGTTGTATGAACGAACTGAAAGTTCAAGCTCATCGATGCTCATGTCATCAACAGCTTTGGCACCGGTAGTGCCTTCCTTGCTTGTGATAACGTCGGTCTTCTGACCAGCTTCCGATAAGTCGATGAAAAGTGATAAGTGCTCACTTAACACCTTTGCAGCAAGGCTTACAGCCTCTTCGGGAGCAAGAGTACCGTTTGTATATACATCAAGTGTAAGCTTATCAAAGTCAGTAACCTGACCTACACGTGTATTTGCAACTGCCATGTTTACTCTTTCAACAGGAGTATAGATGGAATCGATTGCAATAACACCGATAGGAAGATCATCGTTCTTATTCTTGTCAGCGCTTACATATCCACGGCCCTTAGTAATAGTAAGTTCCATGTAGAACTTAGCATCCTTACCGCCGCAAAGTGTAGCGATTACAAGATCGGGATTTAAAATTTCAATGTCGGAATCAGCCTGAATGTCGGAAGCCTTGATTACGCCTTCACCTGTGAAATCAATATAAGCTGTCTTAGGCTCAAAAGAATCACTTGTGTTCTTAATAGCAAGCTTCTTAACATTTAAGATGATTTCTGTAACATCTTCCTTAACACCGGGAATTGATGAAAACTCATGAAGTACGCCTTCGATTTTAATCTGGCTTACTGCAGCACCGGGTAAAGAAGAAAGCATAATTCTTCTTAAAGAATTGCCAAGGGTAATACCGTAGCCTCTCTCAAGGGGCTCGGCAACAAACTTGCCATACTTCTTGTCTTCGGAAATTTCAACAACTTCGACATTTGGTCTTTCAAATTCAAACACAGTAAATACCCTCCTTTAAATTTAAATGAAATTACATTATTTTGAGTATAACTCGACAATAAGCATTTCGTTAACAGGTACGTCAATCATCTCTCTTGAAGGAAGATTCTTAACTGTTCCCTTGAAAGCATCCTGATCAACATCAATCCATTCAGGAACAAGTCTTCCACCTGTTACTTCGAGGATATCCTTATAACGCTGTAATTCCTTAGCCTTATCAGATAATGTGATAACATCGCCTGCTTTGATGAGGTAAGAAGGAATGTTGATAACCTTTCCATTTACAAGAATGTGCTTGTGATCAACAACCTGTCTTGCTTCCTTACGAGTACGAGCGAATCCCATGCGGAATACTACGTTATCAAGTCTGGACTCAAGCATAACCATAAGGTTTTCACCGGTCATACCCTTCATGCGGTCAGCCTTTTCATAGTAGTTACGGAAAGGCTTCTCAAGTACGCCATAGATGAATTTTGCTTTCTGCTTTTCACGAAGCTGAAGACCGTATTCAGACATCTTCTTGCCTGCGCGAGCGCTTGTTCTGTTAGACTTCTTGTCATATCCTAAAAATGTAGGATCAAGATCGAGAGATCTGCATCTCTTTAATATAGGAGTTCTGTTAATTGCCATTGTTTTATCCTTTCAATAAATATTGTTTACAGCAGCCGGTTCAGGCTGTCTTCTTCCAACTGTTTACAACCACTGTCGCTATAAGCGACTTTCCTTCATTAAATAAAGGAATATATAAACCAGTATTAACTACACGCGACGACGCTTGGGAGGTCTGCATCCGTTATGAGGTACAGGAGTTACATCCTTAATAGAAACAACTTCCAAACCTGCAGCAGCTAATGCACGAATTGCAGCTTCACGTCCTGATCCGGGACCTTTTACAAATACGTCAACATACTTTAAGCCGTGAATAAGTGCAGCTTTTGTAGCTGTCTCAGCGGCTGTCTGTGCAGCATAGGGAGTAGATTTCTTTGAACCTCTAAATCCAAGACCACCGGCACTTGCCCATGATAAAGCGTTACCTTCAGCATCTGTTAATGTAACGATAGTGTTGTTGAAAGATGCCTGGATATGTGCCTGTCCACGTTCAACGTTTTTCTTTACGCGCTTTTTTGTTACTTTTTTTGCAACTTTAGCCATTTTAAACTAACCTACTTTCTTCCTAATGTTTACTAGTTAATTACTTCTTCTTGTTTGCTACTGTACGCTTAGGACCCTTACGAGTACGAGCGTTTGTCTTTGTCTTCTGTCCACGTACGGGAAGTCCCTTACGATGACGAATACCTCTGTAGCATCCGATTTCCTGAAGAGTCTTGATATTGAAAGCTACTTCTCTACGAAGATCACCTTCTACAAGGTAGTTTGCTTCAATCTCTTCACTAAGTCTCTTTACTTCATCATCAGTTAAATCTCTAACACGAGTGTCAGGGTTAACCTTTGCAGCTGTTAAAATCTTGTTTGAAGATGTTCTACCGATTCCGTAGATGTAAGTCAAACCGATTTCAACACGTTTTTCTCTAGGTAAATCAATACCTGCGATACGAGCCATATCTGTTTCCTCCAAATTTCTCGCGCCTTTAGCGCGTCTGTGCGTGCTTACTCATAACACGCTAAACTAATTGAATGGGACATATAAATGTCCGACCGGGACGGCTCCCGATTTTTCCGACAGGTTACGAACTCTCCGTATTATGAGTTCTTCTCGGTTTCAAAAGTAATGTCGTAGGCTCTAAACTACGTCTATACTTTAATAATCCAACTATGGATTAACCCTGTACCTGTTTGTGCTTGGGATTTTCACAGATAATTCTGATCTTACCCTTACGCTTAATTACTTTGCACTTTTCGCAAATTGGTTTTACAGAAGATCTTACTTTCATGATGAGTCCTCCTTTCAGTTCTTCCATATGGCCTTTTTACACGCAAAAATCGCCTTTTTGACGCACTTTCACCAAAAAAGACCGAGTATCATTGTATCACAACGGTTTCCCGATTGCAACCACCTAAATAAAATAAATTTAAAGAGATTATTTATCTCTCCAAATAATACGACCCTTTGTAAGATCGTAAGGAGAAAGTTCTAATGTCACCTTGTCGCCGGGAAGAATTCTGATGAAATTCTGGCGAAGCTTACCGCTTATGTGTGCAAGCACTTTGTGACCATTTTCAAGCTCTACCTGAAACATTGTGTTAGGGAGCTTTTCAATTACTGTTCCTTCAATTTCAATAACATCCTGTTTAGACATTCAATTCCTCCGATTTATCAGTTCCTTTTTCCAAGTGTAAGTATTTCAGGCTCTCCCTCAGTTATAAGAACAGTATTCTCATAATGAGCTGAAAGCGATCCGTCCTCAGTAACGACTGTCCAGTCATCATCTTCCCAACAAACTTCATAGCCACCCAGGTTAATCATTGGTTCAATGGCAAGTGTCATTCCGGGCTGAAGTTTTATACCATGTCTTTTCTGACGGAAGTTGGGAATCTGAGGGTCTTCATGAAGGCTTGTTCCGATTCCGTGACCTACAAGGTCCCTCACAATTCCATATCCGAAAGCAGATACATAATCATCTATAGCATTTGATATATCATACAAATAATTACCTGCTTTGGCGTATTTAATGCCTTCAAAGAAAGACTGTCTCGTAACATCAATAAGTTTCTGCGCCTCAGGGGTTATATTTCCAACACCGTATGTTCTTGCAGCATCGGAATGATATCCCTTGTAAATGAGTCCGCAGTCAAGGCTTACTATGTCACCTTCTTTTAATATATGCTTTTTATTTGGAATACCATGAACGACTTCATCGTTTACCGATACACATATCGAAGCAGGATATCCGTTATAATGCAAAAAATTAGGAATACATCCGTAACTTCTGATTAAACGTTCTCCCGCAATGTCAATTTCTTTTGTAGAGATACCCGGCTTAATAATTTCAGCAAGCTGATCGTGTACCTCACTTAAAATTCTGCAGGACTCACGCATCAGTTCTATTTCTCTGGGAGATTTAACAGTTACTGACATATGGCCTCCTATCTTAGCCAAGAATGGCAACGATTGAATTAAAGACATCATTCATAGCCACCGTGCCATCAACTTCCTTCAATACACCCTTTGCTGAGTAGAAGTCAATTAAGGGCTGTGTCTGCTTATGATAAACATCAAGACGATTCTTAACTGTTTCAGGCTTATCGTCATCTCTTAAAATAAGTTCGCTTCCGCACTTATCGCAGATACCTTCAACCTTTGTAGGAGCATACTGAACATGATATGTAGCTCCGCATGTAACACATGCACGACGACCAGACATACGATTGATGATGTTCTCATCGGGAACGTCAACGTTGATTGCAAAATCAACCTTATCGTTTAACTCAGTAAGTGCCTTATCAAGAACCTCTGCCTGAGGAATAGTACGAGGGAATCCGTCAAGAACATATCCGTTTTTGCAGTCGTCCTTTGCTACTCTGTCAAGAAGGATCTTAACTGTAAGTTCATCGGGAACAAGAAGTCCCTGATCCATATACTTCTTTGCTTCTTTTCCAAGTTCTGTTCCGTTCTTAATATTTGCACGGAAAATATCTCCTGTGGAAATATGAGGAAGGCCGTACTTTTCGCAAATCATCTCAGCCTGTGTTCCTTTTCCTGCGCCGGGAGCGCCTAACATAATAATCTTCATTATTTTGTCCTCGCTTTATATCTATGTGAATTTAGATTATTTTCTTTTTTAACGCACAACTTCGGAGCAGGAATATTCCCACTCCGAATCATATGTGCGGATTTAATTACTGATTTAAGAATCCCTTGTAGTTTCTTACAAGCATCATGCTTTCAATCTGATTAAGTGTTTCAATGATAACACTTACTACGATGATAAGGCTTGTACCGAGGAAGCTAACCTCTGCATGGAATACACCATACAAAATGTAAGGAAGCACACCAACGATTGTAAGTCCGATTGCACCAATAAAGATGATTGCATTTAAAATGTTTGTAATGTAATCGGAAGTAGGCTTGCCGGGACGAATACCGGGAACAAAACCGTTTGACTTCTTTAAGTTGTCTGCAAGTTCTATAGGATTGAAAGTAATCGATGTATAGAAATATGCAAACAATACTACGAGGATACAATAAACAAGTAAACCGATTGAATATTTAGCTGAAGCCCAGTCACCAAAACTTACCCAGTATCTTGAGCTTAAGTACTTAAGAATTTCATTCCAAACACCTGTACCGGAAGAACCTACAAGAGAGGTAATAATACCGGGTGTCTGCATCAAAGATGATGCGAAGATGATCGGAATAACACCTGCTGTATTAATTCTTATCGGAATGTTTGTAGCTGTTGCTCCACCCATTTTAGAACCCTGTGTACGACGAGCATACTGAACAGGAATCTTTCTAAGCCCTGAGTTAAGAACAACTACCATCATAACCATTAACACAAGAAGTGCAAGAATTACTACAACTGCAAGTACCTTCTGAGCTATTCTCTTATCTCCGGAGAATACGAAGGTATCAAAAATGCTTGCCATATCGTTAGGAATTCTGGAAATGATATTGATTAAAAGGACCATGGAAACACCGTTTCCGATACCCTTTTCGGTAATTCTTTCACCAATCCACATAACGAATGCACTACCTGCTGTAAGTGATACAATTATAGAAATAATTGTAATTGCCTTAGGTGTGCCGGCAACAAGCATATTGCTGTTGCTGAATGAGATTGCCATTGCAGAAGATTCGATCAACGCAAGACCTACTGTTACGTAACGTGTGATTGATGCGATTTTCTTTCTGCCTTCTCCGCCTTCCTTCTGCATTTCTTCAAGTGCAGGAATTGCAATTGTAAGAAGCTGCATAATAATGGAAGATGTGATGTAAGGGGTAATGTTAAGTGCCAGTAATGACATCTTTTCAAATGAACCACCTGTAAATGCGTTAAGGAAATTGAAGTTTCCCTCAGCACCTGAGAGTGAGTTCCACCAACTCTTAAACTGTTCGCCGTCAATTCCGGGCACGGGAAGCTGGCATCCGATTCTAACTATAATTATCATGAGAAGGGTAAAAAGTAATTTTACCCTAATCTCTTTAACCTTAAAAGCATCTCTAAGTTTATTAAACATTAGATCACCTCTGCAGTTCCACCAAGTTTCTCAATCATTTCTTTAGCTGATTCGCTATAAGCGTTAACCTTTACATTGAGCTTTTTGGTAAGTTCTCCGTTGCCAAGAATCTTAACACCGTCTGCAGGATTATTGATAATTCCCTTAGCCATAAGAGCTTCTACGTCAACGGTTGTTCCGTTTTCGAATACTTCTAATGCGCTAACATTAATTGCTACGATTTCCTTGTGGTTTCTGTTCTTGAAACCTCTCTTGGGAAGACGTCTGTACAAAGGCATCTGACCACCTTCGAAACCGATTCTGGGAGCTCCGGAACGAGCCTTCTGACCCTTGTGTCCCTTACCGGCTGTCTTACCGTTACCTGAACCGTGTCCACGTCCTCTTCTAAAATTATCGCTGTGTTTAGAGCCTTCTGCGGGCTGTAAGTTAGATAATTCCATTGTGACACCTCCTTCTTAATCTACTTTAACTAAGTGTCTAACCTGCTGAATCATTCCCTTTACAGCATCGTTATCAGGAAGCTCAACTGTCTGATGAAGCTTATGAAGACCTAATGCTTCAACGGTTGCTCTATGCTTCGGAATTGCACCGATAGTAGATTTAACTAAAGTAACTTTAATCTTTTTATCTTTCTTTGTTGCCATGATTCAAGTCCTCCTTATGCTCTAACTTCGTCAACGGACTTACCACGCTTTGCTGCAACTTCTTCAGGAGTCTTTAACTGAGCAAGACCTGCGATTGTAGCAAGAACAACATTCTGCTTGTTGTTGGATCCGAGTGACTTAGTACGGATATTCTTGATGCCTGCAAGTTCACATACGGAACGAGCGGGACCTCCGGCGATAACACCGGTACCTTCGGGGGCTTTCTTAAGTAATACGGAAGCTGATCCGAACTTACCTAAGTAATCATGTGAAATAGAATTGTTCTCGTCAAGTGCAACGCTTACGAGATTCTTCATTGCGTCTTCTTTACCTTTACGAATAGCTTCGGGAATTTCAGCAGCTTTTCCAAGGCCGGCGCCTACGTGACCATTACCGTCACCTACAACAACTAAAGCTGTGAAACGCATGTTACGTCCGCCCTTAACAACCTTAGTAACACGCTTGATGGTAACTACCTTTTCACTAAACTCCATGTTAGTTGTATCTATCATAGTGCGTTTCATGTGATGTCTTCTCCTTCCTAGAATTCTAACCCAGCTTCTCTTGCTGCGTCAGCTAATGCTGCTATCTTACCCTGGTATATAAAGCCGCCTCTATCAAAGACAACTGTCTTAATACCTTTTTCAATTGCGCGCTTTGCAATAACTGTTCCCAAATATGCTGCTGCTTCGACGTCATTGGTCTTCTGTAACTCAGCCTTAACATCCTTTTCAACTGTAGATGCTGCAACTAAAGTCTTACCAACTGTATCATCGATAATTTGAGCATACATATGGTTGTTGCTACGGAATACTGCAAGACGAGGTCTTTCAGCAGTACCTGCAAAACGGTTACGGATTTTCATGTGCTTTTTAACACGTATTTCCTGTCTAGATTCTTTTGAAACCATTTTTACACTCTCCTTATCTATTATTTCTTACCGGTCTTACCAACTTTACGTCTGATAACTTCATCAGCATACTTAATACCCTTACCCTTATAAGGTTCAGGTCTTCTCTTGTCTCTGATCTCAGCTGCAAACTGGCCAACTTTTTCTTTGTCGATACCCTTAACAGTAATAACGTTACCTTCAACTACTGTCTCGATACCTTCGGGATCTTCCATCTCAACCGGGTGAGAATAGCCTAAGGATAAGGTTAATTTCTTGCCTGCCTTAGCAGCCTTGTAACCTACACCGTTAACTTCAAGCTTCTTCTCAAATCCGGATGTAACACCAACAACCATGTTGTTTAAAAGTGTTCTTGTTAATCCGTGAAGAGATTTCATCTTCTTTAAATCATTGGGTCTGGAAACAACGATTTCTGCTCCCTCAACCTTGATTTCCATCTCCTTGGCTAATACTCTCTCAAGAGTGCCCTTGGGACCTTTTACAGTCACTTTGTTATTTTCTGCGACATCTACTGTAACACCAGCAGGAACCGCGATTGGCATTCTACCTATACGTGACATGCCCGTACCTCCTATTTAATATTTAGGTTTATATGTATCAAAAAATTACCAAACAAATGCAAGAACTTCGCCGCCGACAGCAAGCTCACGAGCCTTCTTATCGGTAACAACTCCCTGGTTGGTGGAAATGATAGCAATACCAAGTCCGCCAAGAACTCTGGGAAGATCTTCCTTGCTTGCATATACACGAAGACCGGGCTTAGAAATTCTCTGAATACCGGAGATAATCTTTTCATTCTTATCAGCGCCGTACTTTAATGCGATGCGGATAGTCTTGAAGCTGCCCTCTTCAATGATATCAAATTTCTTAATGTAACCTTCATCTAAAAGAATCTGAGCGATAGCTAACTTCATCTTTGATGCAGGAACATCTACTGTATCGTGTTTTGCAGTATTTGCATTACGAATTCTTGTAAGCATATCTGCAATGGGATCA
>JAZQOL010000048.1:0-56771 GCA_045627845.1 Lachnospiraceae bacterium | reverse complement strand
ATCCTTGTTTAAAAGTAAAATGATTGTTGGTAGAGTTTTTCATTAGCAGTTAAATTTTACCACAAAAAGAAGGACCTTAGGCTCATTTCTGAACCCAAGGTCCTTTGTTTTTTACAGGCTATGTTTTTTCACAGCCCCTTTCATATACTTTTGATAAGAACTTCGATATTGCACTTTGCCAGGTGCTCATAATTCATTTCCATATCATAGCTAATCCTAATATTCATTTTGTTTTCTGTTTCTTCTATAACTACAGATTCCGTATCAAGACCGATTATGAAATTTCCAAACGGAGTTCTGTAATCGGTATAGTTCTTTTTCCCTTCTTCAAAAAGCATGTGCACGCTATAGGTTCCTTTGCGCGACACTTCAAAAAAGGTGTCATCAAATTTCAATAAAGATTTTACGGTCTCTTCTCCGTCGGGACTCTCTTCATATGCAACATAATGCTTGCCGTTTTTAAGATAATACGATCCTCTTGTAAGCGTTTCAACCCGCTGGTCTTTATTGTCGTCATCAGAAGCATACTGAAGACCTTTTATTGCTATAAGAACATCCTTTGTCATTTTGTTACCTCCAGTTGACGAAGGATAGACATCTCCTGATTATCGATATGACTTCCCGCTACTTTACGCGCTTTCTCGACATTTCCCGTAATAATGGCATCCATCAGTTCACGGTGTTCTTCAATAAGCTTTTTATGCTGGCTCTCATCTTTTATATATTCAAATCTGTAACGATACATTTGTTCTGCAAGATTATTGATAAGTGCAATGAGTCGGTCGTTACCGGTTGCCCTTATTATTATGTCATGAAAAGCCACATCCGCTTTTGCAATCACCGTCGCATCTTTTGTTGCCGTAGCCTCCTCAAATGCTTTGCAGGCTTCCTTTAAAAGTTCTTTGCTTTCCTCTGATATTCTTTCGCATGCAAGTTCCGCGCAAAAAAGGTCCAAAGAACGTCTTACTTCAAGCACATCCCGTAACCCCTTTGTTGAGATTTCGGCAACCTGAGCTCCTTTTCTCGGAACATTTGTAACAAGGCCTTCCAGTTCAAGTTTTCTGATTGCCTCCCTGATCGGCGTTCTGCTTACGCCTATCTTATCTGCAAGATGTATTTCCATAAGCCTTTCGCCCGGCTTAAGTTCGCCTGTAAGAATCGCTTTCCTCAGAGTCTGAAAAACAACATCTCTCAAAGGAAGAAATTCATCCATGTTTAATTTAAAATTGCCTTCCATAAATATCTACCTTCAATTATTCAAAATGATTCTTCTTAACATTGTCAAATCTTGTCGAATAAATCTCAAAATCAGGATAAATCTTTTTGAGTTTCAAAGCAGCCTCATCTGCTTCCTTTACGGAATTATACAGTCCGAATACCGTCGGTCCGCTTCCGCTCATAATTGCATTAACGGCACCGAATTCTTTCATGTGCTGCTCAATATCCGTTATAACAGGATGCATTTTTACGGTTACCGGTTCAAGTATATTTTTTAAAAGTCCGGCAACAGTTTCGGCATCATACATTTCGATTGCCTTAAGCATTCCGTCAACGTCAGGGTGCTCATGCTCATCGGTTTTATCAAATGCCTGATACACATCCTTTGTCGATACGAAGACATTGGGCTTACATATCACAGTAGGGTGTGAAGGAAGTGGCGTTAATTGGGTTAATATTTCCCCAATGCCTTCACTTAAGCATAGACCTCCGTCCACACAAAAAGGAACGTCTGCTCCGATTTTTACACCTATTTCTTTTAACTCGTCTGATGAAAGCCCCAGTTCGAACAATCTGTTAATACCTCTTAGCGCTGCTGCTGCATCGGCACTTCCGCCCGCAAGTCCTGCAGCTATTGGTATATTCTTCGACAGATTAACCTTTACATCAAAAGAACGTCCTGTTTTCTCCGCAAGAAGCCTTATCGCCTTAACAATAAGATTGGTACCGCCTTGCGCCTGCTCATCGTTTAATACTTCGCTGTCCATTACAAGCGTAATACCTGTACCTTCTTCTCCCTTTTCAAAAGAAAGATCATCACAAAGCTCCAATGTCTGCATTATCATTCTGACATCGTGATAACCGTTTTCTCTTCTTCCTGTTATATCAAGCGAAAGATTGACCTTTGCTCTTGCCTTTTCGTATAAGATCATACGCTATTCTCTCATTCTTTGTATTTTGCATTCTGTATTTTGTGTTTTGTATACAATATCCAAACTCTGCTTACAATATAAAATATATGCACTTTTTTTTCAATCTTTTGTAAAGATATGTTGTTAATTCGACGATATTATGATTAGATAGTACATAGAAGCACAAGGAAGTGCGCATGAGATGGGGAAATCCCGGAAAGGATTATCATGAAAGTAAATGGAGTTACTTCAGTGACAGACAGTTATTCTGTCTATCAGAAATCCGAGGCTGTTGAAATCAAAGCCGAGGAAAAAACAACTACCGTTCCGGAAGAGAGCGGAGTTAAATATGAGCCTTCAATGGAGGTTCCTACACAGACATACAAGGCAAATGCCAAAGTCATTGAACAGCTTAGGCAGGATGCCGAGACACGTTACCAGCAGTTACAGTCCATTGTCCAGCAGCTTATTTCCAAACAGGCAGGTGTTAGTGCCGATGCCAATAATATTTGGAATATGTTAAGAGAGGGAAAAGTCGAGGTTGATCCCGAGACACGTGCTCAGGCTCAGGCAGATATTGCCGAAGACGGCTATTGGGGTGTCAAAGCAACCTCAGACCGTATTATCGATTTTGCTACTGCTTTGGCAGGCAACGACAAGACTAAACTTGGAGATATGCTTGAAGCGTTCAAGAAAGGTTATGCTCAGGCGGAGAAGACCTGGGGAGGCAAGCTTCCCGAGATTTCAAAGCAGACATACGATGCAGTTATTGAAAAGTTCGATAAGTTAATGAGCGAAGCATAACAAAGTACACAAGAAATCTGTTTTACATATTTCTTTGAAAACAGGGGAGCGAATAGTGAATTCGCTCCCCCGTTTTATTGTTTTATGTGATCATCAAATAGTTTGATTTTTCTTCAAAACCCGTAAGCTAGTTAACGGCGCCAATAAGTTCATTAATATCCGAAATCGAGTTATCGGCCATATATGATTCTATTCCGTTTATAACTTCCAAAGTCGCATAAGGATTTGAAAAGTTGGCTGCACCTACTGCCACCATTGTTGCTCCTGCGAGAATAAACTCAAGAGCATCCTCGGCAGTACGTATTCCTCCCATACCGATAATCGGAATGTTTACTGCCTGTGCGCACTCGTAAACCATTCTTACCGCAACAGGTTTTATTGCAGGACCTGACATACCTCCGGTTTTATTTGCCAAAACAAATTTTCTCCTGTTAATATCGATTTTCATTCCCGTTATCGTGTTAATCAAAGAAATCGCATCCGCCCCTGCAGCTTCTGCTGCTTTTGCCATCTCCGCTATTCTTGTAACATTCGGACTTAACTTCATGATAACCGGCTGCTTGGCAACCTTCTTTATTTCTTTTGTAATATTCTCAAGCGCCTTAGCATCCTGCCCGAAAGCAATTGCTCCTTCCTTAACATTTGGACATGATACGTTTATTTCAAGCATATCTATCGGCTGATTGGAAAGTTTTTCCACAACTCCAACGTATTCTTCTACAGTTTTTCCACATACGTTAACTATGATTTTTGTATCATATTGTTTAAGAAAAGGAATATCTCTTTGCGTAAATACATCAATTCCCGGATTCTGAAGCCCGATTGCATTCAGCATTCCACCGTATACCTCAGTAACACGTATAGTGTTATTACCGGGCCACGGGTTAAGTGCAACGCCCTTAGTTGTAACCGCGCCGAGCTTTGATAGGTCGACAAACTCAGAATATTCCATTCCCGATCCAAATGTTCCGGATGCTGTTGTTACGGGATTCTTAAACTCTACACCCGCTATAGATACCTTTGTGTTCATCAGATGTCTACCTCCCTCGCTTCGAAAACCGGGCCTTCCGTACACACTCTCGCGTTATTAACATGAGAATGGGCATCCTTGTTGACCGTCTTACAAACACATCCAAGACAGGCACCGACTCCGCATGCCATTCTTTCTTCCAAAGAAATGTATGCCTCAATATTATTCTCTTCTGCATATTTCTTAATTGCGCGAAGCATAGGCATCGGTCCGCATGCAAAAATAACATCACATTCAAGTGACTTCTCTTTGATCACGTCCATAACGTTACCTTTTACGCCAACACTTCCATCCTCGGTTGCAATCTCTAAAGGTCCGTATTTCTTAAAATCTTTGTTAAGAAACAAATCATCATTTCTGTAACCGGCAAGTATTGTTATATTTTCTTTTCTGAGAGCCTTTGAAAGTTCCAAAATCGGAGGAACACCGATTCCTCCACCGATAAGAAGAGATTTTTTTCCTTTTGCCTTTTCAACAGGGAATCCGTTTCCGAGAGGACCCATTACCTTTACTTCCTGGCCTTCCCTATAGGAAGCAAATTCCTTTGTTCCTTTTCCTGCAACACGATAAACAAGTCTTATAACTTTGCCCCCTATTGACTCACATATACTAATGGGACGGGGCAAAATCATGGAACCGTCTCCGGGATAAACCATCATAAACTGACCGGGCTTAGCGTATTTTGCAGCTGCTGTTTCAACAAAAAGTTCATGTATTCCGCCTGCAATAAGCTGTTCTTTTACCACCAGGGCATTCTCACATATCTTCATAAGCAATCTTTCCTTTGCATATTGTATATTTAATCTTACCTCTGAACTTATCTCCAAGGAAGGGAGTATTTGCAGATTTTGAAAGAGAATTTTCAAAAGTCCAGGGCTCGTTAACATTATAGATTACTATATCGGCAGGAGCACCTTTACTGATTCCGTAGTTTGGCATTCCGTAAAGTTTTCGCGGATTAACGGTAAGCATTTTAATAAGATGCTCAAGCGTGATTGCCTTGCTTCTGACAAGCGTATCATAGGCAATTGCAAAGGCGGTTTCAAGCCCTGTTATACCGGAAGGAGCCTTTTCTATGTCAACATTCTTTTCCTCGAAGCTGTGAGGGGCGTGATCTGTAGCAATGATTGAAATTGTTCCGTCCTTAACTCCCTCTATTATTGCCGCCCTGTCCTTTTTAGTACGAAGGGGCGGATTCATTTTCGCGTTCACACCATGCGAAATAACAGCTTCCTCTGTAAGAGAAAGGTGGTGTGGAGTAACTTCTGCAAATATATTTTGTGAATGTCTGTGGGCCTTTCTTACAAGCTCAACACCTTCTTTTGTACTGATATGCTGTATGTTAAGTTTCACTCCCGTTTCAAGGGCAATCTTTATATCTCTTTCTATAAGTTTATACTCTGCCTCACGGGGAGAACCGTATATTCCGTAATAGTCGGATGCCGCACCGTGGTTAATACCATTCTGTTTAATAAGCGATTTGTCTTCCTCGTGAAGGCTCACCGGAACATTAAGCCTTTCTGCTTCGACAAATGCCGAAAGAAGAAGTTCTTTATCCATAATCGGTATCCCGTCATCGGTAAAGCCTATTGCTCCGTTCTCTTTAAGAACAGCCATTTCTGTAATCTCGCTTCCCTGAAGTCCCTTAGTAACCGAAGCACAGCTATGGACATTTATAAGTGTCTCCTTGCCTTTGTTCAAAACATATTCAAGAGTCTCAACAGAATCTATGGCAGGTTTTGTATTGGCCATCATGACAACATCGGTAAAACCTCCCCTCGCAGCTGCTTTTGCTCCCGTATAAATATCTTCCTTGTGAGTAAGTCCGGGATCTCTGAAATGAACATGTACATCCATAAATCCGGGAGATACACACATTCCCGTTGCATCAATTGCACCTTCTTTTATCTCTCCCGTCGCAGGCACAACAGAAATCACTATACCATTTTCAATGTCTATATCATACTGTCCGCTAAGTTTAGTAACCGGATCGACCATTGTTCCATTACATATTTTAAGCATTCAATTTCCTCCGATGGATTGTTACTATTCACTGTGTATATAAAGGTTATCACAATTGTAGTCCTTCTGTCTTGCGTGAGTTTAACAAATTAAATATAATAAGCATAATTATTACTTAAGCGCGTCTGTGACATTATGTAACACACAGTCAAGTTTAACCGGATGCGCAATACAGGATTATATGATCAGATTTATTATTGCAGCTATTTTTGTAGTTTCCTACCTGGTTTTGTCAATTCCACTTTTACTGATAGAGCTTATTATCGGTCTTTTCGCACCGAAAGCAAAAGCAAAGTCTTCTCAGGCATTCATATGCTTCGGTTTCAGGATTGTCGAAAAGATATCCGGCACAACAGTAATTGTAAAAGGTCTTGATAATGTCGTTAAGGATGAGCCTGTTTTATTTGTTCCCAATCATCGGAGTATTTACGACATCATTCTTACATACCCAAGATTTAAAAATCAGACCGGTTTTGTATCAAAAAAGGAGATTAAAAAAACTCCCATCTTCAACATATGGATGATGTTTATGAACTGCCAGTTTCTTGACCGAAAAGATCTTCGCAAAGGGCTTAAGACCATTCTTCGTTCCGCAGATCTTGTAAAGAATGGAACCTGTATGTGTATTTTCCCCGAAGGTACAAGGAATCGTGGAACCGAGCCTTTGCAACCCTTCCACGACGGAAGTCTCAAGATAGCCGAAAAGGCCGGTTGCAGAATTGTTCCTGTATCAATCAACAATACCGAAAAGATATTTGAAGCACAGTTTCCAAAAATCCGTAAGACAACCGTTGTTATTGAATATCTGCCTCCCGTAGATATAAGCGGCCTCTCAAAAAAAGAAATGCAAGGTGTAAGCTTATCTATTCAGGAGTCAATCAAAAACGCCTATATTGCAAATCAGCAATTGATTGAAAGTCGTTCATAATCACTTAAGCAAGATAATACGAAAGCCGTAGAGATAACTCTACGGCTTTTTATATTATCTTTACCAACAATTATTATCGGACTTATTTATTTTTTAAAGCCTCGACAAGCTTTGCAAATCCCATACCATGAGAAGATTTAACAAGAATATTGTCTGTATCTTTAAATTCAAGTTTTAAATTCATGAGTAACGAATCCAGGCTTGAATAATAGCCCAGTCCGATTTTTCCATTCTCCTGCATTGCAGCTGCATACATGTGCTTGCAATTGTCGCCTACGCATATAAGCTTGTCTATTCCGATTTTAACGGCATACCTTCCCACATCCGCATGCAGCTTATCCGAATCTTCGCCCAGTTCAAACATATCACCAAGAACAGCAACCGTTCTTCCTTTTGCAAGTTTTAATGTGTCAAGTGCGGCCTTCATGGAAGAAGGTGAAGCATTATAACAGTCATCTATTATATAGCCTTCTTTTCTTGGAATTAAATTACATCTTCCGTCTATTGTCTCTGCTTTATAAAGACCTCTTACAATCTCCTCGTTGCTCATTCCTAAATCATGAGCTATAGAAGAAGCAGCCATGGCATTTGAAACCATATGATTTCCAAGCATGTGAATTTCGGCGTCAAACTCTGTATCCTTAAGGACAACCTGCATTCTTGTTCCTTTAAGGCCCAATGACTCTACACAGGAAGGATGCGCTGCATTAGTAAGTGCAAAGCCAAAGAAAACCGGCTTGATATCATTCACTTTCTTTAATGTTCTAAGCTTATCGTCATCACCGTTTAAGTAAATACGTCCTTTAGGATTCATGTACTCAAATATTTCCGACTTAGCTTTTAATATTCCGTCTCTGTCATGAAGAAACTCGAGATGACACTGTCCGATGTTTGTAATAACACAAATGTCAGGGCGTGCAACCTTACTTAAGACACGCATTTCGCCGAAATCGCTTATTCCCATTTCAAGAACTTCAATCTCAGTCTCCGGTTCAATCGAAAGAACAGTCAGCGGAAGTCCTATCTCATTATTATAATTTCCGATTGTCTTCTGAACTTTAAAGTGTTCGGACAAAACAGCCGATATCATTTCCTTTGTGCTGGTTTTGCCGACGCTTCCGGTGATTCCAACAACCTTTACGTCAAGAGTCTTCCTATACCACTCGGCAAGATCCTGTAATCCCTTTACCGTATTATCAACAAGAATACAAGGTCCGGTGATTCCTTCCGGTATGTGGTCGCACAGCACGGCAGTCGCGCCCTTTTCGAACACATCATTCATAAAGTCATGCCCGTCAACACGCTCTCCCTTGATTGCAACAAAAAGACTGCCTTCGCTGACTTTTCGTGAATCCATGGTGACATTAGTAATTGAGGACTTAACATTATTCTCGTTTACAGGCTTTCCACCTACAGCTTTTACAGCTTCACTGAAACCAAATTCTCGCATCTTAATTCTCACATTCAGAAATAGTCGTTGTCACTGACAACTCCTGTTATTTTACCATAGCCATATTAATAAGTTTCTCACACAACTGATTGTAGCTGATGCCGTCAGCTGCTGCCTCCTGAGGCATAAGTGACGTAGGCGTCATTCCGGGAAGCGTATTTGCTTCAAGGACAAACATATTCTCCTCTTCATCAAGCAGAATATCTATTCTTGCATACTTTGAAAGTCGCAATGCCGTGAAAGAATCTTCAGCTGCCTTCTGCATCTTAAGAGTCATTTCTTTGCTAAGCACAGCCGGACATGTCTCGATTGCAGCTCCGGCCTGATACTTGTTTTTGTAATCATAAAATCCCGAAACAGGAGCAATTTCAATGATTGGAAGGGCTTTTCCGTTTATTACTCCTACAGAGAACTCACGACCTTTAATATACTTTTCAACGACTACTTCATCGCCAAGTTCAAACGCTTCTGCTTTTGCCTTGTCGCGTTCCTCACGATTGTTGACAATATAAACTCCTACGCTTGAACCACCGGTTGTAACCTTAACAACAGCAGGGTAAGATATCTCGTTATTGTCTTCTACACCCTTTTTAATTCTGTAACCGTCAGGCACAGGGATTCCGTTTATGCGCAATATTTCTTTTGCAAGAGCCTTATCCATGCAGACTGCGGAACTTAAATAATCGGTTCCCGTATATGTTATTCCAAACAAATCAAATGCTGCCTGAACCTTACCGTTCTCCCCATTTTCTCCGTGAAGAGCCATAAAAACAACGTCTGCTTTACGACATATATCGAGTACATTAGGTCCAAAGAAAGTCTTTCCTCCATCTTTGCGCATTGCTCTTACCGCTTCAAGATCGGGGTTCTCAGTTTTAACACTTTCAATGTTTCCAAGAAGTGAATCTCCTCTTTCAAAAACCGTATCCGTGTCATCATCCTCAAGTCCAAGGAAAACATCAAGCAGCAACGCTTTATGTCCGTTCTCTCTTAACGCCTTATAAATCTGGGCTCCGGAAACAAGTGATACATCTCTTTCGGTACTTGTGCCTCCGGCCAAAACAACTATATTCATTGTCAATCCTCCCTACCCTGTTCAAGCCTCGATACTATTGCTATGAGCTTAGCCAGCTGATCCGGCGAACAGATATCATTATAATAATTCATACTGTACTGATTTCTTCCAAAGAAAAAATGCAGATATTCTTTCTCAAGCGGAACAAACTCATTGCTTGTATTTATATAATCAACTATTGCAAGTTCAAAGGCATTCCTTAAAAGTGCCTGCTCGTCAGCAGTATCATTTTCTATACCATAACGTGAAGCCTTTGAAATAGCAACTTTTTCTTCTGTCCTTGACATAAAATTCGACATAAGTTTTGTGCAGTATTCGACGTTTGTAGCCCTCGGAGTTGCTAAATACGTAAGTGAAGCATCAAGTCCGAGCGTACCCTCATAAGGCTTGTCCACATTCTTTTCAATGTAATCGGTAACCGCTTTCTTAAACACATCCTGTCCGCTTGCACGATACATCTCCGCTGCCGCCCTGTACATCTGGTCCTCTGCGACAATGTCACGGTTTGCCTCAAGGCATGCCCAGGCAAGCCCTGCTGCCTGAAATGCTTCATCCGAAAGATTCCTGTCATATTTCTTTATAACACTTGAAAACTTGGCCATGGATGCGCAGAAATAGGCTGTTGCTCTTGTTGTCTCGCCTCTTATGACCAGCTTATCCTCAAACTTTGTACTCTCACTTCCGTATGAAACGGAAGTATAGACGCCTCCGGTTTCTTTATTCTGCATCTTAAGAAGCCAGTTTACCTCATAAGCTGTTTCATCCAGCACATCCGGTATATGATTACCGCTGTCCAAAGATCCATACTCATCGGAAAAGGACTTTGGAAAATACTCGAAGGCCGTGCAAATATCCATCACCGCCATGCAGGCTTCCACAACATCCTTCTCACCGTTTGTCTGCGTATGCCACCCGCCTTGAATTACCATTCTTTCCGAGGCATTTGCTTCAAAAGAAAGATTTGTCTCATGACAGCCCTCACATCTTAAGCCATGAAGTTTTCTGTACGTCTCCTCCAAAAGTGACTCATAAACATTTTCAGTTATCGTAAAGCCCTTCGATTTCCCCAGAATCTCCGTTTCTATATAAAAGATTCCTTCTTCGTCAAAGTCCGAAAAATCTGCAATTCCCGTAAGAAGACCGTCTTTGGCATCGCATTCCCTGATGCTTACGTTTCCCTTGTATTTAATCTCATCAGAATCAGCATCCTTTATAACAAAAGAAGCCGGAAGCCTCTGCGCAACAAGCATTGCTTCTTTCTTTTCACCGATTCCGTATCCGTACAAATCTACCATAACCGAAGGGTAGGTCTTTGGAACCTCGTAGTCGGTCACCGGCTCCGAAAGCATGGCTGTGCGCTCTTCCGCAGGCTTAATAAAAAACGTGTCAGCATTTTTATTCTCCGTGACGTCTGCCTTGCACGCCGTAAGAAGACAAAGCATCAGTGATATCGCTATTAACTTGTGAAGACCGTCTTTTCTTTTCACAGCTTCTCTCTCAATCATTCACACTACAAATTTAAACCCATTAAGACAGTAATATATTATACCAACCCCATCAAAAAGTCACTCAAAAAGCATCACACCTATACAAAATGGGTTGCATTTTCCGCCACTGCAAATGTCCGTAAAAAGTTTGGTACGATGATTTTTGACATGCTCTTAATTATTCTTTTAAGGTGCCGATATATTGAGTACACGGATGTATTGAAGGGCCACCTTTATGCATCCATTTTTTATTATAAGGAGGTATATATACTAATTTGAGAATCGATTCCGGCAACATAGGAATGGACTCCGCAAGACTGTATCGGTCTTCAAGGACGCTTAAGCAAAGCGTCGAAACAGGTGTGAGCGATAATTTCATGACAGGAAGTCAGTTCACATCAACCTTTTCACAATTTCTTTATAAGGAGGATTACACCGAGAAAGAAAGGAGCGCTTTAGATAAGTTAGCAGAAAAAGAGCCCGAACCTGACGCAATTATTGATGACCCAATCATCAATATGCTCGAGAAATTCAGCTCGGAAAACAAGACAAAAATCTCTCCCATAAAGGCTGTCGAGCGTGACACGGCATCCGAGTTCAAGCGGATGCAAAAGAAATTCATAATGGACATACTTGAACTTCTTTTTAAAGCACGAGAAAAAAAGAACGGAAGCTCTGATGGAACGGAAAGTGATTTCAGTACATCCACAATGCCTTCCCCCGATACTCAGTACGTGACAGTGTCGACAACTACCACATGCACCGAGATCTATGAACGCTCCGAATGCACTTCTTTTTCGGCAAAGGGAACTGTTTTGACAGATGATGGAAGAAGCATTGAAATTAACATTGATGTTTCCATGTCCTCCCGCTTTGTGAGCTGCTTTTCCGAAAGTATCACGACAGTTTCGTCCCAGATAATCGATCCCCTTGTCATCAATCTTTCTGATGCTCCGGCAAGTCTTTCCGATCAGCACTTTTATTTTGACCTTGATGCAGACGGTACCGAAGAATATCTCTCCAAGCTTGGCGGCAACAGTGCATTTCTTGCCCTTGATAAAAACGGGGATGGAAAAATAAACGACGGTTCTGAACTTTTCGGAACAAAATCCGGCGACGGATTCAAAGACCTTTCACTTTACGACGAAGACCATAACGGCTGGATTGACGAAAACGATTCCATTTTTAATGCTCTTAAAATATGGGCCAAGGACGAAAACGGAAACGACATTTTATACTCACTTAAGGACAAGGACATCGGTGCAATCTGCCTTAGTAATGTCAACACACAATTCTCTTTGAACTCGCAGGATAATCAGTCCGTCAACGGCTACATTCGCAAAACCGGAATATTCCTCTACGAGAACGGAACTGCCGGAACCTTACAGCATGTTGATATGGTTATGTAAGATAACAATAAAAAAACAAGACCTCCCGCTTCACGGGAGGTCCTCTTTTTATACTGCGTTATAGTTTATCAGACATCCTTTTAGAATAATTTCTCTTTCCTCATCGGTTAAATCACCAAGATGAAGAACAAACTCCTTAAGGCCGCTTTCTTTTACGGCATATGCCTTGATGTCATTGTTCTTTTCCTGTACAGCCTTCTTGATGTCGGGGATGTAAATATAATCTCCCTTTGTGAAAGGCAAATCTCCTTTATCGATAACAAAAGGAAGCATACCCCAGTTTATAAGATTTGAGCGATATCGCTTTGTAGCATATTCGTTGGCAATGTTTGCCCATCCGCCAAGAACCTTCTGACAGGATGCTGCCTGTTCTCTTGCAGAGCCGTCACCGGGCTTAACGGCAAATATTGTGGAACCGATACCGAAGTTTGTATGTGATGCTTCGGGGAATTTTTCTCTTACCTTCGCCATCACCTCATGTAACTCAGGAAGCTCCTGACAAGGCTTAACGTCACCCTTGCCTTCAAGAACTGCTTCTCTTGCCTTCTCAGCCTTCTGCACTTCTTTTGCAAGGCCAACATACTCAGGATCCTTACGTGAAAGCGTAAACTCGGCAAGTCCCAAAGGATTTGAACGGTACGATGATGTTTCTCCCGAAGGAATAAGCTCATCCGTTGTAGTAACAGGATCATGTATCTCTGACACTACCTTCAAAAGAAGGTTGTCCGTAAGAGCTACCATCTTAGGCCAGTCCTTAATGTTCGGGCCCATCTTGATTTCCTGATTAGGATCTGCAACACCGTGCGAATCAAATACACGGTTAGCATATATTGACGAATCAAAGTAATACTTGTACTTTTTAAGTTCTTTATCAATCTCGGTTGCAGGAGTTAAGAAGCCCTTATTTGCTGCTGTAGCTGCAATTGAGCGCGCATCCATAAGTGCAACCGATGCAATCTGACCGTTCTGAATCTTAGAACCTTCTCTGTTAGGGAAGTTTCTTGTTGAATGACGGATTGAGAATGCATTATTGGAAGGAGTATCTCCTGCGCCAAAGCAAGGTCCGCAAAAAGCAGTTTTAACAACTCCGCCGGCCTTCATAAGTTTTGCAACACTTCCGTTTTTAACAAGTTCCATATATACGGGAGTCGATGCAGGATAAACACTTAATGTAAACTCATCGCTTCCGATATAGGAATCTTCAAGAATATCAGCTGCAGCACAGATATTTTCAAATCCGCCACCTGCGCAGCCTGCGATTATTCCCTGTTCAACATAAAGCTTTCCGTCACGAATCTTATCCTGTAAGGAGTAATTTATCTTATCGCCAAAAGAAACCTTTGCACGTTCTTCAACATCATGAAGGACATCCTTTAAGTTCTTATTTACTTCTTCGATTGTGTACACATTTGAAGGGTGGAAAGGCATTGCAATCATAGGTCTGATTGTTGAAAGGTCAACCTCTATCATTCCGTCATAATATGCCACTTCATCGGGATTAAGTTCCTTGTATGCTTCTTTACGACCATGAATCTCGTAAAATTCCTCAATCTTTTCATCTGTAGTCCAGATTGAAGAAAGACAGGTCGTCTCTGTCGTCATTACGTCAACACCGATACGGAAGTCTGCGGAAAGGCTCTTAACGCCGGGTCCGACAAATTCCATAACCTTGTTGTTAACATAGCCGTTTGAAAATACCGCACCGATTATCGCAAGTGCAACGTCCTGCGGTCCAACGCCGGGAACCGGCTCACCCTTAAGATATACACCTACAACACCGGGAAGCTTAATATCGTAAGTCTGTGACAATAACTGCTTAACAAGTTCAGGTCCGCCTTCACCTACAGCCATTGTTCCAAGTGCACCATAACGGGTATGTGAATCGGAACCAAGAATCATTGCCCCTGATTCTGCGAGCATTTCTCTTGCAAACTGGTGAATAACTGCCTGATGAGGGGGCACATATATTCCGCCGTACTTCTTGGCGCAGGTAAGACCAAACATGTGGTCATCCTCGTTTATGGTACCTCCGACTGCACAAAGCGAGTTGTGACAGTTCGTAAGTACATACGGAATCGGGAATTTTGTAAGTCCCGAAGCTCTTGCCGTCTGGATAATTCCTACAAACGTAATGTCATGGGATGTGAGCTTATCAAATTTAATCTTAAGCTTCTCCATATTGTCGGAAGTATTGTGGGCCTTAAGAATACGGTACGCCATGGTACCTGTTCTTGCCTTTGAAGCTGAATATTCTTTTGCTCTTTGGGAGTCTTCTGATACAATCTCAACTCCTCCTATAAGGAATGCTCCGTTTTCATGCAGTTTAATCATATGGTTTGTTCCCCTTTTTATTCGGTCACCGATGTAAGGTGCCAGATATCCTGTACGTATTCCTCAATTGTTCTGTCGGATGAGAATTTACCGACATGAGCAACGTTTAATATTGCCGATTTAGCCCAAGCACTTTCATTTGCATACTTCTTTGCAAGTTTTTCTCTTGCATCATGATATGCTCTGAAATCCTTCAAAATAAAATATCTGTCTGCACGACTTGTTTCATAAGTGTTAAGAAGTGAATTATATAAGGATCTGAACTCATCTGTGTTGCCGGGTGCATAAGTACCGTCAACAAGCTGCGAAAGAATCTTCTTAACATCCTGATCGTTATTGAAAATTTCCATCGGCATATATCCGCCGTAATTTTCGTAATTGATAACTTCCTGAGCTGACAAACCAAAGATCTGAGCATTCTCTTCTCCGACCTCTTCAACGATTTCAACGTTTGCTCCGTCCATCGTTCCAAGCGTAAGTGCTCCGTTAAGCATAAACTTCATGTTACCGGTTCCGGAAGCTTCCTTTGATGCGGTTGAAATCTGTTCCGATACATCGGATGCAGCAAAAATAATCTCTGCATTTGATACTCTGTAGTTCTCAATGAAAACAACCTTTATCTTTCCGCCGATTGAAGCATCATTGTTGATTACATCCGCAACGGAATTGATAAGTTTGATTGTCTGCTTTGCCGTGTGATAACCTGCAGCTGCTTTTGCTCCGAATATGAATGTTCTGGGATAAAAGTCCATATTGGGGTCAGCCTTCAAAAGGTTATATAAATACATGATATCAAGTATATTAAGAAGCTGTCTCTTGTACTCATGGAGTCTCTTTACCTGAACGTCAAAGATTGACTTAGGGTCAACATCAACTCCGTTATGCTCCTTTATATACTTTGCAAGGCGAACCTTGTTCTGATATTTAATCTCCATAAACTCGCGCTGTGCCTTTGCATCATCGGCATAGTCAGCAAGCTTTCCAATCTTTGACAAATCGGTAATCCAACCGTCTCCGACCTTATCCGATACCCAGTCTGCAAGAAGAGGGTTTGCATGTAAAAGGAAACGTCTCTGTGTAATACCGTTTGTCTTATTGTTAAATTTCTCAGGGAACAGTTCGTAAAAATCACGAAGCTCCTGATTCTTTAAAATCTCTGTATGAAGTCTTGCAACACCGTTGACGGAATAGCCGGCAACAATGGCAAGATTAGCCATACGAACCTGTCCGTCGTAAAGAATAGCCATCTTACGAATCTTTTCTCTGTTTCCGGGATATTTCTGTTCAAGACTCTCCACAAATCTTCTGTTTATCTCGTCAACAATCTGATAAACTCTCGGAAGCAATCTCGAGAAAAGGTCTATAGGCCATTTTTCAAGTGCCTCTGACATAATTGTATGGTTTGTATATGCACATGTCTTAGATGTTACTTCCCACGCTTCGTCCCATGTGAGATTATGTTCATCCATAAGAATACGCATAAGTTCGGGAACAGCAACCGTAGGGTGTGTGTCGTTTAACTGGAATGCAACCTTTTCATGGAACTTTCTAAGATCGTCATGTGTGCGCAAATATTTATCAACTGCTTCCTGAACGGATGCTGAAATAAAGAAATACTGCTGCTTAAGTCTTAACTCTTTACCTGCGTAATGGTTGTCATTAGGATACAGTACTTCAACAATATTTCTTGCAAGGTTTTCCTGCTCAACTGCCTTCTGATAATCACCTTTATCAAAGGAATCAAGTTTGAAGCATTCCATGGGCTGTGCATCCCATATTCTTAAGGTGTTTACCACACCATTCCCGTATCCTAAAATCGGAAGGTCGTAAGGAACTGCGTTTACCGACTGATAACCTTCCTGCCTGTAATGGTTACGTCCTGTTTCGTCTATATCAAAAACAGTATATCCGCCAAACTTTACTTCTTTTGTATATTCGGGACGTCTTAATTCAAAAGGATTTCCGTTTTCAAGCCAGTTATCGGGTGCTTCCACCTGATAACCATTCTTTATTTCCTGCTTGAACATTCCGTAACGGTATCTTATACCGCAACCATATGCCGGATATCCCAGAGTTGCAAGAGAATCGAGGAAGCATGCAGCAAGTCGGCCCAAGCCTCCGTTTCCAAGAGCTGCATCAGGTTCCTCGTCCTCTATAAGATTTAAATCAATTCCAAGTTCATCGAGAGCTGCTGCGACTTCTTTATAAGCACGCATATTGATAAGATTGTTTCCAAGAGCTCTTCCCATCAAAAACTCCATGGACATGTAGTAGACAATCTTTGAATCCTTTTCTTCAATTGCCTTTTGTGTATCCATCCAGTAGTCAATAATCTGATCCTTGATGGCACAGCATACAGCCTGGTATTTCTGCTGGTCGGTAGCCTCTGCAAGTGTTTTTCTGTATTGAGTCTTAACATTGTAGGCTACACTTCTTTTAAACAGTTCTTTATCAAATTCAGGTTTCATCATCGAAACATTTCTCCTTGGTTATTATATTTTACCCTTAAACCCGCTCGACTCCTATTGTAACATCCTCACCATTAACGTTCCATTTCTTCATATTGGCAAGTGTTCCGTTGTCGGAGATATCGTTAGCAAGTACCTTCGTAGAAATAGCTTCTTTGTTCTTAAGAACTACTTTTTCAACTACCTCACTTCCGGTTACTACAACTTTGATGCGGTCCATAACCTCAAAACCGGACTCTTTACGCATTGTCTGAATCTTTGATACAACTTCAGCCACGAAACCTTCTTCAATAAGCTCCTCTGAAAGATTTGTATCAAGAACTACTGTAACAACATTGTCTGCCTCAGTAACGTATCCGTCCTTCTGGGCAACACTTATAAGAAGATCTTCCTCCGCAAGTGCAACCTCTGTTCCGTTTACATCAAACTTGATAGCACCTTCTGCTTTAAGAGTATCCATTGCACTGTTTCCGTCAACGGAAGCAAGATACTTCTGGATACCGCCAAGCTGCTTACCATACTTAGGACCTACCGTTCTAAGCTGTGGTTTGAAAGTATATGAAGTGAATTCGCGAACGTCATCCGTAAATTCAACAGCCTTAACATTAAGTTCGTCCTCAATGATTTCCTTAAAGAATTCATCAAGTTCATAAGGTGCCTTAACGTACATCTTTGAAATAGGCTGACGGTTCTTGATATTGGAAGCGTTTCTTGCAGCACGACCCATAACAACAGTCTTAAGTACTGCTTCCATGTTCTTTTCAAGTTCTTTATCAACGTGCTTCTCGTCACAAACAGGGAAATCACAAAGGTGAACGCTTATAGGCTCTTTATCATTGATTGAGCATACAAGATTTCTGTAAATATCATCTGCCATGAAAGGAATCATGGGAGCTGCTGCCTTTGCAACGGTAACAAGTGCTGTGTAAAGAGTCATGTAAGCATTAATCTTATCCTGCTCCATTCCCTTTGCCCAGAATCTTTCACGTGATCTTCTTACATACCAGTTACTCATCTCATCCACAAAGTCATCAAGTGCACGTCCGGCTTCTGGAATACGATAGTTTTCAAGGTTTGTATCAACATCCTTTACCATTGTATTGAGCTTTGAAAGAAGCCACTTATCCATTACTGGAAGTTTGTCATAATCAAGTGTGTATTTTGTAGCATCGAAATTATCGATGTTAGCATAAAGTACAAAGAAAGCATATGTATTCCACAATGTACCCATGAACTGGCGCTGTCCTTCAACAACAGTCACACCTGAGAATCTGTTGGGAAGCCAGGGTGCAGAGTTTGTATAGAAATACCATCTTATTGCATCTGCGCCGTACTTTCCGAGTGCTTCAAAAGGATCTACCGCATTTCCTTTTGACTTACTCATCTTCTCACCGTTTTCGTCAAGAACAAGTCCAAGAACTATAACATTCTCGTAAGGGGACTTGTTAAATAACAGTGTGCTTTCTGCCATAAGCGAGTAGAACCATCCTCTTGTCTGGTCTACAGCTTCGGAAATGAACTGAGCAGGGAACTGCTTTTCGAATAATTCCTTGTTTTGAAAAGGATAGTGGTGCTGTGCAAAAGGCATTGCTCCTGAGTCAAACCAGCAGTCTATTACTTCGGGAACTCTCTTCATCTGCTTTCCGCATTCGGGACAGGTGCATGTTATTTCGTCAATGTAAGGTCTGTGAAGTTCTACCGTCTTAGCTGCAGGATTTCCGGACATCTTCTCAAGCTGTTCACGTGATCCGATTGCTTCCTGATGTCCGCAGCCGGCACATTCCCAGATGTTAAGAGGAGTTCCCCAGTAACGATTACGGGAAATACCCCAGTCCTGTATATTCTCAAGCCAGTTGCCAAAACGTCCTTCACCGATTGTAGGAGGAATCCAGTTAACTGACTTATTATTTCTTACAAGGTCATCTCTGACTGCAGTCATCTTGATGAACCACGATTCTCTTGCAAAGTACAAAAGAGGAGTAGAACATCTCCAGCAGTGAGGGTAATCATGTTCAACCTTGGGTGCGGAGAAAAGAATCTTTCTTGAATCAAGTTCCTTTAATACTTCGGGGTCACAGTTGATTGCACCTGCTTCGATTTCTTTCTGGGTAGGCTTACAACGCATGCCTGCAAAAGGAGTTTCCTCCTTCATGATACCGTGCTCATCAACCATCTGTACAAACGGAGCATCATATTTACGTCCTACTCTTGCATCGTCTTCACCGAATGCAGGAGCAATGTGAACGATACCTGTACCGTCTGACATTGTTACATAATCATCGCAGTATACAAAGAATGCTTTCTTGTGCTGCTTGTCTACGCTATCCTTTGCGCACTGATATAAAGGCTCATATTCTTTATACTCAAGATCTGTACCTTTATATGTCTCAATTACTTCATACGCAGGTGTTCCTTCAGGACGTTCGATTACACCAAGAACGTTGTCAAGAAGCGCAGAAGCCATAATATATGTATATCCGTCTGCAGCCTTAACACGTGCATATTCCTCATCAGGATTTACGCAAAGAGCAATATTCGATGCAAGTGTCCAGGGTGTAGTTGTCCATGCAAGGAAATATGCATCTTCACCAACAATTTTGAAACGTACAACGGCTGTACGTTCTTTTAACGTCTTATACCCCTGTGCTACTTCGTGAGAAGAAAGAGGAGTTCCGCAACGAGGGCAGTAAGGCACAATCTTAAAGCCTTTGTAAAGGAGCTTCTTGTCCCAGATTTCCTTTAAAGCCCACCACTCAGACTCGATATAGTCGTCATGATAAGCAACGTAAGGCTCGTTCATATCTGCCCAGAAACCAACTGTTCCCGAGAAATCTTCCCACATACCCTTGTACTTCCAAACCGATTCCTTACATTTTGTGATGAAAGGATCAAGTCCGTAATTTTCAATCTGTTCTTTTCCGTCTATTCCAAGAAGTTTTTCAACCTCAAGTTCTACCGGAAGTCCGTGAGTATCCCAGCCTGCTTTTCTGGGTACCATGTATCCTTTCATAGTACGGTATCTGGGAATCATATCCTTAATAACACGTGTGAGAACGTGCCCGATGTGAGGCTTTCCGTTTGCTGTGGGAGGTCCGTCATAGAATGTGTATGTAGGGCCTTCCTTACGGTTTTCCATACTTTTTTCAAAAATCTGATTTTCTTTCCAGAACTCAAGTGTTTCTTTTTCACGATCCACAAAGTTCATGTTTGTTGATACCTGCTTGTACATTATTTTCCTCCTGTATCATTAAAAAAGAAAAGGACTCGCCCTAAAAAGGACAAGTCCGCTTTGTCTTGTTAACCACCTTTTTAAGAGTACTCCCTTTCGGTTCATACGCCTCCCCTGTAACGGTGGGAATCCGTCGCGACTTACTAAATTCAGCCTTGAAACTCAGAAGTGATTTTCACATGCCTTTACTCGTATCGGGATCCCACCGTCCCCGACTCTCTTTGACTTTCAATAGCCTGTTACTGTCTTCGTCAACGTTGTTATTTGTGATTATAGTTTCTTTTTCTTTATTCTGTCAAGCCTATGGCCTCGTCAATCTCTTCTATTGCAAAAGATAGCTTTCCAAATCCGGCCTTAGCACTTTCCATTCGCTCCTTATTTCTATCCGCAAGCTCATCAAGCCCGTTCTCACTGTAAATTCTGTAAAGACCAGCAGCCTCAATGTAGTCATGAATGGCTACAAGCTCGGTATACTCGGGGAACTCCTCTGCCGTGAGATTCGAAGACAACATATCGTCCACTCTCTGATAAATGTTTCCGTATTGCTTTAATGTAACATCTCCCATCAGATATTCAGGATTCGAGTAATACGGAACTCTATCATAATGAAAGATTTTGTAAACGCTTACGCAATAAACAATGAGCATAATCGCCCAGATGATACCTAAAAATACCGGAAGCTTATATCTGCTTTTTCTTTTTTTATTCTCCGATTTTCGCATAATACGCCTCCTCAACAGTCAGTGTAAGCTTTCCGTCAGTCATTTTCTCCAAATCAGCCAAATCTTCATCAGAAAGGCCAAGATAAGTGCCAAGCAAAAGCTTCGTGTCTCTTAAAATATCTGCATAAAACCGATTAACCTCTTCATTATCCGAAATCTGTGTAGAATACTTTATGATTGTTTTTACCTCATTACTGATGTTGTTTCCCATGTATGAGGATATATCCCTATTCTTTGTGTTGATGACCATCAGATAACCGAAAAGTCTGTTAAAGGAAGCTGAAAGATATTCTGTATTGCTGTATTCCTTATATTCGGTTGAATAAAAATTGAGCCTCTTTTTATCCATGAAACGGTTAAGTTCCATATACTCATCCGCCTTAACAAGTTCAACCATCTCGGGAGCATATTCGGCACTCCTTGTTCTGCTGTTCGAATAATAATAGCGGTAACCAAGCTCCTCGTTAAAAGCAAGTATTATAAATAGAAAGGCAATTGCTGCGATTGTTACCGCGATAGCAGTAATCCTGATAGTCTTAACATTGAATTTTGCCGCATTTCGAAGGACTTCTTTCTTTGTAGCCTTATAGTCCTCGCTGTAACGGCTCATATCTTCACGATGTTTTTTTGCCAGCTGGTTTTCACGTCCGCAAAAAGGGCAAAAGGGTGTATCAATTGTAAGATTGGAACCACAATGTTTACATTTCATTATTCACCCCACCTTTCTTTAACAAAATCATCAACAACCGCCCTTGAAGGATAAGTGTCAGCACCGGCTCTGATTCTTAAAGCTTCAAATTCCGAGTCACTTAAATCAAGAAGCTCACATACTTCTTCCACAACAATATCTAACCTGTCATTTAATACGTTTGCTTCTGTCTCGGAATAGTATTCATGATATGAAGAATGCTTAGTATTGTAATAAGCAACATAAACATTCTGAAGAGCATTTGTAATGTAATATGTACCTGAGTAATCTTCACCTGCAATAACTTCAACCGACTCTTCGGCACTCATGAGTGCCTTGTAAGCATTATAAAAATAGTAGTGTTCCCAGTTATATATCTCACTCGAATATTTTGAATACTCTTCCTGAACCTGAGCACACATTTCGTCATACTTGCCTTCATCAAACATACTGTTCCATTTAACAGTTGCCTCATGAAGTGCAACTATCGAATCTATTTTTTTATCAACCGCTACTCTTCCGGCCGAAACATTTCCTGTAGTTTTCGTTGTCCGCATTGACGTTAATACTATCAGCGCGATTATTCCAACTACGACTATTGCCGAAAGAAAAGCTTTAAAAAACAGATTAAGTTCTGACTTATACTGTTCCTTTGCTTCGTCATCCACAACATCAAGATTCTTTCTGACTGTTTCAAGCTTGCCCATATATTCTTTTTCCGCAGCTTCTACATTAAGAGAACCGCAATAAGGACATTTGGTTTCTTTCTCGTCAAAAGAACCTCCGCAATTGACACAAACCTTCATTCTTTCCTCCAAACGATTTTATCTGTTATATGTAATAATCGATTCATATACAAACCATATGAACAGATTTCATTCCTTTCTTTTTAAAAGATTATATTAACTTCTAAAACTACATTTTGTAAACAATCTTTACAATGTTGGTAATATTCTTCTCTTTGTTGCCCGATATATTAAAAGATTATATAATAAATTTGGTTATGGGAGAATTTTTAAAGGGAGATTTTTTATGAAAAAAATGTTTTCGGATTTTAAGACATTCATTGCAAAAGGCAATGTAATGGACATGGCAGTCGGTGTAATCATCGGTTCTGCATTTGGCAAAATCGTTACTTCACTTGTTAACGATATCCTTATGCCTCTTTTAGGTCTTGCAACAGGCGGAGTTGATTTTAATTCAAAAGTTATTGTATTAAGTCCTGCCGTATATGAAGCCGGTGAGTTGGTTAAGGAAGCTGCCACACTCAAATACGGAAGTTTTATTCAAAACATTATTGACTTTTTAATCATTGCTTTCTGTATATTCCTTATGACAAAGGCAATGACTAAGCTTACATCAAAGCTTAAGAAGCAGGAAGAAGCTGCTCCTGAAGCTCCTAAGGGTCCTACAACTGAAGAACTCTTAACAGAAATCAGAGACCTTCTCAAAGAAAAATAAAATATTACAGTTTTTATCTTCGTTTTATTGTATAACAAAAAGAGCCATCCACAAGGATGGCTCTTAATTATTTTACTCAGCCTTTTACGCCGATACGTACAAGTGCTCTGTGAAGTTTAGCTTCAGCAAGTTTAAACTCTTTTTCAGATAAATCTGTACGTGCAAGAGTTTCTTCTGCCTTTTTCTTTGCAAGTTCAGCTCTTTCTTTGTCAATGTCGTCTGCCCACTCCCATGTAGTTGCAAGCAAGTGACATTCACCATCCATCATGGAAAGCATCCCTCCTATGCAGGCAGCACATCTCTTTGTGCCATCCTCCATAATCACATATGCTTCACCCATACCTAAAGCTGTGCAGTAATTTGCATGTCCTGCAAGAATTGCAAGATCTCCGGTAATGCTTCGACACATAATACGCTCTACATTGCCTTCAAACTGAAGGCCGTCCGGTGTACCGATTCGTAACGGAAATGTCGTCATAGACAGCCTCCTTTACATATTCTTTGCTTTTTCGAATACATCGTCGATAGTTCCGGCCATAAGGAAGCAGCTCTCGGGAATCTGATCGCATTCGCCTTCAAGAATCATTCTGAAGCCGCGAAGTGTCTCTTTAAGAGGAACATACTTACCTTCCAAACCGGTAAACTGCTCAGCAACCGAGAAACTCTGTGACAAGAATCTCTGAACCTTACGTGCACGGTTAACGCTTAACTTATCTTCTTCGGAAAGTTCATCCATACCCATGATGGCGATAATATCCTGAAGTTCTTTGTATCTCTGAAGTACTTTCTGAACTCCTCTTGCAACTTCATAGTGCTCAGCTCCAACGATTTCGGGAGTAAGAACTCGTGATGTTGAATCAAGAGGATCAACTGCGGGATAAATACCCATTGATGCAATATCACGCGAAAGAACGGTTGTTGCATCAAGGTGAGTAAATGTTGTAGCAGGTGCAGGGTCTGTTAAGTCAGCGGCAGGAACATATACAGCCTGAATCGATGTGATTGAACCCTTACGTGTTGAAGTAATACGCTCTTGAAGTGTACCCATGTCTGTAGCAAGTGTAGGCTGATAACCTACGGCTGAAGGCATACGTCCAAGAAGTGTAGATACTTCGGAACCTGCCTGTGTAAAACGGAAAATATTATCAACGAATAAAAGCACGTCCAGGTTCTTAACATGTCTGAAGTATTCAGCCATTGTAAGTCCGGGAAGACCAACTCTCATACGTGCTCCGGGGGGCTCGTTCATCTGACCGTATACCAAAGCAGTCTTGTCAATAACTCCCGACTCCTTCATTTCGTTATACATATCATTTCCTTCACGTGTACGCTCACCAACACCGGTAAATACCGAATATCCACCATGCTCGGTTGCTACGTTATGAATAAGTTCCTGAATAAGTACGGTCTTACCAACTCCGGCACCACCGAACAAACCAACCTTACCACCCTTTGCGTAAGGACAGATAAGGTCAACAACCTTAATACCTGTTTCAAGAATTTCGGTTGATGTAGCCTGCTCTTCATAAGCGGGTGCGGGACGATGAATCGACCATTTTTCCTTTGCCTCGGGCGCGGGAAGATTATCAACAGGGTCACCAAGAAGGTTAAATACTCGGCCTAAGCACTCCTCACCAACAGGAACCCTGATGGGTGAACCTGTATCAACAGCCTTTGTACCACGTACAAGACCGTCTGTAGAGTTCATGGCGATACAACGAACTGTATTGTCACCAACCTGCTGAGCAACTTCGGCTGTAATCTTCGTGCCGTTGTTATCGATTTCAATGGCGTTTAAAAGTGCAGGCAACTCGTCATGTCCAAATCTGATATCAAGAACAGGACCGGTAATCTGTACTACCTCGCCAATGTGTTTCTCGCTCATTTACGATTCTCCTTTTTTATAGTATACGTGCTAAGCGCTATACGCCTTCAGCACCTCCGATAATTTCTGTGATTTCCTGCGTAATGCTGGCCTGACGGGCTCTGTTGTAATGAAGATTCAGAGTACCGATCATTTCTTCAGCATTGGATGTGGCCGATTCCATGGCTGTACGTCTTGCTGCCTGTTCACTGGCAAGTGAATCGCAAACAGCTCCGTAAATCACGCCGGCAACATACTCGGGAACAATTGCATCAAATACCTCTGTAGAATCGGGCTCATAAAGAATCAGATTCTTTACAGGCTCAGTCGGTTCTTCTTCCATTATAGTTGACAGCGGAAGTACACTTACCGCATGAGGAACCTGAGACAGCATTGATACAAATTCTGTATATACAAGCTTAACTGTACCAAAACCGCCTGCTCGAAATTCTTTGCAGAGTAAGTTGCTGATTGCAAAGCAGTCGGCAACGTCAATAGGTGCTATTTCATAAAAGTTTTCGGTTAATATGTCAACTTTACGACGCTTAAAATATTCAACCGCTTTCTTTCCGATAGGAAGCACCTTTACATTTTTCCCTTTCGCATCCGCCTCAAGACATTTAAAGAGGTTGGAATTGTATCCGCCAGCAAGACCTCTGTCTCCGGCAATTACAACGTAACATACAGTTTCATTCGATGAGTCCTTTGCATATACCGATGAAAAATCGGTATTGCCATAGGCTATCTTCTGAAGTGTTGAATATAACTCTTTAAAGTAAGGACGGCATGTTTCGGATCGTTCCTTTGCTCTACGCAGTTTGGAGGATGCTACAAGTTCCATAGCTTTGGTAATCTGCATTGTGTTCTGGACACTTTTAATTCGCAGCTTTACCGCTTTCATGTTTGCAGCCATTAACTTCCTCCTTTATTCGTTAGTATGTGTGCTAACGAAGTTTTCTGTATATGTTTCAAGAGCTTTCTTAAGATGTTCTTCCGTATCTGCTTCAAGCTTACCGGTTTCTCTAACCGCATTCATAAATGCAAGTCCGTCTTCATCGGTATCAAGGAATGTGTAAAGTCCTGATTCATAAGCTTTAACATCCGATACAGCAACTTTTCCAAGAACATTCTTGGTAACTGCATAAATAATAGCAACCTGCTTTTCAACAGGAATAGGTGAGTTCTGATTCTGTTTTAATACTTCAACAATACGTGCACCCTGTTCAAGACGTGCCTTTGTATCTGCATCAAGATCCGAACCAAACTGTGCGAAGCTCTGCAGTTCTCTGTACTGAGAATAAATAAGCTTCAAGGTACCTGCTACCTTCTTCATTGCCTTAATCTGAGCGTTACCACCTACTCTCGATACTGAAATACCGGGGTTAACGGCAGGCATAACACCTGAGTGGAAAAGTTCCGTCTCAAGGAATATCTGACCGTCTGTGATTGAAATAACGTTAGTAGGAATGTAAGCAGATACGTCACCTGCCTGTGTTTCAATAATAGGTAATGCTGTTAATGATCCGCTTCCGTGAGCTTCATCAAGCTTCGCAGCACGCTCCAAAAGTCTTGAGTGGAGGTAGAATACGTCGCCGGGGTAAGCTTCACGTCCCGGAGGACGGCGGATAAGAAGTGAAAGTGCACGATAAGCAACAGCGTGCTTTGAAAGGTCATCATATATAACCAGTACGTGCTTTCCTTTGTTCATGAAATATTCACCCATTGCACATCCTGAGTAAGGAGCGATGTACTGAAGAGGGCTTGCTTCGGAAGCTGTAGCTGCAACAACGATTGTATAATCCATTGCGCCGTTCTTCTGAAGATTTTCTACTAAGTTGGTTACTGTCGAACGCTTCTGCCCGATAGCAACGTAAATACAGATAACATCTTTACCCTTCTGGTTGATGATTGTATCTGTAGCGATTGTTGTCTTACCTGTCTGACGGTCACCAATGATAAGCTCACGCTGTCCACGTCCGATAGGAATCATGGAGTCGATAGCTTTGATACCTGTCTGTAAAGGTTCAAATACTGACTGTCTTTCACAAATACCGGGAGCATTGCTCTCGATTGCACGGAATTCATCCGTAACGATGGGGCCTGCACCATCAATAGGCTGACCGAGCGCATTAACGACACGTCCGATCATCGCTTCTCCTACCGGTACGGGAACAACCTTACCGGTACGCTTAACGGTCTGTCCTTCACCAATGTTCTCGTCGGAACCGAATAATACGATTGATACACTGTTTTCTTCAAGGTTCTGAGCCATACCGAAGCTTCCGTCTTCAAATTCAAGAAGCTCACCTGCCATACAGTTAACGAGGCCGCTTGCTCTTGCAATACCGTCACCTACGTTAAGAATGGTACCTGTCTCATTCTGCTTGATTGTGTTTTCGTAATATTTAATCTGGCTACGGATGACCTTGGATATCTCTTCAGGTTTTAATTGCATATTTCCATTCCATCCTTATAAAATAGTCTCACTGAGTTTCTTGGAAATGTCATTAAGACGACCGTTAACGGTTCCGTCCAACTCCACTCCTTCAAGTTCTACTTTGAGTCCTGCCATAACGTCAGGGTTTACTTTGGTTACAAGTGAAACGGTTTTTCCGCTCACCTTTTCAAGTTTCTCTTTCAATGCTTTCTTCTGATCATCGGTAAGTGCAACTGCGCTTGTAACGACAGCTTCCGCAATGCCGTGATCCGCATTGTATCTCTTTGTAAACTCCTCCGTACAGCCTTCATACTCGCGTAACAGATTCTTTTCACAAAGAATTTTAAGGAAATTAACCAAATACCGTTCTGCCTCGGCGCCAAATGCCTTTTCTATCAGATCGGTACGCTCTTCCTTTTTAACCGCGGGCTCCGACAAAAGATCAAGATACTCGGGATTTTCACGGAAAATAGCTCTTATTTCCTGCATCTGTTCTAATATGGCGTCTGTAAGCTTTTCTTCGGAAGCTAAGTCATACAGGCTGCCACCATACACTCTGGCGTACTCTGTCATGACTCTTCTCCTACTTTATTAATAAATTCGTCTATCAGTTTCTCATGGTCCTTTGCGCTCAATTCGCGTTCAATTACCTTGCCGGCAATTTCCATAGCCATGTCACCGATTTCATCCTTAATCTCATTAACTGCTTTACGCTTCTCCAAAGCTATATCCTTCTCAGCCTTTGCTTTAATGGCAACTGCCTGTGCATTTGCTTCTTTGAGGATTTCTTCACTCTGAAGAGTCGCTGACTTCTGAGCTGTAGCAAGAATGTCGGTTGCTTTTTCACGAGCTTCCTTCATATTCTGCTCATACTCAGCCTTCATAGCTTCTGCCTCTTCTTTTGCTTTTGTTGCATCTGTTATTTCAGCATCTGCTTTAGCTTTACGTTTCTCCAAAACCTCTCTTATGGGTTTAAAAAGAAACTTCTTAATAAGAAACATCTGAAGAAAAAGGTTACAAAGCTGCGCTATTAAGGTCCACGGAACTATAGTTACAAGATCCTGTGTTTCTTTCAAGCCTTAAACCTCCTGTATTTACAAGAATATGATTAACCTAAAAGCTTCATGAATGTTCCGGGTGCAACGAAGATAAGAAGCAGACCGGTAACGAAACCGTAAATACCTGTTGTCTCTGCAACGGCACAACCAAGTAACATTGTTGATGTTACAGAACCTTTACATTCGGGCTGACGTCCGATAGCTTCCAAAGCCTTAGCAACTGCGTTACCTTCACCAATACCAGGTCCGATACCTGCGATAAGTGCAAGACCGGCACCAATTGCACATCCTGCAAGAGCAATACCTTTAGCAAGTAAATCCATAAATTTTTCCTCCTTAAGAAAAACAAAAAATATTTTTTAGCCTTCTGCGGCATTTGCAATGTACATTGTTGTAAGCATACAGAAAATATATGCCTGCATTACTCCGGAGAACCAGTCAAAATAGACCGATAATACCGCCGGAATACCAACATCCAAAATCGGGATCTTGGATAATACCAATCCCACAGCTCCCGGGATAAGTCCCAAAAGCTTTGAACTTGCGAGCGCAAGTGATGCATAAATCAATGCATTAATTACGAGACCCGAAAGTATGTTACCAAAATGACGGCATGCCATACTGATGGGAGTTGCAAGTTCTGACAATACGTTGAACGGAGTCATAACCGGAATCGGCTGGGTAAAGCCCTTTAGATATCCTCCGAAACCGCTCGCCTTAATCTTCTGCTGAGTAATGATGAAAAATACCACTATCGCCCATGCAGCTTCGGTGTTAAGGTCGGCCGTCGGGCTTCTAAAGCCTAACAGTCCAATCAGGTTAGACACCACGCTTGTTGCAAACAATGCCGCTACAAACGGAACAAAGTAAGCAAATTTTTCGCCCATATTACCGATAACAAACTTATCGGCAGTTTCTACCAGCATTTCCGCAAATGCCTGTCGCTTTGAAATATTCTCAACTTTCAGATTATGAGTCAGCCATATACACAAAAGTGTAATAACCGCCATAACAATCCAGCTGACAACCAGCGTCTCGGTTATTTGAAATTTTCCGAGCACAGGAACATCAAACGGAAGCGTCCAGTAGACTTTGGGGCCTACGATTGAAAGATCTTCCATCTTGCTATTGCTCCACCTCCTGTCTGTTATATTTTCTTTGTTGAATTATACCTTTTATTTTGATACCGGCACTCGGAAATAAAAGGGGAAGAATCCCCGTTACCCAATAAAAAACGGGTACAGCGAGTGCGATGATTATCCACACAAGTTGCATTGCTATTCGTCTTGAATAGCTGTATTTCATAAATTTTCTTGCATTTTCTTCATCTTCTTCGGACGCAATTTTAGTAACCGTAAGCGCCATCAGAAAGAAGTTCAATACCGCAACCGTAAGTCCTCCTGCTGCTGCAAGAACTACCGTATAATCAAAAGGAATATCCTCCGGGAAAAGCTTATTGAGGCCAAAGAAAGCGGCCAGAGAAAGAATTGTTCCAATTGCCGTATAAAGAAATACGTTCATTGTTTCTTTTTTAACGGCAGGTTGAAGTTTACTCATAATCTGTATATAGCTCCGTCTACTCGTGCCTGTTAAAAGACACGGTCTTTTTTTCTTCTTTTTTCCCTTTACTGCTTTCAGCAAGATAAAACTTGTAAACCGTCATAAAGGATGCTCCGAACCCAAAAATAAATCCGGGAATAAAAATCCACATTCCGACACCTTTGTTTACGGTCAAAAACCAGCACAGGCCCAGGCAGATAAGAATCGGAACCATAATCGAAAGACCAAACTGGCTGATAAGCGCAACCTGTTTAACTATCTCTCTAAGTTCATCCCGTTTCATCAAAATCTCCCTAAAATACACTTATCATAATTCTACCAAGAATCTCATTTAACGGCAACTGTTTTCGCTCTTATCTTTGCCAAAAAATGCTTCTTGTTTTATACAAAAGCAATCCGTCCGCAAAGGCTTAAAGAAGCAGCTCTGACATATCCTTTATTACGTTTCCCGCATTTTCAAGCAGTATCACTTCATCCTTCCCGACTTCCCCGTAGGGTCTGTATGAATATGTAAATACCGGAGGCATAGTCTTTGTATAAAGCGAAAGATTTTTTAAATGCTTCAAAAGCAAATCTCCGATTCTTTCCGTCTTTATCTTTGCATCAGGTTTAAACGTAAACGTTATTTCCCCGTTTCTTCCTCTTACCTCAGTTATTCCAAGCCTGTGAGCCATAGACCTAAGCTCCGATATTTTCAAAAGGTGCTCGCAAGCTTTCGGAACCTTTCCGAATCTGTCAACGAGTTCATCCCTCATATCGTTAAGCTCGTCCGCATTATCAATCGCGGCGATTCTTTTATATGTATCAAGTTTTTGCACTTCGTTCAGTATATATTCCGAAGGAATGAATGCATCCACATCAAGATCGATGGTTGTAAGGAAGTCCTCCTCCGTCGGCATGCCCTTCTTAGCAAGTACGGCCTGATTAAGCATTTTGCAATACAAATCGTATCCCACCGCAGCCATATGTCCGTGTTGACTCATTCCGAGTATGTTGCCGGCTCCGCGAATTTCCAAATCTCGCATCGCAATTTTATATCCGCTTCCAAGATCGGTGTATTCCCGGATTGTCTGAAGACGTTTCTCAGCAACCTCCTCCAGTATTTTGTCTCTTTTATACATAAGAAAGGCATAGGCAGTTCTGTTTGAGCGCCCGACACGTCCTCTTAACTGATACAGCTGCGAAAGTCCAAGTTTGTCGGAATCATGAATTATAATAGTGTTAACGTTGGGAATATCTATTCCCGTTTCAATAATAGTGGTTGAAACAAGAACATCGATGTCTCCTTTTATAAAGTCATACATGATGCGTTCAAGTTCACTTTCCTTCATCTGTCCGTGAGCAAAGGCAACGTTTGCTTCCGGAACAAGCGCCTGAATACGCGACGCAATATCAGCAATATTGTTTACTCTGTTATATACGTAATAGACCTGACCGTCCCTTGCAAGTTCTCTCGAAACAGCCTCTCTGACCATTTCCTCGTTGTATTCCATTACATACGTCTGAATTGGCAGTCTGTCATTTGGCGCTTCTTCAAGAAGGCTCATGTCCCTTATCCCGACCAGACTCATGTGAAGCGTTCTCGGAATGGGGGTCGCCGTAAGCGTGAGCACGTCAACATCCTCTTTGATGTGTTTTATTTTTTCCTTATGAGTAACGCCAAAACGCTGTTCCTCATCTATAATCAGCAGTCCAAGATCCTTAAACACTATGTCGGAAGAAAGAATCCTGTGAGTACCGATAAGTATATCAACAATACCGCTCTTCAAGTCTTCCAGTGTCTTTTTTTGTGCCTTGACACTTACAAAGCGACTTAATAGATCAACCCTTACCGGAAAATCCTTCATTCTTTCAGTGAAAGTATTATAATGCTGCTCCGCAAGAATTGTAGTCGGCACAAGAAAAACGACCTGCTTTCCTTCCTGTACGGCTTTGAAAGCTGCTCTGATTGCTATCTCGGTCTTTCCGAATCCGACGTCGCCACATATCAGTCTGTCCATTATCTTAGGACTTTCCATATCCTTTTTGGTGGCAGCTATCGCATCAAGCTGGTCCTGTGTTTCTTCATATGGAAAAAGTTCCTCAAATTCCTGTTGCCATACAGTATCCTTTGAAAAAACATAACCTGCCCGGTCTCTTCTTGCAGCATACAAAGTAACGAGTTCTTCAGCCACTTCGTTTACTGCCGCTTTAACCTTCGAAGTAGTCTTAGTCCACTCCTGGGTTCCAAGTTTGTTTATTTTAGGCTTCTTTGCATCCGCGGAAGCATATTTCATGATTGCATCCAAAGATGTGGCCGGAACATACAACACCCCGCCATCTTTGTACTCTATTCTCATATAGTCCTTGGAGACCTTGTCTACTTCGACTTTTTCTATTCCTCTGTATATGCCTATACCAAAGCTTTCATGAACAACATAATCGCCTACCGAAAGATCATTAAAGTCCCTAACCCGGTTTCCTTCGGACTCATAGCGTTTCTTCTTTTTCTTTTTACCGGTATTACCAAAAATGTCGCTTTCCGAAATAACAACAAAATTGATGTCGGGATAATCAAATCCTTTCATCACTCTGCCAAACATTGTCATTACTTCTCCGCCCAGAAGTTTATGGTTTCTGTCTTCGGAGAAGAATGCTGTCACGCCGGCATCCGTAAGGTCTTTTGCCAGTCGTTGCGCCCTTGTCCTTGAACCCGACAAAATAAGTACACGACTGTTTCTTTTTCTAAAAGAATTCAAATCTCTTACTAGTTCATTGAAACTGTTGTTATAAGAAGGAATACTTCTTGCTGCAACAGAAAAATGAAAACCGGTTTTAATATCATAGTTCTTGACCGGCATCGTACTTATCAAAAGAACACCGGCTTTACCAAGTTTTCCTGTTATAACATCTTTTTCCAAAAGAATATCAGCCTGCCCGGGAAGTATATAACCCTTCTCAAGACGAGCCTTCATGCTTTCTTTAAATTCAAGTTCAACAGCCTCGGCATGCTCTGTTATTCTTGAAGGTTCATCAAGTACGAACAGAGCTCCCGGAAGATAGTCGCACAAAGATAATGGTTCATCAAAGAAATATCGGATATAACTGTCCGCATTAAACGTCCACGGAAGTTCCGTTATCTGTTCCCTAACCTCGTTAAGCATAACCTCCAGACGATGTGCCTCTTCAGGCTTCCCTTTTTCCCTGAAAACACGAACGCTTTTCTTTGTGTCTTCTTCTATAAAGTTAAGCCCTTCAAGAAGATCATCCTCGGAAATAGGAAGTTCGGTCGCAGGATATACGGTTATACTTTCAAGCCTTTCTATCGAACGTTGGCTTTGCACATCAAAGCTTCTCACGGAAGTTACTTCGTCACCCCACAACTCGATTCTGTAAGGATTTTCTTCCGTGAAATCATAAATATCAATAATACCGCCTCTGACAGAAAACTGACCGCCCGTTTCAACCTGATACACTTTCTCGTATCCGAGTGTAAGAAGTCCTTTGATAAGCTTTTTTTCAGATATCTCGGAATTTAACGAGATTTTTATCAGGTTCGACTTTAATGTTTCAAGGCCGGCACCTGCATTCATTAGCCCTCCGAAGGTTGTTATAAAAGTGCATGGTAAACCGGAGAGAATTCGTTTAAGACACCCCATTCTCTCGCGCGTTATTTTATTTCCGTGAACATCCGCCTGGTAGAAGATTGCATCCTTTGCAGGGTACATACGAACGTTTTTATCGTACATTCTATAATCTTCATATATTTCTTTTACCCGAATATCACTGTATGTAACTATCACTTTATGGGGAAAACCTTCCGAAAGTGCACATGCCATATTCCATTTCTGAGAGTCAACGCATCCCGAAACCGAAACATTTTCCCCACGTGCAAGCACTGCTTTTGCCTCTGTAACTCCTGCCAGGTCATTAAGAGGTCCTGTTATCGCGTTCATTCTTTTACCTTGCAACCTTTTTGTTATATCTGTTCATAGCGTTATCAACGTCGCCCTCAAGAAGCATCTCAACCGCATTACCGGTCTCTTTTAACGCCTCATTCAGTGCGATGGTATCTTCTTTGTGAAAATGGCCAAGTACCCAGTCTGCCAAATCCATTCTTGCAGGCTTTTCTCCGATTCCGACTCTTACCCTTTGAAAGTTTTCCGTTCCAAGGTGGGCGATAATGCTCTTCATTCCGTTGTGTCCCCCGGCAGAACCTTTCTTCCTAACCCTTATGCCGCCTACATCAAGCGTAATATCATCATATATGACAATAATCTCCGTCTCTGCGTCGGGTTTATAGTAGTCAAAAAGCTCTCGAAGGCTCTCGCCGCTGTTATTCATATATGTCTGCGGTTTTGCAAGAATAACTTTATGACCATTGATTGAGCCTTTTCCCATAAGCGCCTTATGCTTCTTTTCGGAAACGTCAATGCCGTGTCGTCTCGCAAGTTCATCAATTGCCATAAAACCTGCGTTATGTCTTGTATTTACATATTCTTTTCCCGGATTACCAAGTCCTGCGATTATTATCATAATATTCTACATAATCCCTGTTAAACAAATCGGAATTACCCTTTCGTTTATTCCCAAAGAAGAGGGGTGCAACGCGCCCCTCTTCCAAAATGTTAATGTTCTTTAAAAAGATATCTGTCATTTTCTTCGACAACAACTTTTATTCCGTTCTCACCCTTATGGTAAGAATCGGTTCTTATTGTCGCATGACTTTCAACAATACAGTTTTCGATATAAGAGTTATCTCCTATATAAACATCATTAAGTATTATCGAATTCTTAATCACGCAATTATTACCGATATAAGTTTCTTTAAATATAACCGAATCCTCAACGGTTCCGTTTACTATTGTACCGCTTGAAATCAAACTGTTTTTAACCTGTGCGCCAACGTTGTATTTTGCAGGCGGAAGATCATCAACCTTTGAATATATATCGGGATACTGTCTAAAGAAATAGTTGCGGATTTCCGGTTTTAAGAAATCCATATTTGTGTTGAAATAATCATCAATACTTGCAATATTTCTCCAGTAATCGTTTATCTTATATCCGTAGATTTTCTTTATATCTTTGAGACGAATAAGAACATCTCTTACAAAATCATATCTGTCTTCCGACGCGCACTTTTCAATCATTTCAATAAGGGCACGTCTTCTGACTACATAAATTCCGCAGGAAATTGTGGAAGTTTTTGCCACAATGGGTTTTTCCTCAAATTCCTCAATTCGGAATTCCTCATTCATCTTAATCGTACCGAATCTGTCTATTTCACGTAAATCATCGGCATCTCTGCATACAACGGTAATATCAGCCTTCTTGTCGATGTGGTACTCAAGAAGTTTATTGTAGTCCATCTTATAAATACAGTCCGCAGAAGCAATTACAACATAAGGTTCATGACTGTTCTTTAAGAAAGAAAGATTCTGATAAATCGCATCGGCAGTTCCTCTGTACCAGAAATTGTTCTCAGCAGTAACCGTAGGTGTAAAAACAAATAATCCACCCTGTTTACGTCCGAAGTCCCACCATTTTGACGAACTCAGATGTTCCTGAAGGCTTCCCGCGTTGTACTGAGTAAAAACACCAACCTTCTGAATATGAGAGTTGGACATATTACTGAGTACAAAATCTATGCTTCTGTAGCTTCCGGCAACCGGCATTGCAGCTACAGCTCTTTTGGTTACAAGTTCTTTCATGCGATGGCTGGAACCACCGGCAAGTACTATTCCTATTGCTCTCATGCCTCGTCACCTGCCTTTATAAGAGTTGAACCGCTTACAAGCTCACCGTTGGGGTAATCCTCAGCGGTAGTTATTCCGAGTACAACACTGTTCTTTCCTATTCTGACATCTTTAGGAACGACAGTCTTTTCTCCGATTGTAACGATACCCGAATTGTAAATCTTGGGATCGGTTGCATTCGGACGTTCTTCACCTTCGCCCAATACTGCATTTTCACCGACAACCGTTCCTTCGGCAATAATCGTCTTATTACATCTTGCACCTGCTTTTATTTCAACTTCATTCATGATGATGGAGTCTCTTATAACCGCATCCTGACCGATTATAACTCCACGACCGATAACAGAGTTGTAAACCTTACCGTATATTTCGCTTCCTTCTCCGACAATGCTTCTTTCGATTACACTGTCTTTTGAAAGATACTGAGGCGGAAGGGTTTCACTCTTTGTGTAAATCTTCCAGTACTCCTCATAAAGATTGAATTCAGGAACCAAGTCGATAAGTTCCATATTTGCCTGCCAGTATGATTCAAGAGTTCCTACATCTTTCCAATATCCTGTAAACTCATATGCATACATTGGAGCTCCGTTTTCATGGCAGTAAGGAATAACATGCTTACCAAAATCAAGCGCAGGCTGTTCGGCTTTTTTGATAAGAGCTTCCTTCAATGTCTTCCAATTGAAAATATAAATACCCATAGAAGCAAGATTACTTCTGGGGTTTTCGGGCTTCTCCTCAAAATCCGTTATCTTACCGTTTTCATCGGTAATCATAATGCCAAAACGCTTAGCCTCTTCAATCGGAACAGGCATAACGGCAATCGTAACCTCTGCACCATGCTCCTTATGGTAATCAAGCATCACCTCATAATCCATCTTATAAATATGATCGCCGGAAAGAATAAGAACGTAATCAGGATTAAATGTTTCCATATAATCAAGATTCTGATAAATTGCATTAGCCGTACCGGTATACCATTCACTGTTCGCACTTTTTTCGTAAGGGGGAAGAACGGTTACACCTCCGATATTACGATCAAGATCCCACGGAATACCTATTCCGATGTGAGTATTAAGCCTTAACGGCTGATATTGTGTAAGAACTCCGACTGTATCAACGCCTGAATTAATACAGTTGGAAAGTGGAAAATCTATTATTCTGTATTTACCGCCAAAAGAAACTGCCGGCTTTGCCATTTTTGCCGTAAGAACACCAAGACGGCTTCCCTGTCCTCCGGCCAAAAGCATGGCAATCATCTCTTTTTTTATCATTGACGCCCCTCCTAATATATAGATACTATTCCTTTAATCAGTTTATCGCATTATTGCTTTTAAAGCAACGAATCTTTGCCTGCTCTTTCAGTTTTTTTCATAGAATGGTATAATCTAAAAAAAGATTTCTTTTTAATCGGAGAAGTTTATGAATATTACATTTGACAATCCAATGCATGTATATTTTATAGGCATCGGCGGCGTCTCAATGAGCGGCCTTGCAAGCATCCTTTTGACAGAAGGCTTCAAAGTTTCGGGTTCTGATGCAAAAGAAAGTTCTCTTACAGAAAAACTGGTATCGGAAGGAGCCTCTGTATATTACGGTCAGGATGTTTCTCACATCACGGAAGATGTTGACCTCATTGTCTATACTGCTGCGATAAGAGAAAACAATCCGGAGTATATTTTCATGAAAGCGTCAGGAAAGCCCTACATGACACGTGCGGAATTTCTTGGCGAACTTATGAAAAACTATGATACTCCCATTGCAATCAGCGGTACTCACGGAAAGACTACTACCACTACAATGATTTCGGAAATTCTTCTCGAGGCCGATACCGACCCCACCATTTCCGTTGGCGGTGTTGTTCAGTCCATTAACTCAAATACGCGAGTCGGCTCACCCGATTTCTTTGTATTTGAAGCTTGCGAGTACACAAATAGCTTTTTAAGTTTCTTTCCTAAGATTTCGGTTATTCTTAACGTTGAAGAAGATCATCTTGATTTCTTTAAAGATATCAACGATATTCGCAACTCCTTTCACCGTTTTGCGAAGCTGCTTCCCGAAGACGGTCTTCTTGTTATCAACGGAGAAATCGACAATTATCGCGAAATCACAAAAGATGTTCTTTGCCCAATAGTAACATACGGTTTCAGCCCCGTTTTTGACTACTACGCAACGGATATCCGCTTTGACAAAGACGGACACCCCTGTTTTACCTGTCATGTCAAAAAAACAAAGGGAGAATTCGACGTAGCTCTCAATACAACAGGAATACATAACATATCCAATGCGCTTGCTGCCATAGCAGTTTGTCGCAGCATGAAAATATCCGCATCAAACATCAAATCAGCGCTTTCAAAGTGTGCCGGTTCAAAAAGACGCTTTGAAATACGCGGAGAATTCAATGGTGTAACTATAGTCGATGATTATGCCCACCATCCGTCAGAGATTCGTGCCACACTTAAGGCAGCTTTAAACAGACCACACAACAGACTATGGGTTGTTTTCCAACCACATACATACACACGCACAAAGGCATTTCTTTCTGACTTTGCCGATTCACTTTCAATCGCAGACAAAATAATACTGACCGATGTGTATGCTGCACGTGAGAAGGACATTTACGGTTGCAATACCCAAAATCTTTTGGAACTCATGAAACGCAACGGCTCAGATGTAACTTACATAAAGGACTTTTCCGATATCGAAAATTTTGTTAAGGAAAATTGCACTACGAATGATCTGTTGATAACTATGGGCGCCGGAGATATAGTAAATATCGCAGATAATCTTGTTTCAAAATAATTATCCACAAATCCACAACTTTCTTTTAAAAATTTTCAAAAGAAAGTTGTGGATATCTTTTTGCCTATTTTATCTTGCTTTCTTATGATTTCTTTATAAGAAATCCACTTTATCCACATTATCCACAAAAATCTTGGTGTACGTCTCTTCCTAAGATTTTTCAGCATTTTCGCCATTTATCTTTATTTTCTTCTTTGTTACAATCAATTTGCTGTTAATTTTAGGGGATAGGGAGTATATCGTTACATGAATTCTTTGACAATATATAAAGATGACTATGCAGGTAGCACGGCTATTTCAAATCGTTTTATTGACGATTTTATGACCGATGCAAACGACGCCCAGATCAAAGTCTATCTTTATCTTGTACGCATGATGAGTGCCAATTTGCCTACAGGAGTATCGGATATGGCCGATCGTTTTAATCATACCGAGAAAGACATTATGCGCGCATTAAAATATTGGGAGAAGAATCATCTCATTTCTCTTGAATATAACGATCAGAAAGTTCTTACCGGAATTCGTTTTGTGTCTCCTGTTGCTGCACCTGCACCTGAGCAGCGCCAACTGGCTCCAATTGTTCCGCTCAAGCTTGTTACGGCAGAGCCCGAAAGAGTTTCTTCTTCCGAAGTTAATCCTGCAGTATCCGACAAGCCCGATTATGACAACATTTCCTATTCAAAGGATCAGTTAAAGAGTTTTAAAGACAATGCAGAAACAGGTCAGCTTCTGTTTATCGCGGAAGCATATCTTCAAAAGCAACTTTCTCTTAAAGACATTGAAACTCTTTATTTCATAAACGATGCCCTTTCTTTCTCTGTCGAACTGACGGATTATCTTCTTCAGTACTGCGTAGAAAGAGGAAAGACTTCTTTTTCTTACATTAAAAAAGTTGCCATTTCCTGGGCAGAAGCAGGCGTTAAAACTCCAAAGCAGGCCAAGTCTTATATCGGTACTGCTTACGACAAAAACGTTTATACAATTCTTAAAGCACTTGGTCGCACCGGTACTCCGACCCAAAAGGAAGCCGACATGGTAACAAAATGGTATCGTGACTATGCGTTCGACCTTGATATCATTTCCGAGGCATGCGGAAGAACAGTTCTTGCCACAGATTCGCACAGACTTGAGTACTGTGAAAAGATTCTCGCCGCCTGGAGACAATCAGGGGTTAAGCACCTTGCAGACATCTCTGTTGTTGATTCTTCTTATAAGAAACCTAGAAATCCCGTTTCTCCCAAGAACCAATTCAACCAGATGATTCATACAGATTACAACTTTGACGAAATCGAGCGACAGATTCTAAGCAATTAATGTTACTTTTCTGTTGCCTGCACATCATTAACATAAAGGAGGTTCCAAATGGCGTTATCCGGCTCTCAGTTAGATACCATATTACACAGATACGAAGTAACTCGGCTTAAGAATCAGCATCTTCTTTCCGAACGCAGAGATTACGTTTACAAAAACGTTGAAGGCTACAAAGAACTTGAAGATTCAACTGTTTCGGTTTCCATGGATATGGCAAAAAGAAGAATGGCCGGCGATGAAAACGCTTTATCCGAACTTCACAGGCTTCTTGAAGATTTAAAATCCATGAAAAGGAGTCTTTTAATAGGTGCCGGTCTCTCCGAGGACTTTCTCGATCCCATTTATGACTGTCCGGATTGTAAAGATACAGGCTATATAAAGAACGCAAAGTGTCACTGTTTAAAGCAGCAGATTATCGAGTTACTATATGAGCAGTCACATTTAAACGACATATTAAACGACAATAATTTCAGCAATCTTTCCTATGAATATCACTCCGGCGAATCATTGGAGGCATTTAAACGTGCTGTAACCATAAGCCGTGACTTCATTGATAAGTTTGATTTTGAGCATAAAAACCTTCTTTTCTACGGATCGGTTGGTACCGGCAAATCATTCCTTTCAGGATGCATTGCCAAAGAAATTCTCGATCGTGGACATGAAGTTATTTATTTTAGTGCAGTCTCTTTATTTGACGCACTCGCAAAGGAAACCTTCGAAAGCAAAGCAAAGGAAGACCTTTACAATTTATATGACTACATTTATAATTGTGACTTGCTGATTGTAGATGACCTCGGAACCGAAGTCTCCAATTCATTTGTTTCAAACCAGCTTTTCTCTTTTATTAATGAAAGAAATCTTCGTAAGAAATCTACCATTATTTCTACGAACCTATCTTTGGAACAAATAAGAGACCGCTATTCAGAGAGAGTCTTTTCACGTATAATCAGTACATATACAGCCTGCAAGCTTTCAGGCACAGACATACGTATTGTTAAACGCAATCGCTAATATTGAAAGTGAGGATTCTTATTCATGGCAGTTTTTGAAGATAAGCGTAATCTCGAAACTATTCCCGTCGGATCTTTAGGAATCATTCCTCTTGAAGGATGTAAGGAACTTGGCAAAAAGGTCGACAGTTACCTCGTTAAATGGCGCGAAGAACGCGAAAGCGAGCACAAAGAAAGCCTTGCATTTTCCGGCTATATGCGTCCGTCATATATTCTCGACGCAAAAGTTCCCCGTTTCGGTTCCGGCGAAGCAAAAGGACTTATTCTCGAATCTGTCAGAGGAACAGACCTCTACCTGATGGTTGATGTCTGCAACTATTCACTCACCTACCAAATGGGTGGTTTTGAGAATCATATGTCACCTGATGATCATTATCAGGATTTAAAAAGAATTATTGCTGCCGTAGGCGGAAAAGCCAGAAGAATCACAGTTATAATGCCTTTCCTTTACGAGAGCAGACAACATAAGCGTACTTCAAGAGAATCTCTTGACTGTGCAATGGCCCTTCAGGAAATGATTTCCATGGGCGTCGATAATATTATTACCTTCGACGCACACGACCCGCGTGTTCAAAATGCAATTCCCCTTCACGGGTTCGAAACAATACAGCCTGCATATCAGTTTATCAAAGGCTTACTTCGAAATGTAAAAGGACTTAGTATCGACTCCGACCATATGATGGTTATTTCACCCGACGAAGGTGGCATGAGCAGAGCAATTTACCTCGCAAACGTTTTAGGTCTCGACATGGGTATGTTCTACAAGAGGCGCGATTATACAAAGGTTGTAAACGGTCGAAACCCTATCGTTGCTCACGAATTCCTCGGTTCAAGCGTAGAAGGAAAAGACGTAATCATTGTCGATGATATGATTTCTTCCGGTGAAAGCGTTCTTGAAGTTGCTGCCAACCTTAAGTCCAGAAAAGCTAATAAGATTTTTATCTGCTCTTCCTTTGGTCTTTTTACAAACGGTCTCGATCGTTTTGATAAAGCATACGAAGACGGTACAATATGTCGAGTTCTTACGACAAACCTTATATACCAGACTCCCGAGCTCCTTTCCCGTGAATGGTATATAAACTGTGATATGAGTAAATACATTGCTTATATTATTGATACACTTAATCACGATACGTCCATCAGCGATCTTCTTGTTCCCAACGAAAGAATACAAAGCATCGTAAACAGATATAAGATGGGCGAACTTTAAAAGAATTCAAAAAGCTGTACACGATAGTCCGTGTACAGCTTTTTATTTATGCTTTGTTCAATTCATTCCACTATAGGAACATAAGATATAAACTGGTTACCTGTTTCCTCAAACATCTTTTCAGCTTCGTTACGGCCAATCTTATACCACCCCTTGTTTGGATCAAGAACCACAACCGCCAATTGATTGAAGCCGATTATCAGGTAATTCTTATCAGTTCCCGTCATAGCAAGAACAGGAATATCTCTATTCACGTAATAAAGAATACTGTCAAGAGAGCATCCGGTAAGATCAAGCACAACCTTGTCCTCAAGAGCATCATTTAGGATAGAAAGAACAGTATCTCCTCTCTCCAAAAGGTATTCTGAATTTCTTACTATTCCTTCATACTCAAGCATTCTATCCATACAATATGAAAGTTCATTCTTTCCGTCAGGCTTTATATCATCGAAGCTCAAATCCATTATTTGATTTCTAAGGAATCTGTTTGCTCTGTACCAGACATAATACCCTGTGTCATTAAGAACCGTTCCTCTGTTTTCATCTGCTTCGATGACCGCGTTTGCGGGATTTGTATATATCTTTTGAAGCTTACCTTTATAATACACATAATAGTAATTATGTGTCGCCTCAGCTCTGTCGAAAGTAATCTCTCTTGTTCCTTCGTATATTATTTCCTTTGGTTTAATCTTTACAATCTTACTTCCTGCATCCTTTTTCAAAATGATACGTACGACCTTCTGATACTTTCCATAGGAATAAACGTTTATTTTATTCTGAAGTTCTTCTTTTGCCTGATTATTTGTTATATATTCGTTTTCGGCTGCCAAATAAGAAAGATTATCTTTATCACTCTTTCTGACACGGCTTAATGTTATCAATGCATCTTTAACTGTAGCATCCGCTACATACAATCCATCCGTGGAATAAGTCTTTAATACTTCTCCGAACTTACTTTGTATTTTAACCATGTACATAGGGAAGGTAGTTCTGCCGGCTCCATCGGTTACTACATCCTCCTTATAAGCAAGGCCGTAAACAAAATCTTGCCCAATAAATACAAGAGGCTTAATATACTGTCCTTCAGGTGCAGCAATAAGAGAAATCTGCTTGGTATTTAGGTTCATCAGATTCAATCTCTCCGAAGCGTTAACATCACTTCCTGTCTGCCATACCATCATAGTTGAATCTTCCGAAACCGTATATTTATTCTCTTCGAGATTCTCCACAAGAATCTCTGCCGTCTTTTCTTTTGCATCTATAGCATATATCGATTTATCCAGCATGAAGTAGAATATATTTTCTCTGCTCATGAAGCAGAGTTCTTCCATATCTCTTATCACTATATCAGATGATTTATCTGATGATATGAAGAAAGCTTCTTCTATTTCATTTGTGACCCCGTCAAAGAAGTATAACGTAACACCTACTCTTCCCTCATAAGTGCCCCTGTTCATGTAACCGTAAACCGCAAACCAAACGTTTCCGGCTTCATCGGCACAAAGCGGTTTTATACAATGCTCATTTCTATATGTTCTTACGTCAAAATTATCCTTGTCGTAAAAAGAAAAAAGCTGAATGAGTTTATTGCCGTTTGAATTATAAGAGTACAAAGCATTCTCATTACAGAATGCAATTACATTTCCATCATCGCTTTCAACAATCGGAAGATTCTCATTCGCAATTCCAAGAAGTATATCTTCACCCCGAATAATAGGGGTATCAAGGAATATTATTCTTCTCATCGTACGGTCGAAATCAAGAAGGTACGAAGTCTCATTTGCATATCTTACTCTGAAATACTCTTCAACAAAATATCGGCTTTCTTCATCACCCTCAAACGAACTGACTATATAACTGACATTAAATGAAGCAGTCTCGGCACAAATTTCCTTAATGGTAATCTTTGGTTCATTTACCCGTTTCGCACCAAGTTCCCCAAATGCAACCTGAGCCATCGAACTATGAATCGTAACTTTCGAAAGGGTCGTATTATCACCCATTGAATTGCATTCCATGTAAGGTTTTAATTCTGCGTTTGTCTCCGCTGACATCTCTTTATCCACAAAATACTTTACAAAAGACAGCTTTTCTTTAACGCAGTAATCCGAAGCCTGGACGATTCTTGTATGGTAAAACGCCTCTTTAGAATCAGAAAATTTCAAATATATCTGAAGACTGTACTCGGTATATTCTTTCATCAGATCTTTGAATCCGATAGATGCAAGAATATTATAATCATCCTCCTGATAGTCGTTCAAATCAACTGATTCAATAAGTCTTCCCCCGTCAACCGTCCTTACTTTGACATTTATTCCGGTAATTACTCTTCCATGCTTCTCAACTCGAAACGTAACGCTTCGTTGCTCATCAAGCGGAGTTATACTCTCACGGAGAAGCCCTAAATCCATTTCAGCCGTATACCCATACAGTTCATTGACAGACTCTCCGGCAATATTCATATATATAACCGGGAGCGTTGCCATTTCCATATCACGGGTTGTGTTTACATTACCTCTGTTCATTATCATTTCTGTCAGATATAATGTCCCGGCAAAAACAATGAGAGAAGTTAATAATTTAAGTAATGCTTTCTTCATGTATCACTTTCCCTCAACAGTTTTTCAAGTGTTATCTCGCCTCCGCAAAGACGCTCAAGTTCCCTTCCCGCCTCGTTCTCACCTTTCGAAACGATAAGCTTTCCGCTTTTAACACCTCTTATCAAAAGGTTTTTGGGTGTATGCTCCATATCAATAAATTCCAGTATCTGCGTCTCGTACCCCATCTTAGTCATAATATTCGCACGCATCGCATCAGTGAAAATTGCAGACATTCTTTCCTTAAGAATTCCGTATTTTGAAACCGCAGAAAGAGACGAATGCTGCTTCAAACGATTCAATTCATGTTGACAGCAAGGAACTGCCATAATAACATCCGCACCCCACTTTATTGCTTTATATATCGCATAATCTGTAGCAGTATCGCAAGCATGAAGTGTAATGACCATATCAACATGGTCGACGCCTTCAAAGCTCTCAATATCGCCTTCGATAAACTGAAGATGCTCATATCGATATTTCTTTCGTAACCGATTACACTCTGCTATAACATCGCTTTTTAAATCAAGACCGATTATTCGTGCTTTGATCTTCTTTAATTCGACAAGATAATAATATAATGCAAATGTAAGATATGATTTTCCGCATCCAAAATCTATGATCGTAACCGGTTTTGAAGTATCAAGTTTATCACAAATATCTTCAACAAATTCAAGATAACGGTTTATCTGCCTAAACTTATCATACCTTGAGTTTACAACCTTTCCTTCTTTGGTCATGACACCAAGGTCTACAAGAAATGGAACCGGTGTTCCTTCCGAAAGCAAATACTTTTTAGAGCGATTATGTTCTAACGATTCTCTTATTCCGGTAACACTTTTGTTCTTTACAACAGTAACGGTTCCCTTTTTATTGGCAAGAACCGAATAGCCTTCGCCTTCACATTCAAACAAGCCCTGTAAAAATTTACCGGGAATCATATTAAAAAGAAAAGCCGACAACTCTTCAGAAGAATAATTTGCATGAATTTCCTTGCAGGTATTACTTTCCTTGTTCCCAACGCTGCTTGTAACCTGAAACAGCAATTTATCTTTTACAATAATCGGGCGAACAGAAACCTTAGTTGCCTCAGCTTCCCCTGTAGGTTTCGAAAGAACAATTCTTATTAACTTTTCCGTGCAAGTACGCTTTATCAGTGTTTGATAATCCATGTTATTTTATTATTAATCCTAATTGTCAGAATTTTTATTTGTCCCAAAGATTTTCTTCTCTCTTGTGACAGAAAACTTGCATGATTTTTTCTTCATGCAAGTTTTTTATCTAGTAAAAAATATGATTTCCAATTTGAATTCCGGTCAATCCGGGGATCGGTGTCCTAAAGTGAAGACAGGTTCCGACATTTGTCATCCCCTTCATTGCTTCATCAGCAGCCCTATAGCAGTCGTTATTTGTTTTTCCAATTGCAAGATAGTAGTCAAATCGGCCGCTTCCTACAGGAGAAAATTGTTTGTTCTGTCTTATTACCGCATTCACTGTTGAAGGATATACAGAACTCAAAACTCGATTAATTACAACCGCACCAACAGCCAGTTTTCCTTCGTATGGTTCACCACCGGCCTCACAATAAATAATAACTGCAAGTAAATATCGGTCACCATCGTCAAATTTCACCTGCGATATGTCTCTCCAGACAGATTTTGCTGCCAGCGCTGACAATCGCATTTCTTCTTCCAGTTGTTTCTTCAACTGAGCAACGTCATCTTCTCGTTTTTTCAGTTCTTCCTCATACGCAAGAAGTTCAGCCTCAGCCTCATCAATCAAATCCGAGTATTCCGCAACTTTCTCCTGAGTTTCATTAATGATTGTAAGAACATTTGCTTTTTCCTCTTCAGCCTCAGCCTTGAGAGCATCCAATTCTTTTTTCTCGCTCTGGAGTTTTGCTTCAAGTGCTTCTATCGTTTTACGTGTAGTCTGATACTCGTCAAACTTCTTATTATCATAATCGGCAAGCGATTCCATGTAATTATTAAGTGTAATCAAATCCGAGAAAGACTTTGCCTGAAACATTATCTCAAGGTAAAGGTTTTTACTGTCCTTATACATGGATTGAATTCGCTTTTTCATAGCGGCATACTGAGTTGCTTCTGTCTCACGAGCTTCTTCAAGCGCGGCCTGCGTTTTCGCTATCTCATCCTCTTTTGCAATTATCTGGTTTTCAAGATCTTCCAGTCTTTCGCAAATAGTATCCAACTGCGAATTCAGTTTCTTAAGTTCCTTCTTTAAAGCCGATTTTCTGTCATTTAATTTGTCGACTTCCTTCTTTTGATCGTTAACCTTATCTTTTGCCTCTTCCGCTTCCTTCTGTGCATCGCTAAGCTTATCTCGTGTTGTTTTTGCGTATGACACACATGGCACCGAAGAAAACGTTATTCCGGCCACAAGAATTATCGCCCAAATTCTCCAAATCTTCTTTTTCAATCTTCCCTCACTGCAGGGCTACATCTCAAGTTCTATCTTTCGCCCTGTTCTTTCGTACCTGTAGTACTTAACGCCTGCAGCATCAAACATAAGTTTTGAAGCTTTTACTGATGATGTGTCTGCATATTTGTCGCTATCATATACAACCGTCTTGATTCCGGACTGAATTATTGCTTTTGCACACTCATTACAAGGAAACAAAGAAACGTAGATCTTAGAACCTTCCAAACTACCTCCCCTGTAATTGAGAATAGCATTAAGCTCACTATGCGTCACAAACGCATATTTTGTGTCAAGAGTTTCTCCTTCTCTCTCCCACGGAAAATCATCATCAGAGCAGTTATTGGGGAATCCGTTATATCCCATCGACAGTATTTTATTGTCATTGCTGACAATGCACGCGCCGACCTGAGTATTGGGATCTTTCGATCTCATTCCGGACAAAGTGGATACTCCCATAAAATATTCATCCCACGAAATATAATCCGTACGTTTCACGAAGCTCTCCTCTCAGATATTACTTTGTGCCAAATATACGATCTCCTGCATCTCCAAGACCCGGAACAATATATGCATGTTCATTAAGGTGGTCATCCAATGCTCCAACATACATATCAACATCAGGATGTGCTTCCTGCATCTTCTTGATTCCTTCCGGTGCGGCTATAATACACATAAAGTGAATCTTTCTGCAGCCCTTGTCTTTAAGCATCTGAATTGCAGCAACCGATGAACCTCCTGTTGCAAGCATGGGATCAACTACGAATACTTCTCTCTCATCGCAATCCTCAGGGAGCTTGCAGTAATATTCAACAGGTTCGTGCGTCTCAGGGTCTCTGTAAAGTCCGATATGTCCAACCTTAGCTGCAGGAATCAAAGAAAGCATTCCGTCAACCATTCCGAGGCCTGCTCTCAAAATAGGGATAATGGCCATCTTCTTTCCTTTAAGTTCCTTGACGGTCGTCTTGCAAATAGGAGTTTCTATTTCAACATCGGAAAGTTCAAGATCTCTTGTTGCTTCATAGCAGATGAGCTGAGCAATCTCTGAAATTGTCTGTCTGAAATCTTTTGTTCCCGTATCAATTCTTCTGATAAATCCAATCTTGTGCTGAATAAGCGGGTGATCCATTACTACTACTTTTGACATAACCATTCTCCTTTTATCTTTCTATTAATGATATTCTTCTTGAGTGTCTTTCATCACCTGAAAACTCTGTCTCAAGGAATGTATCTACTATTTTAAGTGCAAGGTTAGGTCCGACAATTCCTGCACCAAGAGCAAGTACGTTAGCATCATTATGAAGTCTGGTAAGTTCTGCACTGCACACATCGGAGCAAAGTGCACACCTGATTCCGCTAATTTTGTTTGCCGTAATCGAAATACCGATTCCTGTTGTACAAATAACTATTCCTTTTTCACACTCACCGCTTGCAACAGCATTTGCAACAGCTCTTCCATATACGGGGTAATCACAGGAAGTCTTCTCCTGGCATCCCATATCCTTTACCTCATACCCTTTTCTTTCAAGATGCTCGATAACCTGCTTTCTTAAATCAAATCCACCGTGATCGCTTCCTATTGCTATCATAATTTTCTCCTTACTCTCTATAACTCTATTACTTTATGGCCGGCGGCCTTTAAAAGTCTGTTCATAACAGCAGCACCCACGCCATCGCTTTTGAACGATTCGGAGTATATTCTTTCTATGCCTTCATCATCAAATTCACGAAGAATTCTGAAAAGGTGATGTGCAACTTCTTCCTCGTGACCGGCACGACCAACCGACTTTACAGAATCGGCTTTATACAAACTTTCTGTTTCATCGGTAGCAATTATTCCGGTCTTAAATCCCAATTCGGAACTTTCAAAAGAAAGTGCATTGATTTCTTTAATAACATTCTCCCTAATGCCCTCAATAATAACCAGCTCACCTTTGGGAGCATAATGTCTGTACTTCATTCCGGGCGCTTTTGGAGCTGTTTTGCAATTGTCATCTATAATCGCCCTGTCCCAGACAACCTCCAAAGAAAGAGCTTTTTCAAGCATCTCTTTTGTAACATAGCCCGGTCTTAATATCATCGGCTTCCCCTCTGAAAAATCGACAATCGTAGACTCAAGTCCTACCTCACAGTCTCCGCCGTCAATAATCATCTCTATACGTCCGTCCATATCCTCACAGACATACTTAGCAATTGTAGGACTGGGACGCCCCGAAAGATTCGCACTTGGAGCTGCTACATATCCACCTGCAGCATCAATCATTGCCCTTGCTATCTTATCGGATGGCATTCTCACAGCAACAGTGTCAAGGCCACCTGTTGTTTCATAAGGCACCACATCACTTTTTTTAAAAATCATCGTAAGTGGCCCCGGCCAAAAACGTTCAGCGAGTTTTATCGCTTCCTTCGGAATTTCAGAAACTATTTTATCCAAAGCTGCCATGTTAGAGATATGAACAATAAGCGGATTGTCACTCGGCCTTCCTTTTGCCGCGTATATTTTCCTTGAAGACTCGGGATTAAGGGCATCTCCTCCAAGGCCATATACGGTTTCCGTAGGGAATGCGACAAGACCACCTGCCCTCAATATTTCACCGGCTTTCGATATCATAGTTTTATCTATATTATTCTTATCGAGCTTAACTGTAATTGTGTTCATATTTTATAGATTATATCACATTTTGGCTTATATAGTAAATGAGAAGCAGTCATATAGACCGCTTCTCATTATATATCTTCATTACATCTTCAACATAATTCAAAGTGATTTAATAATTCATGTATGCTTCTATAACCTGCCAGATATCGGAAGTTTCCTGTCCAAGACACCATTCGGCTACTCCTGCAATTCCGTACGTGCTGATAACATTAAGGCGTGCCCCTACGGATTCAGCATCTTCCATCCATACCTGATACAAAGTTCCTCCGATTGTACCTTCAGCATATGTCTGGCCTGTTGCATCGTCATAACCGATTTCCAAATTTGCCTTGTTTTTGGAAATAAATTCATTTGCCACACTCATGACAACGGCCTCGCTTTTAACGTCACCTCCTGTTGTTTTCCAGACTCTCGTATAGAACGGAATTGCATTAATAACTTTAGAAGCAGGAACATCCGCGAGTGTATTCTTTATTCCTTCACTCATCCACTGAATGCCGGATACCGATCCGACACTTCCTCCGGCATAATGCTCATCATATCCCATGATAATAACATAATCCGCAAAAATGCCCTGCTCTTTCCTGTTATAGAAAGAAGTGTATTCCGTTGGAACATAGTTGTCGACAGAAAGAATCAATCCGTTTTCATGACATGCAACAGAAAGTTCTCTTACAAACTGAATATACGAATCTCCGACAGATGACGGAACACTTTCAAAATCCAGATTTATTCCTTCCGCGCCAACAGATAATGTTTCCTGTACAAGGCTATCGATAATTCTCTTTCTTTTGCTTGTATATGTGATAACTTCATTAAGATCCACATCCGTACCGGAATGAAAGTTAGCAACCAAAGCCCATACTTCCATGTCCATCTTATGAGCTGCTTCAACATACTCAGTCGTTGCTATACTCTTTATTCCGCCTTCATTATCAGAAAGCCAGAACCATGTCGGAGATATTACATTGACAGATTCAACCTTTGCGCAAGCCTGATAAAGTTCCGTTGCCGATTTGGAGTACTCCATATTGTGCCAAACCAGATTTATTTTGCAATCTTTTGTAAGCGATATAAATTTTTCCGGCGGAACATCCATAACAGGAGTTTCCTGTGTTGTTATCTCGTTCGAAAGATATTTTGTCTCAACATATCCTATATATGATTCTTTTGTTTTAACCTTTGTCCAGTCATCTACTTCTTCAAGCAAAACAACCGATTCCCCGGCTTCTGCGTCTATGAGTATCGGGCTCTGCGTTCCTGCATTAAGCCTTACGGAAGTGCTCTCCGATATATCAGCAACCGTTCTTTGATTCCATTCGGTTGTTAATTGCATATGCGCAGGATTTTCAAAAACCTCGTAAGAAAAGTTTACATACTTTTTGACATAATCAAGCAATATGTATATCTCCCCTTTTGTTTCAACGCTTACCGGCGCCTGCATCGAAGACGTTTCATCATTTATTGTATAAGTATTTGAACCTATTTCATTTACAACCGTGCCCGTCGCATTTGTGTACAATAACAATTTTTCATTTGTATCGACATAAAATCTGTCTGTAAGGCATCTGCTTACAGTATTTTTGGAAAGATAAAGGGCCCCGTCAATCATCTTCCCGTATTCTCCGATAAGTTCATCCTGAAGCATTATGGGAATCTCCGCAGAAGAAAATGTACCGAAATATTCGTACAAATCTGCTTTCTCCTGACTATATGTATATGTATCTTTAATCTGTTTTCCAAAACTAAAATATATTACGACGACAATAAGGACGATCGCAATAAAGAAGGGTATGTATTTCTTCATAAGCCTACCTCCTGTGACCGTCCTCATTATATCAGACACACATTTACATCATCAATATCTGATTTCGTCGAGGTTTCCCTCTTCGTCGTAGGCAAAATCCGGCATATAATAGTTTCTATTTCGCAACAGGAACTCAGTTACCATCTTGGGAGTTGCCGGTTTGCCGCTTATAAACAGCTTAACTCCCCACTCATAAAGCATTTCCAAACTCACATTTTTCACCATAAAAGTGTACCTCCATAACCAAATTTTACGTGATAAACAATCTGGAGGGTCAGTAACCAAACCCCGCGAAAGGCGTCCCGTACCGTGTTCAACATTCCCGTGTTTGCTATCTGCACAGAGATTTTTGAATTATTTGCTGGTATTATTGGGAGAACTTTGTATGTTCCCGTTATGGCGCGATTGACGTGCCGAAAGACTTCTCCGTTTCACATTCGGAGATTAGAAATTATAAATTTCTCAGTCTGCTTTCTCTCCTTAGAGAGACCCTTTGCCCCCTTTCCGAACACATATTAGTCCGGAACGCTTATAAAAGATTCTAACTGCAAATAATGAACAATTGTTTAACAAAAAGGAAACAAAGCAAAAACAATCCATTTCTTTTTTGTTTTGTTATGATGGCATTTTAACCAAGTAACGTTCCATTAATGGCAGTATGCTAGCATTTATTAAATCTTTAGAAACTTGTTTCACTTTACTTGACTAAACAATTGCGAAAGAATAAGATTCAAATATGAAAATAGAAAAAGTTAACGATCATCAGATTCGCTGTACCCTTACGCGCGAGGACCTGGCATCAAGAAGGCTTAAAATGAGCGAGCTTGCCTATGGTTCCGATAAGGCCAAGGACTTATTCAGGGATATGATGGAAAAAGCAAATGATGAATATGGATTTGAGGCAGAAAACATCCCTCTTATGATAGAAGCCATTCCCGTAAGCGGAGAATGTATTGTTCTTGTTATTACCAAGGTTGAGGATCCCGAAGAACTTGATACAAGATTTTCAAAATTCGCGCCCGGAATCGACGACGATTCCGAAGAAGATCAGGATTCCGATGATAACAGTTCTATTGATAATACTTCAAGCATTGCAGAGCTTTTCAAAAAATTCAAGGAAGCTGTAAGCGACAATTCCGCAAAAGATTCTGCACTTGCTGCTTTTGATGGTATGGCATTTTCTTTTGACTCTATCACAAAGCTTGCCACAGTATGTCTTGCATGCAAAAAGGTCGCTCCTTTTAACGGAACAAGTTCCGTATATTGCAACAAAGACAATGCTGAGTATCTTCTTACAATCAACAGAGGGAAAACCGACGTTGTTGACTTTGTTCAAACATGCAATTTATTTTCCGAGTACGGAGCAGCGCTTCGTGGAAAAGCAATTTCAGAGAGTTTTCTAAGAGAGCATTACGAGCCCGTCGTGCTCAATAACGCAATTGAAACTCTTTCAGAATTAGGATAATAAAAAGGGGTTGGTCTTAACGGCCAACCCCTGTGTTTTTATTGAACATCAGATTTTTTCAAGTTCCTTCATCAAAGAATCGATTTCAATACCATGAACTGCTGCTGCATCTTCAAGGCTTTCAGCCTGTGCGGAAGGGCATCCGAGGCAGTGCATTCCTGCAGACATTAAAACGGAAGCCGCTTCGGGAACAGCACGTAAAATTTCTCCGATAGTCATATCTTTTGTGATTTTAGCCATTGTGATTATCTCCTTTCTTTTAATCACAGTCAGTATAATACCGTGACACACTTTTTTCAACCCACTCTTCCCCGTAAACAGTGGGTTTGTACTGAAAAAAGAACATTAGCTGTTATTGACTGGTTTTGGGGGATATTTTATAATATAGGATGCGTTACAATGTAATGAATCGATGATTTTTTCGTCGTCATTTAAATAACACACTTATCAAAACAAACTTACAGGAGGACTTCAAAATGAGACCAGAATGGAAAGATTTTGTAGGCGGCAAGTGGGAAAATGAAATCAACGTACGTGATTTCATCCAGAAGAACTATCATCCCTACGACGGAGATGATACATTCCTTGCAGGACCTACTCAGAACACCAAAGACTTATGGGCAATGGTATCTGAACTCGCTAAGAAAGAAAGAGAAGCAGGCGGCGTTCTTGATATGGACACCAAGGTTATCTCTACAATCACATCCCATGGACCGGGATATCTTGACAAGAGCAAGGAAACAATCGTAGGTTTCCAGACAGATAAGCCTTTCAAGCGTTCAATGCAGCCTTACGGCGGTATCAGAATGGCAGAAAAGGCATGCGCTGACAACGGTTACACAGTTGACCCTGAAATCAGCGAATTCTTCTCAGTTCACAGAAAGACACACAACGCCGGTGTATTTGATGCTTACAATGATGAAATGAGAGCATGTCGTTCATCTCACGTTATCACAGGTTTACCTGATGCTTACGGACGTGGACGTATCATCGGCGACTACAGACGTATCGCTCTTTACGGTATCGATCGTCTTATCGAAGACAAGCTTGCTCAGAAGGATTCAACAGGACGCGTTATGACAGATGAAGTTATCCGTCTTCGTGAAGAAATCTCAGAGCAGATCGTAGCATTAAAGATGATGAAGCAGATGGCTGCATCATACGGCTGTGATATTTCAAAGCCTGCTACAAACGTACAGGAAGCTATCCAGGCTACATACTTTGGATATTTATCAGCAGTTAAGGAACAGAACGGTGCTGCTATGTCACTTGGACGTACTTCAACCTTCATCGACTGCTATGCAGAAAGAGACCTTGCAAACGGAACATTTACAGAAGAACAGATTCAGGAGTTCGTTGATCACTTCATCATGAAGCTTCGTTGCGTTAAGTTTGCTCGTACACCTGAATACAACCAGATTTTCGCTGGTGACCCTGTATGGGTAACCGAGTCAATCGGTGGTGTTGGTGTTGACGGTCGTCACATGGTTACAAAGATGAGCTTCCGTTACCTCCACACATTATCCAACCTTGGTGCAGCTCCCGAGCCTAACCTTACAGTTCTTTGGTCCACAAGACTTCCTCTTGCATTCAAGAAGTTCTGTGCAAAGATGTCAATTCAGTCATGTTCTATCCAGTACGAGAACGATGACCTTATGAGAGTAACACACGGCGATGTCTACGGTATCGCTTGTTGCGTATCTTCAATGAGAATCGGTAAGGAAATGCAGTTCTTCGGAGCACGTGCTAACCTTGCAAAATGCTTGCTTTACGCTCTTAACGGTGGTGTTGACGAAGTTACAAAGAAGCAGGTTGGTCCTAAGTATCGTCCTGTCGAAGGCGATTACCTTGATTACGACGACGTTATGGCTAAGTACACAGATATGATGGAGTGGTTAGCTGACGTTTATGTAAATACTCTTAACGTTATTCACTATATGCATGATAAGTACTGCTACGAGAGAGCTCAGATGGCTCTTCACGACAGAGACGTTCGCCGTTACTTCGCTACAGGTATGGCAGGTCTTTCAGTTGTAGCTGACTCCTTATCAGCAATCAAGTATGCTAAGGTTAAAGTAATCCGTGACGAAGATGGTATCATTATAGGCTTCGAGACAACAGGTGACTTCCCTAAGTATGGTAACGATGATGACAGAGTTGATACAATCGCTACAGAATTAGTTCATAAGTTCATGACAATGATCAGAAGACATCATACATACAGAGATGGATTCCCTACAATGTCAGTTCTTACAATTACTTCAAACGTAACATATGGTAAGGCTACAGGTAACACACCTGACGGACGTAAGAAAGGCCAGCCTTTCGCTCCAGGTGCTAACCCAATGCACCAGCGTGATACTCACGGTGCTGTTGCATCACTTTCTTCAGTTGCTAAGCTTCCTTTCATGGATTCACAGGATGGTATTTCAAATACATTCACAATTATCCCTGGAGCACTTGGTAAAGAAGATAAGGTATTCGCAGGCGATATCGATATCGATTTAAACAAATAATTTTCTCAGGAGGTGGGACCCATGGATAGTAATGCAATGATTGATGATCTTGTAAAAATGCTTGATGCTGGTATGGCAAAGGGAGTTGGACATGTAAATGTCGATTTCGATGAAAATGCCGCTCAGGCTAAGTCTGTACAAACTATGGGTTGCACAGACTGCTCCAGAACCCCTTTAGCATGTAGTGTTCCAACATTACATCAGGGGCTGGATGATTATGAATAAATTGGAGGAAAATTAAAATGGCTAATACACAGCAGGTTGATAACCTTGTTTCATTACTTGACGGTTATGTAACAAAGGGTGGACATCATCTTAATGTAAACGTACTTAACAGAGATACTCTTCTCGATGCACAGGCACATCCTGAAAACTATCCTCAGTTAACAATCCGTGTTTCAGGTTACGCTGTTAACTTCATCAAGTTAACACCTGAACAGCAGGCTGATGTTATTTCTCGTACATTCCACGAGGACATCTAATTATCAGATTAAAGGGGGCTCGGTTTTCCGAGTCCCTTTTTTGTAAGAGGTATTTTTAATTATGCAAGGAAGAATTCATTCACTTGAAAGTTTTGGAACTGTTGATGGCCCGGGCGTAAGATACGTTGTCTTCTTCCAGGGTTGTCCAATGAGATGTAAGTACTGCCACAACCCTGATACATGGGAAGTTAATTCAGGTACGCTTACAGAAACAGACTATATATTAGAACAGTACGAACGTAATAAAGGTTTCTACCGGGGAGGTGGAATTACTGTTACCGGTGGTGAACCATTACTTCAGATTGACTTTTTGCTCGAGTTATTCGAAAAGGCTAAGGCAAAGGGAATTCATACATGTCTTGATACTTCAGGTATTGTTTTTAATCCTAACAACAGCGAGCTTATGGCTAAATTTGATAAGCTTTGCACCGTTACGGACTTAGTTATGCTTGATATTAAGCATATTGATCCTGAAAAACACTTAGAACTTACAAAGCAGCATAATGACAATATCTTAGCTTATGCACAGTATTTAAGCGATAAAGGTGTAGATATATGGATTCGCCACGTTATCGTTCCCGGTATTACT
>JAZQOL010000047.1:0-111663 GCA_045627845.1 Lachnospiraceae bacterium | reverse complement strand
CGGTAAGGAATCATACACAAGACCCGAAGAGGTTGAAGAGTTCGTAGACAAGACAGGATGTGACTCTCTTGCAATCGCAATCGGTACTTCTCACGGTGCATACAAGTTTACAGCTGCTCAGTGTACAAGAAATGCAGATGGAATCCTTGTTCCCCCTCCGCTTCGTTTCGACGTTCTTGAAGAGTGCATGAAGAAGCTTCCCGGCTTCCCTATCGTTCTTCATGGTTCATCTTCAGTTCCTCAGGAATTTGTTAAGATGGTTAACCAGTTCGGCGGAAATATGCCTGATGCAGTAGGTATTCCGGAAGAACAGCTTCGTAAGGCTGCTACACTTGCTGTATGTAAGATTAACATCGACTCCGATATTCGTCTTGCTATGACAGGTAACATCAGAAAGTACTTCGCTGGGAATCCTTCTCACTTCGATCCCAGACAGTACTTAAAGCCCGCTCGTCAGGCTGTTAAGGATATGGTTGCTCACAAGATCGTTAACGTTCTTGGTTCAGACGGCAAGGCTTGATCTTTAAATTTTTAAAAATTTCGCCCCACGGTTTCGTGGGGCGTTTTTGACATTATTGATGTAGCAAAAGCGGAATGGAGGGTTATGAAATTTTCACAGATGCCGTATGAACGGGTGGATTTTGAAAAGTTAAAAGAAGAGATTGTAAGATGTACGGAAGAACTTAAGAGTGCAAAAAGTGGAGAAGAGGCTTTTGAAATACACAGAAAGCTTACTAAAATTAACGATCATGCCGGGACTATGAGGACAATTGCACACGTAAGACATGATATTGATACGCAGGACGAGTTCTATGAAAAGGAACAGGCTTTTTATGATGAGCAAGGACCGATTGTAACAGAGGTTATGATTGCTTATAAGAAGGCTTTATATGAATGCCCTTTCAGGGATTATCTTGTTGAGAAACTTGGCCCGGTTACTTTTAAGAATATGGAGCTTGAGATGCGTTCTTTCACTCCTGAAATGGTTCCTCTTATGCAGGAGAACAATGCTCTTGTGACTGAGTACGGAAAACTCATCGCAGGTGCAAAGATTTTGTGGGAGGGTGAAGAGTTAAATCTTTCTCTCATGACAAAATACACGACCGACAAGGACCGCGAGACAAGAAAGAAAGCTTATGCCGGTACGACAGGATTTCTTTTGTCCGTACAGCCTCAAATTGATGAAATATATGACAAGATGGTTAAAAACCGCACTGCGCAGGCTAAACTTCTTGGATTTGATACATATACACAGCTTGGATACGACAGAATGGGACGGAATGATTATGGTCCCGAAGAAGTAAAGATTTTCAGAGACGAAGTTAAGAAAAAAATAGTTCCTCTTGCCACCAAGATTAACGAAAGAAGAAGACAAAGACTCGGACTTGAACATCTTTACTATTATGATCCCGTGAATTTCCCGGAAGGTGATCCAAGACCCATAGGAACTCCCGAGGAGATTCTTTCGGAAGGCCAGAAAATGTATGCTGAGTTATCTGAAGAGACAAAGGAATTTTTCGATTTCATGATTGAAAACGAACTTTTTGATGTTCTTGGAAGAAAGACAAAGCGCGCAGGCGGATATATGACCGGTTTCCCGGATTATGAGTCACCGTTTATCTTCGCAAACTTTAACGGAACCGATCATGATGTAAATGTTATTACTCATGAGGCAGGTCATGCGTTTCAGGGATTTGTAACAAGAAAGAATCTTCCTGAATTAAATGAAATTGGAATGGAAACAGCAGAGATTCACTCAATGTCCATGGAGTTCTTTACCGAACCATGGATGGACAGATTTTTCGGAGAAAGAGGAGAGGATTATGTTCTTTCACATCTTGAATCCGCGATAACATTTATTCCTTACGGTTGTATGGTAGATGAATTTCAGCATATCGTCTATGAGAATCCTGATATGACACCGGAGGAAAGAAGAAAGGTGTGGCTGGGTCTCGAGAAAGAATACAGACCTGATATGGACTACGCCGATAATGCTTTTTATTTAAGCGGAGGCTGGTGGCAGAGACAGCAGCACATTTTTAATTATCCTTTTTACTACATTGATTACTGTCTTGCTCAGACTGTTGCTCTTCAGTATAAGGCATGGATTGATAAAGACTATAAAGAAGCATGGGAAAGCTATCTTAAACTTTGCAGACTTTCCGCGAGCGATTTTTACTCAAAGATGCTTCCAAAGGTTGGTTTAAAGGTTCCTTTCGAAAAGGGCTGCCTTGATGAGACGGTTGAAGTAATCTCAAAGAAGCTTGGCTTTTAAAGATACTGTCAAATCGTTGTGAATCGGTTAATTAATCAGTAATAGCAGGATTATAAAATGGCAATTACCAACCGATAATAAGGAGGTATTTGAGATGGATATTGCAGGTGTATCAATGGCGTTATCACAGATTAAGACACAGTCGGATGTCGGAACGGCTGTACTCGCCAAGACAATGGATGCAAATGAAATTGCCGGTGCAGGTGTTGTTAAGATGATTGACAGCGCTGCAATGGAAAGAAGCGTAAATCCCGCAGTAGGTTCTAATGTGGATCTGTTTGTATAAGCCTTGTAACTGATATGAGATGATGAAATGTAAAATGAAGGCCCCGAACGAGAAGTTCGGGGCCGATTTTTATTCGTGGATACATTTATTGAAATTTTGAAAGAAAGATGTATGGATTGCCTTTTTCTTCTTTTTTCAATATGTCGGTAAGATTGTCAATTACTGTTGATTTATCTTCAACAAAGGGCGTCTTGTGACTTTGAAGAATGAATCTGTCGGGGTATTTTTTAAGAAAAGAAATCTGTTCGCGAAGAATGCCGGCATTGTAACAGGGTGCGCCTTTTACGGAAGACATATAAAGAGCATCGCCTGTAAACAGATATTGCTTATCGACCGACAGCGCCAAAGAACCCTTTGCATGAAAGGAAGGAATCGGAAGAATTTCGATATGTACTCCGTCGTCATAGGATACAGGCGCTGAAATGACTGTTCCTTTGTTTACGTGATTGAATGTGTTTTTGCTTACATACAATTCGCAAACAGCAATATCATAAATATTTGCTGTGTGATCGGGATGAAAATGGGACAAAACGGCAGAAACCGGCAGAGAAAGAGCACTGATATAATCTGCATAATCTTTGCCGTTCCCTACATCGTACAGCCAGATACGTGAATCGCCCCTTACTATTCCAACGTTAGATGAAAGGGGCGAATTTTTACAGTCAAGATATGAAATTCTTTTCGAGACAGTAATTGCGTCAAGCATCAGATAAGCCTTATTTTGCCGTCGATGGTTATATCAACCTTACGGTTTTTATACAGATTTCCCAAAGCTTTCTTAAATTCGTTTTTGCTCATTCCGGTTTCACGAAGTATTACTTCCGGAGAAGCCTTTTCGCTGAAGGGAAGAACCCCGTCATACGAGTTTATGATTTCAAGAAGCTTATCGGAGTTGCTGTTTATTTGTATGTAGGCTTTTTCACGAATGCTGAGATTTACTTTTCCGTCGGGTCTTACGTCGATTACACGTGCTTCAACAGTGTCTCCTATTTCGCATTTGCCAAACATTTCCCGTTTTGGAATAAGTCCCTGATACATATTGTCTATAGCTACAAAAGATCCGAAATTGTCGCTTGTCTGATATACGGTACCGGTTACACGGTCGTCTTTCTTTAACCCTTGTGCAATCTTTAGGTAAGGGTATACGTTCATTGTTGAACAGATTCTTCCGGATTTATCAAGATAAAGCGAAACGAGTACGGTGTCCCCTTCTTTGACTTTCTTTGTCTGCTCTCTGAAGGGAAGAAGAAGGTCTTTTTCGAGTCCCCAATCCAAAAAGGCGCCGATTTTTCCGACTTCCTTGACTGTAAGCAGAGCGGTTTCATGAAGGGTTATTAAAGGTTTTTGCGTAGTTGCAATCATTCTGTCGGATGAATCAAGATATAAAAAGACCTGAATCGGATCTTTATGATTAAGCCACTGCGGAACCTGTTTCTTTGGAAGAAGTACATGTTCGTTTGCAGCAGGCACTTTCTTGTCCTTTAATTCTTCGGGAACCAGATAAGCTCCGAATTCAACTTTTTTTTCCAGATATAAGGTCTGGATTTTTGCGAGTTCCAACATAAGTTCTCCTTAATCGGCAAAAGCCTTATAAAACCAATAATACCTATAGACACAAATAAAGGGATGAATTACCATTCATCCCTTAAAGCTGGGGTACAAGGATTCGAACCTTGAAATGACGGAGTCAGAGTCCGTTGCCTTACCGTTTGGCGATACCCCAAAGTCAGTGTGGCAATGCCTTTCGCGATTGCACTACGTCATTATATGAGAAACGTTTTGAAAAATCAAGAGTAATTTTGAAAAAAATAATAATAAAAAGCAAAAAAGGGTTAATAGTGAGATTTAGGGCAATCTTTTGTGTATTTTTATTATGTTTATTATGCACAAAAAAAGAAGACAAAATGAAAAAATGCATAAAAAATGGGTAATTAACTGTTGGCTTTTTGAGTAAAAGATAATAAAATAGAAGGGAATAATTGCTTTTTGCAGAAATTAATTAAAAAAAGCGTTGTGAAATATGTCTAATCATCGATTCGCTGGAGGGTAACATGATATCTAATCAGATATTGCAGACTACTATTGACGGGCTAAAGAGCATTGCACGAGTTGAGCTTTGCGTGGTTGATACTGAAGGAAAGGACGTAGTGTCTACGACCGGGCATATGGCTACGGTTGCAAAGTCAGCCAAAGAATTTGCACTTGGGCCGGCTGATTCTCAGGAGATTCAGGGATATCAGTACTTCAAAATTTATGATGAACAGCAGGTCGAATACATTCTCATTGCCTGCGGAACAGGTGAGGATGTTTACATGATCGGAAAGATGGTTGCTTTCCAAATCCAGAATCTGATTGTTGCTTACAAGGAACGTTTTGACAAAGACAATTTTATAAAGAATCTTCTTTTGGATAATCTTCTTTTGGTCGACATATATAGCAGAGCAAAGAAACTTCATATTTCAACGGACGAAAGAAGAGTTGCCCTTATAATTGAGGCAGGCGATCGGAAGGATAACAACATTCTTGAATGTGTGAGAACTCATTTCGGAAGCAATAACAAAGACTTCATAACTGCGGTTGACGAGAATAATGTCATTGTTGTTAAGGAACTTGAAGAAAATGATATGTCAAAAGAAGTCGATAAGGCAGCAAAGTCTATTATCTCGGTTCTTGAAAAGGAAGGAATTCAGGGAGTACGTATTTCTTACGGTACCGCTGTCGGTGAGATAAAGGAAGTCAGCCGTTCTTACAAAGAAGCAAAAATGGCTCTTGATGTAGGAAAGATTTTCTTTGGGGACAGAAATATAGTTGCTTATTCTGAGTTGGGAATAGGACGTCTCATTTATCAGTTACCCATACCGCTTTGCAAGATGTTTATAAGAGAGATTTTCGGCGGAAAGAGTCCTGATGACTTTGATGAAGAAACGCTTACAACCATTATGAAATTCTTTGAAAACAGTTTGAATGTTTCGGAAACATCGAGACAGCTGTTTATTCATCGTAATACACTCGTTTATCGTCTTGACAAACTTCAAAAGTCTACTGGTCTTGATCTTAGGGTTTTTGAAGATGCGATTACTTTCAAGATTGCACTTATGGTTGTTAAATACATGAAATACATGGAAAGCATTGAATACTGATACTGAGGGGTATTGATATATGGCTTTTGGAAGAAGAAAAAAGAAATTGATGGAGGACGATGAGGTCATTGTAATGCGCAATGTCTCAAAATACTATCAGCCCGGAATTCCGGCTCTTAGCAACGTGAACCTTACAATAAAAAAAGGTGAATTCGTGTTTGTTGTCGGTAGCAGCGGCTCGGGGAAATCGACTTTTATTAAATTGCTTCTTAGGGAACTTGTGCCCACTGAAGGAGATCTTTTTGTTCTTGATTATAATCTGAAAAAAATAAGGCACGGTAAAATTCCGAAATTCAGAAGAAACCTTGGCGTTGTATTCCAGGATTTCAGATTGCTAAAGGATAGGAATGTTTACGAGAATGTTGCTTTTGCCCAGCGCATTATCCAGGTGTCCGGAAAGCAGATTCGTAAAAATGTACCGAAGGTTCTTTCGACGGTAGGTCTTGCGGGTAAATATCGTGCTAGACCCGACAAACTTTCGGGCGGAGAACAGCAGAGAGTTGCAATCGCACGTGCACTTGTAAACAGACCTACAATATTACTTGCGGATGAGCCTACCGGTAATCTCGATCCTGTAAACTCAATGGAGATTATGAATCTTCTTGAGGAAATCAATGCTTCGGGAACTACCGTTATTATGGTTACTCATAACAAAGAAATCGTTAATGCCATGCAGAAGAGAGTTATTACTTTAAAGAAGGGCGTGGTTGTCAGCGACGTTGAGAGGGGAGGCTATAACGATGAGGATTAGCACGTTTTTCTATACCCTCTGGCAGGGAATCAAAAATATATTCCGTAACAAACTGTTTTCTTTGGCTTCAATTGCAACAATAAGTGCCTGTCTTTTTCTTTTTGGCCTGTTTTACGCGATTCTTGCAAACTTTCAGAACATTGTTAAGACGGCAGAAGAAGGTGTATGCGTTGTTGTTTTCTTCGAAGAAGGAATATCGGACAAGCGAATTGAAGAGATTGGAGACATGATTCGCAGAAGGTCAGAAGTATCAAAGTTCGACTTTATTTCTGCGGATGCTGCATGGGAGCAGTTTAAAGAGGATTACCTTGGCGATTACAGTGATGGATTCCTTGAAAATCCTCTTGAGGACTATGCAAGCTATGAGATATATCTTAACGATGTTTCTATGCAGAATGCCCTTGTTACTTACCTTGAATCGGTTCCGGGAGTCGGAGAGGTTAAACGCTCCGAACTTACGGCTCTTACATTGAGTAATGCCAATAAACTTATCGGATATGTCTCAATCGGCATAATAGGAATTCTTTTACTTGTTTCGATTTTTCTTATCAGCAATACCGTTAACACAGGTATCCGAGTCAGAAAAGATGAAATTACAATTATGAAATATATTGGCGCAACGGACTATTTTGTTCGTGCACCGTTTGTTATTGAAGGAGTAATCATAGGGTTACTCGGAGCATCAATTCCTGTCGGAATTATTTATTTTGTATATAACAGGGCATTGGAGTTTGTGAAAAGTCAGTTTTCGGTTCTTTCGACACTTTTGAACTTTCTGACTGTTGACGAGATATTTAAGACATTACTTCCGGTATCTTTGATAGTTGGTGTCGGCATAGGATTTTTGGGAAGCTTTACAACGGTAAGAAAGCATTTAAGAGTTTAATCGAATAAGGAGGGCGTTACTTGAAAAAGTTCAAACGCATCTTATGCATAATTGCTTCGTGTATTATTGTAGGAACCTTGTCTGCTCCGTCTTCGTATGCGGGTACTTCGCTTTCGGCGATTACAAGTGACAGTATTAAAGACAAGCAGAATCAGATTTCACAGTCTGAAGAAATGAAAAAGCAACTGAAAAATAATATCGCGAATGCTCAGGCTATAAAAAAGGAACTTGAAGGCTTGAAAAGCGATGTTACAGCATATATCCAAAAGATTGATGCCGAAATAGTTGCCATTCAGGAAAAAATTGAAGAATACAAAGTTCTTATTGAGGAAAAAGAAGAAGAGATTGTTGAGATAACTGAGGATTTAGAGGAGGCCATTGCTGTTGAAACGTCTCAGTACGAGGCGATGAAGGCTCGTATACGAATGATGTATGTTCGCGGCGAATCAATGTATCTTGAGATTATGTTTAGCGCAAAGACATTCTCAGATCTTCTTACAAAAGCCGACTATATTGAGAAACTTGAAGCATATGACCGAAAGAAACTTGATGAATATAAAGCTTCAAGAGAATGGACAGAATTGTGCAAGGCCGCATTGGAAGCTGAAAAGGAAGCTCTAGATGAGGCAAAGGCAGCGCAGGAAGCCGATGAGGCTGCCATGCAGGAACTTTTGGAAGAAAAAGAAGCTGAGCTTGCCAAGTACAAAAAGGATATAGCGGCAAAAGAAAATCAGATTCTTGACTATGAAGCAGAGCTTGAGGAGCAGGTGAGAGTTATCGAAGCTCTAGAGGCCGCGATACTGGAAGAGCAAAAGGCCATAGCTGCTCAGTACGGTGTTATTCTTAGTTATGACGGCGGAACATTTACGTGGCCGGCGCCGAAATATGTCAGAATATCAGATGAATTCGGATACAGAACAGATCCGTTTACGGGAGCAACCGGTTACCACTCGGGACTTGATATGGCTGCACCGGGAGGTTCACCTATTCTTGCTGCTTATGACGGGGTAGTAGTTGCAGCTGACTGGAACTGGTCGATGGGTAATTACGTGATGATTAATCACGGTGACGGTCTTTATACCGTGTATATGCATGCATCAAAGCTTCTTTGCAAAAAGGATGACATAGTCGCAAGAGGTGAGCAGATTGCAAACGTAGGTACGACAGGAAGATCGACCGGAAATCATCTTCATTTCAGTGTCAGACTCAACGGAGCGTACGTAAATCCCTGGCCTTACCTTGGATACAATAAATGATCGGAGAAACCGATATGGAAGAAATAAAAAAAGAAAAGAAAAAATCCTTTCTCGGAGGAATTTTATCCGGAATCTTGATTGCGGGAACAATTCTTACCGTTGTTTTTGTAGTTCTTATTAACAGAACGGCAGCGGACTTTGAGGACAGGATTCAGGCATTGTCGGCAAAAAAACAGAAGGGTGAAACAAACACCCTCATCACAAAAGAGTTTACTGACAAGTCGGATGTTATTTTTCGGGGCGTAGTTAAAGAATTCTATTTCGAAGAGGACATTGATATTGAAAAGATGCATGACAACATGTACAAAGCGATTATCAGTTCTCTTGGTGATAAATATGCCGAATATTACACTGCGGAAGAACTGAGCGAGATGATGGCTGACAGTGAAGGTGTATATTACGGAATAGGGTCCTATGTTGAGATGGACAGCGAGAAGCAGTACCCGAAACTTACAGGAGTTTTTGACGGATCGCCAGCGTCTAAAGCCGGATTAAAGAACGGAGACATAATATTCGAAGTTGATGGTCTAAATATATTCGGTTACACGCTTACCGAAGCAGTTAATATGATAAAGGGTCCCGAGAATACCGATGTTACACTGACTGTATACAGAGAGGGAGAATCTGATTATCTGACATTTGTAGTTACAAGAGGAAAGGTTTCGTCTCCGACGGTTGAGCATGAGATGAAAACCAACGATATCGGATACCTTCGAATTAAAGAATTTGATGACGTTACGACAGGGCAGTTTATCGAGGCATATGAAGATCTTAAAAGTCAGAATATGAAGGCTATGATTCTTGATTTAAGAGATAATCCGGGAGGAAATCTTTCCACGGTTCTTCAGATAGCCGAAAAAATGCTTCCGGAAGGTATAATAACCTATACCGAGGATCGAAACGGCAAGCGTGAAGAATACAGATGTTTAGGAGCATACGAGATACAAATACCGGTTGTAATGCTTACAAACGGATATTCTGCAAGCGCATCGGAATTACTTACCGGGGCAATGAAAGATTATGGTAAAGCAGTTGTTATCGGTACAAACACTTACGGAAAAGGAATAGTCCAGACTATTTATCCGCTTGGTGACGGAAGCGGAATAAAGATTACTACAAGCAGATACTACACGCCAAACGGAGTATGTATACATGGCACGGGAATTGCTCCCGATATTGAGTTAGAGTATGACTCACAAAAGGCTTCTGAAATATCCGGATACGATAATCAGATTGAATATGCAATCGAGTACTTAAACGGAAAGATTCGATAGAATAATGATAAAAATGCTTTCAACGAAAGCATTTTTTGTCATATTATCAGCACTAATGTTGCTATATATTGCTTTAAGAGAATGTTATTATTGGGTTAAAAGAGGATAAAAATGTATCGGAATACATATGTCGAAATCGAAACCGATATAATCGAGAATAACGCAAAGGTTATGACAAGTGCCTTTCCTCACAAATACAACATCGCGGTTGTAAAGGGAAACGCGTACGGTCATGGGTATGGTATAATTCCGGCTCTTTTGAATGGCGGGATTAATGCTTTTGCTGTATCGACTGTTGAAGAAGCGCTTTCAGTGAGAGAGTACGATTCTGCTCATCCGGTTATTCTTTTGCAGCCTGTTTCAAAAGAAAATTATGACATATGTGAAAAAAACAATATTTCCGTCTGCGTCAACTGCAGGGAGACTTTGGAAGAAATAATAGAAAGCAATAAAAAGCTCAGCCTTCAGTTTAAGGTAAACTGTGGAATGAACAGACTTGGGTATTCCGATAAAGAAAAAATTACCGATGATATAAATCGAGCGCTCGGTTTACCGCGTCTTTTTGTGGAAGGTGTGTTTTCTCATTTTCATACATCGGGATATCAAGACAGGGAATACGAGCTTAACAGAAAGACATTTGAGAACATTACGGAGGGAATAGACCTTTCTCGAATTCCCATGGTTCACATAGATAAGACACAAACGGTTCTTTTACATGATACGCCTATGTACTGTAACGGGGCGAGGTTTGGTCTGTCGCTGTACGGATTTACTTCCATATATCCCTATAGCAATTCTTTCAAAGGGAGGATTCTTTCAAAGAAGAGAGAACTAAAGAACAGGTTAAACCATGTGGAACAAACAAAACCGCTTAAGAACTATGATGTAAAACCTGCGTTAAAACTGATTTCCGGAATAATTCAGGTCAATGACGTGAGGCCGGATGCATACGTGGGTTACGGTTTGGTTCATAAAGCAAAAGGCAATGAAAAGGTTGCCGTTGCAGAGATTGGATATTCAGATGGGCTACGACGGGACCGTAAGGACACCGAAGTGGCGATTAACGGAAAACGATTTAGGCTGATAGGAGAAATCGGAATGGGGATGTGTCAGATTCTGGTTGACGATTCAGTCGTAAGAGGAGACAAAGCTGTGATACTTGGAGGGGAGATTTCCATAAGAAACATGGCGCGTCACCTTAACACAACTACTTATGAAGTATTAACAGGAATTAATCCGACAATTCCCAGAAAATATCTTTAACGGAGAAAAGATAATGAAACACAATGTTGTTTTGCTGGGTTCTGATATAAATGCGTATTATATGGCGCGTTGTTACTATGAAAAGTACAATGAACCCGTTGACTTAATTGCAACCGAAAAAATAAGATTCACAGAGTTTTCATCGATTGTGAACATAACATACCATCCCGATTTTAAGTCAAAAGAAGGATTTCTTGATGCAATGATTTCCTATGGGAAGGGACATCTTGAAAATGGAAGAAGCCTTGTTATACCATGCCATGATATTTATGTGGCCCTTCTTTTGGAGAACGAAGATAAGCTGACATCATATTTTGTTTATAACTGTCCCAAATGGGAACTTGCCGACAGTTTTCTTGATAAAGAAAAGTTTTACAGAATGTATTCGGGAAAACTTAATTTCGCACGTACGGAATATTACGATTGCTCGGAAGAAAAAACACCGATGATTCCCAAGGATATGGTTTATCCGCTTATTATAAAACCCGGTGACGGAATAGAATATTTTAAGCATTCTTTTGAAGGCCAGCCTAAGGTGTTCAAGGCTACGACTCCGGATAATGCAGTGAACTTTATTAACAGGGTAAAGCAGTCCGGATATACGGGAAGCCTTCTTGTACAGGAATTTATTCTTGGAGATGATTCGAACCTCTTTGATGCGGTTTTTTATTGTAATTCCAAAGGCAAAGCTGAACTTGCAACGTTTGCCCAGATTGGCCTTCAGGAGCATTCCCCGTCTGCGATAGGTAACGCTACGGTTCTTATTAACGGCTATAATCAGTACGGAAAAACAGAAGAAACCGTTGAAATGCTGAAACAGTTTCTTGAAGAAGTAGGTTATACGGGATTTTGCGAGTTTGATCTTAAGTACGATAACAGAGACAACACATTTAAGGTTATGGAGATTAATCCCAGACAGGCAAGATCAAGCTATTATCTTTCAGCACTTGGCCATAACCTTGTTGAGTATCTTATTGAAGATGTTTTTGAGAACAAAGAAAGACCTTACACGTTACTAACCGAAGAATTTCTTTTGACAATGGTTCCAAAGTTTATTATCAGAAAATACATTTTTAATGAAGAGTATAAGAAGAAAGCTCTGAAACTGTGGAGAAAGCGTAAGATGGCCGATCCTCTCAGATATTCAAAAGAAAAATCATTGAAACATAAAGCATATCTGATGCTTAGAGCGGTCAAATACAGAAAGAAATATAAGAAATTCACCACGACTATTTAGTGTTTTAAATCTCCTCTTGGCTTAGAGGAAAGAACGGAGATAACAATATGTGTGGATTTGCAGGGTTTATAGACAACCTTGATGTGGATAAAAAGAAAACCGTTATAAAAGAAATGAGTGATTCGATTGCTCACAGAGGTCCGGATGGCGAGGGATTTTTTATTGATGAACGCATTGCAATGGGATTCAGACGCCTTAGTATTATTGACCTTGAGACAGGAGGGCAACCTCTTTTTAATGAGGATAAGTCTGTTGTCCTTAATTTCAACGGGGAAATATATAACTATAAAGAACTTAGACAGGATCTGATTGAGAAGGGACATGTTTTCAGCTGTAACGCTGACAGTGAAGTTATTCTTCACGGATACGAAGAGTATGGCGCGGATGTTGTAAACAAATTAAGAGGCATGTTTGCCTTCGTAATCTGGAACAGCACGACCGGGGAACTTTTCGGGGCGAGAGATCCTTTTGGAATCAAGCCATTCTATTACTACAATACTCCTGAAATGTTTGCATATGCCTCTGAGATTAAGGCTATGCTTCATCATCCGGGATTCAAGAAAGAACTTAACAGGGATGCACTTAAAACGTATCTTATGTATCAGTATTCGGTTCCCGAAACTTCTTTTTTTAAGAATGTTTACAAGTTGAACCCGGGTCATTTCTTTTTATACAAAGACGGTAAGATAGATATAAAGAAATATTTCACTATCGAGTACAGAAATAATAACGATGATCTTGATACAACTGTTGATAAGATCAATAACATAATGAAGGAGAGCATAGAGTATCACAAAATCAGTGATGTTGAAGTAGGAGCATTCCTTTCAAGCGGTGTTGATTCGAGTTATATCGTTGCTAACGCAAACGTTGACAAGGCATTTACTGTAGGTTTTAAAAGCGATCATTTTGATGAAACGGAAGATGCGCATGCACTTTGCGAGATTCTCGGAATGAAGCATTCGCGTAAGCATATTACGGCGGATATGTTTTTTGATATACTGCCGACCGTTCAATATCATTCCGACGAACCACATGCCAATCTTTCGGCGGTGCCTTTGTATTTTCTTGCGAATATGGCATCGAAAGAGGTTAAGGTTGTTCTTTCCGGCGAAGGCGCCGACGAACTTTTTGGTGGATATTACGAATACGAAACGCCTCCGGAATATGTCAAATACAATAAACTTCCGTTTGGATTCAGAAGATTCATGAAGGGTGTTGCGACAAAACTTCCCAATATGAAGGGACGCCATTTCCTTATAAGAGCCGGTTCGACACTGGAAGAATCATATATCGGGCAGGCGTTTATAATGAATAACGAAGAAGCTGACAAGATTCTCAAACCCGAGTACAGAGGCGGGAAATCATATCAGGAGGTGACCCATCCTATATTTGAGGAAGTTGCAGATAAGCCTGATTTGCTTAAAAAGATGTACCTTGATATGAACCTTTGGCTTCCGTACGATATTCTGCTCAAGGCCGACAAGATGACAATGGCTAATTCTTTGGAGCTTAGAGTTCCTTTCCTTGACAAAGAAGTTTTCAAAGTCAGCGAAGAGGTGCCATTTAAGTACATTATAAACAATTACGTTACAAAATACGCGTTCAGAGTTGCAGCCAACAAAACTATTCCCGAGGAGTGGGCAAAAAGAAAGAAATTAGGCTTTCTTGTGCCTTTCAGAGAATGGTTAAGAGAAGATAAATGGTATGAAAAGGTCAAGGAACAGTTTACCAAAGAATATGCAAAAGAATTCTTTGACACAGACGAACTGGTACGTATTCTTGATGAGCATAAATCCGGTCGCTGGAGCAATCAGCGTAAGATATATACGGTATACGCATTTTTAATCTGGTATGAGGTATTCTTTATCAATAATGGTGTTAAACCTGAAAAGATTGGAGAAATATGATTATGAATAAATCGATATTTGAAGAAAATGAATCTGTGGTAAGGTCTTACTGCAGAAAATATCCCGTTGTTTTTCAGAAAGCAAAGGGCTCCTATATTTATGACACGGAAGGAAAGGCATATCTTGATTTCCTTGCCGGATGCGGAGCACTTAATTACGGACATAACAACGATGAGATTAAAGGAGCGGTTATTGACTATCTCATGAATGACAATATTGCTCATGCCATGGATATGTATACTGAAGCAAAGGCAGAGTTTATTGAAACGTTCAAGACGAAAATACTCGATCCAAAAGGTTTGAAGTATAAGCTTATGTTCTGCGGATCCACAGGTACAAACGCTGTTGAAGCAGCACTTAAACTTGCAAGAAAGAACAAAAAGCGTTCGAACATAATTGCTTTTATGGGAGCCTTTCATGGAATGACTCTCGGAAGTCTTGCGCTTACAACAGACAAAACAAGCAGAGACGGTGCAGGGGTATCGCTTGATAATGTTACATTCATACCTTATGAAAACGGAATGAAGGGTAATTTTGATTCTCTTGATTACCTTGAAACAATACTTTCGGACGACCATTCCGGAATAGAGAAGCCGGCAGCAGTCATCCTTGAAACCGTTCAGGCAGAGGGTGGAATTAATGTAGCAAGTGTTGAGTGGCTTAAAAGACTTGAGAGAATCTGTCATGAAAATGACATTCTTCTGATTGCGGATGATATTCAGGTAGGATGTTCGAGAACCGGTAATTTCTTTTCTTTTGAAAGAGCAGGAATTAAACCCGATATGGTTACGCTTAGTAAATCAATAGGAGGCTACGGTTTCCCGATGTCTCTTCTTTTGATTAAGGAGGAACTTGATATATGGAAGCCTGCTGAGCACAACGGAACGTTCAGAGGCAATCAGGTTGCTTTTGTTGCAGCAAAGAAGGCTGTCGAATACAACGTAAATCATAACCTTAACGAAGAGGTTCAAAGAAAGGGAGAACTTGTCAGAAAGTTCATTAATGAAAAAATTCTACCTCTCAATGAAAAGGTTACGTTAAGAGGAATCGGCCTCATTTGGGGAATTGATTTTGGCGGTTTGGCTGATGGCGGTGAAGTTGCTCACAAAATAGCAGATAAGTGTTTTGAAAGAAACATGATTATAGAGAGAGCGGGAAGAGGAGATTCTGTTGTTAAGCTTCTTCCTCCTCTTACGATAGAAGATGAAGATCTTATTAAGGGACTTGATATTATTCTTGAATCAACAAAGGAAGTATTGGGACAGCAGTAAAAAGCATCTTTATCGGGATGGTGAAAGATATGAAGCTTTATGATTTGCTCGATGAGGATTATCTTGTATCGGGAAAAGAAATAACTGATGAAAATATTGAAATCATTACGGATGATTCACGTACAAAGGGGAATAATATCCTCTTTGTATGCGTTAAGGGGCTGACTGTAGACGGTCATTCTTTTGCAAAAAAGGCTGTTGAGAACGGCGCAGTAGCAATTGTGTGTGAACACGAGGTTGAGGGGATTGAAGTGCCTCAAATTGTTGTAAAAGATTCGCAAAGGGCGATGAATCTAATCCTCAATCGCTTTTACGGGAACCCTCTTGAACATCTTAAAATGATTGCAGTTACCGGAACTGACGGTAAGACAACGACTTCAGAAATGGTGTTTCAGATACTCAACGGTCTTTCAAAAAGAACGGGATATATCGGAACGAACGGAATAAGGTCGGAGCACTATACGCAGGATAATGAGTATACGACACCTCTTCAAGGGGATTTGTTCAGAGCACTTGACGGGTTTTCAAAAGATGAATGTGAATTTGTTTCAATGGAGGCATCGGGAGAAAGACTTGGAACGGGAAAGATGGACGGCGTGACGTTTGATGCGTCGATTTTTACAAATCTGACGAGAGATGCACTGGACATTTTTAAGACAATGGACAATTACGGTGCTGCAAAAGCAAGGCTTATGGAGTATACAAAGTCTGATGGAGTATGCATTGTAAACAAAGACGATCCATACGCTGATTTGTTTATATCAAAAGCAAACGCACAGGTTGTTACATATTCCGTGAAAGATGAAACGGCTGATGTTTATGCGACAGATATTGATATTGCATACAGCAGGCTTTCTTTTGTTATGAACGGTAAGCTTGGAACACATAGGATTAACTGCACCCTTTCCGGTATTTTTAATGTTTACAACATTATGACTGTAATTGTTGCACTCAATCATTTTGGAATTCCGGTTGAGACACTTGTTGACAGCGTTTCCAAACTTAAACCTATTGAAGCAAGGCAGACGGTTGTTGATTACGGTCAACCGTTTAAAGTTATAGTCGATTATGCCCATACGGCGAATGCTGTTAAAAATCTCGTTGAGTATATTAAATCAACACTTACAGACGGATACTTAAGGGTAGTTGTCGGAGCAGGCGGTTCAAGAGACATAAACCGAAGAACAGATATGGCTGAATACTGCACTAAAATGGCAGATTATAACTATTTTACGATAGAGGATGCCAGGTTCGAGGATCCGAAGATGCTCGTTGAAACTATGGTTTCAACGGTTCCCGAGGCTACAAATTACGAACTCATTGTTGATAGGGATGAAGCTATTGAAAAAGCTATAAAAGATGCAAAGCCCGGTGATGCGGTTTTGATTCTCGGAAAAGGTGCCGAACGTTACATGAGTACTATGGGCAAGCAGGTTGAAAGGCCTAATGATATAGAGCGTTCGCAGATGGTTCTTAATAAACTTGGTTACGCCAAAAGAAAGGATTGAGGCCCGAGATTTAAATGGAAAAATACAGTGAAAAAATAAAATGGTCTTATATATATACGATAGCGTTTGTGCTGGTGGCACATGGGTACAGACTGTTTAATAATATTTATGTTCACGATTCTCTTTCGACGATGTTCCAGGATGATATATATCATGAGCGTGAACTTGGAAGATTTATGCACACTTTTACTATTGTTTTTAGGGGTGCTGTTACAAATCCATGGTTGATTGCTGTCTTGTTTATGGCATTTATGGGAGCATCGGTTTTCCTTGTTCTTGATATTCTTGATTTGTCCGGGCATGTAAATTTTATTCTCGTTTCGGGGATTTTTGTCTGCAATCCTATTATTATAAATACTTTCAGTTCATTTCTTCCATGGGTGGATGCATATGCATGTTCGCTGTTTCTTGTGCTTTTGGGGATAAAACTGTTTTCCGTAAGAAAGCCTGTTTTCTTTGCACTTGGTTGCTTTATGATTGCTTTTTCCATGGGCTTTTATCAGGCTTATGTATGCGTTGCGATTGGGTTGGCTATGATACTTTTTGTGAAAGAGTGTTATACATCAGGGAAAAAGAAATCCCTGATTTATTTTGCCGGCATATTCCTGGGTGCTCTTCTTTTCTTTGTTATGTACAAGATGAGCATACTTATTCACCATGTTGAAGAAACAGGCGTATATAACGACATGTCGGATATGTGGAATTTTGAATCTGTTTCACTTTGGGGAATTCTGAAGACGACTTACGGTAATTTCTTTTCTTTCTTTTTCAAACCGCAGGCTTTTAAATCGACTTACTTATCAGGGCTTGACGTCGGACATGCTTTTTCGGGATTTTTGGCTGTTTTAAATATACTTGCATTTGTTGCAATTGCGATTAGCTTAATCTGCATAAATGTTAGGAAGAAACAGGGATTGGTCAATATTCTATTACAGATTGCAGCTTTTTTTGCGTTTCCGTTAGGCTGTAATTTTGTTTGTGTTCTTTCTAAAGGAATGGAACATGTGCTTATGGAATATGCATTCCTTTTTTCTTACGTGTGGCTGCTTGTTCTGATTGATGAATTAAAAACAACCTCAGTATGTGTTAAGAAGACGACATACTGGTTGGCTGTTGGTGTATGCGCGACGATCATTTGGAATAATTATATTTTTGCAAATCAGTTGTATACCCGCCTTTCAATGCAAAACGACTCATTTATGGAGACTATGTCACGGATAATCTACGACATAGAAAGAACAGAGGGATATGAAGCAGGGATTACTCCGGTATGCTTTGTGGGCAATTTTGAAGCCGGTAATTATCTGACTGTTTCCGAGTACTATGCGGATATTACAATGGCAGGAGTCGGAAAAACACCTGTCACATACGGAAGGCTTTGGGACAAATATATTAGAAACGTCATGAACGTCAATATGAATGTAGTATATGTCGAGCCGGATGCTGAAATGCTTGCGGGAATGTCGGTAATTCCATCACAGGGATATATTGTGAATACGGATGGAATTTTATTTGTAAAACTGTCGGAATAATAAGTCCTTTTTTCTTTTGCCCGGTATTTATTAGTACATAAGCAAAAGAAAGGGCTGCAAAAAGCAGCAGAGATGATTTTATAATGAGCAGAATCAAAAGCGAGGATGAAGAAAGTTTATGCTAAGAAGCATAGACTTTCTTTTTTGATTAACAATCGAACATAAGTTCTAAAAGGCGATAGACAAGGACCTTTCTTCATGGTAAAATGAGGGAAGTTTCAATATGGTATTTGTGACTTTCAGATAAATAGGATGAATTTACGAGGTAATCGAGGAATTATGGAGTTCAAGCTACATTCAGAATATAAGCCGACGGGTGATCAGCCACAGGCAATTGAACAGCTTGTCAATGGATTCAAAGAAGGTAATCAGTTTCAGACCTTGCTGGGTGTTACGGGTTCCGGAAAGACCTTTACAATGGCGAATGTCATCGCGGCACTTAACAAACCGACACTTATTATTTCCCACAATAAAACTCTTGCCGGACAGCTTTACTCAGAAATGAAGGAATTTTTCCCCGAGAACGCAGTAGAATATTTTGTCAGTTATTATGACTACTATCAGCCCGAGGCATACATTCCTCAGACTGATACATATATTGAAAAAGATTCTTCAATCAATGAGGAGATTGACAGGCTCAGACTATCCGCAACCGCTTCATTGACAGAACGAAGAGACGTTGTTATTGTTGCTTCTGTTTCATGCATATACGGACTTGGTTCACCAAAGGAATTTCAGGCGATGTGCCTATCCTTAAGAAGGGGCCAGCAGATTGACCGAGATGAAGTTATAAGAGGGTTGATTGCTATTCAGTACACAAGAAATGACATGGATCTTCAACGTAATAACTTCAGAGTCCACGGTGATGTTGTGGAGGTTGTTCCTTCGCATCGCTCGGATTATCTTGTGAGACTTGAATTTTTCGGTGATGAGATTGACAGAATATCGGAAGTTGATGTTTTGACAGGCAAACTGTTAAGAACACTTGAACATGTCATTTTGTTCCCTGCTTCTCATTATGTTGTTGAACCCGAAATTATGGAACGCGCTTGCAAAGATATTGAAGCCGAGATGCACGAACGTGTTAAAGAGTTCAAGGCTGAAGAAAAGCTTATTGAAGCACAGAGAATATCCGAACGTACGAATTTTGATATAGAGATGCTTCGTGAAACAGGGTTTTGCTCCGGAATAGAAAATTATTCAAGGCATCTTGCAGGTTCAAAACCAGGTGAACCGCCCAAATGTCTGCTTGATTATTTTAATGAGGACTTCCTCATTATCATCGATGAGTCGCATATTACGATTCCCCAAATACGTGGAATGTATGCCGGCGACAGGTCAAGAAAAGAAAACTTGGTGAATTACGGTTTCAGGCTGCCGTCTGCTTTGGATAACAGACCGTTGAATTTCGGAGAGTTCGAGTCACGAATAGACCAGATGATGTTTGTATCGGCTACCCCCGGAGATTATGAGGGCGAACATGAGCTTATGAGGGCAGAACAGGTAATTCGACCGACCGGACTTCTTGATCCTCCTATAGAGGTAAGACCTGTTGAAGGACAGGTTGATGATTTAATAGGTGAGATAAGAAAGACTACCGAAAAAGGCTTTAAAGTGCTTGTCACAACGCTTACCAAAAAGATGGCAGAAGATCTTACGGTGTATTTGGCAGAAGTCGGAATAAGAGTCAAATATCTCCATTCCGACATAGATACACTTGAAAGAAGCGAGATTATCAGGGACATGAGACTCAATGTCTTTGACGTTCTGGTGGGTATTAATCTGCTGAGAGAGGGCTTGGATATTCCTGAGATTGCACTTGTTGCCGTTCTTGACGCCGATAAGGAAGGTTTTCTCAGGAGTGCTACTTCGCTGATACAGACCGTAGGTCGTGCGGCGAGAAACTCAGAGGGACATGTTGTAATGTATGCAGACTCAATTACAGAGTCTATGAAGATAGCTATCGAGGAAACGGAACGAAGGCGTGCTATTCAGATTGCATATAACGAAGCAAACGGAATTACTCCGACAACAATTGTTAAACCCGTCAGAGATATTATCAGAATTTCCAACGCTCAATCGCATAATGAGATGAAAGATGCAAAAGATGCAGAGTCCATGAGCCGTGAGGAAATGGAAAAAGAAGTTACAACACTTGAGAAGAAGATGAAACGAGCTGCGGCAGACCTTAACTTTGAGGAAGCTATGCAACTTCGAGACAGAATTATAGAACTCAAGCAGGCATTGCTCAACATATAAGAAAGGCCGGTATTATAAATGGCTGAACAGAAAATACTGCCCAAATACGGATATATAAAAGTCCGTGGGGCAAATGAACATAATCTAAAGAATCTTAATGTTAATATACCGAGAAATGAACTGGTGGTTATTACCGGTGTATCGGGCTCCGGAAAGTCATCTTTGGCATTTGATACTATATTCGCCGAAGGACAGAGACGTTATATGGAGTCATTGTCATCATATGCCAGACAGTTTTTGGGCGTTATGGAGAAGCCCAATGTTGAACGTATAGAAGGACTTTCTCCGGCAATATCGATCGATCAGAAATCTACAAACAGAAACCCAAGGTCAACAGTTGGTACGGTGACTGAAATATACGATTACTTCCGCCTCCTTTATGCAAGAATCGGAATCGTACACTGCCCGGAGTGTGGCCGTGAGATAAACAGACAGACTGTTGACCAGATTGTTGACAGAATTTCAGAACTTGAAGAAGGCACGAGAATACAGCTTCTTGCTCCTGTTGTAAGGGGTAAGAAGGGTATGCACGAAAAGGTTCTCGACAGGGCAAAACGTTCGGGATATGTTAGAGCAATCATAGACGGGAATATGTATGAATTATCGGAGGAAATATCTCTTGATAAGAATATAAAGCACAGCATTGATATTGTTGTCGATCGTCTTGTTGTTAAGGATGACATACAGAAGAGACTTACCGATTCGGTTGAGACGGTAATCGATCTTACAAACGGACTATTGGATGTTGATGTTATAGGTGGAGAAAAACTTTCTTTTTCCACTAATTTTGCGTGCTCGGATTGTGAGATAAGTATCCCTGAGATAGAAACAAGAAGCTTCTCATTTAATAATCCGTTCGGAGCATGCCCCAAGTGTGCAGGACTTGGATATAAAATGGAATTCAGCAAGGATTTAATTATTCCGGACGATTCAAAGAGTATCAATGACGGAGCTGTTGAAGTGCCCGGATTTAAGTCAATCGGTGACAAGAAGAGCTGGATGCATGCTATTTTCATGGCGCTAACACAAAAGTATGGATTTAGCATGGATACGCCTGTTAAAGATTTGTCTCCTCGAGCGATTGATGTACTTTGGAACGGAACCGGCGGAGAAAAAGTTGTTATTTCCTATGAGAGTCAGCGCGGGCGGGGAGAATATGAGGTTGCTTACGAAGGCCTGCTTGAACTTTGCAGAATGAGATACAGGGAGACCTTTTCCGAATCCGCAAAGGCAGAATATGAAACGTTTATGACGATATCTCCTTGCGAAGAATGTAAGGGGATGAGATTGAGGAAAGAATCACTCGCGGTTACTGTGGGAGATTTGAATATTTATCAGATTACCAATTTATCTATAATAAAGCTTCTTGAATTTCTTGAGAGTCTTGAACTTACAAAACAACAGGAAGTTATCGGGGAGCAGATATTAAAGCAGATAGGGCTTCGTGTTAATTTTCTTAAAGACGTCGGACTGTCTTATCTCACACTTGCCCGTGCAACGTCTTCTTTATCGGGAGGAGAAGCACAAAGAATAAGACTTGCCACTCAAATTGGTTCGGGACTTGTGGGAGTTACATATATTCTTGATGAGCCTTCTATCGGACTTCATCAAAGAGACAATGATAAGCTTCTTAACACTCTTAAGCATTTAAGAGATTTGGGGAATACGGTTTTGGTTGTTGAGCATGACGAAGATACAATGCTTGCGGCAGACCATATTGTGGATATCGGACCGGGCGCAGGCGTAAAAGGTGGAAAACTTGTTGCGGAAGGAACAGCCGAGGATATAATGAAAAATCCCAAGTCGGTTACCGGACAGTATTTAAGCGGAGCCAAATTTATACCGGTTCCGACAGAAAGGAAGAAACCCATAGGATATCTTAAAATAAAGGGGGCTGCTGAAAATAATCTTAAAAACATAGATGTTGATATTCCACTTGGCGTTATGACATGCATTACAGGGGTGTCTGGTTCGGGAAAGAGTTCACTTACAAACGAGATACTCAATAAGTATCTTTCAAAGGTGTTAAACAGGGCTCATACCATTCCGGGTAAATTTGATTCGATTGAGGGTGTGGAGCAACTGGACAAGATTATAGATATTGATCAGTCTCCCATAGGAAGAACACCAAGATCGAATCCTGCAACATATACGGGTGTTTTTGATCAGATACGTGATTTGTTTGCGCTCACAAAAGAAGCAAAGGAACGGGGATACAAGAAAGGAAGATTTTCTTTTAATGTAAAGGGCGGAAGATGTGAAGCGTGTCAGGGTGACGGAATCATCAAAATAGAGATGCACTTTTTGCCGGATGTCTATGTTCCATGTGAGGTTTGCGGAGGAAAACGCTACAACAGGGAGACGCTTGAATGCCTCTACAAAGGCAAATCAATATACGATGTTCTCAATATGACAGTGGAAGAAGCAGTGCTGTTCTTTGAAAATGTGCCTTCAATCAGAGACAAAATGAGAACACTCAATGAGGTGGGACTTGGATATATTAAACTCGGACAACCATCCACGGAACTTTCGGGAGGAGAGGCGCAGAGAGTTAAACTTGCCACCGAACTTAGCAAAAGATCTACGGGCAAGACAATATATATTCTTGATGAACCTACAACAGGACTTCACTTTGCCGATGTTCATAAGTTGTCGGAAATATTAAGGCGCCTGGTTAAAAACGGGAATTCGGTTGTTGTAATAGAGCATAATCTCGACATAATCAAAACAGCTGATTACATAATCGATATGGGACCCGAAGGCGGAGACAACGGAGGGACAGTTATAGCAAAGGGAACTCCCGAAGAAGTGTCATGCGTTAAAGAATCATTTACTGGTCAGTACGTCGGTAAGGTTATTAAGCACACTATGAAAATGATGAAGAATGCCGACAAAACCTGAAATAAACAGTGAGGGCTAAAGTCATATTTGGAATTTGCCGATAATACTTAAAAGATTCTAAATATATGCTTTAGCCCCCTTTTTTTTGGAAGAGCGTTAATGTATAATTTATTCGGTATAACTATCGAATAATTCGAGTAACACTTTTACATAGAAAGGGAAATATATGCAGTACACAGACATTGGAATTGATTTGGGAACAGCTTCTGTTCTTGTATACGTCAGAGGCAAAGGAGTAGTACTTAAAGAGCCTTCTGTTGTTGCTTTTGACAGAGATACAAATAAGATACGAGCTATCGGTGAAGATGCACGACTGATGCTTGGAAGAACACCCGACAATATTGTTGCGGTAAGACCGCTTCGTCAGGGTGTTATTTCTGACTATACGGTTACTGAAAAAATGATGAAATATTTTATCCAGAAGGCTATGGGACGCCGTGCATACAGAAAGCCCCGAATTGCAGTATGCGTACCTTCACGTGTAACCGAAGTTGAAAAGAAAGCCGTAGAAGACGCTACATATCAGGCAGGTGCGAGAGAGGTATCTATTATTGAAGAGCCTATCGCTGCAGCTATCGGTGCCGGTATCGATATTGCTAAGCCTTGCGGAAACATGATTGTTGACATTGGCGGTGGAACAACCGATATTGCCGTTATTTCTTTGGGCGGTACCGTAGTCAGCGATTCTGTTAAGATTGCCGGTGATGATTTCGATGATGCAATTGTTAGATATATGCGAAAGAAGCATAATCTGTACATTGGTGAAAGAACAGCTGAAGATATTAAGATTAAAATAGGAACAGCTTTTAAATCAAATGAGGTCAAATATCTTGACGTAAGAGGACGTAATCTTGTAACGGGACTTCCTGTTACAGTTAATATTTCTTCCGAGGAGACAAGAGAAGCTTTGGAGGATACAACCAATAAGATTATTGAAAAGATTCATGCTGTTCTCGAACAGACACCTCCGGAGCTTGCGTCTGATATAGCAGAAAGAGGAATTGTGCTTACCGGTGGAGGAAGCTTACTCAGAGGTCTTGAAGAATTGATTTCGGACAGAATGGGTATTAATACAATGACTGCAGAGGAACCTATGACTGCCGTTGCAATAGGTACCGGAAAATACGTTGAGTTCTTGGCAGGATACAGAGAAGACTATTAATTTGTTGGAGGAAAAGGCATGGTTAAAGGCTTATACACAGCATATTCGGGAATGGTGAATGAACAGCACCGTATGGATGTGTTGACTAATAACCTTGCCAATTCCACTACTGTCGGATATAAGAAAGAGGGAACGACAAGCCAGTCATTTGACTCTGTGCTGGCTGTCAAGATTAAGGACACCTCGGAAGCTGCTAATATTCCGAGAAGAATAGGTGTTAATACTCCCGGAGTTAAAATCGGAGAGAATTATACCGACTATACACAGGGTTCTTTTAAAATAACGGACAATACATTCGATTTGGCGTTGTCCGGAAACGGTTTCTTTACCATCGAGTTTGTAAACAAGGCAAATGAATCATCCACAAAGTATTCAAGAGATGGATCGTTTACACTTACTCAGGATGGCTATCTGGTTACCAAGGATGGTAATTATGTAATGGGCACCAACGGGAGGATTCAGATAAATCCTCTTATGGAAGCATCAATCGATTCTCAGGGAAGAATATTACAAAATGGAGCAGTTGTTGCTGAACTGCTTATCACGGATTTTACAGACTATAATTATCTCAAGAAGTATGGCGAGAACCTTCTTGAAGCTGTTGACGGAGCTACAACCCGTGAAGCGGATTACGAGGTTAAGTCCGGAGTCTTGGAAATGTCAAATGTTCAGATTGTTTCCGAGATGGTTGATTTGATTTCGATAACAAGGCAGTACGAAGCAAATCAAAAACTGATTAAGTCTTATGATCAGACTTTGGAAATTGCAGCAAATAATCTTGGCAAAGTCTAAATGATATAATGATACACAGAGAACTGATTGTATTTTCCTGATGGAGGACATTCATGGTAAGAAGTTTATGGACTGCTGCTACGGGTATGAGAGCGCAGCAGACAAATGTTGACACAATAGCAAACAATCTTGCAAACGTAAATACTACCGGTTACAAGACTGAGGTTAATGAATTCAAATCCCTCTTGTACCAAACAATACAGACCAAAACTACATCCCGAAACGGCGATACAAAGCCTGTGGGAGCTCAGGTAGGGCTTGGCGTCCGCAATTCCTCAATTACTTCAATCTTTACCGACGGAGCGCTTATGGCAAGTGAGAGCGATTCGGCATTTGCTCTTTCGGGAAACGGGTTCTTTGCTGTAAGAGGCGAGGATGGAAATACATATTATACAAGAAACGGTAATTTCAACTGGGCACTTAATGCGCAGGGTGGAATAATGCTTACAAACAGTGATGGACTTCCGGTTCTTGATTCAAACAACCAGCCGATTTCATTTGGCCCTGAGTATGTTGCAAGTAAAATAACGGTTACGGGCGACGGAGTATTCTGCTATCCTGATGAGGCGAATAATCCCAGACCTTTGGGAGTAACATTCGGAATATTTCAGTTTTCGAATCCGGCAGGCCTTGAGAAGAGTGACGGAGGCCTTTTGGCACAGACAGTTGCGAGCGGAGCACCCTTAAATGAAACAACCAATTTAAATCTTTCAAGAACTAAGGTTACACAGGGATATCTTGAGGGTTCCAATGTTCAGGTTGTAGATGAGATGGTTAATCTCATAACCGCACAGAGAGCATATGAATTAAATTCAAAGGCGATTACGGCTTCTGATGAAATGCTTCAGCAGGCGAATAACCTTAGGTAGTTTTTAGTTATATAAGGGTGGTGTGATAATTAATGGATTTCGATGCTAATTCTATAACAAGCATATACAGTCAGTATCTTAGTGATACTGCAAAAACTGCATCATCAACCGGTGAGAAGCTTAAAACCGGAAAAGATTATACAGGCGCATCGGATGATGAACTTATGGATGCCTGCAAGGAGTTTGAAGCATACTTTTTGGAGCAGTGTTTCAAAGAAATGCTTAAAACGGTTGAGGAAGATGAGGAGTCTTCGTCAACTTCAGCACTTGTTGACTATTATAAGGATAGTATGGTTCAAAAGCTGGCAGCTGACTCAACGGAAACAAACAGCCTTGGGCTTGCGCAGATGTTGTATGAACAGATGAAGCGTAACTATAATATATAACATGGAAACAATAAAAGGTTTTGTATCTTCAATTCGCTACCGCAATCCAGATAACGGATACTCGGTTCTTTCTTTTGTTGTGGAGGATATCGAGGAAACTGTGGTCGGGAATTTTCTGGCGGTGTCTGAAGGCGAAATGCTCGAAATATCGGGCGACTGGGTGATTCACCCTGTTTACGACAAACAGTTTAAGTCAATTTCATATAAATCAATTCAGCCGGAGGATGAGATAGCCATCGTGCGTTATTTGAGTTCCGGTATTATCAAGGGAATTGGTCCTACTCTTGCAAAAAGGATTGTTGAAGAATTCGGAAGTGACACATTCAAAGTTATGGAAGAAGAACCGGAACTTTTGGAGCGGGTAAAGGGAATCACGATTCGCAAGGCACAGGAAATCGGCGCTCTTATGGCAGAAAAACGCGGTTACAGAGAAGCAATGGTTTTTCTTTCCAAATACGACATCAGTAATACGCTTGCCATAAAAATATACTCCTATTATGGTGACTCGATTTATCATATTCTTGAAGAAAATCCGTACAGACTGGCAGAAGACATACGAGGAATAGGCTTTAAAACCGCTGATGAGATTGCAGGGCGTTTGGGTGTAAAGACAGATAGTGCTTACAGAATACAGAGCGGTATTTTGTATACACTTATTCTTGCGACCGGGCAGGGGCATATGTATCTTCCAAAGGATGTACTGGAAAGACAGGCGGCGCAAATCCTTGAGGTCAGTGAAAACGATATTTCTCCGCAAGTAGAGAATCTTGCGATGGACAGGAAACTTTTGATAAAAAAGGCAGAAGTATACGCTCCTTCCAATTATTATACCGAACAATCATGCGCAGGACTCCTGAGAGAGATTAGTTTTGATTTTTTTGATGAAGGCGAAGATGACATTGCGATTGCCAAAAAAGTGGAAAAGATAGCCAAAGGTTCGAATATTTCACTTGATCCTCTTCAGACAAAAGCAGTCATAATGGCTGCAACCAGAGGAGTTTCCGTTATCACAGGCGGACCGGGAACCGGAAAGACCACTACAATAAAGACTATCATAAGATATTTTGAAGCTGAGGGACTTGATATTGCATTGGCAGCGCCTACAGGTCGTGCGGCCAAAAGAATGACAGAGACAACAGGATATGAAGCAAAGACTATCCACAGACTTCTGGAATTGAACGGAACTTTGGAGGAAGACGGAAACAGTGCCGGATTTGAAAGAAATGAGAACAATCCGCTCGAGATAGATGTAGTGATTGTAGATGAAATGTCTATGGTTGATGCCTTTTTGTTTAAGGCATTATTGAAAGCAATCCCTAACGGAGCACGGCTGATAATGGTTGGTGATGCGCATCAGCTTCCGAGTGTGGGACCGGGTCAGGTTTTACGAGATCTCATAGAAAGCGAATGCTTTCCGGTTACCAAACTTGAAACCGTTTTCAGGCAGGAGGGAAGCGGAGACATCGTATTAAATGCTCATAAAATCAACAATGGAGAAATGGTTACGGTTGAACGCGGAAGCAAAGATTTCTTTTTTTTAGAAAGGAACGATACACAGAAGATAATGCTCAACATGGTCGAACTTATAACGAAGAGTCTTCCGGCGTATGTTGATTCGGACCCGTTTGACATACAGGTTCTCACTCCTACAAGGAAGGGAAACCTCGGTGTAATAGCATTAAACCGATATCTTCAGAAAATGCTTAACCCTCCGGACAAAAATAAGGCGGAGCATCGCTATGAAGAGGAAATTTTCCGCGAAGGCGACAAGGTTATGCAGGTAAGGAACAATTACCAGGCAGAATGGGAGATTGTCGGAAAATATAATATTCCGATTGATGCCGGAATAGGTGTATTTAACGGAGATATGGGTAGGATAATCAAGATTGACGAGTCGGATAGTAGTATAACCGTAGAGTTTGATGATTCACGGCGAGTTGTGTATCCGTTTACGGGGCTCGATGAACTGGAACTTGCGTATGCAATTACCGTTCATAAGTCTCAAGGCAGTGAGTACAATGCTGTTATTATGCCGATAATGCCGGGACCGAGGCAATTGCTTAACAGAAATCTTCTTTATACGGGAGTGACTAGGGCCAAGCAATGCCTTGTTATGATAGGAAGTAAAACAATACTTGGAGAAATGATAGAAAATAATCAGGAAAACTTAAGATATTCCGGGTTAAAGAGTCGTATACTTGAAATGTTTACGGATTAGTAGTTTATATGAATCTATTTAAAATTTTATATCCGGACCGATGCCCGCTTTGCGATGAGGTTCGAATGCTGAATGAAACGGGAATATGTTTTGACTGCGAAAAGAATCTTGTGCTCATAGATGAGCCGACATGTCCCGGATGCGGACGGCCGGTAAAAGAAAATGGCAGGTTATGCGAGGCCTGCGTGGTTTCGACACTCTGGTATGATGGCGGAAAGAGCGTGTATGCATACAGCAGTTTATGCGGAAGCATATATCGGTTTAAGTATATGAATCGTCCGTCTTATGCCAATGCACTTGCAAAACTTATTGTTAAAGAGGCCGGGTACTGGATTGGAAGCATCAATCCGGATGCAATTATACCTGTTCCTATTAATAAAAAACGGTTAATTCACAGAGGCTATAATCAAGCTACAGAGTTGGCAGCAGAACTGTCTGACATAGTTAACATCCCCATGTATGACAATATTGCCTTGCGAATAAGAGATACTGTTCCGCAGAAACTTGTGGCAGGAACAGAGCGGGCGGCAAATGTCAAAAATGCTTTTATTGTTCAGGAAAATGTTGTAAAATTTAATAAGATCATTCTTATTGATGACATTTTTACAACAGGGAGTACCATTAATTCACTAGCTAAAGCGTTTAAAGATGCAGGGGTTGGGAAAGTATATTTTCTTACATTGTGCAGAGCGGGAATTTAACAGGCTGCCAATAATAACCTGAATGGAGATTGATATGAACGTACGAAATTGTAGAAAATGCGGAAGAATATTTAATTATGTAATGGGACCTTTGATGTGCCCACAGTGCAGAGAAGCGCTGGAAGATAAGTTTAAACAGGTTAAAACTTATATCAGCGATCACAGCGGTTGCGGTATTCAGGAAGTTGCCAGGGAATGCGAAGTCGAAGTTTCTCAGATTCAGCAGTGGTTAAGAGAGGAAAGACTTCAGTTTTCGGAGGATTCGATGGTTCAGCTTTCATGTGAGTCATGTGGTGTTACAATCCGTTCCGGAAGATTTTGCGATAAGTGTAAGAATGAGGTTGTAAATGGGTTCCAGAGATCTATTCGTCCTACTGTTACGGAACCTGCTCCTAAAAAGGAAACAAAAGAATCTCCCAAAATGAGGTTTCTTAACTAAGGAAATCTTTGGGGGTAATAATATACCAGGATGTGCTTTTTGTTATGCTAAGTGAAGAAAGAATTAAACTGATGACCAGAATGGCTTCATACGAGGAAATGGAAGGAAGAAAAAATGCTTCCGTTTCTAAGTTTTTCAGAGGCGATTATGTTGGTCTGCAGGTATTGAAGGCTGTCATATATGCATCGATTGCGTATATGATAGTTTTTGGTGCGTACATTTATTATGATTTTGAAAATTTTATGATGAACATATACAAGATGGACTTGTGGCAATTTGCCGAGTCTGTTCTTAAGTATTATGCGATTACCGTAGTCTCTTATTGCGTGATTATTTATGTTGTGTTCACCGTTAAATATACAAAGACAAGACAAAACCAGAAGAAATATTTCAATAATCTGAAGCTTCTTGGATCAATGCTTGTTAAAGAGAGTAAAAAGAATCGATAGGGATGGTCATGGAGAATTTATTAAAGATAAAAGAAAGAATAAAGCAGTTTGCGGGTAACTACGAGATATACATTATTCCTGCTTTGAAGTTTTTACTTACGCTTATTGCACTTGGAAATATTAATTCGCAGATAGGATACATGAACAGACTGGCTCAGAAGCCGATTACCCTTGTAATTGCTCTGGCCGGATCGTTTCTTCCGCTTAATCTGACTCTTGTTATACTTGCACTTATTGTCGTGGCGCATATCTACGCTCTTTCGCTTGAGTGTGCAATTTTTGTGCTTGCACTGTTTCTGGTAATGTTTCTTCTATATTTCAGATTTTCCGCGCAGGATTCGGTTGCGGCTTTGCTTGTTCCGCTTTCTTTTGCATTTAAGGTTCCTTATGTGATTCCGGTTTCAATGGGACTTGTCGGAACTCCCTCATCGATAGTTTCCGTAGGATGTGGAACGATTGTATATCATGTGCTCGATTATGTTAAGACGCATGCTGAGGAGATGACATCTCCGTCGGATATAAAAGAAAAACTGCATGTATTTAAAGACCTTGCAGACGGCGTACTTCTTAATAAAGCAATGGTAGTTTATACAGTTGCCTTTGCTCTTACGGTACTTATCGTTTATCTTATCAGAAGACTTCCTATTGCATACAGCTGGTCGATAGCAATTGCTTCCGGTACTCTTGGCTGCTTTATAATTATGCTGATTGTAAATTCCAGACTTCATGCAGGGGTTGGAATGGGTTCGGCATTTCTTGGAATACTGATTTCATTAATTCTTAATACTATCTTGCAGTATTTTTGCTTTGATTTGGATTACAATCATACAGAAAAGGTTCAGTTTGAAGATGATGAGTATTATTACTATGTAAAGGCTGTTCCTAAGAACACGATTAAACTTCCTGTTAAGAAGGTAAAAAAGGCTGAGCCGGTTAAGAAGACAGCTTCCGGTTCCGTAAATGGAAATAAGGAAGTACACAGACAACCGGTTTCGGGTAACCGTAGGCCAATGGGTACTTCGCCTGCTAAAACAGGGCAGCCACGTACTACGGCGACGAATGCAAGACAAACTGTCAGGCAGACAGCAGCTAATGCGGCGGCAAGTTCAATGACAACGGTCATTGATACTCAATCGGTAAAAAGAAACATTGGAGAGGATAAATAGTATTCTTGTATGGCAAATCTGATTGAATTTGTAAAATCACTTTTTGAAAAATTCAATATGCCCGAAATTGCCTGGACGGATTTCGTTGAAATACTCGTAATAGCCGTATTGCTTTACGAGATATTCCTTTGGATAAAAAACACAAGGGCTTACGCTTTGTTGAAAGGAATTGTGGTTATTGCAGTTTTCCTTTTATTTGCGGAAATCTTTGAGATGAACACTATTCTTTGGATAGCGAACAAGTTGTTCACGATTGCTGCGACTGTGATTGTCGTTGTTTTTCAGCCCGAATTGCGAAAAGCACTGGAACAGCTTGGCAAGAAGAATTTCTTTTCATCTGTTATTTCGTTTGAAAGTAATCAGAATGCAGAGGGCCGTTTTTCTGATCACACTATAGAAGAGATTATGCATGCCTGCACAGAGATGGCAAAGGTTAAGACGGGTGCGCTTATAGTAATAGAACAGAACAATTCATTGAGTGATGTTGAAAGAACAGGAATTGCTGTTGACGGTGTTGTATCAAGCCAGTTGCTCATTAATATATTTGAGCATAATACACCTTTACATGACGGAGCGGTCGTAATCAGAGGCGACAGAGTTACAGCAGCAACATGCTATCTGCCTCTTTCGGATAATCTGACTCTTTCTAAGGAACTTGGAACGAGACATCGTGCAGGCGTCGGAATATCTGAGGTTACCGATTCACTTACCATTATAGTATCCGAAGAAACCGGCAGAATCAGTGTTGCGTATGAAGGAGAACTGACACGCAACATAGATTTGGATAATTTCAGAAAGAAGCTTGAGTTTATTCAGAATAAGCCCGAGTCTGAACGCAAACATTCATTTTTCAAGGTGAAAGGAGCTAAACAGTTATGACGGCGAATTTTGACCTTAAAGAAAAGTTTTCAAAGAAAAAGATTACAGAGAATCTTGGATTAAAGATTACTTCTCTCATTGTTGCGATAGTTCTTTGGTTTATTGTTGTTAATATTACGGATCCTATCGTTACACAGAAATATACAAATATTCATGTTAAGGTATTGAATTCCGATACCATTACGAACAATGGGAAGACTTTTGAAATAATTGACAATTCGGCAGTTGTGTCTTCGGTGGTTGTTAAAGCTCCGAGAACTGTAATCCGTGAGATTGGCAATTCTTCGGATAATATTGTAGCAGTTGCTGACTTGAGCAATATTTCAAAGGATGGAATAAGCGTACCGATTGAATTCAGTACAAGTAAATTTGGTGATAAGGTTGAGTCAATAAGACCTTCAAGCAGTGTTTTGAAGGTAAATATCGAAAACAAGAGAACAATTCAGCTTCCTATCAATGCTACGACCTCGGGAGATATAGAGAGCGGATATATTCTTGGTAATGTTGTACCAAATCAGAATCAGGTTCGTGTAAGTGGACCGGAGTCTGTTATTAACAGAATAAAAGATGCTTATGTTGATGTTCAGGTTACCGGGTTTACGGGTGATATATCAACTCAGGCCGATATTATGCTGTTTGATGGTAACGGTGACGGTATTCCGACAACAAATCTTGAGCTTAATGTTGACAGCGTCAGGGTAGATGTTGAAATATTAGCAACAAAGAAGGTTCCGGTTTTTTATTCGACAATTGGTACGCCGGCTGACGGGTACGGTGTGACGGGTGAAACGGAATGTAATCCTGAAGTTGTCGTTATTGCCGGCGAGCGTAATACTATTGAAACTGTTTCGGAGATTAAGATTTCTGCTGAGGAACTGAATGTTACCGGTCAGTCTTCTGACATGATGTCTGTCGTAGATATTAAAAAGTATCTTCCGTACGGAGTAAGACTTGCAGATCAGAACTTTAACGGAAAAGTTGCGATTACAATTTATATTGAGCAATTTAAGGAAGTGGAGTATGCTGTTCATCCTAAATCGGTGAAGATTGAAAACGTTCCTTTGGGATACGGGGCGGAAGTTCAGGACAGTGAAAATGCAATTGAGTATACTTTGATAGGCCTTGCACAGGATTTGGAAAAACTCAATTTTGCATTGCTGGATTTCAGAGTGGATTTTGAGGATTATGCACTGATGAACGATGTTTCCGGTTTTGATGAGGGTGTATACATGTGTAACCTTTTGATGAACCTGCCAAGTGGAATTCGCTTACAGGGATCCGTGCAGGTTCCGGTAAAGTTAAAAGCGATTGAACAATAAACGAAAATAAAAGGCGCTTCGGACGTGTTCGGGCGCCTTTTATTAGAATAGATGGGAGAAAATATGCAGATAATTCTTTTGTCCGGAGGTTCCGGAAAGAGACTGTGGCCGTTATCGAATGATGTAAGGTCGAAACAGTTTATTAAGATTTTTGAAGGAAAAGACGGTGAGCCTCAGTCAATGGTTCAGCGTATGTATCAGGCTATTAAAAGAGTCATTCCGGAAGTAGGAATTACCGTGGCAACCGGGCTTAGTCAGGTCCCTAGCATAAATAACCAGCTTGGAGACAATGTAAATATCTGCGTTGAGCCTGCAAGAAGGGATACATTTCCTGCAATTGCACTTGCGTCATTATTTCTTAGGGATGTAAAGAATATATCCGAGGATGAGGCAATTGTCGTATGCCCTGTCGATCCGTACGTGAACGACTCTTATTTTAATGTTGTTAAAAGAATTGGGGAATGCGTGGATAAGCACGAGTACAACCTCACACTTATGGGGATAAAGCCTACCTATCCAAGTGAAAAATACGGTTACATTCTTTCGCCGGATGGGAAAAGAGTATCAGGATTTAAGGAAAAGCCTGATCTTGAAGGAGCAAAGAGACTGCTTGAGCAGAATGCAATGTGGAACGGAGGCGTATTCGGATTCAGGCTGGGCTATATGACAGCTAAAACTGAGGAAATAACCGGGTACGGTAATTATGAAGAGTTGAAGAATGGCTATGAATCTGTTACAAAGATCAGCATAGATTACGCTGTTGCGGAGAAGGAAACATCAATCGGTGTTATTCCTTTTGACGGAGACTGGCTTGATGTCGGAACATGGAAAACACTTACGGAAGTAATGAAGAATCCGATTCTTGGTGATGTCACAATGGACGATTATTGTGAAGAGACACATGTAATTAACGAACTTGATATACCGATTCTTGCAATGGGTATCAATAATGCAATCATCGCAGCCGGCCCTGACGGAATAATTGTTGCGGACAAAGACAGGTCAAGTTACATGAAGCCATTTGTAGATAAAATTCAAAGACCTGTTATGTATGCGGAAAAATCGTGGGGAAGCTACAGAGTTCTTGATATGGAAGAGGAATCTTTGACTATTAAGGTTACGCTTATGCCCGGACACAAAATGAACTATCACAGCCATGAAAGACGTGATGAGGTTTGGACGGTAATTTCGGGAGAAGGAATTGCTACAATAGATGACCGGATAACAGAGGTTAAGGCAGGAGATTCGCTTCTTCTTCCGGCAGGATGCAAACATATGCTTGAAGCTAAGTCTTTGCTTAAGGTCATGGAAGTTCAAACGGGTAAAGATATAGATGTGAATGATAAGATTAAATACTGATTTTGGTGGGATATGGGAAATAAAGCAAAAGAAAAAAATGCCAATATTGAATTGCTCAGAATGATATCGATGTTTATGGTTGTTGTTCTTCACGCTTTGGGGAAGACAAACCTGCTTGCGGATTTATATCAGGAAAGAACCGTAAATGCCTGTATTGCGTGGATACTTGAAGCACTGTCGATATCTGCGGTTAACATTTTTATACTCATTTCGGGATATTTTCTTGTTAACTCAGAGTTCAAGATAAGAAGACTTATTACGTTGATTTGCCAGGTAATGTTCTATTCTTTATTGTCTCTTATTATTTGTCTTGCAATTGGAATTGAGGGAAAAGAAAATGTTAATGTTTATTACCTGTTGCAGACAATCTTCCCAATTCACATGGATATTTTTTGGTTTATGACTGCATATATTGTTATATATATGCTTCAGCCGGTTATTTCGGCGGGAATAAGACAGCTTGACAGAAACACATTCAAAAAGGTGTTGCTTTTACTTGTGATATATGAGTGCCTTTTTAAGAGCCTGCTTCCGTTTAGATTTGAAGGAGACGGTAAGGGATATAATGTTTTGTGGTTTTTGATTGTATTTATGGTCGGTGCATACTTTAGATTGTATGGGTTCACGCATTTAAACAGTTCTTTTACAGGTCTGCTTCTATATCTTGTGGCTTCAGGACTTGTGTTTGCTGAAAAGTTTGTTCTTGATTTTATGGAAGGTAAATTAGGACGACTTCATGAGATTAACGATATGCCTACAGAATACAATAATCTGTTTGTTTTTCTTGCGGCAATCGGAATTTTTGCAGCTTTCATAAGTATGAAACCAATGAATCGGATTATATCAAAAGTGGTATGTGCCCTTTCACCTATGGCGCTGGGAGTATATCTTTGCCATGAAAATATACCGTTAAGATACAGATGGCAGGAATGGTTTGGATTGAACGGCATTAATAATGTGAATCCGACTCTTTTTCTTTTGATAATATTGGCATCGGCTTTGAGTGTGTATTGTGTAGGTACGATAATTGATTATCTGAGAATTAAGATATTCGCTTGCTTTGAAAGGTTACTTGGAGGCAGAAAAAATGGTTAAAGTAAGACTTGGAAAGACAGAGATAGTAACAGAGAAAAATGCATTCGGAGCACTTCCCGTGCAACGTGTAAGCGAGGCAGAGGCTGTTGATTTATTGAGACGTGCATACGATGGCGGAATGACCTTTTTTGATACTGCCAGATACTATTCGGACAGTGAGAAGAAACTCGGACTTGCATTTGAAGGAATGAGGGAAAAGATTTTTATCGCAACAAAAACAGGTGCTCAGAATGTGGAAGGTTTTTGGAAAGATCTTGAAACTTCGCTTTCACTTTTGAAAACAGAATATATTGATATATATCAGTTCCATAACCCGGCTTTTTGTCCTAAACCCGGCGACAAAACAGGTCTTTATGAGGCGATGCTTGAAGCGAAGGCGCAGGGGAAAATACGACATATAGGAATTACCAACCACAGACTGGCTGTCGCCAAGGAGGCTGTGGAATCAGGCCTGTACGAAACACTTCAGTTTCCGTTTTGCTATCTTGCAAATGAAAAGGATATTGAGCTTGTAAATCTTTGTAAGGAAAAGGACATGGGCTTTATAGCTATGAAATCATTATCCGGAGGCCTTATTACAAGCGCCAAGGCTGCTTATGCTTTTGCGTCACAGTACGATAATGTGCTTCCTATATGGGGAATACAGAAGAAGTCAGAACTTGATGAATTTCTTTCTTTTATTGACAATCCTCCGCTAATGGATGAAGAAACAGAGGTTATTATTGAAAAGGACAGAACTGAGCTAAGCGGAGACTTCTGCAGAGGATGCGGTTATTGTATGCCCTGTCCTGTGGGAATTGAAATCAATAATATGGCGAGAATGTCTCTTATGATAAGAAGGGCACCCGTTGACGCACAACTGACTCCTGAAATGCAAGCTAAAATGAATAAGATAGATGACTGCATTAACTGCAGAAAGTGCGCATCAAAATGTCCGTATGGCCTTGATACACCCGAACTTTTGAAGCGAAACCTCGAAGATTATCGGAATATCCTTGCCGGCAAGGTTAAAGTGAGATAGTGTTTTTTTAATCTGATTTTAATCTTCCTTCAAAGATGGATTAATCTGACATTGGTAAATTGTGTATTGTCGAAAGGCAAACAACACAAAAACAATGAAAGATGAGGGTATAAAAATGAATGAATTTGAAAAGGTTGAAAAATTAAGAGAGAAAGCAAATGTTTCTTTTGAAGATGCAAAAGATGCTCTTACAAGAGCAAACGGTGATTTGCTTGATGCAATGATTCTTCTGGAAAAAGAAGGTAAGGTTGTAGCACAAGGAGCTTATTACAAAACAGAAGAGAAGGCAGCCTATTGCAATGAATGCAAAAAGAACGATGACGGAAAAGCTTTTGGTGATAAGGTAAAATCTTTTGTCCATAAAGTTTGGATTGCCGGTTCCGAAAACTTTTTTGTGATTACAAAGGGCGATGAAACAATTGCAAAACTTCCTGCTTGGGTTTTTGTTGTTTTACTTCTTTTTGCATTTTGGTTTACGATTCCTGCAATGATCGTTGGGTTATTCTTTGATTGCAGATATCATTTTGTCGGCAAAGACGATCTTGCCGTTATAAATAAGGCAATGGATAAAGTCGGCGAAACAGCTGAAAAAGTTAAGGACGGCTTTAATAAGTAATATGAATGGAATGCTCCGAAAGGGGCATTCCATTATTTGAGAAAAGGAAACTGTATGTCAACACACATTCTTATTGTTGAAGATGAGGAAAAACTTGCAAGATTTGTGGAACTTGAACTTGTTCACGAAGGTTATGAGGTGAGTAAAGCTTTTGACGGAAGAGTTGCGCTTGAAATGGCGACGGAGAATACGTATGATTTGATTCTTCTCGATATCATGCTTCCGGGGCTTAACGGGCTTGAGGTATTAAGGCGCCTTGGACATGACAATCCGACTCCGGTCATACTGCTTACGGCCAGAGATGCCGTTATGGACAAGGTGGCAGGTCTCGATGCGGGAGCAGTCGACTACATTACAAAGCCCTTTGCTATTGAAGAACTTCTTGCAAGAATACGTGTGGCTCTAAAGATGCATAATAAGATGCTTAAGGTTGAAACTGTAGTTACGGAAGAAGCAGAGGGAATATACAAATGGGGAAATCTTCTTTTGGATGATAAGAAGAGGAGAGTTACCTACAACGGGCAGGAAATTGTTCTTACAAACAGAGAGTTTCTTATGCTCGAGATGCTTTTGTCCAACATGGATATAGTTCTCTCCAGGGATACACTGCTTGAAAAAGTTTGCGGATACGATTATGTGGGAGAGACAAACGTTGTCGATGTTTATATAAGATTCCTTCGTACAAAAATAGATGAAACTTTCGGTGTAAAAATGATACAAACCGTGAGGGGTGTAGGCTATGTCATCAAATCAGAACAGTAATAACGAAGAAAAGAAAAAGATGACCTCCATATCGAGAAAACTCAGACATATGATGTCTGCCGATAAACTCGGAAGGGCTTTCGGCGGATGGTTTAGTATGTCTGCAGGGCTTCCGTTTTGCATGGTGGCATTTGAAGAGGTGGCTCAGATAGGAGAATTTGATTTGTCACTGATTCGTACAATCTCGGCAACGGAGGGCGTATATGATGCTGTTTATACTGTTGCCGACAGTTCCGCCAATGTTCTGCTTTCATATAATCTTTTTCCGACGTTTGTTTTTTCCATGTCGATAGCAACAGGTGTATTCTTGCTGCGAATGTTGAACATTCTTTTTACAATCGGGAAAAGAAAGCGCAAAATAAGAAGAATTCTGCGCCCCATTGATGAAATTGCTATCAGAGCGGATGAGCTTTCTTCGCTTGAGTATAAAGAAGGTAAATTTCAGGATTTGGAGAATGCTTTGTATAGCATTGAACCGGAGGATTCCTCGGAGATTTCATTGAATGATTCCGAACTTCAGGGTGTCGAGAATGCAATGAACAATCTTATCAGGAGAATGAAGGAAAGCTATCGTCAACAGGCAAGATTTGTTAATGATGCATCACATGAACTCAGGACTCCCATTGCAGTTATTGAAGGATATGCAAATATGATTTCAAGATGGGGCAAAGAAGATGAGAAGGTTCTCGATGAATCGATAGCTGCAATTCAGAATGAATCATCGCACATGAAACACCTTGTCGAACAACTTCTTTTCCTGGCAAGGGGAGACAGCGGTAAGACAGCGTTAAAGTGCGAAGAGATATCGCTTAACAATTTGCTTAAAGAGATATACGAAGAGTCATTAATGATAGATGAAAAGCACGTATACAGATTCACGGATTGGCAATGGGACATGAAGCTTACTGTCGATGCGGGACTTCTTAAACAAGCTGTCAGAATTCTTGTCGACAATGCGTCAAAGTACACAACCGATGGAGATGAAATAATACTAAGTTGTGGCGTGGATGAAAACAACAGACCGTATCTGCAGGTACAGGATACGGGAATAGGAATGAAGCAACAGGATGTTGAGCATATGTTTGAACGATTTTATCGTGCAGACAAAGCGCGCAATACGGAAGGAACAGGACTGGGCCTTTCGATTGCAAAATGGATAATTGATAAGCACGATGGACATTTTGAAATTACCTCCAGAGAAGAACTTGGCACAAGAATACGAATAGTTCTGTGATAAATGTCTTGTTTCGTTAATTGTTTGATGGTATAGTGTATACGTATGTTAGCGAAGAGACACTATCATATGGAGGAACTTTGATGGTAAGTCAGAAGGTTACAATAAAGAACCCTACAGGGCTAGAGCTAAGACCGGCAGGAATCCTATGTAAGGAAGCAATGCAGTTCAAATCATTAATTACATTTACGTATGGGGCTAACACAGCCAATGCAAAGAGCGTATTAAGCGTTCTTGGTGCTTGTGTGAAATGTGGAGATGAAATTGAATTCATATGCGAAGGCGAAGACGAGGATGAGGCTTTGGACAAGCTTGTTACAGTCGTTGAAAGTGGTCTTGGTGAATGATTTGATTTTTGATACCCCGTTCCATATCGGAATGGGGTATATTTATATAGTCAGACTTTATTAAATTAAAGCGGCAAATTAAGGAGGAAAAGTTAATGCTTAACTACAAACGTTATCGAAGAAATCCTGTCCTCAAATATCCTGAGAGACAATGGGTTAACAAGGAGATTCAAAAGGCCCCTATATGGTGCAGCGTGGATCTACGCGACGGTAACCAGGCGCTAATCGATCCTATGGTTGTCAGTGAGAAAATTGAATTATTTGAATACATGGTAAAGATGGGCTTTAAGGAGATTGAAGTAGGTTTCCCTGCAGCCAGTCAGATAGAGTATGACTTTTTAAGAGAGCTTATCGAGAGAAAACTGATTCCCGATGATGTTAAAGTTCAGGTCTTGACTCAGTGCAGAGAAGAACTTGTTGACAGAACATTTGAGTCAATTAAGGGATGTAAGACCGCAATTGTTCACATTTACAATTCAACATCGGTACTTCAAAGAGATGTTGTATTTAACATGAATAAGGATCAGATAAAGCAAATTGCCATTGATGGTACAAGAATGGTCAGAGAACGTGCCGAAAAGTTTGACGGTGAAATAATACTCGAGTACTCTCCTGAATCGTTTACCGGAACAGAACCGGAATATGCACTTGAGGTATGCGAAGCTGTTTTGAAAGAGTGGGGTGCGTCAAAGGACCGTAAAGTCATTATTAATCTTCCTTCAACGGTTGAGATGACTACCCCGAATGTTTATGCCGATATTATCGAGTGGTGTAATTTCCATTTTTCAAACAGAGAAGCCGTAATACTGAGCGTTCATCCGCACAATGACCGTGGTACAGGAGTTGCAGCAACCGAACTTGCACTTCTTGCAGGTGCTGACAGAGTTGAAGGAACTCTTTTTGGAAACGGCGAAAGAACAGGTAATGTCGATATTTTAAATGTTGCATACAATATGTTTTCGCAGGGAATCAATCCCGAACTTGAGATTTCTCATGTTAACGAAATAATTGAAATATATGAACGCCTTGTCAAAATGCCTGTTCACCCGCGCCATCCGTATGCGGGCAAACTTGTATTTACTGCTTTTTCCGGTTCTCACCAGGATGCCATAAACAAGGGTGTAAAAGCAATGAAGGAACGCAATAATGAGTTTTGGGAGGTTCCGTATCTCCCGATTGATCCTGCAGACATAGGTCGCGAATATGAACCGATAGTAAGAATCAATTCGCAGTCCGGTAAGGGCGGAGTTGCTTTTATTATGGATACTTACTTTGGATACAAGCTTCCTAAGGGAATGCATAAAGAGTTTGCTAATGTCATTCAGGCAATATCAGAAAAACAGGGCGAGGTTTCGCCTGAGCAGATTATGGATGCATTTGACAGGACATATCTTTCTACCAAGGAACCTTTCCACTTTGAAAAACTTCAGGTAGAAGACTGCAAGGGAGAGAAGCGGGAAGAGTTCGATACTGAGATTAAACTTACATTTACATATCGTGGAGAACTTAAAACGTTTGAGGCTGCAGGAAACGGACCTATCGATGCGGTTAAGCGAGGACTCATTCAGAATCTTGGAATTGATATAAAGATTCTTGACTATGAAGAGCATGCTCTTCAGGCAGGATCAAACTCCAAGGCGGCAGCATATATTCATCTTCTTGATTCAAATACAGGAAGCGTTACATATGGTGTCGGCGTAAGTTCAAACATTACAAGAGCATCCGTATATGCTATTTTCTCTGCAATGAACAGACTGTTTTCATAAATGAAAGGGCTGAAGAGCGAAATCTTTTCAGCCTTTTTTTATGCGAATGACGTGTTACTATTCACAGCAACTTGACTTTCATGCGCAGTTGAACCCTAACGGGTTCTTTCCCGGTGCAACGCACCTAAAACTGCTTTTGAAAGTCAAGTTTCTGCTTCGCAGAATAAGATAGATCATGCATATAATATATTACAAGCAAGCTTGATATGTTATATGCATGATCTATCTTGCTGCGAATAGAAACAATGTTAAGACTTTCATAAGATGATATTTCGGGGTTGATATGGTACAATAGCAAGGCAGAATGTATATTTGTGACATGGCCCGTGGCGACAAAACTTGCTGAAAATAGACGGGCTGTGAATGGAGATTTTTATGAAAAAGGCGGTTATTACAGGAATAACAGGACAGGATGGATCATATCTTGCAGAATTTCTTATCGAAAAAGGTTATGAGGTTCATGGACTTATAAGACGTCATTCCACTGCGAATACCGAGAGAATAGACCATCTTCTTAACGATAAGGAGATAAATAACAGGAAACTTTTCCTTCACTATGCCGACACAACAGATTCGTCGTGCTTATTTATGCTTATGAATAAAATTGTTCCCGATGAGGTTTACAACCTGGCAGCACAGTCACACGTCGGTATTTCTTTTGACATACCGGAATATACGGCTGAAGCGACGGGAGTGTCCACGATAAAACTTCTTGAAGCCGTTCGTTCTGCCAATAAAAATTGCAGATTTTACCAGGCTTCTACTTCGGAACTTTTTGGTGGTCTTCCGGAAACGGCTCCTCAAAGCGAGAAGACTCCGTTTTATCCCAAGAGTCCATACGGTGTTGCTAAGTTATATTCATATTGGATAACAGTAAACTACAGAGAGTCATACAATATGTTTGCCTGCAATGGCATTTTGTTTAATCATGAATCACCAAGACGTGGAGAAAACTTTGTAACAAGAAAGATTACGCTTGCTGTTGCTAATATTCTTGCAGGAAAACAGGAAAAACTGTCCCTTGGAAATATGGACGCAAAGCGCGACTGGGGATATGCAGGCGATTATGTTAAGGCTATGTGGCTGATTCTTCAACAGGATAAGCCGGATGATTTTGTAATAGCTACGAATGAGACGCATACGGTAAGAGAGTTTGTAGACCACGCATTCAGAAAGGCAGGAATCGAACTTCGTTTCGAAGGAACAGGAGTTGATGAAAAAGCATACGACGTTAAGACCGGAAGGCTTATGGTTGATGTTAATCCTGAGTTTTTCAGACCCTCGGAAGTTGAATTTTTGTGGGGCGACTGCACAAAGGCAGAGACTGCTCTCGGCTGGAAACGTGATGTTGATTTCGAAGGTCTTGTTGAGATGATGGTTAAGTCCGATATAAAAGCAATTGTAGGGGAATAAAATGATTTGGCGGGTTTGAGGCATGGTATTTAATTCGTTAACGTTTCTGATATTTTTTCCAATAGTTTTGGGAGTATATTATTTGCTTCCGAAAAAGGTGAAAGTATACTGGCTGCTTGCAGCGAGTTACTATTTTTATGCATTTTGGAATATAAAATATACCGTTTTAATCTTCTCTTCCACACTGATAACGTATCTTGCGGGCATTGCCATAGGTAAGGCAAAAACGGTTGCACAAAAGAAATGGGCAGTCGCGCTAAGTGTCATTATTAACCTTGGAATGCTATCGGTTTTCAAATATTTAAATTTCTTTTTCTCAAACATCAGCAAACTAAGTGTGCTCATTAAAGGGGAACCGTTTGAATTCCGATCAAGCCTGCTTTTGCCTGTGGGTATATCATTTTACACTTTGCAGGCAATCGGATATACAATAGATGTTTACAGAAGCAAGACAGAGCCCGAAAAAAACTTTGTAAGATATGCTCTTTTTGTTTCGTTCTTTCCGCAACTTGTTGCAGGACCGATTGAACGTTCCGGAAATCTTCTTTCACAGATAAAGAAAATTGAGAATGAGAAACTATGGAATAAAGAACTGTTTCTTAAAGGCGCTTTTACGACTCTGTATGGCTTTATCATGAAAATGATAATAGCTGACAGGATTGCTGTTTTAGTGAACAATGCTTACGGATTGGAAACGGGAAACGCATATTCCGGGTTCCAACTTATCGTGGCGACTATGCTTTTTGCAGTTCAGATATACTGTGATTTCGCAGGATATACATATATTGCAATAGGTACTGCTGCAATGATGGGTATCAAGATATGCGACAACTTCAATGCTCCGTTGCTTTCCGGAAGTATAAAAGAACTTTGGTCGAGGTGGCATATCTCTCTTGGATCATGGTTTAGAGACTATCTTTACATTCCGTTAGGCGGAAGCAGAAAAGGCAAGCTGAGAAGAGCATTTAATACGTTTGTCGTTTTTTTTGCCAGCGGATTTTGGCATGGAGCATCATGGCATTATATTGTATGGGGTGTATTCCATGGAATGGCAAGAATTATCGAAGACGCAACAGAGAATATTCGATCAAAGTTCTTTTCGAAGGTTGGATACAGCAGAGATACTTTTGCACATCGTATGCTTGCACGAGTATATACATTTATACTGTTTACGATTTCTCTTGTCTTTTTCAGAGCGGAAAGTACGAGACATGCGATAACTGTATTTCAAAGAGCCTTCCATGGTATTGGCCTATGGCAATTTACAGATGGGTCGTTTCTGAGTATGGGGCTTGATGCTAAGGACTTAAATGTTTTGGCTATCTTTATTGTGTTTATCACGATAGTTGATTCATACAAGTTAAAAGGGAAAGACGTAGCACTTTCTTTTGCAAGGCAGAACACGTGGTTTAAATTTTTGACATTGCTGATAGGAATTTTGGCGGTTGTCATTTTTGGCGTTTACGGTGCGGAATATGATGCAGCATCGTTTATATATTTTCAATTTTGAGGAAATAAATGAAAAAGATAAGATTTATAGTCGGCTTTATCCTTTTTAATACGGCGCTGGTTATCTCATTGATTTTGGCAAATTATGTTTTGCGAAATAAAGATTACTCAGGAGCGCAGGATAGATTTAAAAGATGGAAACCTGAAAAGGCAGATATTATCTTTGTTGGAAACAGTCATCAGTTTTGCACGATTAATCCGGATATTCTTTACGAAGATTACGGGATTGAGTCTTTCATGCTTGCAACCAGTGCACAGACAATACCTATGTCGTATTACGGAGTAATGGAAGCGATTGAATTAAGACATCCGGATACGATTGTATTTGAAGTTGCATTTGCGGCTAATGATATAAAGATAGTAGGGAGTGGCATGGATCATTGCTTTTTTGACGGTATGCCGCTTTGCAAAGCAAGGCGTGAAGGTTTAAAGGATCTTGTTTCGGACGAAGAGCGTATATATTTTCAACTTCCTCTGGGCTTGTATCATGTCAGGTGGAAGGAAACAAAGCCGTCTGACTATGAGATGCCTGCACTGAGTGAACGTGGAGAATTTGTCAGAACAGATATTTTTCCCAATTGGGAGATTCCGCTTGTTGAACCGGATGAGTACGAGCCAATGGCACCCGAGATGGAGGATTACTATCTGAAACTCATCAATTTGTGTAAAGACAATGGTGTAAAGCTGATAGTTTATTGCGCCCCTTTTGCTCCGCTTTACGAAGACGAAGAATCAAAAGAAGATCTTTTAAGACGCGAACGCGTTTTTAACTATGCACTTAAACTTGCAGAGGAACATGGATGCCCTACATATAACATGTTTTATGAGATTGATGAGATAGGACTGGACATGGCAACCGACTGGAGTGATTCACAACATTTGAATTATTCCGGACAGGAAAAATTTACAAGATATATGGTTGAAAACGGATATCTTGAGTAGTTGCAGGTACGGATGCTGCAGAAAGGCATGAATTACAAATAATATGAACAAAGAAGATAAAATATATGTCGCAGGTCACAGAGGACTTGTTGGAAGCGCAATAGTTAGAAATCTAAGAGCCAAGGGATATACCAATATTTTGGAACGTACTCATAAAGAGTTGGACCTTACAAACCAGGCGCGTGTTTATGATTTTTTTGAAAAAGAAAAACCTGATGTTGTTGTTTTAGCTGCGGCTAAAGTTGGTGGCATAAACGCTAACAATACAACGCCTGCGGAGTTTGCTTATATTAATATGCAGATTCAATGTAATGTTATTAATGCTGCGCATATTAATGGTGTAAAGAAGCTTCTTTTTCTTGGATCAACATGCATATATCCTAAGCTTGCGCCTCAACCGATTCCGGAGGATGCTCTGCTTACAGGGCCTCTTGAACCGACAAATGAGGCTTATGCCATAGCGAAGATTTCCGGCCTTGAAATGTGCAAATTTTACAAGAGGCAGTATGGGGATGATTTTATCAGCTGCATGCCGACAAATCTTTACGGTCCTCATGACAACTATGATTTATCGGGATCGCACGTTATGCCTGCAATGATAAGAAAATTTCATGAAGCAAAAGTTAATGGCGCACCTTTTGTTGAACTGTGGGGCACAGGTTCTCCGCTTCGTGAGTTTTTATATGTTGATGATATGGCAGATGCTTGTGTATTTTTGCTTGAAAACTATAGCGGAGAGCAGCATGTGAATATTGGAACAGGTAAGGAAGTATCAATCAAGGAACTTGCTGAAACAGTAAAGAAGACGGTTGGATATGAGGGCGAAATAAAGTGGAATAAAGATATGCCGGACGGCACCCCGAGAAAACTTACCGACGTTACAAAACTCCACGGTCTTGGCTGGAACCACAAAGTCGAGCTTGAGGAGGGTGTAAAACTGGCATATGAATGGTTTAAGGAAAACGTTGAAGTCGCAAGAATGTAATTGAGAAAATATCAGAATGAATCTTATATATATACCCGTTATCCTGATGGTGATTTTCTTTTCCGGATTTGCTGCCATGGGGATATTTAAAGAAAATAAAAAGAATTTTTTCATAACAACTTCATACGGCCTTGTTACGATTGTACTGATAGTTCTGTGCGTTTTGCTTGTTACTCTCAAGTTCGACATGAGTTTTGAATCTATGTGCAGAGTGAGTGGAGTTTTCTTTGGGCTGACGACTGCTATAGGCATCGCGCGTATGATTTTTCTTATGCTTAAGAGCAAAGACGTTAAGAAAAAGGTTAGTGTTTCGAAGCGAGATTTGTGGTATCTGATTCCCGCGTTATTACTTTGTATATATTCTTTCTTTTTGCTTGCGCCTTCGTACGTTAATGACGATACATGGGAAATAGTGTCAACGACACTGGCCACAGATACAGTATATGAGTATTCGGCAATGACCGGCGAGAAAATGATTAACGGTCTTCCAATCTTTAATAAGATATGTGTGATGCCGATGCTTTATTCGATTGTGTGCAGACTGACCGGTCTTTCAATATGGACAGTTTGCGGATTTGTATTTCCGATGATTGTTTTTTCTTCGTGCATTGGTATTGTTTCCAAAATATCCGATGAGATTAATGTTAATAATAAAGAAGCATTTATGCTTACGTATATGCTTTGCCTTATAGGAGGAACGTATCTTCCAAATAACGGAATTCCTGTGACAACCGGTTATGCATTGCTTAGAGAGGGTTACTCCGGATATGCAATTGCCTATGCTGTTTCAATTCCGCTTTTCACATTGTGTTTCTTGAAAAAGAAATATGTTACCTCTTTGTTTGCAATGTCTTCACTTATCGGACTTGTAAGAATTGACAGAATCTATTTTGCTTTGAAGAGCCCTATTTCGTGGTTTAGAAATATTAATGGTTCGGGTAAACTGGCAGGTATTTTCGTACTTGCTTTGCTTTCGTCGGCACTGATTGGAACGGTGAAATATAAGAAACGAAATATTGTATTAGTTGTAGCTCCGATTGTATTTATTTCATATGTTCAAGACGAGTTGAGAAGTCTGCTTAATGAAAAAAAGCAGCTTGTTGTGTATTCAGTAGGCGTTTCAATTATGATTTTGTCTTGTACAGGATTCGATTCGTTTTCGGATGCATTTGGAATGAAAGAAACAAAGCAATTTGAAAAAATGGTTATGAAAGAGATTTCTGCTTCGCGATACTCGGAAGAATGCATTTTTGCACCGGCTGATTTTATGGCTGTTGCAAGACGCCTTGACGGGAATGTGAAGGTTTTGTACGGAAGAGACGATATGAGCTCTTATATGGCAGGGCTGGATTTTGAGGATAGTTCTGAATTTATAAACGACTATTATCTCTACTCTTTAAACGCTTTATATGGCTATGAGGCGTACAAAACAGAGCATTCGAAAGAAGAAATTGAGGCAGCGTTTTCGAATCGAGGCGTTAATGAATTTTTGCTTCCGGATGATTATGTGGCGTTAAAACGGGCAGAGTGATATAATAGAATGTCATGGTCTGTTTTGAAAGGCGTTTTTTATGCATAAGGATATATTTAAAAAAAGAATAATGCAGATAATGCTCTGCGTGGTAGGAGTTGTTTTTCAACTGCTTATTTTTGGCCACTTTTACTATGTCTACTATAAACCGGCAATTAAGCTTGACTTCTATTTTTGGGGTAACATTCTGATAATAGCTATATATATGTTTCTTGTTTGCCTTTTTACCGCCCTTTATGGTGGTTTTAAGTTGGGACAACTAAGAAATGTCGATCTTGTAATAGGACAGATTGTAAGCCTTGTAATTGTAGACTTTATTGAGTACTTTGAAATTTCACTTTTGAACTTTGGCCTTTTGTATCCATGGAACTATCTTAGGATGTGTGTGGAGCAGGTTGCGATTGCAATTGGCTGGGTGCTTGTTGCAAATTGGCTTTGTAAGGTACTGTTTCCGCCAAGACAGTTGCTGCTTATTCACGGAGGCAGATCAATAGAGGATATTGTTTCGAAGTTTGACAGCAGAAAAGACAAATTTGTTATAAGCAAAACGATTGACATCGCACTGGGAACCGAAATGGTTTGCCTTGAAGCCTTACAAGGCTATGATGCCGTTGTTATTTGGGATATCCCTACCTTCGAAAGAAATATTGTGCTGAAGTTTTGTTATGGCAAGGGAATTAGAGTATATATCATGCCTAAAATCAGTGATGTTATTCTTGCCGGGGCGGAGCAGCTTCACATTTTCGATACACCGATTTTGCTTACAAGAGAGGAATCCATTAAACTTGAGCAGCTTGCGATAAAGCGTTTTTTTGATATTATTTTTTCTTTGGTTCTTATAATTGTTACATGTCCGTTTATGCTTCTTACTGCAATTGCCGTAAAGGTTTGTGACGGTGGACCGATTCTTTACAAGCAGATACGATGCACAAAGGATTGTAAAGAATTTAAAATCATGAAGTTTAGAAGCATGAGGGTTGATGCCGAGAAGGATGGAGTCGCAAGGCTTGCAAAAGCAAACGACAGCAGAATTACTCCGGTTGGTAAGTTTATAAGAAAAGTAAGACTTGATGAACTTCCTCAGCTTTTTAACATTCTCAAAGGAGAAATGTCTTTTATAGGTCCCAGACCGGAAAGACCCGAGATAATAGACCAGTATATGGAGTCTATGCCTGAATTTGCTTTTAGAATGAAAGTTAAAGCTGGACTTGCAGGATATGCGCAGGTTTACGGCAAGTACAATACCACGCCGTATGACAAGTTGAAACTGGATCTTTGCTATATTGAACAATACAGCATATGGCTTGATATTAAGCTTATGTTTTTGACGATAAAAGTTCTCTTTACTCCGGATGCTACGGAGGGTGTTCTTGAGAATCAGGTTACTGCTATGAGAGAAGATTCGAAGGAAGAGCACAGAGATTAAGGAGTACGATGAAATTTTCAATTATTACCGTGTCTCTTAATTCCGGGGACAAGTTGTATGAGACTGTCTGCAATGTGTTAAAGCAGACATACGAAGACTATGAGATTGTCATTAAGGACGGTTTATCATCGGACGATTCGCTTGAAAAGGTAAAGAGTCTCAATTCTGACAAAATAAAAGTATTTTCCGAGAAGGATAGCGGGATATATGATGCAATGAACAGAGCAGTTGAACTTGCAATCGGAGATTTCGTTATCTTTATGAATGCAGGTGATAAGTTTTATTCCGGGGATGTGCTTGAGAAGATTGCACTTTTGGATGCTCCGTTAATCAATACGATTATATACGGGGACACATACTTTGTTACATCGGACTCTCTGTCCAAAGCGGCACCTAAGATAACAGGATCTGTCTGCTACAGAAACATACCTTGTCATCAGGCTATTTTTTATTCAAGAGACACCTTGCTAAGGAGAGGATTCGATACTTCTTATCGTATTCGCGCAGATTTCGAGCACTTTGCATACTCCTATTTTAAAGGCGGAACGGGATTTGTTTATGCTAATATTCCGATCTGCTATTACGAAGGAGCAGGTTTTTCGGAGAGCAAAGCTAACCGAAAGCGAGACAAAGAGGAATATAAGCGTGCAGTCAGGGCAAATATCCCTATTTCAAAGCGAATACTATACCGAGCCATTTTAATCATTACGCTTCATAAGCTTCGAGGCGCATTGGCAAAAAATCCTGCTACCGCGAAGTTTTATCAGAAAATAAAAGGAAGAATGTACGGATGAAGATTCTTTGGCTGTGCAACATAATACTTCCGTCTATAGCTTCGAAACTCAACCTGAAACCATCAAATAAAGAAGGATGGCTTTCGGGTATTTGTGATGCTGTAAGAGAGCGAAATGATTTTGAATTGGCAATAAGTTTTCCGGTGCCGAAACAGTTGGACGGGTTTTACTGCAAAGAAGATGGAATAGAGTATTTTGGTTTTTTTGAGGATACCGTTCATCCCGAAATATACGACGCAGGATACGAGGAATCGCTTAAACGCATTCTTGACAAAGCGAATCCGGATATGGTTCACGTTTTTGGAACTGAGTATCCTCATACGCTTGCCATGTGCAGATGCATGAAAGACAAACCGGAAAAAATTCTTATAGGCATTCAGGGAATATTAGATATTTATAAAGATCATTATTTTGACGGTTTGCCGAATTATGTAGTTAATAGGACAACATTTCGAGATGTTATTAAGCATGACGGGCTAAAGAATCAGCAAAGAAAATACGCGCTTCGTGCAAAAAATGAAGTTGAGGCTGTTAAGATTGCAGGAAACATAACCGGAAGAACCCCCTTCGACCGCACTTTTTCGGAAAATGTGAATCCTAATGCCAAATATCATTTCATGAATGAAACATTAAGAAATGATTTTTACGAAGGGGAGTGGGACTTTGGTTCCTGTGAACGTCATTCCGTATTTTTAAGTCAGGGCAATTATCCTATAAAGGGATTGCATGTCATGCTGGAGGCGACAAGTTTACTTAAAGAAAAATATCCGGACATGAAAATTTATGTGGCAGGCGACCGGATTACATCACAGAAAACGCTGAAAGATAAAGTTAAAATCAGTTCTTACGGCAAATATATTCTTGAACTTATAAAGAAATTTGATCTGAAAGATAGAATTATTTTCCTGGGAAGTTTAACTGCAGACGAGATAAAGAGCAGACTTCTTAAATCGAATCTTTTTGTTTGTCCATCTTCAATAGAAAATTCGCCAAATTCGCTTGGAGAAGCAATGTTATTGAAGGTTCCCTGCATAAGTTCCAGAGTCGGTGGGGTGCCCGGCATATTTGAAGAGAACAAAGACGGCTTTCTTTTTACTAACTGTGACAGTAAGGGACTTGCCGATTGTATTATTAGGCTTTGGTCCGATGAAGAAGAAATGCTTAAAATGGCAGAATCGGCCCAAAAACATGCCATGAAAACGCATGACGCGGGGATGAATTATCAACGATTAATAGAAATATATAGGGAGATTACAAAGGTACGGGTATGAAACTGGTTTTTGTTTCCAATTACATAAATCATCATCAGATTCCCGTATCGGAAAATCTTTTTAATTTGACGGGTGGTGAATACGTATTTATTCAGACCGAACCAATGGAAGAGGAACGGGTTCAAATGGGCTGGAATGAAGATGATTCAAAACGTCCGTATGTAAAACTTTATTATGAAAATAAAGATTTTTGCGACAAGCTTATATTCGAGAGCGAATGTGTAATATTCGGAGGTTGTGAGAACGAAGAAATAATAAAGCCACGCCTTGATGCAAACAGATTTACAATTCGATACTCGGAACGAATATATAAAGAGGGACGTTGGAAGTTTGTTTCTCCAAGGGGCTTGGTTAGGAAGTATAAAGATCACATCAGGTACAGAAAAAATGATGTATTTATGCTTTGCGCCGGGGCTTTTGTTAAGGGAGATTTTGATTTAATTCATGCGTATCCCGGGAAGATGCTTAAGTATGGATACTTTCCAAAGGAAGAGCATTATGACGACGTCCACTTCGCACGACGAAACAATGAGAAAATCAATATTCTTTGGGCAGCCAGATTTATTGACTGGAAGCATCCGGAGATGATGATTGAACTTGCACGAAAACTTAAGGAATCAGGTGTTGAGGCAAAGATACAGCTGATTGGAAATGGGATACTTCTTGAAGATATAAAGGCTTTAAGTAAGGAATATGGAACGGAAGACATTGTTTCTTTTGTGGGAAACAAGACGCCCGAAGAAGTGAGAAAAAAGATGCTTGAAGCGGATTTGTTTGTTTCCACTTCCGATAGAAAGGAAGGTTGGGGTGCAGTTGTTAATGAAGCCATGAACTCAGGCTGCGTTACAATAGCTTCCGATAAAATCGGAGCGGCTCCTTATCTTATTAAAAGCGGAGAAAACGGGTATATCTACAAAGCTTGTTCCGTGAACGACCTTTACAAAAAGGTTTTGGAGGCTGTTTCCGATAAGGAAAAGGCATACAAACTCGGGGCTAATGCTTATGCAACAATAACAGAAAAGTGGAATGCAAAAGTTGCTGCCGAAAGGCTTATAGAGTTTATCAATGATAAGAATCGTAACATATCCAGATACAAGGACGGACCATTAAGCAGGGCATGAGTACACATATTACGGTAATAGTTCCCGTGTATAATATCGAGGACTATCTTGAGAGATGTATTAATTCAATATTGAATCAGACATACCGTGATTTTGACCTGATTTTGGTTGATGACGGTTCGACTGATAAAAGCGGAAGCATAGCTGATAGGTTTGCAAAGAACGATAGTCGCATTAAAGTCGTTCATAAAACAAACGGCGGATCGTCAAGTGCTAGGAATGCTGCTCTGGATATTGCAACCGGCGAGTATATTTCTTTTGTCGACAGTGACGATTATATTGAGCCGGATTTCCTTGAGAAACTGGTAGCTCCCGTTGAAAAGGCAAAAGAAAACGGGTCAGACATTCCGATGATAATACAGATAGGCAGGGATGAAATTGACGAAGACGGAAACAAGCGCCCTGATATATGTATTCCGCCTAAAGAAGAGACGCTATATGATTACAAGTCATTTCTTACGGAACTGTTAATGCACAAAGGCGACTGTTCTTTTTGCACAAAGATAGTTAATAAAGAACTGTTTGCAAAGAGGCGTTTTCCTGTCGGAAAGCTTAACGAGGACTTTCATCTTTTGATTGGAATGCTGATGGAAAAGGTGAGTGTTACGAGCCTTCCGGGATATAAATACCATGTGTTTTACAGAATGGGAAGTAATTCGAGAAAGAAAAGTCGTGACGAATTCTCAAGAGTATATGCAGATAATATTGAGAATGCTGATATGGTTGAAACTCTCGTTAAAGAAAAAATGCCGGAACTTTGTATATATGCAAGGCGATTTGCTTTGTTTCAAAGACTGGATTATTTATTGCATATACCGATTGGCTGCATGAATAAGGAATACGTTGGATACAAAGACTGTGTAGGTTATTTAAGAAAACATTTCTTTTCGATGATAAGAAATAGGCATTTGACCGTTAAAAATAAATTATATCTTACGCTTTTTGCAATCGCACCGAAGACGGTACGGGTTGTTCATGCGAAAATTAAGCATTTGTAGAGGTTTATTGTGACAGTAAAGAAAAGTAAAGAGGAATATTCCTTGTTTACAAACAAAATATGGATAAAAAGAGCGCTTATTCTGGCTTTTGCGGATATCGTTGCCGTTTTATTTGCCTCTGTAGCAGCATTATGGGTGCGATATGATTTTTCATTTGAAGCAATGAACCGGGATTTCTTTATGAACGCGGTTAAAATGATTCCGTGTAATATTTTGTCTTCCCTTGTTATTTTTTGGCTCTGCAAATTGTATCAAAGCGTGTGGAGATACGCAAGTTCGAATGAACTTATAAAAGTTGGAATCGCCGTGCTTCTGGAAGGGTCGTTCCAGCTGATTGTTTTTTTGACTGCAAAAATTTCGGTTCCAAGAAGCTATTACATTTTTTATACGTTCATACTTGGGTTCTGCACGGTTGTGATTCGATTTTCATATCGTTTTTTGCGAATCGTCAGAATGAGCCATAACGCATTCAGAGAGGGCGCTGACAGAAGAAATATTCTTGTCGTTGGAGCAGGCTCGGCAGGAAACTCGATTATTAAAGAAATTGAATCCAGTTCTCATATCACAATGCATGTTAAGTGTCTGATAGATGACAATCCGGGGTGTCAGGGAAAGCTACTTAGAGGCATTCCGATTGTTGGAGGAAGAGAGAAAATCCCGGAAGCGGTTATTAAATATAACATTGATGAGATTATCGTTGCTATTCCAAGCGCGAAAAGAAGCGAAATCAAAAAAATTGTTGAGATTTGTAAAGAAACAGAATGCCGTATAAGTATGGTGCCGGGTATATATCAGCTTATAAACGGAGAAGTGAGCGTATCACAACTTAGAGAAGTTGATATTGAAGATTTGCTTGGAAGAGAACCTGTGGCTATTAATAATGCCGAAGTGTCAGACTATGTCAGCGGAAAGACTGTGATGGTTACCGGTGGTGGCGGATCGATAGGAAGTGAGCTTTGCAGACAGATTTCAGAATTTAATCCAAAACTTTTGATTATTTTGGATATATACGAGAATAATGCATATGATATTCAGCAGGAACTCAAAATAAAGAAACCCGATTTGAATTTAAAGGTTCTGATTGCCTCGGTTCGGGACAGCAAAAAATTGGAGCAGATTTTTGACCAATACAGACCGGATATTGTTTATCATGCAGCTGCGCACAAGCATGTTCCGCTGATGGAAGACAGCCCTGCGGAAGCGATTAAGAACAATGTCTTCGGGACATATAATACTGCAAAAGCTGCGGAGAAATACGGAACCGAGAAGTTTGTTCTGGTATCTACCGATAAAGCGGTTAATCCGACAAACATAATGGGTGCGTCAAAGCGCATGTGCGAAATGGTTATTCAGATGATGAATGAGCGTTCTAAGACCGAGTATGTAGCAGTCAGATTCGGAAATGTTCTCGGATCAAACGGTTCGGTCATTCCGTTGTTTAAAAAGCAGATAATGGCTGGTGGACCGGTCACTGTAACGGACCCTAACATCATCAGATATTTCATGACTATTCCTGAAGCGGTTTCACTTATTTTACAAGCGGGCGCATATGCAAGAGGCGGTGAAATATTTGTGCTTGATATGGGTGAACCTGTTAAGATTCTTGAACTGGCAGAAAACCTGATTAAATTATCGGGGTTCAGAGTAGGCGAGGATATTGAAATCGTATTTACGGGACTGCGTCCGGGGGAGAAGATGTACGAGGAACTGCTTATGAGCGAAGAGGGACTGAAAGACACCGATAATTCGTTGATTCACATAGGCAATCCTATTAAATTTGATAAAGAACTGTTTGAGAAGGAACTTGAAGAACTGAATGGTATTTGCGTCGAGAATCCTGATGAGGTTAAGCGGGCAGTAAGCAGAATTGTTAAAACCTACAGCTATAAGGAATAATCGGGAATGTTTAAAAGACTTTTAGGTATTGTAAACTGCATGTTGCTGATAGCAATCGTTGCTGTTGCCGTAATGATTAACAAAAAAGAGACGTCTAACAAAGAACTTGAGATGAAGCGTGATAACGAACGGCTTTCCGAATGGATTTTATATGAGAAGGCGGTAGTGGAAGATAATCTTTGCTTCAGAAGTTTTGCAGATAAAGAGACGGATGAAAACGACTGGAATATTGGTATTCGAATTCGGGATATAATGTATCTTGAAGATGAGATGTATGAGGATGTTCAGATTTCCATGTGGGACGATTCTTTATGTACGCCCGAGTGGTATGGACAGTATTTTGAAAGAGCCTATGTAAATTCGGAATATATAATAACTGCCCCTCAGGATATGACACTTTATCTTAGAGGAATGATTGATTCGGGACATAAAGTTTCAAATCTGTATTTTAATGTAGATCCGGTGACATTTCCGATTGAATACTACGAAAGAACATACTATGAAGCGGACGCAATGTCTTACGAGGAATATTTAACGGACGTGATATTCCCACTTCTTAACAATGACGTTTTTGGAAATGTTGTTTTCTTTATGCCCGTTAAGTCTGTTAAAGATTACTGTGAACTTAGCGAAGAGGAGCGTGCGATTATTTATGCATCCTGGTATAAATTTTTAATGTATCTGCACTGGTGCCCGAAGATAAAGGTGGCATATCTTGGAGCAGAGGAATGGCTTGTGGCGAAAGACAGTAATTTCCTTGATGACGGACGCCTCATATGGGATCTTGAAGAACTCGTATACCTCTATGAATACGCTTATGATGAATATCGCGTCAATGCGCCCATTTATAAAGTGCAGGCTTCACGCCTTGAGGAAAATGTTTTAATGAAGCAACAGGGGGGATATTGCTGGGAAGGCTTGGAAGATAAAAGTGTAGTATTTTTCGGTGACAGCGTTTTGAATTATTCTGAGCACAGTGAACTATTTATACCTGAGTACTTTAAAGAATATACAAGTGCAGACTGTTACAATCTTTCAATCGGAGGAACAAATGCTTCCGATGTAAATGAATATAACTTTGTTGATATGACAGAGTTTTTATCGCGAAAAGAAGGTTCTGTTTCATACGAAAGGCAGCAAACGGAACTGGAAAGATTGTTTGAATGCGATAACTCTTCGGAGAATATGATTTTTGTAATAAATTACGGATTTAATGATTACTTCCAAGGAAACCCTGTAAAAGATGGGAAGAATACGGAATATTCATATGAGGCAGGTCTTACGACCGGAATTGAAAACCTTAAAGAAACATTTCCCGGATGTGAGATACTTGTTCTTTCTCCGTATTATACCGGTATAGGAAACGGAGGAAAGGATAAGCTTGGAGATAACGGAAGTCCTCTTAAGAAGTATATTGAAACCGCTAAAAAAGTAGCTGATTTTGAATCAGTCAAGTTTGTAAATATGTATGACGAACTTGGGATAACGGAAAAGAATGTTAATATATGCCTTGCGGATAAGGTACATATGAAGATTTCCGGTAATATTAAATTTGCGGAGATAATATATAAAAATTTGTGTGATCAGGCGTCTGAATAAAACTGATTTGGGACAAAGGGATGGGTAAAAGAAAGCTATATAACAAAAGAATAATTCTGCCATTTATACATTTTCTCATGACATTTGTTTTTGAGAGGTTCATTTTGATGCCTTCTGATGCCTTGTCGGTAAGCTTCTCTGTACCGCTTAACAATAGGTTCAACGTCCGTTTTGAGCAGATTATGTGCTACACGGTATCAAAGCTGATGGCGTTTGTCATTATTGTGCTTCTGTGGAAGCTTTGTTTTTGGCTGTTTTCTGAGTCTGTTAAGAGAACAACACGTATTTTGTTTGTTTCTGTTTTTGCTGTTATGATTTTACTGACCATCATCCGATGGCCGGACAATTTTGTATATGGCGGTGATAATTATATTCCATATTCTTATGCACTGCGTCTTATGCCTGAATATTGGCATTCTGTCTTATTAAGCTGTTTATATACAGCATCATTTATGGTACTTCCTCATTCTGTATCAATAGTCATTTTGCAGGCGATTTTATTCACATTTGCCGTGTTGTATCTGTATTTTCGAATCGAGAACAGTGACATCTTTTCAAACTGTAGGTGGATAAGATTCTTGACTCTGCTTATGTTTGTATTTAAAGATACTTTTGATGTGTCGAATAATCCCGAAAGAGCCGAATACAATGCGAGTTTTTGCCTTATTTTCGTGACCGTTATTGTAATGGATATTGTTGAAAAGAAGAAAAGGACGCTTTCAGGTTTTGCGGGAATAACTCTTTTTGCTGCATTTCTTTCTGTTTTCAGATCGGAAGGTATTATTCCGGCTGTTCTTGGTTATGCTGCGCTTGTGATAATTGTATATAAACCGGACTTAAAGAAAGGTGTTATTACAGCAATTGCGTTTATTTTACTTGTATTTATCATTAGACTTCCCGGGAAAGTCGGTGAAATTAAGTATTATGGGCGCGATTATTCGATTATCAATTCATTTCAGAATCTTTCAAACATCTTAAACAATCCGAACAGTAATTTAAACTACAAAGGAGTAGAAAACGATCTTGAAGCAATTGATTCGATTACACCAATTGAATATATAAAGGAATATGGCGCTATCGGATACAGAAGCAATAATTATTCCAAAGGATATAAAGATATTAATCAATCTGTAGCAGGAAAAGAAAAGTCGGATGCATTTATGTCTGCGTATTTTAATATGTGCATCCATAATCCGGGTATTTATGTTAGAACACAATTGACGATGCTGTTATCGGCAATGGGATCGGGCGTCGAAACATATCGGGAACCGTATATCGGAGCAGAAACGGAACTTGCAGGATTTGAACAGGATATGTGGGAAGTCGGAAGACTGGATATAACTCAGGCCCCAGGGTGGTACAGATGGACAAGAATCGGTATCAGAAATCGTATTTCTAATTTTCTTGCCGTGACATGCGAAAACTACATGCAAATTCTTTTAAATACCGGAATCTATTTTGTTCTGTTTGTTTTGGAAATAATAATGAGTATAGTTATCGCGTTTGTTTCGATTTTTAAAGCTGTTAAAAGAGATTATATCTTTTTGAGTACGGGAGTGTTTGCACTGATTCTTGATGCTTATTTTGTTTTGTTGGCGCTTGTTATGCCTGTTGGAGCAAATATGTACTTTCACGCGTATATTTACAGTATGTTTGCACTGATTATACTTTTTACGGGCATGATTTTAAGGGGAAGAAATGACTGACAATAACCGCAGACTTAAAATTGTTAATATTATTTTTGCTTTGGGGCTTTTCTTAGGCCTGTTTGCAATGAGTACGAAACTACTTGTATGCGGATATACAATCGATGATTCTTATCACATTGTCATGTCTTACAGGAATGCATTCGGCGATCGTCTTTTTATGGAAATGTGGGAACCACATCAGACCTCCGCTTTCTTATGCGCTGTATTAATTAAGCTTTTTTATTCGATTACGCGCTCAATGGACGGGGTGGTCGTTTTCCTTCGGATTCTGGGACTATTAATGCATGCGACGGTTTCGTTTGTTTTGCTTAAAACGTTGAAGAATTTTGTTTCACCGACAGCTGCATGCCTTATCTCTGTAGTTTTTTACGCTACATTGCCAAAACTTTCGGCAATTCCGGAATTTTCAAATATGCAACTGTGGTTTGTGACTCTTTCACTTTGCGCGTTATGGAAGGCTTACGAAAGCGATTGGGGCAAGCCTTTGTATACGTTTCTGTCGGCGACGTTCCTTTCTTTGAGTATTATTTCTTATCCGACGGATATTTTGATTTTTCCTGTTTATTTACTGTTTTTTTGCTTTGGTGGAAAAGGAAAAACGCTAAAAGGAATTGGACTTTTTGCTTCAAGTGCTGTTTTTGAAGGGATAATTTATACAATAATTGTTTGCATCGGGAAGTCGCCTGGAAGGGTGCTTGAGAATGTTTTTAATATGATATCCGGCGACGAATCTCATGCAAGAGGTATAAATGTTCTTGGCGAAAAAATACTACCTTACCTTACAAAAGAAATACTGTTAATGATAGTTTTAACAGCGGCAATCATTGGAGTAGCTCACCTGTTAGGATATCTGGTTCAAAGAAAATTTGCGAGTGCTGACAGGCGATTAATATCGTTTGCAGTGATAAGTGCAGCTTCTTTCTCGATAGCGTGGTATCTCGCGGTGTTTGAAAAACAGGGTTATGACTGTGTGAGACTGTTTTTTGTTCTGCTCCCTGTTGAAGCATTCTTTACCTTACGAAAAAACAAAAATCAACAGGACAAAAAGAAGCGTTTTCTGCTTTTTGCGGTTATTACGGGTGGAATGGTTCTTGTGAGCGTATCTGTTGTAACGAATCTTACGCTATTTCATAACATTCCTTTTCTTCAGATTGCGTTTGTCTTTGCAATAGCTTCGATAGTGGCGGAACTTGAAAATAGGGAAGAACTCAAAGGCGTAACAAACGTGGTCCTTTTTGCAATATGCATTCTTTCGATAGGTCTGACAGGCTATTCGCAGAAACCATCTGCAACAGGATATAACATATTTCAGTATAATTCTAAAATAACCGATGGGCCGGCAAAAGGAATTCGGTGCGACTGGATTGTTAAAGAAAAATACAGGATTGGAAATGAACTGATGAACAACTTTGTTAAGGAAGGAGAATCGGTTCTTATAATTTCGAATGATACGGAAGCATCCGCGACAGAACTGTACCTGGTTAAGCCTGTGAACATTTCGCAGTATTCTACAATATGTACACCATCTTTCGGAGAAAAGTATAAGGATTATTTCGAGCAGTTTCCGGAGAAAGTTCCGGATGTGCTGATTGTCGATGGGGCGGAAAGCAGCAAAGAAGAATCCTTTTTGCAGAAATATCTTATAAGTTCGTTTTCTTATAAAATTGTATATTCAGATGATGAGTTTGCATTTTACAGAAAAATAGAGTGATTGTTGCAAGCAAATTCTTTATTATATTCTTACAACGGAGAAATGCATGAAAAAAGAGAGAAAATCATGTTGCAGCAAAAAGATAACAAGATTCAACGCATGGCTGATTCCCGCAATGGTACAGTTTGTGCTTTCTTTTTGGTATGAAAGATATGCGATTATTATTGATTCTGAATACAGTTCTTTAAACTGGTCGACGCCCATATCTGCATACGTGAGCGATTCCGCGGAGAAATATATTACATACGGATTGAGCAAGATGCTTGCATTTATTATTATTTCATTATTATGGAAAACGATATTCGATGCAATCAATCGGGTAATTCCGTTGCATATATCTGTTATATTTGGTTTAACATGGATTCTTTTTCAAGGATTCCTTATATTTTCGTGGCCGGAGACATCGTTTGGACCAGATATGTTTGCGATGTATTATCTTGCAGAACGATTATTCCCGTGGTATTGGCAGTCTGCTTTTACTTCGATTGTATATATAGCTTCGTTTATGGTGTTTCCCCATCCTATAACGTTATCGATACTACAGATTACAGCATTTGTTTTTGTTAATGCATACTTATACTTCAGACTCGAAAAATCGCTTAATGTTTCGCTGCCGGTTAAGATACCTGTATTTTTTACCTTTTTCTTTTCGACGGCGTATACAGTTGCGACATCTCCGTATAGAGGATGTATGTTTACGATTTTGTGTTGTTTTTACGTGACACTTGTCGGAATGGATTTTGTTGAGAAACCACAGCTGACTAAGCGCAAGGCACTTCTTCTTTGCTTAATGACAGCATTTGTAATGGTGTGGCGTTCGGAAGGGATTATTCTTGGAATCAGCGGAATAATAGTAATATTATTAACGTACAATTGCAAAACAGTGGAGAAACTCTCTCTTGCGACGGGCATTGTCATTGTATTTATGTTGCTTAATATGTATCAGGGAATAGGAAATAAAAAGTATTATGGTAGTGGTTATTTGGTGGTGTCAACTTTAGCTCCTGTTCAGAATATACTTAACAGCAAGAGTGCTAATACCGAGTACAAAGGTTATAAAGAAGACCTGGAGACAATAGATAATTATTTGGCGATTGGGGCATTCAAAAATAATGCTATATCGGCATGGAGGACGCAAAATTATAATAACGGATACATAGATATTAACCAGTCTGGGAAGAAAGAAGATGAGAAGTTATACCTAAAAGCAGCATTCAGGTTGATATTTCATAATGTTCCAATTTATATTAAAGGTCAGTTAAACTTTACCTTCGAAGCGAACGGAATAAATAAAAGATATGATCTTGGTGAATATCAAGGCCCGGATTCTAGTGATAGTTACTTTTTATATGATTTGCCGAATTATGGCATTGAGACTTTTTTTGGTAAACTTTGGGTTAACAGATGGGAGTACAGCAATAAAAGGATAACTGTTCAGAAAAAGCATGATGAAATAAGAACAAACATTTATGACTTTTATGAAAAATATAATATTCCGGTTACAACAAGATGTGTTTCTGTTGCGCTGCTTGTGCTTATAATGCTTATTGAGATAGTGCGGCTAATAGACAGAAGACATGAAACTATAGGAATAGGAGTTCTTGCAATAGGAGTTTTGGGAGAACTTGCCATCATAATCCTCACGATTCCGGTCCAGTTTAATCTGTATTTTACAGAGATTTATTATTCGGCATTTTTCATAGTATATATGTATTTTGTCTCTTTAGTAAGAAAATCAGGCAGTAAAAGGAGCAATCATGCAGGCAGAAAATAGGAAAACATTAGTATTTATACCTATGTATAACTGTGAAAAGCAGATTCCGCGAGTGCTTTCCAAATTTGATGGTAAGGTACTGAAATACGTGGATGAAGTAATAGTGGTTAATAACAGAAGCACTGACAACGGAGAAGCGGCAGTGCTGAATTTCAAAAAGGAAAATCCTTCAGTTCCGGTTAAGCTTCTTCGCAATCGTGAAAATTACGGACTTGGAGGATCACATAAAGTTGCGTTTGAGTATGCGGTTAACAATGGATTTGACTATGTGATTGTGCTTCATGGAGACGATCAGGGAGATATTCATGATCTCATACCATACCTTGAGGATGGTTCTGCATACAACCATGATTCTTTCTTGGGCTCGCGGTTTGAGAAAGACTCAAAGCTGATAAATTATTCGGGTTTCAGAATTTTTGGGAATCATGTTTTCAATGCCTTTATGACTGTGATGTTAGGAAAAAGAATCACAGACCTTGGTTCGGGGCTCAATATGTATAAGACCGAGTATCTTAAAACGGGCTTTTACAAATACTTCATTAATACTTTGACGTTCAATGTGTATCTGCTTATTTACGGAGTATATTCCAAATCGAATTTTGAGTTTTTCCCTCTTACCTGGAGAGAAGAAGATCAGATAAGTAATGCAAAATTTTTTAAGCAGTCAAAAGAAATACTGAAAATTGTTTTCAGATATGTTTTCAATAAAGATAAAACATTTGCGCCGATTCCAAATGAATACTCGCAGAAAGACTATAATTTTGATGAAATAGAATAACGCAGCTGCTTTTTTGATGCTGTGTGACGGAGATTATGATGGAAAAAATACATTTACTTATGCCTATGGGAGGCGGAGGAACGAGATTTGGGAACAAAGGATTTAATGTTCCTAAGCCGCTTATAATGCTTAAAGGAAAGCCTTTTTTGTATTGGGCTGCAAAATGTGTCACTGACAATGTTGATGTTGAGGACATTACGTTTATAGTATTAAAAGAACATATTGATATCTATCATATAGATGAAACAATAAAAGAGTACTACCCGGAAGCTAAAATACATGTTATTCCGCATGTGCTTAACGGGGCTGTGTTGACCTGTGTTGAAGGGCTTAAAGAGATAGAGGATGATAAGCCTATTCTTTTTGAAGACTGCGATCATGCTTTTTTTAGTAAGGCATTTTTTGACTTTTGCAAAAACGGTGATTTCAGAACACCGGATGCTGCCCTTTTGACATTTAATTCAGATAATCCGGCATACAGCTACGTTAAGTTTGACGATGATAAAAAGGTTATCGGAACAATAGAAAAGCAGGTTGTAAGTGATGAGGCAATCTGCGGAGCTTATTATTTTAAGAGTAAAGATTTCTTCTTGATGGGAACAAACAGTTATCTTGAACATTGTGCTTACAAGGAATTTTTTGTAAGCGGGGTGTATAATGAACTTATAGAAATGGGAGGCGTTGTCAAAACATTTCCTCTTGATGAACACATTTCGTTTGGAACACCCGACGAATATGATGAAAGCGTAAACGATGAAAGGCTTGGAACTATAATAAAATGATAGCTGCAAGTATTGCTCTGGCAATTGTATTTATGGGAATTGCACATATGGTCAGAACTCTTCGGTGGGAACTGTTCATAGGTGTATATGAGAAACCTGACAGAAAGAGGCTGTATAAGGCTCTTTCTTTCGGATACCTTATAAATTATTTTGTTCCGTATAAACTCGGAGACATTGCGAGAGGATACAGTGCCGGAAAGCGCATGAAGAACGGGTGTGCCCTTGGCTTTTCCACGGTAATAATGGACAGGTATCTTGACGTATTGGCTGTAGGCTTTATTTTTCTTGTGTTGCGTGCTGTAAGGATTAACGATACCGCAATCGAAAATGCATCAAGGTTTTATATTATTTTCTTTTTGGTTCTTTTGACCGTAACTGTACTTATCTATGTGTTCAGGGGTGCGCTAAAGAAGCTTATCAGGGTAATTTCAGGACTGTTTAATACTGAAATTGAGACTTCAATTATGTTTACTGCCTGGGCCCTTATCTGGAATTTCAAAGATATTCTTAAAAAAATAAGTAAGATTAAGCTTGTGGCATATACTATCGGCATGTGGTCGCTATATCTTCTTTCTTATGTTGCATTCGGCTGGTTTTATACGCTGATAGGAACACAGACAGAATGGATTGACATTTTTCTTTTGCTTTTTGGCGAAAACGGAGTAAAGGCAAGTACACTTATGCTTTCTTTGTTTGACGGAGAATTCGATAAGGCAACGGTGTCTATGGTGGCTTATATGGTTGCTCCGCTTGTCCTTCTTTGGATTATTTCTTTACTCATAAAAAACCGTAAAGAGGGTTCTTTGGAAAAACAGGAGTATATTAATTTGCTTCCGCAGCTTAATCCTGAAGAAAGATTGCTATTCCTTGATCGGTATTTTTCAAATGAAAATAAGGATTATATAGAGAATTATCTTAAAATCAGCCGTGGGATTTCAATTGTGAGAGATTATTCCGCAGGTTCAAATGCAACCACGATGCTCTGCATTGATGAAAAAGGTACATTTTTCAGAAAATATGCTTTTTCGGATGAAGGCAGAAAACTGAATCAACAGATTGACTGGTTGGAAGCCCACTGCAATGATATTCCACTTACCGGGATACTGAGGAAAGACTATAATGGAATCTACTGCTATTACGATATGCCGTACGTGCCCGATGCGACGGGATTTTTTGAGTACCTGCATTCGATGCCTGCCGATGCGGGTTGGCACATTTTAAAAAATGTTTTTAATCGTCTTGAGGACTCGTTGTACTCATTAAAGAGCGAAAAAGCATCTCCTGAGATGATTCATACATATATTGATGAAAAAGTTATCAGAAACATCAATAGGATTAAAGAGTCTAAAAAGCTTAAAGAGATTCTTGATTCAAAGACCGTATTTATAAACGGAAAAGAGTACAATAATCTTTCATTTTATGAAAAGTATCTGAACGAAAATTATTTGTCAGAGGTTTTTTCTGATGAAGAAGTATCGTATATTCATGGGGATCTTACCGTTGAAAATATAGTATGCAAAAGAACAGGGAACAGACGCGATGATTTTTACCTCATAGATCCCAATACCGGCAACATACTTGATTCACCTGATTTGGATTATGCGAAAATGCTCCAGTCACTGCATGGCGGATATGAGTTTTTGATGTCGGTAAAAACCGTTAACGTAAACGAGAATCACATTGACTTTCTTTTTGCAAAATCCTTTGTATATTCGGACATCTGGAGAAGGATGGATGCGTATATTTGTGATAAATATTCTGAGAAACGGGTTAAAAGCATATACTTCCATGAGATAGTACATTGGCTTAGACTTATGCCGTATAAAATCGAAAAAGACCATAGAACCGCATACGCATTTTATGCGGGAATGCTGATGGTAATGGATGATATTTTTAACAGGTTTGAAAAGTAGGAATAGTGATGGAAAAGAAACTGGCAATTTTTGATTTGGACGGAACTTTGTTTAATACGGATGACGTTAATTATTTTGCATACAAAGAGGCGGTTAAGCCATTTGGAGCAGAACTTGACAGGCTATTTTTTGTTGAAAAATGTAACGGAAGACACTACAAACAGTTTGTTCCGATTATTTTAGGGTCTGAAGAACATATGGAAGAAGTGCACGAGGCAAAAAAGAAACATTACAGGGAATTTCTTGGAAATGCCAGACCCAACACACACCTGTTCGAACTGATAAAACTGATGAGACCTGCGTATAAGACTGCAATTGTTACAACTGCGTCGAGGAAAAACGTTGAGGATATTCTTGATTGTTTCAATGTAAAGGGATTATTTGACGATATTATTACACAGGAAGATATTAAAAAGCCTAAACCCGACCCGGAGGGTTTCTGTCTTGCGATGGAAAGAGCTGGGGTTACACCGGAAGAAACTTTTATTTTTGAAGATTCCGATGTCGGAATTGAGGCTGCGAGAAGGTCAAAAGCAACTGTCTTTGTGGCAGATACTTTTTGATTATTGATTATTTGCAGCATTTGGAGGCAAAAGCTGTTGCTATGAAAGGAAATGCAAAAACCGAATTTTTGATAACAATTAAATATTCACTGATTGGTGGCATACTGTTTGCGTTGATGTCGGTTTTCGGCTTTTATGCAAAGAATGGGGGAACATTGTTTGGAAAGAATAATTTCTGGATATGGTTTGTTCCGCTTGCGATTGTTTGGACCATTATTTGTTTTTATGTACTGCTTTTATTTTCTCTTATAGGTAAGAAGGATGCCGGTGAACCGTTTGCAAACAGAATCTGCAAAAAATCCGTGGTGTACTATGTAGTTGTTTTGGCTGTGCTTTTTATTATGTGGGCACCTACTCTGCTTGCGCTTTACCCGGGGCTTTATACATATGATGCCTCGTGGCAGCATGATATGTTTGAAAAATGTGAGGTGACAGAACACCACCCGGTTTGGCACACATATTTAATCGGTTGGTGTACAACAACTTTTGAAACTGCGGACGGTATGAATAAAGGTGTTCTTGTTTATACACTTATTCAGATGTTGATTATGGGACTTGGTTGTGCATATGTTCCGTATGTTTTACATAAAAGAAAAGCCCCGTTTGCGATGCACATACTTACGCTTTTGTTCTTTGGGTGCTACCCGACATTTGCGATTTTCGTCTTTACCAATACAAAAGACAGCCTTTTTGCCGTTGCGATAGCAGACTTTGTTTTACTTAATCTTATGCTTATCGATGAAGGGAAAAAATTCTTTGATTCAAAATCAAATATTGTTCTTTGGATTGTTTTTGCATTAGAGATTCTTACTCTCAGGAACAACGCGATTTATGCGATCTTCGTCGTGATACCTTTTTTTTCGGTTAGAATTATAAAAGGTAAATATGGCAGGGTAAAGCCGATTATAATGGTAGCTGTGACTTTGCTTCTATATCTGATTTACAAGTTTCCGATAACAAATGCCGTTACAATAGAAGGTATTTCAAAAGCAGAGATGCTTTCGGTTCCGTGTCAGCAGGTAGTGAGGGTATATTTGAATCATGGTGATGAGCTTTCTTTTGAAGAAAAACAGATGATAGAAAATGTATTCAACTACAAGGATGGTGTGTTTGTATATCAGCCACAGATTGCCGATGCAACAAAGGGCGCTCTCGAAATTGATAAATACGAGAGAAAGAAGAAGGAATATCGTGAATTATGGTGGAATCTGTTAAAAAGATATCCCGATGAGTATATCGATTCTGTTGCAGAGAATACATTTGGTTTTTGGTATCTTTTTCCAAGATATGTTTCATATCAGAATGGCCTTGAAATTTATACGCCCATAGAATGCAAGGGTCCGGCCATGTTAAACAGTAAGCTTCCGGGGCTACTGTCGTTTTATAAAGAATTCGAAACCGGTGAGATTGTTGACGGCAACCATTTCGTGTCATGGCTGTTTGCTCCGGCAACTTTCTTTTATATATTTATTATTGTTTCTTTATATGCGATAAAAGAAAAAGGAGCGAAGTTTATACTTCCCTCCCTGTTGATTCTGGCTTTATGGGCAACATATCTGTTAGGTCCGGTTGCAATGGTGAGATATGCTCTTTACCTTTATGCCTTAATACCGGTATGGCCCGAGTATATACGAACAATCAATTCCGATCGCCGTTGTGAATAAGATTATACTTTATTTCTGCAAGCCTCCAATCGGTTTCATTGTCGATATCCTGGACTTCGAGTTCTGAAAGAATGAGCGGGACAATGTTACCAAGCATCAGCTTGCGCGTTTCTTTGAACCGTTCGGGTTTAAAAAAGTAGAACTGTCCGGCGTCGTGATAATGAGGTTCCAAGTCCTGACTGCGTGAATCGAGATATTGAGGATATTCAAAAACAAGACGATTGTCTTTTGAAAGAAGAGCACGTTGAACCGGATAAGAAAAAGGAACCACAGGAATAAGCGTGTCACAGTCGCTACCGGCAAGCGTGTCAAAAGCCTCTTTCAATCTGCCTGCTGTAATAAACGGAGCAGTAGGATAAATGCAGGCAGCAATGTCAAAACTACAGCCTCTCTTCTCGTATTCGTCTATAACTTCAAGCAAAACATCATTAGTGGTGGCAAAGTCGTTGGAAGTTTTTTCGCTTCTGAAAAAAGGTACTTTGGCACCGTATTTTTTTGCAATTTCGGCGATTTCTTCGTCATCGGTGGAAACCATGACTTCTGAAAAAATTCCAGAATTAAGAGCTGCCTCGATTGAGTATGCAAGGATAGGCTTCCCTAGAAATGATTTGATGTTCTTTCGGGGAATTCTTTTGCTTCCGCCTCTTGCTGTTATTATTGCCAATGCTTTCATATGATACGCCTCGCTAACAACATCTGGTTGGATTGGGCAGGAATGCCTCAGATGATGCAGAATCTTTTGGTGTGATTATACCATATGAAAAATATTTTAGAAATCAGAAAGACTTTATAAAGTTGTACACCCTTGCTGTGATGAAGAGAGAGACTCTTTCGTTGAAATTAGTTGCTTTGTGGGATATAATGTATAAGTATTTTTGTGCTCATTTTCAAAAACAAAGAACCATAATCATGCTTTAAAGGCAGGGAACAGGATGCTTGTTATTTTCAGGGCGGATGGAAACAGAATACTTGGCGCAGGTCATATTATGCGCTGTATGTCGATTGCGGACGCCTGCAAGTCATTGGGAATGGAAGTGCTCTTTGTTTCCGCCGATGATGAGTGCAGGGAGATGATAACCGGAAGAAATTTTGTTTTTATCTCACTTGAATCCGATTACAAAAATATGGAATCGGAATTACCCGAATTGTTAAAAGTGATTGATAAATATGAACCTGCATGCGTTTTTGTTGACAGCTATTTTGTTACTCCCGAATATCTTTCTTTTTTGAAACAAAGGGTGAGACTGCTGTACTTGGACGATTTGAATATGTTTCCGTATGATGTGGACGTTTGCATAAACTACAATATTTACGGAACAGCGATGGACTATTCAAAACATAAATCAAGCCTTTATCTTGGCCCTAAATATGCTCCGCTTCGCAACGCATTTTCGGAAGCTGTACCTATCGCTATAAAGGAAAAGATTTCAAGAGTTCTGGTGCTTACGGGAGGAGCAGATTCGTTGCATGTGGCGCTGAATTTCGCGCAAACCGTAAACGCAAAAGAAGGACTTGAGTTTGTTATTGTTTCCGGTTCGTTTTCGGATGATTTAGGAAAATTGCGTGAAATAGAAAGAACCTGTAACAATATAAAGATTTTGCATTCTGTTAAAGATATGAAATCTTTAATGGAAAGTTGCGATATGGCAGTTTCGGCAGCAGGAAGCACGCAATATGAGCTGTGTGCGTTGGGAGTTCCAACGATAAATTATGTTCTTGCAGACAATCAAATACCGGGTGCACTTGGGTTTGAACGTGAAAAGGTAATGATTTATGCAGGTGATGTTCGCTCGAACAATGATTTCTATGGGAATCTGATTACCCTGATAGATAATCTTTCTTTGGATTTTAACAAACGAAAAAAAATGTCGGAAGCGGCAAATTCCGTTTTGGATGGCAAGGGTGCGGTCAGGATTGCGAATGTTATCGCTGAATCAGGAAATTAAGTTAAGGGACATAATAAAAGGGAAAATGTACTTATGATTGATTATGAAAAAATGAGCAAGGGAAAAAGAGTACTGTATACATTGGCTGCGATTTTAATGCTCGCGATTATTATGGCAGGTGTATGGTATTACAATACGCTTATTCGTTTAAAAAACGGAGAAGAATGGTGCATCAGATTTCTTTATGATGAGAAAACAGCGGATATCGTAAATACGTTGATATTTTTGCTTTTGGCAACAGTTATTTCGCTTATGTGCAAAACTATGAGTTCGATAAGATTACGATTCGGAGAGACTGTTATGAATATAGCACTCGTTTCCGGTGCGCTTATCGGATTTAATCAGAACATTCGCGAGAGCATGTTTGTTCACTCGGGAGCATATTTTTATCTGTTTTCAACACTGGTTTTTTTCTTGTTTGTCTGGGTTTATATGAGAGAGATTCCATATGATTGCTTTGGAAGCAAGGAACCGCTTTTTGCTGTCGGATTATGGATTATTCCGCTGGCGCTTCTTGCGGGTTTTGGGATGTATAATATGGGGCCGGCTGCTTTTGTTTTTGCTGTTATCACCATAAATTACGTTAAAAAGGTTGACCATGTTATTCAGCCGTGGATGATTGAAGGCATTGTTTTCTCAGCAGCGGGATATGTTGCGCGGGTTCTTTTTCCTATGTATGAAACTAAAAATATTAGCTCGGTCTTGCAACAGTACGGCTCTTGGACCGGAATTCTTGGTAACATAAACGGTTTGATTATAACGTTGTTTGACAGTCTTATGCCGGCGATAATTATCCTGGTTGCCACTGTCATACTTGCAAAGGGTGTTCACAATATTTCGCTTGGAACAGAAGTGACTTTTATCCTGTGGATTGCGCTGGTTTCATTTGTTATGATGATTGCTGTTCCGAGGGGAGAAGGATCGGAGAGTATAGGCATTATTGCACTTATAGTCCTTGTATGCAATGTGCTTTGCAGAAGAATAAACGATAAAAAGCCTTTGATGAGAATCTACATTTTCGGGCTTTCAATGATTATATGGCTTAACGCAGTTTACAGACTGGCTTGTGTATGCGGTTTGTTTTCCAAAGCGTAGGCTTTATCAGATATTAAGAAATGCAACATAAAAAATAAACTTTAGTCGGTTAATGTGAAGGTTAGATATTTTCGCAAATTGTTCGAAGAAGCCAGATATTCTTGGGACAGAGGAGGTTTGTTTGGAAAAACTTGCAATATTCGGTGGTGAGCCGATCAGAAAAGAAAAAATCTTTTACGGAAAGCAGTGGATTGATGATGATGATGTTACCGCTGTTGTAAACACGTTGAGAAGTCCCAGCATTACATGCGGACCTAAGATTGATGAACTTGAGGAAAAATTGCGTGAAATAACCGGTGCTAAACATGCAATCGCGGTTTCAAACGGTACGGCTGCACTTCACTTGGCATGCCTGGCAATCGGGGTTAAGCCCGGTGACGAAGTAATTGTATCTGCAATTACATTTGCTGCAAGCTCAAACTGTGTTCTTTATTGCGGAGGAACTCCTGTTTTTGCAGATATTAGAAAAGATACATACAACATAGATGTCGAGGATGTAAAAAGAAAAATCACAGAGAAGACGAAAGCAATCGTTGCCGTTGACTTTACAGGCCAGGCCGTCGAACTTGATGAATTAGTGACTATATGCAGACAAAAAGGTATTTACCTTATTGAGGATGCAGCACATTCAATCGGAACAAAATACAAGGGTCGTCCGGTCGGATCGATAGCCGACATTACTACATTTTCTTTTCACCCGGTAAAAACAGTGACTGCGGGCGAAGGCGGTGCCTGCATGACTAACAGCGATGAACTGGGAAGAAAGCTGGAGCTTCTTAGGTCACATGGAATTACAAGAAATTTTGATGAGATGGTGAATAAGAGCGATGCTCGCTGGTACAATGAGCAGATTATGCTCGGCTATAATTACAGAATGACAGATATTCAGGCTGCACTTCTCATAAGTCAGCTTGGAAAACTTGAAAAATTTTCCAAAAGAAGAAAAGAAATACGGGCAATGTATGATGAGGCGTTTGCTGACATTTCTGAGATTATTTTGCAGAAATCAATTCCCGAATCCGACACAACACAGCATTTGTACATAATAAGACTTGATTTTGATAAATTAAAATGCTCGCGGAGAGAATTTTTCGACGCACTTTATGCAGAGGGTACCTGTCCGCAAGTTCACTACCTTCCTGTTTACATGCATTCATATTATGAGATGCTTGGCTACAAAAGGGGATCATGCCCGATTGCGGAAGAAGTGTATGAATCTACGATGAGCATTCCTTTTTACGCTGCGATGACGGATTGTGAAGTGACAGACACCGTTAATGCTGTTAAAAAGGTTGTTGATTATTACAGAAAGTGATTTTGTGATGCCTGAAAGTTTAAAGAAAGCTTGGCTGCCCCTGTTAATCGGTATCGGTATCGTTATTTCAGTTTCCTTGGTATTTTTTTGCCGAAGAGACAAAAAGGATACAGTGGCAGGGAGCACTATAATTTATATTGGTGATACCCTGATTGATGATTATACGATTGTTTCCGCTTCGGGAAGCAGGTCTGATAATGCTGCATCGTTACTTAAGGAATACATATTTAAGGCATCTGGCAAGACACTTAGGGTATCGGGAAAGTCACAAGAAAAAAGAATAGAGCTTTCGGTTGTTACCGATTATGTCGGAGAAAAAATACGAATTACCGATTCAAATGTTGAACTTATAGCAACTAGGCCCGATGAACTTTTGTCGGTTGTATATGCCTTCTCCAATATGTATCTCGGTTTTTCTTTTGCCGGAGAAGAAAGGGAGCGTATTACGGCAAAGAGTAATGTTATTTATGTCCCTTCAAAGGTAAACAGCGAATCAAACATTTGGATGGAGGAGAGAGAGCCTATAGTATGCCTCTGGAAGACAAATGTTCCGAGAGGACAATACTATAATACAAATGCTTCTCTTGAAAGCGAACTTCTGTCATATTCCGATGATGAACTGTATGAGTACGTGCGCATGCTTAAACATTGCGGATTTACCGGAGTGCAGGTTACTGACATTTGTGCAGCCTGGGCTCAGTACGGCGGATATGATTTTGTTCATGAAAGACTGAGATATATTGCCGATGCTGCCCACTCACTTGGAATGAAGTTTACTCTTTGGGTATGGGGAGCTGAGTTTACGGGATATGGATGGGTGGACGACTCGGTTGTTTATCTGGACGGAAACAAATACAGGTATTCGTATGAGTGCCCGGAAGCGGTAGCTACATTTAAGAAGTATTACAAAATATATGCTGAACTTGCAGATTGCTCGGATCGGGTAATAATGCACTTTAAAGACCCCTCGAATATATGTGAGTCAGAAGAAGTTGGTTTTTATGCCGCAATGTTTAGGGATATGGTAAAAGAAATTAATCCCGATATTGACTTTGGAGTGAGCGATTATACGCATGATTATCAGCTGGATATTTTACTTCAATACCTTGGAAACGATGTAACGTTTTATTCGGATCCGACGATTGGAGACGAAGAAAATAACAGAAAATTTCGGACGTATTGCAGTCTTACGGGGACAAGATACGGGATTTGGTCATGGAATCTTGGGGAAATGGAGATAGACCAGCTTGCAAAGATGAATGTCAACGCTGACATAATTAAAAGCGTTTATCAATCCAGCAAAGCTCAAGATGGAATACTTAAGCCTTCGTACTGGGCTGAAATGGATTCTTACCATGTTTTAAATATTTTTTCTTTGTACTGCGAAGGCCATATGCTGATAAATCCGGAACTCGAACCGGATGAACTTTTGATGGTGATAAGTCGAGAACTGGTCGGCAAAAAGAACGCAGAAAAACTGTTCGAAACAGCAAAACTTATTCAGGATGCCAGAAGCGGAGAGTCATGGGACAGTTTTAAATGGGGATTAGAAGATTACATTATAGAGTCTGAAAACTACAAGAGCGATACCATATTTGAAGAGGCAACAAAATGTCTTGGATACATAGATGAGATGCTTAACGATGAGAGTTTGGAATGCACAATTCCATTTCCTGTTGATGCAAAAACGTTTTTGAAGCTTGTAAGACCGCATGTTGAACAAATAAGAAGATTTGCGGAATTCAGAATGGCATTGAATCGAGCAGAGGACTTACTTTCGGAAGGCGTTGAAAAAGAAACTCTGGAAAAATATGTTGCTTCAATGTACAAAGCAATTCCGAACTATAACACGCTTGTAGGTGTCTGGGGACAGTCTGAGGCGATTTCACAGTACAAAATGTTATCCGAGTTTTGTGCTAAGGCAGAAATCACAATGCCCAGAGACAATGTTTTTATTTATAACATAAAAGAATATGTGTATCAGGAAATGATTGCATATCAGAAAAACAGGAATTACCGTAACGAATATAACATGGATGACTGTAACATTATGGTGACCATTATGGGACGGGAATTGATTGATACGGTTGTTCTGGAACTCGAAGAAGAAGGTTTGATTGAAAAGGTCGGAGATTATTTGTTTGTTGTTTCCGACTGGGAAGATTATATATTTGCCTGGCACTAAACAATAAGGAGAAAAGATGAGTCTGATTTCATTTGTTATTCCATGCTACAGATCTGAGCATACACTTCGAAAAGTTGTTGATGAGATTAAGAATACAATGTCAGGGATGAATAACCATGAGTATGAAATAATACTGGTTAATGATTGCTCGCCGGATAATACATGGGCAACAATTCAGGATATTGTAAAAGAAAACCGCAATGTTACGGGTATTAATTTCGCGAAAAACTTCGGGCAGCACAGTGGACTGATGGCAGGAATAAGAGAAACAAAAGGTGATTATGTTGTTTGTCTTGACGATGACGGCCAGACACCGGCCGATGAAGTCGGTAAATTGCTGGAAAAACTTAATGAAGGCTATGATGCTGTATATGCAAGCTATGCGAAAAAGAAGCATTCGACATTCAGAAATTTCGGAACCTTCATGAATGAAAAGATGGCAGAGAAGCTTCTTGGAAAGCCTAAGGAATTGTTCGTATCAAGTTATTTTGCCGTAAAAAGATTTGTGGCTGATGATATGCTTCGGTATGAGAACTCATATCCTTACGTTATCGGGCTTGTACTGAGGGCAACAAGAAATATTGCCAATGTTGAGGTCACACACAGAAGCCGTGAAGTGGGTACTTCCGGATATACGTTTTCAAAGCTTATGGGCTTATGGATAAACGGGTTTACCGCATTTTCGGTTAAACCCTTACGCATCGCAACCGGTATGGGTGCTTTTTTTGCAGTTGTGGGCTTCTTGTATGCACTATACACGATAATCAAAAAGTTTGTAGTTCCGGACGTTCCGCTTGGATATTCGGCACTTATGACGGCTGTGCTGATCATTGGCGGAATGGTTATGCTTATGCTCGGACTTATTGGTGAGTATATCGGAAGAATATATCTTTGCCTGAACAATACTCCTCAGTATGTCATTAAAGAAAAGATTAAACATGAATAAAAGTAAAATATTATATTGGGTGATAGCCGCTGCAACAGTGTTGCTATGCCTGTTTTTCTGCGTTATGAGCTTCCGTGAAACCGGGGGAACTTCAGAATATGAATATGTCTTCTTTGGCGACAGCATTGTTACGGGAGCAGGAACTACCAACCCAATTCCAAAGATAATCGAAGAAGAGACAGGAAAGAAGACACTTAATGCTTCTTTTGGCGGTACAACTGTGAGCCTTGGAAATGAAGGGCGATATATCAGCAATTATTCTGCATTAACCTCGATGGTAAGGCTGTCGGAGTTTATTCTGGAAGGAAATTACAGAATACTTGATTTGTCAAAAGCAAAGGCTGAATTTTCCCTGCCTGCAAACTGGTCGAACACGATTGAACTGATAAAGACTGTGGATTGGTCAAAGGTCAGGTTTTGCTTTATTGAGCAAGGTGTAAATGATTATCTTGAGGGAGTATGCATTGACAATCCGAGTGATCGATATGACAAAAGGACTTATGCAGGCGCTTTGAGGTCTTCTGTAGAAAATCTTCGCAAACGAATGCCTGAGGCGCAGATAGTGCTTATAACACCGCTTTATATGAACTATGATTACGGAAAACGTGATTGTACTTTGTATGATTACGGCGGTGGCGTTTTGACGCAGTATGTAGAGAAAGAACTGGAAATAGCAGAAGAATATAATCTTCTGGTTATAGACAATTTTCATGACGGTATAATTAACAGAGAAAATTATGAGATGTATTTGAAAGATGGTCTTCACTGCAATGAAAAGGGTAATGAAGCAGTTGCTTCAAATATATGCAGATATTTAAAGGAGTTCGATGAATTCACCACAGACGGCACTGAATAAATTGAATAAATCCATTGGCACAGGCGGAAGAGTTGCTTTTCTCTCGTCTATGGTATGTGGTCTGATAGCGCATATGAGCATATTGGTTTCGGATATTCCGAATCATGATGGTCTTGCCAGCATGTATTTTGATCAGAACATGATTACTTCCGGGAGATGGTTTCTTGGAACAGCATGCGCAATAACATCATATTATTCGGTACCATGGCTTATAGGTATTCTCTCGCTTTTTTACCTTTCAATATCGGTGATACTTCTTGTTAAAGTACTTGATATGAAAAATAACGTTCTAATTGCCCTTGCAGCAGGAATGGTGGCCACGTTCCCGGTACTTACGTCTAATTTTGCGTACGTATTTACAATGGACGGGTATATGTTAGGCATTCTTCTGGCAATTGCATCGGTACTCAGTGTCAGAATCGGTAAGTTCGGATTTGTGTTTGGTGCTGTTTTGCTTTCACTCAGTATGGGGATATATCAGGCATACCTTCCGGTTGCAGTACTCTTATCGCTTTATTGTGTTATTAAAACTGTATCTTCCAAGAAAACAAACAAGACAAAACTGTCTGAGTCGTTAAGATATGTATACATGGGTGTGTTGGGCTGCTTTTTGTATTATGCACTTTTGAAAATATTGCTCGCTGTTCAAGGAAAGGAACTGTCGTCTTATCAGGGAATTGATGGAATGAACAAGGTTTCCGAGTCAGGCCTCTTAGGAACAGTCAAGCTTATGTATTCAGATTTTATATCATTCACCTTAAAGTCCCAGATTGTTTTTTCGAATGTCATATCAGCGGTGGCGGTTTTTGTGCTTTTTGCCTTATTTGCTATAGCTGTTTTGGTTAAAGCACGCAAAAAGAGATGGTATGGGAATATATGGTTTTACTGCATAGCTGTTTTGACAGCAGCGTTGATTCCCGCACTGACAAATTGCATCCTCCTTGTGTCGGGAAATGTTACTTATCATCTTCTTATGCGCTTCCAATGGGTGCTTTTTGGTGTTATGGCATTGGCACAAGTGGACGATGTTACATGTGAATATCCCGGGAACAGTTCAAACCTGGGGGTATGGGTTGCTGCAGTAGCTTCATTTGTAATCGTATTTTCTTACATTGTAGCCGATAATATCGGATACTCAAATCTTGAGAAAAAGTATGAAAAAACATATTCTTACTGTCTGCGTCTTGCTGACAGGATTGAGCAGACGGAAGGATACTACGAGGGTATTCCCATCTATATGATAGGGGTTGTCGGCTCTGACAGTTATCCTGTTACCGACATTACCTCGAAGGTAACAGGAAGCATGCTGGGAATAGGCGGAGATTATCTTCTTTATACGTCCGAAAATTATGAGCTGTTTTACAAATATTATATGGGAATAACATTTAACTTTTTAAGACCCGAAGAAGCAAACTTTTACGATTCACCTGAATACATAGCAATGGATTCTTTTCCGGGAAAGAATTCCGTTAAAGTTGTTGACGGTGTTTTATATGTTAAAACGGAGAATGTTCATTAGCGGTTAAAAGAAATACCTTTATTGAAAGGAAATATATGAGTCTGATATCACTGATTATTCCTTCATTTAATGAAGAGGAAAATATTGAGAACACAGCCAAGACACTTACGGATATTTTGTCCGCGCAGTCATTTGACTATGAACTTGTTTTTGTAAATGATGGTTCAAAAGATGCAACGTATGACCGGATATACGAACTTTCTAAGAATGACGAAAGAATAAAGGGTATTTCCTTCAGCAGGAACTTTGGTAAAGAGGCAGCTATTTTTGCCGGCCTTGAGGTTTCGACAGGAGATGCATGCATAGTGCTTGATTGCGATCTTCAGCACCCTCCGACACTTATTCCGCAAATGGTTTCTTTGTGGAATGAAGGGTATGAAATTGTTGAAGGCGTGAAAGCGTCCAGAGGAAAGGAAAGTTTCTTCCATAAAGTATGTGCAGGAATGTTTTACGGTGTCATGAGCGCTCTTACGAAAGTTGATATGCGTTCTACGTCGGACTACAAACTGATAGACAGGAAAGTTGTTGATGTTCTTTTGAGTCTTTCGGAAAAAAATACTTTCTTCAGAGCGTTAACTTTCTGGGCCGGATTTAAGTCGATAAAAGTTGAATATGATGTCGCAGAAAGGCAATTTGGAAAAACGAAATGGTCGTTTATGAGCCTTATGAAATATGCTATTAATAACGCTACAAGTTTTTCCACACTTCCGCTTCAAATAGTTACATATCTGGGTGTTCTTGCGCTTGCGTTCAGTGTTGTCTTTGGAATTCAGACTCTTGTCAGATATTTTATGGGAAGAGCAGAGGCGGGATTCCCCACAGTAATATTACTGGAGCTGTTTATAGGAGGCCTTATTATGCTCAGCCTTGGGATAATCGGTCACTATCTTGCCAGAATATATGAAGAAGTTAAGGGTAGACCAAGATATATAATAAGAGAGCATACAAATAATATCAGAGGACGTATTTGATGGAACAGACACTGCTTTTTAGAATAGACAGAATAAGACAAAAGAAAATATACCGTATAATTACAGATATTCTGTTCCCTGCCGTTTTGGTTGCATTTGTGCTTATGAAGGTAAACCAGGGACTGGATATTACGGATTCCTCATATAGTCCGTCGAATTTTCTTTTTGTAAAAAGAATGGACGGGATGTGGTTTTATTCGACCTTTTACGCGAATCTTCTCGGAGCATTACTTTGCAAATTGCCGTTTGGTGAAACGCTTTTGGCTTTGAATATTTATTCGGGAGTAATAAAGGTTGCACTTGCATTGGTTTCGTACTACTTCTTTACGAAGACAGTTAAGGTTGAAAAGGAATTAGCTTTTTGGGGAGTTCTTGTTTCTGTTGCCCTGTGCTGGTGCCCGACAACTATTCTGTACAATTATCTGACATATTTGCTGTTTTTCCTTGGGGCAATGTTTTTGTATAAAGGCCTTACGGAAGAGAATACTACAAAACTTGTTTTGGCAGGATTTTTTCTTGGAACCAATTTTTTTGTAAGACTTCCCAATATATGCGAGGCAGCCCTTGTTATTGTTGTATGGTTTTACAGTTTTCAGAAAAAAGAGAGTTTTCGTGAATCGTTGAAGAAGACAATGTGGTGTATGGCAGGATACTTCGGGGCATTTATTCCGGGTGCGATTCTCATCCTTTTTTCCGGTGGGTTCGGACGTTATTTTGCGGGTATCAAGGCATTGTTTGAAATGTCGTCAGATACTGAGGGGTATTCAGCATTCGGAATGGTTTTTCAGATTGTAAAGGCATATGTTGCTACCTGGCCCTGGATAGAAATTGCAATTTTTATGATGCTTCTTGCGATGCTTGTTTTTCTTGTGCTTGAAACAAAACTTTGCTGGTTAAGATATGTTGTTACGACATTCACATCACTTGGATTTATCCTTCTTATGTACAAAAAAGGCTTGTTTACAAGACATTACTACGATTATTCGTCAATATACAGATTTGGAGCACTTGTTTTATCTGTAATAATTGCTTGGATGATTGGTAAGCTTTTACTAAAAAAGAGTGAGGATAATGAAAAACTTCTGGCGCTCATTACGCTTATTATAATTGCGGTTACTCCGCTTGGAAGCAACAACGATTTATATAGTAATTACAATTTTATGTTTTTTGTGCTCCCGGTTTTTCTTTTCTTTATTTTCAGGTTTATAAAGACTAACGAACATTTCAGGGGAGTAAGATATTCTGTTATAATTCTTTTGGCAGTATATTCATTTCAATGCATTTGCTTTGGGGGTTCATTTGTCTTTCGAGACGGTATTGACGGAAACCCAAGAGACACTCTTGTGGATGGAATAAAGGCTGCCAGGGGAATGTATACCACATCGGAAAATGCCAAGGAAATGGAAGGACTTGCCGATGCTTATATTCAGGCGCAGGAGGGTAATAAAGATCTTCTTTTGTACGGATACGTAAGCGGACTTGGATACTATTTGAATACTCCGATTGCAATCGGAACGGCTTGGCCAAGCCTTGATTCATACTCGACAGATAAATTCAGAACAGACATTGTCGAACTATCGGGATTTATTACGGAAAAAGGTAAAGAGAAGCCGATAGTGATAATCGGAAAAGAAGAGGAATGGGGTGTGATTCATACGCCTAATAATGAGAAACAAGAAATTCTTAAGGACTTTTTGAATAAAATGAACTATTCGATAATATATGATTGCAATAGTTTTGTAGTTCTGAATGCTGATTAAAGGAAGGTATTTATTATGGGAGATTACAAGATTAGATTTAATGTTCCGCCGTATACAGGAAAAGAGATTGATTATATTAAAAAGGCCGTTGAAAATATGAAAATATGCGGTGACGGCGAATTTACAAAGAAAGACAATGAGTGGCTTGAAAAGAAAACAAAAACAGGTCGCGCGTTACTTACTACATCGTGTACACACGCATTGGAACTGGCTGCTCTTCTTTGCGATATTAAAGAGGGCGATGAGGTGATAATGCCTTCGTTTACTTTTGTTTCTACTGCAGACGCTTTTGTTTTAAGAGGAGCGAAGGTTGTTTTTGTTGATATTCGCCCTGACACAATGAATATTGACGAAAATAAGATAGAAGAAGCGATTACAGACAGAACAAAGGCTATTGTTCCGGTTCACTATGCAGGCGTTTCATGTGAAATGGACAAGATTATGGATATCGCCCAAAGACATGGATTAAAGGTAGTTGAAGACGCTGCGCAGGGAATTATGTCCGAATACAAAGGAAAGGCTCTCGGAACGTTCGGAGACTTCGGGGCACTTTCTTTTCATGAGACAAAAAACTATTCAATGGGCGAAGGCGGAGCACTATTAATCAAAGATGCAGCCATGGCCGAAGAAGCAGAAATAATACGTGAAAAGGGAACCGACAGAAGCCGTTATTACAGAGGCCAGGTTGATAAATATACATGGCAGAACTACGGATCATCTTACCTTCCGTCCGATATGAATGCAGCATATCTGTATGCACAGCTTGAAATGGCTGATGAAATTAACGACGCAAGACTTGAGAGATGGAATCAGTACTATGAGTGCCTGTCACCGCTTCGCGACAGAGGAGTAATTGAACTTCCGGTTATTCCTGAAGGATGTAAGCACAACGCTCATATGTTTTATATAAAGACCAAAGATATTAAAGAGCGAACCGAGCTTATTGAGGCTTTGTCCAAAGAAGGAATATATTCCGCATTTCATTATATTCCTTTACATACTGCTCCCGCAGGTCGGAAATTCGGCCGTTTTAACGGAGAGGATATTTATACTACGAAGGAAAGCGAAAGACTTACCAGATTGCCGATGTACTACGGATTGAAGGAATCGGATGTTGACTTGGTAGTTAAGAATATTAAAGAGTTTTACCGTATATAATATGAGAAAACATATAGATGGAACGATAAAAGCTTTTGCTTACATAGTTATAGCAATTCAGACGGTTTTTTCTATTGTTTGGATAGTTGGGAATATTAACGGATTTCAGAATGAATACATTTCCGTGGACTACGTTAATGCAGCAAATACCCTTGTGGTTGACGACTACATGGGGATTTTGTATGCGCTGATTATTCGCATTGTCGGACATGGGCCGGTGTTGTTTTTTTTGCAACTATTGGCGGTTGGTGCTTCGGTTTTTTGCGTTAAAGGGCTAAGGGCGGCGCTGATTACAGTTACGAATCCGGTTGTCTTGCTTGTTTCGTTTACTGTTTCTCCAATTGCTTTTGTTACGTCCTGTGTATTGTTTGCTGTGTCTCTTTCTGTCAGTGAGTACAGGCGTAGGCATCTTATCCTGTATTTTGCAGACGTTCTGTTTATTGGGCTGCTTAGCAAAGAATGTGCAGTTTTTTTGGTAATTCTTTTGCTGATTTTAAACGCAAAGAAAATAAAAGGTAAAATGTTTATTTCTTTTGCTGCAATTATTATATCTGCTTCAATAGTGACTTGGACTATAGGAGGATTGATTTCTCAAAAGCATACGTATGACCGCGTTGAAAAATCTTTTGAAACCGTGATTGCTCAGAGAGTAGCACTTCCGGAAATAGTCGGTGAAGGAGAAGGCGGCTCTGCGGAAGAGAATGGTCTTAGGTTTGAACTTGAGATGGCCAGACAGATTCCGGATACATTTATCTCAAATTATCTATACAAATATATGCTCATAAACGGTGAAAAAATGACCAAAGAGTATTGCGCCGTAATGACAAGATTGACTATACAGCATGGAGCAGGGTACTGGCTAAAACCAATTGCAGCTGATATGTTAAGGAATATGTTTCCTAATATCGGAATTATTACGACTGCACTTTGTGGAAAGAACGACCCCGCCTTTGCGGCACTTTTTACACATGTCATTGATAGGCAACCGAATTTGTTCCGCATATACTTTTTCTTTTCAATGCTTTCAGGGGCAATATTGGGATTGTTCGGTCTTATGTTAAATATAAAGAAGATGAATACGTGTGCCAAAGCAATAATATTGCTGCTGGTGCTTTATACAGTATATATAACGATCTTTAATCAGCCGGGATTTGATTTTAGAAACAGCTGTATAGCAATTACCTGCTGGCCTCTTTTGATATTCAAAACTGACAAGGAAGAAAAACATGACACTTCTTCAGGCGATTGAACTGGTTGTTTTACTCGCAATATTTCCGTTTGCTACGGGACTATACTTACGAAAAAAGAATGACAGTTTATTATTGACTTTTGTATATGGATATATAATGCAATGGTCTGTTTTTTGTGCGATTGCGATTGTATTTATAATTAAGGGGAAAACGTTAAGCCTTCTGGCTGACTGCACCTTTATATTTGAAATCATTGTTTCTCTTGGAGGAATTGTTTTTTCGATTATCAAAAGAAATGTGTCATTTACAAGGCATATTCTTTCAAAAAATGCGAAGTTATATTTAGGTCTGTTTATCGGTATATTGCTTTTCATTTTTTATAAAACGGTTTTTTATGCCTTTGAAGACGGTGATGACTCTTTTTACATTGCAACAGCCCAGGTTGCTGTCAGCGCGGATCATATGTATGTTAAGGACCCATATATAGGTCTGGGTGCCTCAATCACATATCGCTATGCATTGGCTCCGTTTCCAATGTGGATTTCTGTCATTGCAAAAATAACAGGGCTTAATGTGGCATTTTTGGCACATTCGATTTTGCCGCCTGTTCTTATTGCTATAGCTTTCATAATATTTAGCGAAATAGCGAAATTGATATATGAAGATTCCTTGGAGAAACAGTATATGCTGCTGTGTCTTCTTTCGGTTTTTGAATTGTTTTCAAACGTTTCTTCGTCTACGGCAGCTACTTTTTTGCTGACAAGAAGCAGACAGGGAAAAGCAGCGCTTGCAAATATTATTATACCGTTGCTGTTTCTTTTGATTTTTAAGACTGTAAGGAATGAGTTGAAATTTAAAGGAAGTGACTATTTGTTGCTGTTTTTCCTGTCGGGGGCAGCAGCACTGACAAGTGTGTTTGGAAATATTCTTTTCCCTATAGGGATAGGATTCTTACTTATATGCGAGATAGTAAAGCGAAAAAGTTTTTATGTACTTTTTTTTACAGGACTTACGCTGGTACCTAATGTTTTGGCCATAGCCCTGTATGTTAAGTACAGATAGGAGGGAAATGTTGAAAAATTCATTATTCTCCGAAAATTTTAAAGCTTTTTCCGGAGATGGATTGCTGTTTGTTTTGTTTATTGCAGCACTTCTTTATTTGGCTTTGACAGAGAAAAGGCGTGACAGAAAACTGATGCTTGTATGGTATCCTATTTATGCACTTGCAATTTTCTTTTGCCCTCTGTGGATGATTTACGACGGTTTGAGAGAAGATTCGGAAATCCTATACAGGTTGCTGTGGCTTATTCCGATGGGGATAGTAATATCAAAGGCAATGATAGATGTTATATTCCGATTTTCCGACAAATACAGGCCGGTTTGCTTTTGCATCGCAATCGGAATAATTGTATTATTTGGAAAGTATGTTTATTCAAACTACTTTATCACAAAAGCGGAAAATAAATATCATGTTCCGCAGACCGTTGTCGAAATATGTGACAAAATCAGAACAGAGGGGCGCGAATTCGGCGTTTGTATGCCGATAGAGTTTATACAAAGTACAAGACAATATGACGCTGCTGTTGTACTCGCATACGGCAGAGAAGTGCTGATTGACAATGATGTTAAAATGCTTAGTAACGTTCAGGACTATCTTTTTGAGGATGTTTTGGATACAGAAGCAATATGTACTGAGTTAAGGCGTGCTTATATACCTTACTGGGTTGTTAAGAATAACACAGAATTTAAAGAACTGCCGGAAAAATATGGATTTGAATTGTTTGACCGTGTCGATGAATATAATATATACCTTGACAAAGAGGCGTATATGGGCTTGTGGGACGAGGAGGAATAAATGGACAAAATAGCGGTATTGATTCCCTGCTACAATGAAGAAAAAACAATATCTAAGGTTGTATCGGATGCTAAGATTAACCTTCCGGAAGCTGCTGTTTATGTATATGATAATAATTCCACTGACAGGACAGCTGAGCTTGCAAAAGAAGCGGGTGCGATTGTAAGACGGGAACACCTCCAGGGGAAAGGCAATGTAATTCGAAGAATGTTCAGAGAAGTTGATGCTGAATGCTATATCATGATTGACGGAGATGACACTTACCCGTTGGAATTTGCCAGAGAAATGTGCAGTCTTGTACTTGATGAGAATGCGGATATGGTTGTAGGAGACCGTTTGTCTTCTACCTACTTTACAGAAAATAAACGTAAATTTCACAATTTCGGAAACAGCTTTGTGCGGTTTGCGATAAATCATCTGTTTAAGACTGACATCAAGGATATAATGACAGGATATCGTGCTTTTGGGTATAATTTTGCAAAGACATTTCCTGTTTTATCTAAAGGCTTTGAAATTGAGACTGAGATGACAATTCACGCAGTTTACAACAATATGGATGTAAGAAATGTTGTTGTCGAATATCGTGACAGACCGGAAGGATCCGAATCTAAACTTTCCACATATTCCGATGGTATAAAAGTTATTGCTACGATTGTTAAACTGTTTAAAAACTACAAGCCGTTTGCTTTCTTTAATTCAATTTCAATCATGCTGGCATTGATATCGATAGGATTTTTTATACCGGTCCTTGTCGAGTATTTCGAGACAGGACTCGTTTTGAGATTCCCGACACTCATTGTTTGCGGATTTGTCATGATTGCGGCCATACAGGCATTGTTTGCAGGTTTGATTTTGTCGACCCTTGCAAATAAAAACCGACGGGAATTTGAACAGACCCTTATTAATATCAGTCTCAGGGAGAAGAGATGAAAGAAATACTGAAGAAAATCATGCTTCTTTTTGATAAGAAGCAGAAACGCCAGATGCTTGGCCTGATTTTGATGATGTTTGTCGGAGCGGCACTTGAAACAGCGGGAATTCTTCTTGTTATGTCCGTTGTCTATATGCTTGTTTCGCCGGAAGCGATAGAGACAAATCGCTTTATGAGTGCAGCTTATAAAGCAGTGGGACTTAATTACAGGGGATTTACAATTCTTGTGATGTGCCTGCTTATTCTTGCTTTTGTCCTTAAAAATCTGTATTTGTTTATTCAGTGGAAAGCTACATACGCATTCATATTCAGAAATCAGTTCAGAACATCGGAACGATTGATGCGAAACTATATTAAGCGCGATTATGAATACTTTCTTTTTGCCGATACCGCAGTGGTACAAAGAAGCATTACATCCGATGTCAACAACATGTATGGTCTCGTGCAGGCTCTTTTGACAATGGCGTCGGAAGGAATTGTTGTTATTGCACTTGTTGTAACGATTATGAATATTGCTCCGTTTATGTGTCTTTTGGTCGGAGGGCTTTTGGCGATAGTAATGTTTGTTATAACTAAGCTTTTGAAGCCTGTAATGGAGAAAGCGGGAAAGGACAATCAGGACTTTTATTCGGGACTGTTTAAGTGGATATCCCAGACTGTTCAGGGTATTAAAGAAATCAAAATAACGGGTACGGAGAAATACTTTGTTGATTCATATATAAAGTGCGGAAACGGATACGTTAACGCCGTTCAGAAATATACTCTGTTTAATAATACGCCTAAGCTTTTAATTGAGACCGTATGCATATCCGGAATGATAGGATATCTGCTTATTAAGATATTAAGCGGAGGCGACCTTGCGTCGGAAGTTCCTGCGCTTGGAGCAATGGCTGCAGCTGCATATAAATTGCTTCCCTCTGCCAATAAAATAAATAATCAGCTTAATGCCGTTTCGTACTTCAGACCATTTTTGATGAATGTTTCGGATAATCTTCAGGAAGAAATCGACAATAGTAAAGTTGACATGTCTTTTGCGGAAGCTCCGGTAAGCAAGCTTGAAATTAAGAAGACAATCGAACTAAAAAATATAAAGTATAAATATCCGCAGACGGATAGATACATATTCAATGATGCATCTATGAGCATACCGGTAGGAGCTGCTGTCGGGGTTATAGGACCTTCCGGCGCAGGAAAAACGACGATTATAGACATTCTTCTTGGCTTGCTTAACATAGAAAGCGGCGGGATTTTTGCGGATGGCAGGAACATTCGGGATAATTTCCGCGGATGGCTGAAAAATGTAGGCTATATTCCGCAGATGATATATATGCTTGACGGCACAATCCGCCAGAATGTTGCGTTCGGAGTTCCAAAAGAAAAACTTTCCGAAGAACGTGTATGGGCTGTGCTCGAGGAAGCGCATCTTGCAGACTATATAAGGAGTTTGCCTGATGGCCTTGATACAGAGATAGGAGAACGTGGAATAAGGCTTTCAGGAGGCCAGAGACAGCGAATAGGAATTGCAAGAGCTTTATATAATGACCCTGAAGTTTTGATTCTTGATGAAGCTACGTCAGCACTTGATAATGATACAGAAGCTGCGATAATGGAATCGATTAATGCTCTTCACGGAAAGAAAACACTTATTATCATTGCACATAGACTTCAGACAATTGAAAAGTGTGACATGGTTTATAAAGTTGAGAATGCCGAAATAACAAAAGAGAGATAGAGAATAACAAAACGACCTGCGATTATAATTGCAGGTCGTTTTTGTCATTGATGTTTTTATTTTGATTCATTTTTGTTAACAAGGAAGTCAACAATATGTGCCCCCAAAAGCTCTACGCCTTTGTCGGTAAGATCGAGACCGTCAACATATTCGGTTATATTTTTCTCATTTATTTTGAAATAGTAATTGTCTATGTAACTGTAAAACATCTGGGTTGCAATAACTATTGCATGCTCCATATAAACCGAGGAATTGCCAAACCCATAGTCGGTTATATTGGAAAGAATGATATTACCGTCGTCATCATATAAAAACGAGGGATACGGAGATACGAATACGATACGAATGTTAGGATAATTTTCGTAAATGTATTGGGCAGACGATAACAATGCTCCGTGATATCCCTGTATATTCTCTTCGTCAAGAATGATAGTCGGCCGTCCGGCATAATAATCAACCAGGTTGTACATAATGAGAATTGTATCAATTTTGTTCAAATCGACTTTTTCGAATTCCTCAACACATTTCTCAAGCCTTCCTTCGGTGAAATAACAGTCACTCCATGTGGCATTAGCAATATGCGAAGAATTTTTGGCTGAAAGATCGTTTAACATGTAATAGAGAGAAAACGCATCTTCTGTAGAAGTGACAACATTGGCTTTACACGATAAAAGCCCTCTGTCAGCGGAAAGATCGTATATATTTGCATCAAGGTGATCTCTTAAATAGTTAACAATCGAAACATCCTTTCCGTAGTTGGATGCATAAGTGTTGCCGAGTATAAGGATATCTTCGATTCCATCGTCATACGAAGCCGGTGTGTTGACGTAAAAGTCAAGACATTCCATGGCAAAGGCTTCGGAGTCTGCATCATTTTTTAAAGTGATACTTGTTGAATTCCAGCGTATCAGCCGTGCAATACAAAAAATAGCTATCGCCAGAATGATAAGTCCTAAAAGAGCGGCTACATTAATACGTATTTTGCGATTGTCAGGAGTCTCGTTTTCTTCGATGTCACTCCTAGGATTATCGGAAAGTGAACTTTCTTCCGAGAGATCTTCAATTAAAAGCTTTGTTTCTTTTTTTCTATCAGACATGGAAAAATCCTTTCATCAATTTATGACATTGTACTATCTGAATGACAATAAATCCACAGACGGAGGGTAAGATTAAGAAATAATTTATAAAAACATAAACTCAAAATTTGTAAAAATATTGCGAAAATGCTATAATCTATAAGACTATGTTCTTAAAGAGGATAAATAAATGAGTAATAATAATAATGATGATGAAGAAATACTGATTCTTGTTGACGAAGACGGAAACGAGATTCAGATAGACGAAACGGTAGAATCTGTTGGTACCTATACCGAAGTGGAGCCTGAGGCTGAAGAACCAATCAGGCTTTATGAAGGAGTGGCTGAGAGAAAGTACGAGGAACCGGTGAACGGGGATACTACCGTTTTTACAGAAGAAACAGTCAACGATATTATTGACGGTTCTTTTGGCGAAGTAACTCTTGAGGAAGAATATCAGCTTGACGGTGGCCCGATTGTTTCCGGGTATGAGGATTTTGATTCGAGAAGTGACAGTGATGAAGAAGAAGGCTTTCTTGCCGGAACTGCCAGCAAGCTCATGCTTATGCTGGGAGCGGTTATTATTCTGATAGGAATATGCGTTATCGGAATAACCGCCTTGAAGAAAAAAGCGCCGCAGACTCCAGAGTTTGATTTCTCAAGTCTTGGGAAAAATATTGCTTCGATAGAAATGATTGGCGGAGACAATATACAGGCAATCTTAAATTCGGAGAGCGAGCGTCTCGATGCACTTTACGAGGCTCAGAAGACTTACGATTATCAGGAAGCGGACCAGGAAAACGGTATATCAAGTGTTTCAATTACACTTACTTCAATATTGAAGGACTTAAAAATCAAAATAGTAAATTCCAAGGGTAAGCTTATCGGGAATGTTCCTTTTCAGGTTGAAGTTACCGGCCCTGACGGAAAGACCGTTATATGGGAGGACGAAGACAAAGACGGAATTATATACAAGACAGAGCTTACGGGCGGAGATTATAAAGTCAAGATAGTTCCTTTGCTTGGCTATGATTCTATGTATGATTTTTCAACATGCAAAGGCCAGTCTCTTTCTGTAAAGAGCCAGCTTGACTATCAGAAGGTAGATGTTGACAACGAAATAAAAAATTCTTCTCAGGTAGATAAGACCGAAGATGCAGCAGAGAAGGAAATTGAAGTTGAGTCAAAACTCAAAGATACCGTTACATATGTAATGAGTTCAAGAACAGCAAGTTCAAACGGGTACGGCGCTGTTGACAAGAAGAACATCGACGATCCCATGACAACTCTTCGCAAGAAGTACGAGGCTTCTCTTGCAAGATTTCAAAGACTCAGCGGGCAGATTTACATGACACTGGATGAAGGCGACGCCTCCGGAAACGATACACCGGGAGAAGGTGGCGGAGAAGGCGGTGGAGAAACTCCAAATCCCCCGGCCGAACATGAGCACAAATATTCAACTGACTGGGAATGCGAAAATGGAAAACATTTCCATAAGTGTGTTTCAAATGATGGATTACAATGCAAAAAACCCCACGAAGACGAGGCTGATTGTGATTACAGCAACAAGACAAAAGTAACCATCGTGGGCGATAAGAACACAAAGAAGCATACCGTTTCGTGTTCGGTGTGCGGACTGTCATCAAAGGAATTTGATTGTGTTGATGCAGACAGTGATCATAAGTGTGATTTCTGTGGTGGTACAATCAGCGAGGCTGTTGTTGTAGCAATCAAAGAATTTACCGGAACTAAGCAGTACTCTCTTACCGATGATACAAAGAAGTCAGGAACGGTTACGGTTGTCTGGGATATTTCGCCGGCTCCGGACGAAAACAAGATAACATATTCATGGACCTCGGACAGCGACTGCGTAAGCCTTTCCGATGTTGATAAAAAGACTGTTTCCGTAACAGCAAACAAAGCCGGAAAAGCTGTTCTCACATGTAAGGTAACATACGAAGGCGTTACTGCCTCAAATCCTACTTGCGAGATTACCGTTGGACCCAGTGTGACAGTTGCTTTTGATAAGACAGAAAAGAAAAAAGTGCTGTTTACTGAGGACAGTGACAATGTATATACAATTCAGTCGACCTGTAAGGGTGGTACGAATTGTGATGTTGAGTGGAAGGTTACATCCGGAGACGCCTCTGTTGTTGAACTTAAGGCTGAAGCGGTGAGCGGACCTACGGCAGACAGTAACGGAATCAATTCCAAGGTTACAAAGTGTACCGTTAAAGGACTTAAAGAGGGAACCGTAACGGTTTCTGCTGTAAGCAAAGAAGATACTTCGGTAGCGGCGAGCATTACAATTGTTGTCTGCAAGAATCCTAAAAACGATACTTCCACAAAACTTACCGACAACAGTGGACGTCAGCTTTATAAATATGACGATGCTTCCAAAAAGTATGTGGAAGCAACATACAGTGACTATTACACAGGAAAGAACCTTTACCTTCCTGAAGAAATTACTTATATCTACCAGGGCTGGTGGACGATAGACGGAAAGACCTATTATTTTGACACGAACGGCAAGGCGGTTACCGGCGAACAGGTCATTCTCGGAATGAAATATTCTTTTGATGCAAACGGTGTGTTAAAGAGCGGAACAGGCTCTTTCGGTATCGATGTATCTACTTGGAACGGAACAATCGATTGGAGTAAGGTGGCAAAATCCGGCGTAACATTTGCGATTATCAGATGCGGATTCAGAGGAACAACAGTCGGAGGACTTGTTCAGGATAACAAGTTTGAAACAAACATTAAGAATGCAACCGATGCAGGCATAAAGGTAGGTGTTTACTTCTTCACACAGGCGATTACAGAAGCTGAGGCTGTTGAAGAAGCATCAATGTGTCTCTCGCTTGTTGAAGGTAAGAAGATTAAGTATCCGATTTTCATCGACGTTGAAAGCGCCACAAACGGACGTGCGAACGGACTTTCAAAGGATCAAAGAACGGCAATTGTTAAGGCATTCTGCAAAACTATTGCAAACGGTGGTTACAATGCAGGTATCTATGCCAATAAGAATTGGCTTAACAATTACTTAAATACTTCGGAACTGACCGGATATACAATCTGGCTTGCACAGTATTCCGCACAGGCTACGTACAATACAACACGTTATGACCTCTGGCAGTATTCAAATCAGGGTTCAATAAGCGGAATAAGCGGAAATGTAGACCTTGATACAAGTTACTTAGGTTATTAAAATATTAAGAACTGTGTAATAGACAGTTTATATATATGTACGATAATAGAAGGATAATAAAAGAATAGGAGATTGCCATGAGAACATATCTTGTTACAGGCGGAGCCGGTTTTATCGGTTCAAACTTTATCCATTACATGCTTAAAAAGTATGGAAATGAAATTTCCATTATCAATGTTGATAAACTTACCTATGCAGGTAATCTTGAAAATCTTAAGGATATTGAAAATCTTCCAAACTACAGCTTTGTTAAGGCTGATATTTGCGACAGCGAAGCTATTGAGGAAATCTTCAATAAGAATGATATTGATGTGGTCGTTCATTTTGCTGCAGAAAGTCATGTTGACAGAAGCATTAGAAATCCCGAAGTTTTTGTAAAAACCAACGTTCTCGGAACACTGGTAATGCTTAATAATGCAAAAGCTGCATGGGAACTTCCCGATGGAAGCTTTAAGGAAGGAAAGAGATTTCTCCATGTTTCTACAGACGAAGTATACGGCTCGCTGGAAGAGGATGGCGGATACTTCTATGAGACAACCCCTTACTCACCCCACAGTCCTTATTCGGCAAGTAAGGCAAGTTCTGACATGCTTGTAAAGGCTTATATGGATACATATAAGTTCCCTGCTAATATTACAAACTGTTCGAATAACTATGGACCTTATCAGTTCCCCGAAAAACTTATTCCGCTTATTATCAACAACGCGTTAAACGGAAAAAAACTTCCTGTATACGGTGATGGTAAGAATGTACGTGACTGGCTTTATGTTATGGACCATGCAAAAGCAATTGATATGGTTATTAACAAGGGACGCCTGTTTGAAACATACAATGTCGGTGGTCACAACGAAAAGCAGAACATTGAGATTATAAATATTATTCTTGATACACTTCAGGAGATGCTTCCTGAAAACGATCCCAGAAAGGCTTATATAAACAAAGACCTTATTACATATGTAGAAGATCGTAAGGGTCATGACAGAAGATACGCAATTGCTCCCGATAAGATCAAAGCAGAAATCGGATGGGAACCTGAAACGATGTTTAAAGACGGAATCAAGCTTACCATTCAGTGGTTCTTTGAACACGAGGATTGGATGAAGAACGTTACAAGCGGAGACTACGTAAACTACTACAAAGAAATGTACAAGAATAAATAGGAGGCTATATGAAGGGTATTATTTTGGCCGGCGGATCGGGAACAAGACTTTATCCCCTTACAAAAGCAATTTCAAAGCAGATTATGCCTGTTTATGACAAGCCGATGATTTATTATCCGCTTTCAACACTTATGCTTGCCGGAATAAGGGAAGTGCTCATTATATCAACACCCAGAGATCTTCCGGTTTTTAAAGAACTGTTTGGTGATGGTTCGCAGCTTGGCATGAGTTTTTCGTATGCGATTCAGGAATATCCGAGAGGTCTTGCTGATGCATTTATCATTGGAGACAAGTTTATTGGCAATGACGCAGTGGCACTTGTTCTTGGTGATAATATTTTCTACGGGCAGAGTTTCTCCAGAGTTCTTGCTCAGGCAGCACAAAGAACAGAAACAGAGCCCGGTGCAACTATTTTTGGTTATTATGTCCGCGACCCGAGGGAATATGGAGTTGTTGAATTTGATGAGACGGGAAGAGCTATTTCGATAGAAGAAAAGCCTCAGAAACCGAAAAGCAATTACGCTGTTCCGGGATTGTATTTCTATGACAATGATGTTGTTGACATTGCTAAAAATGTTAAGCCGTCTGCACGTGGTGAAATAGAAATTACAAGTATAAATAATGAGTATCTTAGTCGCGGAAATCTTCATGTTGAAACAATGGGAAGAGGATTTGCATGGCTTGATACAGGTAATCATGATGCTCTTTTAGAGGCAGCAAACTTTGTTGCAACGTTTCAGAAGCGTCAGGGATTATATATTTCGTGTATTGAGGAAATTGCTTTTAAGAGAGGGTTTATCGACAGAGATGCGCTCTTGAAGTTGGCGGAACCTCTTATGAAGACCGAATACGGAAAATATCTTATTGAGGTTGCAAATGGACTCTAAGATTAAGAGTACGTTGCTTGCAATATGTTTGATAACAATTTTGGCCGTTGTTGGAATTGTTATTTTGTCAAATCGAAGCAACCGGTTGAACAAGACATCAGTTTCAAAAGAAAGTGGTCTTGTTTCTGCCATGGAAAATAAGCCGGATTTACAAATTGGAAATGATTTGTCTGCTTTTAAGAACGATGCCGGCTTTTTTGACTCTGACTCGGATAAGCTTGCGGCCAAAATCATGGAAGATATGATAACTCTTTCTTTTGAATGCTTCAGTGAAGAAGGGGATTTGAGAATTCGAATAACCGACTATCTTGATAATCAAAAGCAGGATGTGAAGTTTAGCGTTATTGTTGCGCCTGAGAATAAGCCCTCAGAAACTGTGGCATACACGGACGACGATAGAGATGGACTTATTAATATAGAGAATATAAAGAAAGGGACTTATGTCGTTTCTCTTGAAAAGGTCGAGGGATACATTGTTCCTGATAAACCGGTCACGGCTGTTGTTAATGAGAAAATTCCTTACTCGAAAATAGGAGATATAAAATATTTTATAACGGGTAAAAGTGAAGCGGAAGCTGCATTGGATGACTTAATGATGTCAACAGCTCTTGCTTATGCTGATAAGAAGCAGGATACAAGTTATTGCAAAGATGAGTTCACCTATGGAATTGATGTGTCGGAAAAGTATACCGACATTGACTGGAACGAAATTTACAGATCCGGAATAAGATTTGTAATGTTAAGAGCCGGATACAGAGGCGCTATATCGGGTGATTTGATTGAGGATAAGATGTTCTCTCAATATGCGATTGACGCTCACCGGGCAGGACTTGATGTCGGAGCATATTTTTATTCACAGGCTGTTTCGGAGAAGGAAGCCGTGGAAGAGGCGAGCGCATTGATTGAACTTTGCGAATCCAAGATTATTACTTATCCTGTTATGATTAGAATCGATCAGGCAGGGGGGCTTGGAAGAGCCGATGCATTGTCAAAAGAAGAACGTACGACTGTTGCGGAAGCATTCTTAAAGACTATAAAGCAATCCGGCTATGAGCCCGGGTTATACGTTTCTTCAAAATGGTTGAACGACAACATTGATGCGTCGGGCCTTGGAAGATATACAATCTGGATGTCTCAATATAATAAAATTCCGACAGATGAGTATTATTTTGATATGTGGGAATATACATCAATGGGTAAGGTACCCGGTATTAACGCAGATGTTGCGATAAGCAGATCGTATAAGTAATTAAAACGGGAAGAACGGCGTGAAGAGCGCTACGGCACGCTGACTGAATGGAGATTAAAATGGGAAAATTGACTGTTGAAACTTGCGAAATAGAAGGAATTAGAATTATAACTCCCGAGGTAAGACCGGATGCCAGGGGATATTTTATGGAGACATACCAGAAACGTGACTTTGAAGCTGCCGGTGTGAATGTGGATTTTGTCCAGGATAACCAGTCTGCATCGAAAAAGGGTGTATTAAGAGGGCTTCATTTCCAAAAGGAATTTCCTCAGGATAAGCTTGTAAGATGTATAAAAGGCGCAGTGTTTGATGTTGCTGTAGATCTTAGAGAAGGCTCTAAAACCTTTGGAAAATGGGTTGGCGTAGAACTTTCAGAAGAAAACAAAAAACAGTTTTTTATTCCGAAGGGATTTGCACACGGATTTCTCGTTTTATCCGATTATGCAGAGTTTGTATATAAGGTATCCGATTTTTATCATCCCAACGACGAGGGCGGAATCGCATACAATGATCCTGAAATAGGCGTTGAATGGCCCATTGAGGAGGGTCTTGAACTCATCATGAGTGAAAAGGATACAAAATGGGGCGGATTATCTGATTATGTTGCACAAAGAAAGAAATAAAACATTTAATCTAATATGGAAGCTTGCGCGTAACGACTTTAAAACACGTTACGCCGGTTCGTATCTTGGAGCACTGTGGGCAATGGTTCAGCCGGTTGTCACAGTGCTTATGTACTATATTGTTTTTGATAAAATCTTTCAGTCCAGGGCTGAAGCGGTTGCAGGTGGAATAGAAATACCGTATGTGCTGTTTTTGACCGCAGGGCTCGTTCCGTGGTTCTATTTTTCGGAAGGACTGTCTAATGGCACAAATGCATTGCTTCAATACAACTATCTCGTGAAGAAGGTTGTCTTTAAAATTGATATTCTTCCGATTATAAAGATTGTTGCTGCTTCGTTTATTCATGTATTTTTCTTGGGAATACTATTAATTATTGCGTCGATTTACGGATATTACCCTAATTTCTATACATTGCAGCTGATATACTACAGTTTCTCTATGTTTATGCTGCTGCTTGCTCTTTCGTATGCGACTTCTGCCGTTGTTGTTTTCTTTAGGGATCTTGGCCAGATTATACAGATTGGCTTGCAGATAGGAATGTGGGCTACACCTATTCTTTGGAACCTCGGCCGATTAAACGGAAAATGGCAGATGATTATTAAGATTATCAATCCTGTATCATATGTTGTTCTTGGATACAGATCGACGATTTGCGAGAACAGATTGTTTATATTCGATTGGAAGTACACAATATATTACTGGTGTATTGTAGGAGTGCTGTTTGCAATCGGAAAAATGATTTTTAATAAGCTTAAAATACACTTTGCCGATGTATTGTAAAGGAGCAACATGAACACTACTGCTTCGACTAATGAAAAAGAAATAGCGATATCGATTAAAGGATTAAAGAAGATATATAAATTGTATCGAAAGCCTTCCGATCGATTGCTTGACGCATTTGGTCTAAAGAAAAACAATTATACGATTAATTATGCATTGAAAGATATTAATCTTGATATATACAAAGGGGAAACTGTCGGTATTATCGGGACAAATGGCTCAGGAAAGTCTACCATTCTCAAGATAATAACAGGAGTTCTCAATGCTACGGAAGGAAGTGTGGATGTTAAAGGAAGAATATCGGCGCTTCTTGAACTTGGAGCCGGTTTTAACCAAGAATACAACGGAATTGAAAATATATATCTTAACGGTACTATGATGGGCTTTTCAAAAGCAGAGATTGACAAACGTCTTCCGTCTATCCTTGAATTTGCGGATATTGGAGATTATGTTTATCAGCCGGTTAAGACATATTCCAGTGGAATGTTTGTAAGACTGGCTTTTGCCGTTGCCATAAATATTGATCCGGAAATATTGATTGTTGACGAAGCGCTGTCTGTAGGAGATGTTTTCTTTCAGTCGAAGTGCTATCACAAATTTGAAGAGTTTAAGGCGCAGGGTAAAACCATACTGTTTGTTTCACATGACTTATCTTCTATTGCAAAATACTGTGACAGGGTAGTTGTGCTTAACAAAGGAGATCTTCTTTCCGAAGGCGAACCCAAGGCTATGATAGACCTTTATAAACAGGTTCTCGTTGGTCAATTCGCAAGAGAGAAAGATGATTCTATAAACGATCTTTCAACGGACGGAGATGCTACGAAAAATAAAGACACTTTGGAATATGGATCTAAGGAAGGGCTTATTAAAAAGATATATGTAACAGACAGCAGAGGATTGATAACGAATGCTATTTTAAAAGGATCGGAGTTCACGGTCCATATGGAAACTGAATTCATAAAAGATGTTAAGCAACCAATTTTTGCATTCAGTTTTAAGAATGTAAAGGGAACTGAAATTACAGGTACCAATACTATGTTTGAGAAGGCATTTCTTGAAGATGTTTCGGCAGGAGAACGCCTTCATATAACATTCAAACAAAAAATGGACCTTCAAGGCGGAGAGTATCTTTTGTCTTTTGGATTGACCGGTTTCATAATGGATACATTTACTGTTTATCATCGCCTGTACGATGCTTTGAGCGTTTCGGTAATATCAGATAAAGATTCGGTTGGATTTTACGACATGAACAGTGAAATATATGTTGAAAAGTTAAAGTAGGAATTAATTAATTGGAGATTATTTCATGACAACGGAAACCTTTGGCAAGGTTAAGGTAATCTTTACCGATTGTGAACGTAACAACAACATAACGGGCATAAAAAAAGAAATCCTTCAGACGGTTAGGGATATGAATCCGTTGGAATATCCTGCTGTGATTGAAGAAAAGAAACAATTTGAGTTTCTTTATCATCTTTCTTTGGCAAGACAGAATGCGGTCAGATGGCTCCCCATAACAAAGTCGGAGTCAGTACTGGAGATGAATGCACAATGTGGCGCGATAACAGGTGCGTTTGTTGAAATGTCAGACAATGTTACTGCCTTTTGCGATTGTGCGACGGATGCAGAGATTCTTGCAGAGAGATTTTCGTTTTGCAAGAATCTTGTCGTGTTCTCGGGAAGCGCAGATGCGTGCATAAATGAGCAAAAGGTACAATTTGACTGGATTTTTGTTGATTCACCCAATTTGTTTTCAAAAGCAATGAAACTCGTTAAGAATAACGGACGTATTGTTTTTGCTGTTGACAACAGAATGGGTATGAGGAATATGGCCGGCGTTAAGCCATACGGAGATTCAAATGAATTTTCGGGAATGGAAGGCAAAACAGATGCAGGGCTTACATATGCCGGAATGCGTAAATTGTTGGGCTTGTCAGGGGCAACAAAGGCTCAAATGTACTATCCATATCCGGATTACAGATTTATGAAGAACTTATATTCAAATGCACGTCTTCCTAGAATCGGTGAGCTTACGGATAATGATAATCTTTTATATGACAGCAGACTTCAACTGTTTTCTGAGAAAGATGCTTTTGATGCTTCTTGCGAAGACGGAAGTTTTATTTACTATTCTAATTCCTATATTGCTGTAATAGGCCCTGAGCTTAATGTGGAGTATGCAAGATTTTCTAACGACAGAGCTTTGGAGTATTGCATATACACTGTAATAAACAATATTAACGGAGTTAAAAATGTTAGGAAAATTCCATTTACGGAGATTTCGAACAATCATGTCCGTAATATGGGAGAAAATTATAAGCGCTTATGCGAAAAATATGCAGGAAGCGGACTTAATATTAACAGATGTAACGTTCTTGAAATAGGAAGCAGAGTATCTGCAGATTTTGAGTATGTTGAGGGAACGGAACTTTCAAAACTTCTTGATGTGTGCTTACAGAAAAATGATTTGAAGAGTTTCTATTATCTGTTTGACCGCTACGTGAAATTGACCGGATTTAATGAAGATTATCCATTTGCCAATATGGACATTGTCTTTTCAAACATCCTTGTTAATAGGGACGAGTGGACATTGATAGATTACGAATGGTGCAAAGAAGGGTATATTCCTGTTAGGGAGTCTGCCTACAGGGCGATTTACTGCTATTTGCTGGAAGACAATAACAGGGCATTGTTTGATCGAGAAATAATACTCGACCGACTGGGGCTGTCACATGAGGCTGCAGAAGAGATTGAAAAAGACGAGGCTCTCTTCCAAAGAATGGTAACCGGTCACGGTTTGCCACTTGCCGAATTGGCAAAGCAATATGGGCATAAGTCTGTTAATCCGATACCTTTTGCAAAGATGATGAGTGCTGATGATACTATATATCGATTCCAAGTATACAGGGGTGACAGCACCGGGTCTTTCAGCGAAGAGAATTCGTATATATATAAGGAAGCTTATAAAACTAAAAATAATGCAGAAATAGTTATTCCGATTACAAAAGATGAATCGGTTATCAGAATAGACCCGCTTGATTCGGAATGCCTTGTTACAATCAGGGAAGTTAAACTTGGAGAACTCGACTATCCGTTTGATAATAAAAAATATCTTGTTTCAAACGGAAAAAGAATCGGAAAAGATACCTTTGTTTTTTCCACAAAGGACCCTAACCTGTACTTTGACCTTTCGGGTTTTATTCATGAAGAGGAGACATTCCTGTTCGTTAATCTGGATATTGTCCCTCTTGCAAACGATGTTGCCGTAAACATTTCAGACAATATTAAGAGGCTGTTTTAGCGATGAGTATCAAGAAACTCGTTAAAAAGAAAATTGAAAATATAGTCGATTCTTCTTATAAAAGAAGCATAGCAGATGCTATGCCTTCTTTTGATGAGTGGATAAGAAATAAGGAATCAACACTTGAGCGATTTGATATGACCGTTGATTTGATTGATAAGGATGTGCCAAAAGAAGACATATCCCGCCTTTCGTATTCAACGCTGTATAAAGCAACATCATTAAGAATTATTCCTTATGAACACATAAACGATAAGTTTAATATTAAACATTATATAGAGGATATACTTGTATTTGTAAACGGTGAACTTACAGATCGTGCCGTTCCATTGATTGCTTCTAAATTTTTGCAGAAACCGGAAGTGAGCATAGTGTATGGTGATGAAGACATAGCTGAGCTTGATACAAAGAACACCGAGAAGTACGGCAGAAGTATTTACGGAACAAGGAGGGATCCTTTATTTAAACCGGAATGGTCACCTAATGCATTTCTTGACCATTTCTATTTTTGCAATGTTGTAGCAATAAGAAGGAGTTCGTTCAGAGATTTTCAGTGGTCGTACGAGTTGTCAGGCGCTGAGTCGTTATATAGGACTCTTTTGAGGTTTGTTTTTGATAATGAATATAACCTGAGGAAATCGGTTGATAATATTGATGAGATACTTATTCATTCCAAGAACTATTCGCTGGCGGGTTTGAAGGATAAGAGTGCGTCGGAATATGTCTCACATATGATATGCGTGGGTGATTATAAAATATCAGCTGTTATTCCGAGCAAAGATAATCCACTGATGCTTTTTGAGTGTATAAAGTCGTTTTCTTCCGTATTTGAAGATGATTCGTCTTATGAAGTAATTGTCGTGGATAATGGAAGCACAGAAGAAAATCGAACTCTTATTAAAGAATTCCTGGCTGAATACAATGCTAAATACATCTATGCTCCGATGGAGTTCAATTTTTCAAGGCAATCCAATCTCGGCGCAAAGGAAGCAACAGGTAATTTTGTTCTTTTGTTAAATGACGATGTAATTTTCAGGGATAAAGAGACGCTTTCGGAGATGATTAAACAGGCATCGCTTTCATTTACCGGCGCAGTAGGGGTCAAACTTCTGTATCCTGATTCGGACATGATTCAACATGCCGGAGTTATCACAAACAGAATCGGCCCTGTTCATAAATTGCAGTTTTTGTGCGATAAGGATGAATTGTTTCACGGATTTAACAGAGGCGTTCAGAACGTATCCGCTGTTACGGCAGCATGCCTTCTTATGCGGAAGGATGTTTTTGATAAACTGGAAGGCCTTGACGAGAATCTTAGAATTGCATTTAACGATGTTGATTTATGTTACAGGTTGCTCGAAAACGGGTATGCTAACGTTGTTTGTAATAATGTTTATGCTGTGCATGCAGAGTCTGTTTCGAGAGGTAAAGATACAGATTCTGAGTCGCTTATGAGACTTGAAACGGAAAAGGAACGTTTATATTCGATTCATAAAACGTTTAGAGGATACGATCCTTATTATTCAAAATATCTTTTATCCGATTGCCTTGATGTCAGAGCAGTTCCCGCAAACGAGTACGAATATGAAAAGGCATTGGAACACTCAAAGCCGATAAAGAAGGAACTGCCTTCGGGAGCAAGAGAGGATAGTTGCGTTCAGCTTTCTTTGGAATATGCCGGTGAAAAGCAGGAGTTCACTTTCCGCGAAGATGATTCCAATGGACTGTTGTTTCAGGGGTTTGCATATGTTCAAGGAAGCGATAACGCATGTTATCGAAAAAATATTTTTCTTTCTTCCGATGATATTACGTATTGTATCCCTTATAGAGGAGCAATTCGCAATGATGTCTTCGTTGCATGTTGCGACCAGGTTAATGTCGAGAAATCCGGTTTTTGCGTAGACGTTGAACGTAATGCAATTTTAAAAGGCAGGTATCGTGTCGGTGTTCTCTTTGAGAATAAGGTTGCACGGGAAAAATTATACATATACTCAAATAAATATTTGGTGGTGAAATAAATGGACTACAAGGAACTCTATGAAAAAGAAATAGAGAGAAACAATCTTCTTTCTGAACGACTCGCAGAGACGGAAGAGGAAAAGGAAGAGATTTCGTTTAAATTAAACAGGATTAAAAATAATCCTGTCTGGAAAGCGACTACTCCTCTTAGGATGTTTGCGCATAAAACGGTAAACAATATTCGCCGTGTTAAAAATCTTGGCGGTCCAAGAGGCATAAAGTTGAAGCTTGATTATAAGAAGCGCGAGGCAGAAGCTAAGGCTTACTATGGAACAAAAAGCTTCCCTGATGAGAACAGACGCGAGTATGAGAAAAATTATTCTTTTGAGTTCAGACCGTTAATAAGCATTCTTGTTCCATTATACAATACTGATAATACGATGCTGAAAGAAATGATTGGGTCTGTTGAATGGCAGACATATTCTAACTGGGAACTTTGCTTGGCTGACGGTTCCGACGCTGCTCATTCGTATGTCAAGGAAACGGTCGATTCATACGGTGACAGTCGCATTAAATACATGAAACTTGAAAAGAATGAAGGGATATCAGGTAATACGAATCAGTGCCTTAAACTTGCAACAGGCGAGTATATAGGTTTGTTTGACCATGATGATATTCTTCATCCTTCGGCTTTGTTTGAATATGTAAAAGTTATTAATGAACAGGAAGCAGATTATATATACTGTGACGAGACGACATTTAAGAGCGGAAACATAGACCATATGCTCACAATGCATTTTAAACCTGACTATGCAATCGACAATCTTCGCGCCAATAATTACATCTGCCATTTCAGCGTCTTTAAAAGAACACTTCTTGATTCTACTGAATTGTTCAGAACGAAATTCGACGGAAGCCAGGATCATGATATGATATTGAGACTGACCGATAAGGCAAAGAAAATTGTTCATGTTCCCCGACTGCTTTACTACTGGAGATGTCACCCCGGAAGTGTTGCGAGCAATATTTCGGCAAAAGAATATGCAATCGACGCTGCAAAGGGAGCTGTTGCAGACCATCTTAGAAAGCATGGTTACAAAGACTTTAAAATTACCGGAACACGTGCGTTTGAAACAATTTTTAAAATAAGATATAAACTTGAAGCAACTCCGCTTATTTCTATCGTTATCCCAAACAAAGATCATGGAAGCGATCTTAAAAGATGCGTTTCTTCTATTATAGAGAAGTCGACGTATACAAATTTTGAAATAATTATTGTTGAAAATAACAGCGAGGAAGAAAAGACATTTGAATTGTACGAAGACTTAAAACAGATGTCCGAGAAAGTTAGCGTTGTTAAATTTGAAGGTGAATTCAACTATTCGAAAGTGAATAATTTTGGTGTTTCTTTTGCAAAGGGAGAGTATATTCTTTTGCTGAACAATGATACGGAAGTTATTACACTGAATTGGCTTGAAGAGATGCTTATGTATGCACAGCGGAGTGATGTGGGTGCAGTCGGCGCAAAACTTTATTATGCTGATAAGACTATACAGCATGCAGGCGTGGTTATAGGCCTTGGTGCACACAGAACTGCAGGTCATACACATTACAAAATGCCCAAAGACAATTTGGGATATATGGGAAGATTGTGTTATACTCAGAATGTCACGGCGGTTACAGGTGCCTGTCTTATGATAAAGAAGGCTCTTTGGGAAGAAGTGGGAGGACTCGAGGAGGAATTCAAAATTTCGCTTAATGATGTCGACTTTTGCCTTAAGTTAAGAGATAAAGGATACCTGAACGTTTTCACGCCATTTGCTGAACTGTATCATTATGAATCGGTTTCAAGAGGACTTGACGATAATGGAGAGAAAGCGGAACGCTATAACAGGGAATCAGAGCTTTTCAGAGAAAAATGGAAAGAGGTTCTTGCAAAGGGTGATCCATATTATAATGTCAATTTTTCTTTGGACAGAAGTGATTTTTCCGTAAAAGTTGAGTGATTATAGCGAGTTGGAATTAACTGAGTTTTTTATTCCGAAAGGAATGATTATATATAGAATCAAAGTAATAAAGGAGATTATATATGACAGTTAAGGAGCAATACGATTTCTGGTGTTCGAACGAATACTTTGACGAGGCTACAAAGGCAGAACTTAAGGAAATTGCAAACGACGAGAATGAAATTAATGAAAGATTTTACAAGGATCTTGAATTTGGTACCGGTGGTCTGAGAGGAATAATCGGAGCAGGCACCAATAGAATGAACGTATATACCGTAAGAAAGGCAACGCAAGGACTTGCAAATTATATTATTAAGCAGGGTGCATCTGAAAAGGGTGTGGCGATTGCTTATGATTCAAGAAGAATGTCTCCCGAATTTGCTGATGAAGCAGCGTTGTGCCTTAATGCAAACGGAATTAAGGCATACGTGTTCGATGCATTAAGACCTACTCCCGAACTTTCTTTTGCACTTCGTGTTAAGGGGTGTACGGCAGGCATAGTTGTTACTGCAAGTCATAATCCTCCGGAATACAACGGATACAAAGTGTATTGGGAAGATGGTGCACAGGTTACATCACCAAGAGATAAGGCGATTATTTCAGAGGTTAACGCTGTAACTGACTATGCTGAAGTTAAGACAATGGACAAAGATGCTGCAGTTAAGGCTGGGCTTTACAATGTTATAGGAAAAGAGATCGATGACCTTTATATGGTTGAATTGAAAAAACAGATTATTCATCCTGAAATAATAAAGGAAGTTGCTAAGGACATAAAGATTGTTTACTCTCCTTTCCATGGAACAGGAAATGTTCCCGTAAGAAGAATTCTTAAAGAACTTGGATTTGAAAATGTTTATGTAGTTCCCGAACAGGAACTTCCCGATCCTGACTTTACAACATTGGATTACCCCAATCCTGAAGACCCTAAGGCATTTACTCTTGCACTTAAACTTGCAAAAGAAGTCGGAGCGGATGTTGTGCTTGCAACCGATCCCGATGCAGACCGTCTTGGAATATATTCATATGACACAAAGACAAACGACTACGTTTCGTTTACCGGAAATATGTCGGGAATGCTTATTGCTGAGTATATATTACGTGAACGTACGAAAACAGGTACAATGCCAAAGAATCCTGCTTTGGTAAAGACAATTGTTACCACAAATATGGCCGATCCCATTGCTGAAAAGTATGGAGTGAAGCTCATTGAAGTGCTTACCGGTTTTAAATATATCGGAGAGCAGATTAAATGGTTTGAAGAACAGAATACTTTCAATTATGTATTCGGCCTTGAAGAAAGTTACGGATGCCTTGCAGGAACACATGCAAGAGACAAGGATGCAGTTGTTGCCGTTATGTGTCTTTGCGAAGTTGCTGCTTGGTGCAAAAAGAACGGAATTACACTTTGGGACCAGATGATGAATATATATGAAGAGTATGGGTTCTTCAAAGAGGATTTATACACAATCACTCTCAAGGGCATGGATGGTTCGAAACAGATTCAGGAGATGATGACAAAACTTCGCAATAATCCTCCCAAGAGCCTTGGAAACTGGAAAGTTACGGCATTCAGAGATTATGACAATGATACAGTGACTGTAATGGAAACCGGTGAAAAGAAAGCAACAGGACTTCCTAAATCCAATGTGTTATATTTTGATTTAACAGATGAGTCATGGTGCTGCGCAAGACCTTCGGGTACAGAACCCAAGATAAAGTTCTATATCGGGGTAAAGGGAAGCAATCTTGAAGATTCAAAGGCTAAAGTTGCTGAATTAACAGAGAATCTTAAGGCAGTTTTATAAATGAGTATTGTTCAAAAAACCACGCGTTATTTAAAACGAAACGGATTTAAAAAAACATATTATGCAGTTAGGGAACGTCTTTTTCAAAAAGACGTTCCTTTTCGTGCTGTGCAAGTTCCGTATGAAGGAACAATTGATGAATCATTTAAGTTCAGTATTCTCGTTCCGGTATATGAAACAGACGAGAAGTATTTAAAAGTTATGATTGAATCGGTTCTGAATCAGGTCTATTCAAATTTCGAACTGATTCTGGCAGACGCATCTGTTTCCGATGGGCCTGAAAAAGTTATAAAGTCATATGACGATGCCAGAATAAAATATATAAAAGTTCAAGACAATAAAGGCATATCTTCAAATACTAATATTGCAATTGACTTTGCAACGGGAGACTATTGCTGCCTGCTTGATCATGATGACTTTATAGCACCGGATGCCCTTTACGAAAATGCTGTCGTGCTGACAAATGCAAAAAATAACAACAGAAAGATTAATCTGATATATTCGGATGAGGATAAATGTGACGGTGAAGGGCTGAAATACTTTGAACCACACTACAAAGAAAAGTTAAATCTTGATTTACTCATGTCGAATAACTACATATGCCACTTTGCCGTTGTGGAAACAGAGCTCCTCAAAAGACTTAAATTGAGATCGGAATTTGACGGGGCGCAGGATTATGATTTGTTTCTTCGTGTTATCAATAACAGCACAATTGATAACGTGGAACATATAGGTAGAATACTGTATCATTGGCGATGCCATGAGAAATCAACGGCATCGAATCCGGAAAGCAAAGAATATGCTTATGTGGCGGGAAAACGGGCAGTTGAGGACTTTTTCAGAAACCGTTACAGCGAAGAGGCGGAAGTGGTAGAAACCGATCATAAAGGGTTTTACCGGCTTTCGTATAAAGACACCGATGAACTCTTCTTAAAGCGTAAGGACGTCGGTGCTGTCGGAAGTGTTATGATTGGCAAAAATAAAATAACACGCGGTATATATACGGAAGAGGGAAGAGAACTTTTGTTAAATTTAAATAGACATTACTCAGGATACATGCACAGAGCTGTACTTCAAAGGGATGTCTTTGCTTGCGACATAAGAACGGTCGTTTCGTGTGAAGAGTTGAGACCGGATTATGACGCTTTAATGAATTGTTTTAATGATTATGCCAAAACAGGAAAAAGAACGGCTTTGGAAATTGAGAAACTTGCTCTTGATATAAGCCTTGAATTCGGACGTCGGGTTAAGGCTGCCGGAAAGCTTTTTTTGTATGACAGATTTTTGTGATTCTTTAGTACTTAGGTACTGATATTAAGAAAACATTAAATTGTTTTATATAAAAGTTCGTTGTAGTATTGTAGTAGTGTTTTTTTGAAATTAAATTCCTTTTGGAGGATATATGGCAGACAATATTAAAAAGAAGAAAAAAACTCCGACAGGTAAAATCATTTTATTTGCTGTCGAAATTGTTGCGCTTATAGCGTTACTCATTATTATGTGGGTTGTTACTAAGGTAACCGACGAAGAAGAAGGCGTGCAGAAAAAGGATATGAAGCTTACGGAGGAGCAGATTGAATTAGAAACTCCCGATGAGGTTAAACAGAATGAGGTAATGAAGGGTTACCAGAACATTGCGCTTTTTGGTGTTGACTCACGTGACGGTGATCTTGCCGAAAAGACACGTTCGGATACAATCATCATCGCATCCATTAATAATGAAACAAAGGAAGTTAAGCTTGTATCTGTTTATCGTGATACATATCTTTACATCTTAAGTGAAGACAGAGATATCGATTATTCAAAGTGTAATGCAGCATATGCTTACGGTGGAGCTGACAGAGCAATCCGTATGCTTAACCTTAATCTTGATCTTCAGATTACAGACTTTGTTACAATCGGATTTGAAGGTTTAAGAGATGTTATTGATGCCCTCGGTGGTGTTTATCTTGATGTTGACAGTGATGAGCTTATGCATATCAATAACTATCAGATATCAATGGATCCCGATAATTATGTAGAGGTTAAATCTACAGGTTACCAGCTTCTTGATGGTTTGCAGGCTACCGCGTACTGTCGTATCAGATATACCTCCGGCGGAGACTTTAAGAGAACCGAGAGACAAAGAGAAGTAATTAAAGCAATCTTCGAGACTGCTAAGACTTCCACTAACCCTGCAGCTCTTGCCCAGATTTGCAACAACGTATTCAGTGAGGTATATACTTCTTTCGACATCCAGGAAGTTCTTACTCTTTTGACACATATAACAGAGTATTCCATCGTTGACGAAGGCGGTTTCCCCGAAGCAAGCCATCGTACAGTAGCAAGCATTGGGTCGAGAGGAAGTTGCGTTGTTCCGATAGACCTTTCATGGAATGTTTCATATCTTCATAAGTTCCTGTTTGGCGAAGATAATTACAAGCCTTCATCGAAGGTTCTTGAATATAGCGAAACAATCAAACAGAATGTTAAGGACTATGTTACCATGAATATGGATGTGTCAGATGATTTCGGCGATGACTGATGTTTTTTGAGTTGTCTGAATGGTTTGATGTTGTAACATTTTCAACAAAATGTGATATAATTTAAGGGACCGGAATTTTTTCCAGTCCCTTTATTTTTATATAGTTCACTCACATACGAGTTGCGTTGAACTTAGAATATATCGTGCAAAAGAAGGATAAAAATGAAGATTGATCTTATTATTACATCCTATAAACCTGATAAGAATTTTGTTAAATTGTTGGAACTTATGTCCTGTCAGACAATGCCTATCAACAGAATTATTGTTGTTAATACTGAACAGAAATTTTTTGACAGGCTTGTATATTCCAACAAATTTCTTGATAAATACAAAGCACTTGAAATAAGACACATTTCCAAAAGAGAGTTTGACTGCGGCAAAACAAGAAATCTCGGGGTAAAACTTTCCGATGCCGATTTCTTTATCATTATGTCTCAGGATGCACTCCCGATGGGGGGTGACCTTGTTGAAAAACTCTATAAAGCTTTTGCGAATGAGGATGTTGCCGTTTCATATGCAAGGCAGGTTCCGTCAGAAGATGCTACAGAAGCAGAGAAATATGTAAGAAGATTTTACTATCCGGAAGACTCCGCTGTTCGTTCCTTAAAGGATATAGAAACACTTGGCTGGAGTACGTATATGTGCTCAAACTTTTGCGCTATGTACAGACGTTCCGTTTTCAATGAACTTGGAGGATTCCTTAATCATGTCATTTGCAATGAGGATATTCTGTACGCATCAAAGGCTATAAATGCAGGATATAAAGTTAGTTACGTATCGGATGCCGTAGTTACGGATACAAAATCATTGGCTGATAAAGATCCTTTGAAGAAAAGTTTTGATTTTGCTGTTTCTTTGGCAAAACATCCCGAAACTTTTGATATTCCCACGATGAAAGAGGAGAGCCGCAAGGTTGACAGAATGATAACCGGTCATCTTAAAAGAAACGGATATCGTGGCGAGTTACTTCTTTATAAAAGAATAGCAGCAGCTAAAAAGAAAGGGTTTGCAAAGGGGTTAAAGTATAAGCACCTTTCTCAACAGGCGATTGCAAAATATACAGACAATCACGAATATTGGATAATGGATGAACTTCTTCGCGCCAGGAAAAACATTGACAGTCATGCGGGTTATGGAAGAAGTGACGCCGAGAAAGCCATGATTTCGGATACACCCACCGGAGCAAAAAAACGTTCGGAAATGGAATGATATTTCATTCTTTTTATATGGAAAAAACACAATTTCTTCACAATGAGAAAATATACTTAGCTCAAAGAATTGAAAAAGGAGGATTTTTCAATGGACGAGCGTGAAATTGATGAATTAAATACTATAGAGAGCGAAAGTGTTCAAACTGTTACAGGTTCGGACGATGATTACTTTTCGTTTGAACAGCAACCGGAAACGCTGACTTACGAGCAGGAACTTAACAGTATTCCCGAAAAGAAGAAGAGCAAAAAGTCTGTAAAGGCCAAAGAAAAGAAAAAACGTGGACTTGGCATACGAATTTTAGCAGCTGTTCTTTGCGGAATTTTCTTTGGTGCGAGTGCAGCCGGCTCGTTTTATGCCTTGAACAGATTTGTCCTTGATACAAAGGCAGTCACAGAGGAAACCACGGATAAAGATTCGAAAATTGCAGAGCTTGAGAAAGCGATTGAAGAACTTGAGAAGGCAATTCGAAACAGAACTGTGACAGACAGTATACCTGCGGTAAATGTATCTTCCGTAAGTGATATAACATCGGTGGTTGACAGAGTGATGCCTGCGATGGTAGCAATTACCAATTATATGGAATATACATCTTATGATATGTTCGGACGTGTTTATACAAGACAGACCGAGGCTTACGGATCCGGTATTATTATCGGAGAAAATGACGATGAATTGTTTATTGCAACAAACAATCACGTTATAGAGAGCAATAACGGACTTTCGGTTTTGTTTTGCGATGACACAACTGCAGAGGCATTTGTGAAAGGCTACGATACTTCGATGGATATTGCGTTAATCGGAGTAAAGAAGTCATCTCTTTCAAATGAGACAAGACTTGCAATTGCTGTTGCACAGATTGGCGATTCCGATGCGCTTAAAATGGGAGAAACGACAATAGCAATAGGAAATGCACTTGGCTACGGTCAGTCGGTTACGACAGGAGTAGTAAGTGCACTCGGAAGAGAGATAGTAATTGACGGTGTTACTTACAACAACCTTATCCAGACAAGTGCAGCGATTAATCCGGGAAACTCGGGTGGCGCACTTTTGAATATATACGGTCAGGTTATCGGCATAAATTCTTCAAAAGAAGGAAGCTCTACTGTTGATAATATGGGATTTGCCATTCCGATAAATGAAGTTAAGGACATTCTTAAAAACTTTTCCGACAGAGAAACACGTGTGAAAGTTTCTGAGGATGAGAAGGGTTATCTTGGAATCGGCGGAAATGATACTTATGATTTGACAGCACTTGGTTATCCGGCAGGAGTTTATGTTTCAAAGGTATATGATAATTCGCCTGCAAAAGAAGCCGGTATTTATATGGGCGATGTAATTACAAAGATTGAAGGGCAGTCCGTTAAAACAATTTCCGAACTGTCTGCATTCCTTGATTATTACAAGATGGGTGAGGAAGTAACATTGAATGTTACGAGAAACATTGAGGGCGAACTGAAGGATATTGAAGTTAAAGTTATACTTGGTTCGAAGGATGCAGTTACTGATTAAATCAATCGATAAAATATGTGAAACAATAACAGCAGGAGCAATGCTCCTGCTGTTTGATTGTGCGCCTAGCGGCGCACGTTTCTAACGGGTTAAAGTCCCGAATCCGCCTGGTAGTGGGAAGGATATAGCCGAAGGCAAGGGTGTCGAGGGCGACCTCGAATCTGAAGGAAGCTGGATGTGGGGAACATACTAACCC
>JAZQOL010000046.1:0-11528 GCA_045627845.1 Lachnospiraceae bacterium | reverse complement strand
TTGTAACCTGGATTGACAAGTACTGCGCAGGCTCCAATCTTTTGAAGGCCAACGTAAACAATGACCCACTGAAGACAATTTCCACACCAAATTGCAGCCTTAGTTCCTTTTTTCATTCCAAAGGACTTAAATCTAAGCACTAACCAATCTGATAATCTATCAAGATCTCCCCAAGTGATAGTCTCGCCCTCAAACTCAACGGCGATTTCCTCAGGAGTGGCTTTGACCCTGTCTCGCAAACATTCTCCAATTGTCTTATATACAAGCTCAAAATCAGCTCTAGCGTTAGTCATATAGTTTACCTCTTACACCTTGTAAACTTGTCGACAAGTTACATCAATATTATATACTTTTTATGGACCGATGTAAAGTACTATCGCACTATACTTTCAAAAACTTCTTCTATTTTTCTTCTATTTTTCCTACAGGCAAATTAGCATGCTTTAATTTTGCCAAAAGCATATGTCTGCTTATGTGAAACATATGTTTCCATATACACATACGTATCCTGTGATAGAGCCATCCATTGATGTCCTCTATGTTACGTCTCATGCTTGCAATCCCGTAATAGTTAAGCCATCCTCTTGCGTATACCTTGATTTCCTCAAGGCTCAGCTTGATTGACTGACAGCGTTTGTTGCCCTCGACACCATTGCCTTCGACTATATCCTTCCCACTATCGGGCGGATTCGGGACTTTAACCCGTTAGAAACGTGCGCCGCTAGGCGCACAATAAAAAAGGATCGGCAAATTGCCAATCCTTATAAACGGAGAAAGAGGGATTTGAACCCTCGCACCGGTTACCCGATCTACACCCTTAGCAGGGGCGCCTCTTCAGCCTCTTGAGTATTTCTCCAAAGTCTGAACTTCCTCTACCAATGTTAAGTTCATGCGTTCACAACGCAAAGATTATTATATCCAAGGGGATTCCTTTTGTCAACAGAAATCCCCTCTCTTGAAATCACGAATTTTCTTCTATTGTTTTCTCAATTCGTCTCTTCACTTCTGCTGCTATCTCGACAGTAGTCATGTCTTTGTAATCTTCGTAATATAAAGGTTCAAGGTAGAATACCTTAACAGTCACTTTTCTTATTGAATTTTCATCAAAAGGAACAAAAGAATCCATTATTGCACATGGAACTATAGGCGCTTGAGCTTTAACTGCACTCTTGAAGCTTCCACCCTTCATATCATTCATTTTGTTTCCCATTCGGCTTCGGGTTCCTTCTGCAAAAATAAGAAAGTTTTCTCCCTCCGACACTCTTCTTGTCATTTCATTTATAACTTTCATCGACTGACGAAGATCTTTTCTGTCTATGGTAAGGCAGTGAAGACATCTCATTGTCTGTTTAAGCAAAGGTGTATTTTTTAACTCATCCTTGGCAATGAAGGCAAAAGGTCTCGGACACGAATCAAGAAAAATCAGCACATCATACATTCCCTGATGATTGGGAAAAAGAACAAATCCGTCCTTTTCAGGAAGATTTTCAACCCCGTGTGCTTCTATGGTTACTCGTCCCTTTCTATTTGCTCTTCTTGAGATTCTTTGCATGAATGCATATGCTTTAAATCTGTCCCATTCACCCTTTCCCAATCGATTCATCTTCATTAGATAAAAAGGAAATGCCCAGATAACTCTCAATATCATTAACGCTATTCTCATTATTCATTCTCCATGCAATATTTTTCTTTTGCAATGTCGTACAAATTATTTCCTTCTTTATCAATAACAACTATAACCGGAAAGTCTTTGACCTCAAGTTCTCTGATTGCTTCTGTTCCCAAATCGTCAAAAGCAACAACCTTTGAAGATATTATTGCTTTTGAAAGCAATGCTCCCGCTCCGCCTACAGCAGCAAAATATACTGCATTGTTTCTGATTATTGCATCCACAACAGCTTCGCTTCGACGCCCTTTACCTATCATACCTTTAAGGCCAAGGTCAAGAAGTCTTGGTGCGTACTTATCCATTCTGCTCGCAGTTGTAGGTCCGGCTGAACCTATCGGCCTTCCTTCTCTTGCAGGACTCGGTCCCATGTAGTAAATCGTGTTTTTGTTGACATCAATAGGAAGAGCCTCTTTTTTATTAAGTGCTTCATCCATTCTCTTGTGGGCTGCATCTCTTGCAGTATATATAATTCCGGAAAGATATACGTAATCTCCGGCCTTCAAATCATTAATATTATCCTCGGTTAAAGGAAGTGTAATATTCTTTTTCATGCTTCCCTCCTATATCTGTGCACTAACATGCCTGTTGACATGACAGCAGATGTTTACCGCAACCGGCAATCCGGCAATGTGCGTAGGATATGTAAGAACGTTAACCGCAAAAGCCGTAACCGTTCCGCCAAGTCCACCGGGTCCGATTCCTGTTTTGTTTATTTTTTCAAGAAGTTCTTCTTCTAGTTCTTTAACATACGGAATTTCAGAATGTTCACCTGCAGGTCTTGTAAGTGCTTTTTTTGCAAGAATAGCACATTTTTCAAATGTTCCACCGATTCCGACTCCGACTACCATTGGAGGACAGGCATTGGGACCGGCTTCTTTTACAGCAGTAAGAACAGCCTTTTTAACGCCTTCAATTCCATCAGCGGGCTTAAGCATATAAACCTTGCTCATATTTTCACTTCCAAACCCTTTTGGAGCAAGGGTAATTGTAACTTTATCTCCGGGTACAATTCCGTAATGAATAACAGCCGGTGTATTGTCCTTCGTATTAACTCTTTCAATGGGGTCGCTCACAACAGACTTTCTTAAAAATCCTTCTGTATACCCCTTTCTGACTCCTTCATTGATGGCATCTTCCAAATCGCCATCGATAAAATGCACATCCTGGCCTATATTAATGAATACAACAGCCATTCCTGTATCCTGACAAATCGGAATCATATCTTTTTCTGCAATCTCAAGGTTTTCCTTTAACTGGTTAAGAACCATTCTTCCAAGCTCAGATTCTTCGGTTTTATCTGCTTTATCCAAAGCACTTTTCATATCAGCAGAAAGAAAATAATTCGCTTTGATACACAATTCACTGACAACTTCAGTTACTTTACCAACACTTATTTCTCGCATATTAATCTGCTCCATTCATAACTGTCGAAAACTCACTAAATGAGTTTTTCGTTACTAAAATATTAAATTTATAATAGCACATATTTTATCTAAAACCCATTTGTTTGTATTTTTTGATTAGCAGATAAGTGTTATTCTTTTCATATACAGACTATTACGGAGAAAATATGAAAAAGAAACTTATTATTATCATCGCCTCTATACTTGCTTTAGGAATTATTATTGCTACTTCTTCCTATTATAAAGGCATCGCCGGAGATTCCGACAATAATGAAAAGGAGGTTGCAGAGGAATCCGAAGAAAAAACCGACAAGCCCATACTTCCCTCTGTTTCGATTGTTAAGGATAAGGAAGATTCGTCAAAAGAAAATGCTGAAGAAGAAACGTCCCCGGAAATAGGAGAAGCAAAAGGACATCTTTCTGTTTCAGGCACTTCACTTATTAATGAAAATGGCGAAACCGTTCTATTAAAAGGACTCAGCACTCACGGAATGGCCTGGTATCCTGATTATATTAACAAAAATCTCTTTACTGAGCTTAAGGAAGTTTGGAATTGTGATATTGTACGACTTGCCATGTATACCGAAGAATACGGCGGTTACTGCAGTGGCGGAGATAAGAAAAACCTTCTTTCAATGATCGATAACGGAGTTTCTTATGCTACAGAGCTTGATATGTACGTAATCATAGACTGGCATATTCTTTCCGATGGAAATCCCAACAAAAACAAATCCGATGCAATCGAATTTTTTAAGACTGTTTCAGATAAGTACAAAGATAACGAACATGTAATTTATGAAATCTGTAACGAACCAAATGGCGGAACAGCCTGGAAGGATATAAAATCCTATGCTCTTGAAGTAATTCCGGTTATTCGGGCAAACTCACCCGATTCAATAATAATAGTAGGAACCCCTACTTGGTCACAGGAAGTAGATAAGGCTGCTGCCGATCCAATTACGGAATATGACAACATAATGTACGCTCTTCATTTTTATGCTGATACCCATAAAGACAGTTTACGAAAAACTCTTGAGTCAGCAGTAAAAAAAGGACTTCCTATCTTTGTCACAGAATACGGAATCTGTGATGCTTCCGGAAACGGAGCAATAAATGCAAAAGAAGCCGATAAGTGGATGGAGCTTCTTGACAGTTATAACATAAGTTCCTGCGCCTGGAACATATCCAACAAATCTGAGACAAGCGCTATTTTTAAATCGTCCTGCTCTAAAAAGTATGGCTTTACGGAAAGCGACCTTTCCGATTCAGGTAAGTGGGTATTTAATATGCTTACAGGAAAGACTACCTATGACTCAGGTTCTGTTTCTTTTGAAACAACTCCGGAAACAAAGAATGAAAATGATAATTCTTCCTCAAAAACCGTAGTATCCCAAACAGGTCCTGTATCAATCACATTAACTTCGACAGGTTCCTGGGAAAGTGAAGGAAAAACCTTCACCCAGTATACGATTACCGTGACAAACAACAATTCCTTCGATATAGACTCCTGGACAGGAGAAGTTGTATTTGATTCTTCCATCGAATTGTCTCAAGGATGGTGTGCTGATTTTAAGATCTCAGGTAACAAACTTACAATCTCAAATGTAGATTTCAACGGATATATTAAGGCCGGCGAATCTACCAAAGACGTTGGTTGTATTATTATTGAATAATCATATAAAAATCACGATGCCTTATTCAGTACATCGTGATTTTACTTTTCAGATATAATTATAAAAGCTTTGTGGTCCATTTTCCTGCATCCCAGATATCGGTTGCAAGTCCTTCATAAAATTCAGGCTCATGACAAACCATTAAAATGCTTCCCTTGTATGCCTTTAATGCTCTCTTTAACTCTTCTTTTGCATCAACATCAAGATGGTTTGTGGGCTCGTCGAGTACAAGAATATTACTCTCTCTGTTGATAAGCTTACAAAGTCTTACCTTTGCTTGCTCACCACCGCTTAATACTTTTACCAAAGACTCGATGTGCTTTGTGGTAAGTCCGCATTTTGCAAGAGCGGAACGAACTTCATACTGAGAATATCCGGGAAACTCATTCCATATTTCTTCAATACATGTAGTGGAAATGCTCTGGTCCATCTCCTGTTCAAAATACCCGATGCTCAGATAATCTCCCAAGGTAACATTTCCGCTTATAGGCTTAATCAAACCAAGAATGCTTTTTAGCAAAGTAGTCTTTCCGATTCCGTTTGCTCCGGTAATGACAATCTTTTGTCCTCGCTCCATTGCAATTGTGAGTGGCTTCGAAAGAGGTTCTTCATATCCAATAACAAGATCTTTTGCTTCAAAAATATATCTTCCGGGTGTTCTTGCCTCTTTGAAATTAAACTCGGGCTTTGGCTTTTCCTGTGCAAGTTCTATGACATCCATCTTATCAAGCTTCTTCTGTCTTGACATTGCCATATTTCTTGTCGCAACTCTTGCCTTATTTCTTGCCACAAAATCCTTTAAATCCGCAATCTCTTTTTGCTGCTTGTTGTATGCAGCTTCAAGCTGGGATTTTTTCATCTCGTAAACTTCCATAAATTTGTCGTAATCACCAACATATCTGTTAAGTTCACGATTGTCCATATGATAGATTAAATTTACTACACTGTTTAGGAAAGGAACATCATGAGAAATAAGAATAAAAGCATTCTCATACTCATTCAAATATCTCTTTAACCAGTCAATATGTTCCTTATCAAGATAGTTTGTCGGCTCATCAAGCAAAAGAATATCCGGCTTTTGCAATAAAAGCTTTGCAAGAAGGACTTTTGTACGCTGTCCTCCACTTAACTCGGTTACATCCTTATCAAGTCCAAGATCCAAAAGACCAAGGGCTCTTGCCACTTCCTCAACCTTTGCATCTATCATATAAAAATCATGCTGATCGAGAAGCTCCTGGATAGTACCAAGTTCTTCCATATAATCTTCCAGCTGTTTTTCATCTGCATCGCCCATTTTATCGCAGATTTCATTCATCCTGGTTTCCCACTCATAAAGAAAATCAAAAGCAGATTTCAAAACGTCTTCTATAGACATACCTTTTTCAAGCGCCGTATGCTGATCAAGATATCCTACACGAACATTCTTTGCCCACTCGATTTTACCCTCGTCGGGCATGAGCTTTCCGGTAATAATATTCATAAATGTGGACTTACCTTCACCATTGGCGCCGATAAGTCCGATGTGTTCACCTTTCAACAGTCTGAAAGATACGTTATCAAAAATAGCTCTGTCACCAAACCCGTGGGTAAGGTTTTCAACATTTAAAATACTCATAATCACTCTTTCGGGGGCATCTTCGCATAAAGCAACTTAAGAATAATAGGTGTTGATATGGAAGATACAATAATAAGTAAAATAACAGCTGTAAAATACACAGGAGTGAGAAGGCCTACATTTAATCCCTTCTGAGAAACAATCAGGGCAACCTCTCCTCTTGTCATCATTCCAACTCCGATTTTTAACGAATCAGCCCAGGTAAACTTACAAAGTTTCGCAACAAGACCACATCCGATAATCTTACAAAGAAGTCCAACAATAACAAATGCTACGGCAAAAAGTAGAATCGATACATTCATATCGCTTATATCTGTTTTTAATCCAATACTTGCAAAGAAAATCGGACCAAATAACATATATGAATTAATATCCATCTTTTCTGCAATGTATTCTGAATCTCTTATATTGCAAAGAATGATACCGGCAACATATGCTCCTGTAATATCAGCTATTCCAAAATGCTTCTCGGCAACATATGCCATTGCAAGACACAAAGCAAGTCCCATAATCGGAATTCGTCTTGTGTGAGGATATCTTGAATCGACAAGCTTAAAAATCTTGTAAATAATAAAGCCGACAACGATTGCAAAAAGAAAGAAAAGAACTGTATTAATTACAACTACCCCAGCCTTTGTTGTTGCATCCTTTAATCCGATTACAACAGTAAGAACGATAATACCAATAACATCGTCAATAATAGCAGCACTTAATATCGTAGTACCAATCATTCCTTTAAGCTTACCCATTTCACGTAATGCCTGAACGGTAATGCTTACACTGGTAGCGGTAAGAATTACACCAATGAAAACTGCTGAGAAAAATTCCGTAGTTCCAACAGCACTGAAGCCATAAAAGCACATATATAAAATAGTACCACCCACTAACGGAACAAAAACTCCGGCACAAGCAATAAGTGTTGCCTTTACCCCTGTCTTAATCAAATCATGAAGATTTGTCTCTAGACCGGCGGAGAACATAAGAAGAATTACTCCAATTTCAGCCATCTGGCTAAGAAAAGGAGTCAAATCTACAAGTCCAAGAACACTTGGCCCGATTAACAGGCCGGCCACTATTTCTCCTACAACCTGAGGTGCTTTAAGCTTTCTTGCTATAATTCCAAAAAGCTTTGCGAATATTACTATTATTGCCAAATCTCTTAAAACAACATATGATTCCATAACAACTCCATCACTTTACTATGAACATTGTACCCCCATACAAATCCACAAGAAAGAATTGTACCATATTATTGTTATAATTCAATATAATTATATCTTTTGGTAATATAAATACTTAATTAATTTATTTTCAACGGAAACTTTTATTTCTTTGACTTTTTATTGTGTTTGTCTTCTTTCATTTTCTCATATCTTGAAAGAATCAGTGCTGCATCTTCTTCGGAAATCAGTTTTCTTGTCTTAACGGCAAAATATCTTTCGTCATCCGTTTTACGAACTCTGATTTTTGTTTTTATATATCCGTGTTCTTCGCAATGTGATACCGAAAGAAAATACTTTCCGGTAGGAGTAAATAATTTTGTGACTTTTGCGGAAACCTTGTCGCAAAGATAACAGTTCGTACTTTTTATCTCTTTATCGTTAAGCATGGAATCCTTAGAAGCAAAAGTTCTCGTTATATATTTATCATAATCTCCAAACTGCTTATGAACTTCATGCTGCTTATCCCTGGGAGCAATAAAATTGTCATATGAATAATGTTCAAGAGTTTCTTCCTTATTAATAAGGGCAAAAACCTTCGCAGCATAATATGCATCACTGAATGCTCTGTGAAAAGGAATATCTTTCTCAATATTCATTAAATCGACTGCTGTTTCAAGAGCGCGTCTTTCTTTTCCCTCTTCATATTCCAAAGCAAACAACTTCTGAACATCGTAAAAAGGAAGCGGACCATCCATGAAAGGCTTGAATCCGTAAAAAACCATATTTCGCTGAAGCTCTGTTAAGTCCAAAGGACCCCAGGTACAAAAAACATAGTCTTCACCGCACCACTCAAGGAACGATTCCATCACTTCTTCAAAAGGTTGTTCATGTTTTAACTCTGCCATCTTTATATGAACAAGCTTTCCTGTCATGTAGTGCATTGTTTTATAAATCTGAGGTTTTATAAGCGCACTGAATTCATCAATCATCACTTTATCTTCATTCAATTTAACCGCGCCTATTTCAATTATTTCAAACGGGATCTTAGGATTTGAACCGGCCACGGTACTTGACTGGTTCCATTCAAGATCCAAAATAATGTAATTCATTATTCTCTCCGAATCTTCTTTATATGCTATAATTATATGGATTGGTACATGTATAGAATATCATACCATATACATTATCAATACACCAATTCTATTAAAGGATAATAATCATGATAAGCGAAAAATTACCTGTTTCGTATCCCGGTTATACCGGAAATGCTACTATCGAATGCTTTCTTTTTAAGCACTCTCCCGAGATTAAAATCGAAAAGCGTCCACTTGTGCTTATTATGCCCGGTGGCGGATATGAATTTCTTTCAGACAGAGAAGGCGAATCCATTGCTTTCCAGTTTAATGCCATGGGTTATCATGCTGCCGTTATTAATTATTCAATTGCTCCGGTAACTTATCCTACTCAGCTTTTGGAAGTGGCTGCTTCTGTTAAATTTTTTAAAGACAATGCAAAGGAATATGATATTGACCCTGACAGAATAGTTGTTTATGGTGCATCAGCCGGTGCTCACTGCGCTGCAAATTTTGCAACCGGTTATTTTAGAAAAGAAGTTACCGATGTTTTGTCCGTTTCTTCCGATTATTTAAAGATAGCAGGTATGATTCTTGCATATCCTGTCATTACTTCAGGTGAATTTGCCCACAGAGGTTCTTTTGACAATCTTCTGGGTGATAAAAAAACAGACAAAGAACTTTTGGATTACGTTTCCATAGAAAACAGAATTACCGCACAGACTCCGCCTGCATTTATATGGCATACTTTTCCTGACGACTGTGTTCCGATGCAGAATTCTCTTCTTCTTGCTAACGCAATGAAAAAAGAAAATGTTCCTTTTGAATTGCATGTTTTCCCTACAGGGGGACATGGGCTTGGACTTGCCAATGAGATTACTATCTCTCCATGGGGTTACGAACTTGATGAAGGTGCTGCACAATGGGTTTCTTTATGCAGAAGCTGGCTTTTAAGATTGTTAGGTCCTGTAAACAAATAAATTTTATTACATATATATTTAAAATGAGGTGTCTATGAAATTACATAATGGTTGCTGGGTTAAAGAAAAGGGAACCGAATTGTTCTCACCAAAGGAAATTCACTTTTTTGACATTAAAGATAATGTCATAAGTATTTGTGCTCCTACAAACTGGATTAATCACAGAGGCGATGTTCTTGAAGGAATCAATCTTACTGTTGTAATATCTTCTCCTGCTCCGGAGATTATTCGTGTACAGACAAAACATCATCTTGGGGTTTCTCACAAGGGACCTGATTTTGAACTGAATATTCCTGATAAGTCATGTCTTGATATTGAGGAAAAAGAAGATCGTTTCATTCTTTCAAGCGGAACTCTTTCTCTCGAAATTACGAAAAAGCCTTTTTCGATGGTATATAAACGCGGAAGCGAGATTGTTACGAAGAGCATTAATGACCTTGCATGTGTAAAGAAAGACTGGCATGGCTTTATTTACGATGATGACGGTGATACAGAAAATACTCTCATGACCCAGAGTCTCGGACTTTCTGTAGGCGAACTTGTTTACGGTCTTGGAGAAAGATTTACTGCTTTTACAAAAAACGGACAGAATGTTGAAATCTGGAATGAAGACGGTGGTACAAATACACAGCTTTCTTATAAGAACATTCCTTTTTATCTTACAAACAAAGGGTATGGTGTATTAGTCAATCATCCCGAGAAAGTATCCTTTGAAATTGCAAGCGAATTTGTTACAAAGGTTAACTTTACTGTTGAAGGGAATGAACTTGATTACTTCCTTATTAATGGTCCTTCCATGAAGGAAGTTGTGAAAAGATATACCGATTTATCCGGAAAACCTTCTCTTCCTGCTACATGGACTTTTGGTTTATGGCTTTCAACTTCTTTTACGACAAATTATGACGAACAGACTGTTATGAGTTTTGTAAACGGAATGCTTGATCGTGATATACCTTTAAGAGTATTTCATTTTGACTGTTACTGGATGAAGGAATTCCACTGGTCAAGTTTCATTTGGGACGATCGCGTTTTCCCCGATCCCGAAGGAATGTTAAAACGTATTAAAGCAAAGGGGCTTAATATCTGTGTTTGGATTAATCCTTACATCGGACAGGAATCTCCTCTTTTCAAGGAAGGTGTTGAAAAAGGATATTTCGTAAAGCGTCCGAATGGTGATCCCTGGCAGTGGGATATGTGGCAAGCCGGCATGGCTTTAGTTGATTTTACTAACCCTGATGCATGGAAATGGTTCCAGGATAAACTGGAAGTACTCCTTGATATGGGTGTTGATTGCTTTAAAACTGACTTTGGTGAAAGAATTCCTCTTAATGTAGTTTGGCACGATGGTTCCGATCCGCAGAAAATGCACAATTTCTACACTTACCTATACAATAAATGCGTTTACGAGCTTCTTACAAGAAAACGTGGCAAGGATGATGCCGTTCTCTTTGCCAGAAGCGCAACTGTAGGCGGACAAAAGTTCCCCGTTCACTGGGGCGGAGACTGTTGGTCTGATTATGAATCAATGGAAGAAAGCCTTCGTGGCGGATTATCATTACTTATGTCAGGCTTCGGATTCTGGAGTCATGACATCGGTGGTTTTGAAGCAACCTCTACTCCTGATGTATATAAGCGCTGGGCTGCTTTTGGATTATTATCCTCCCACTCAAGACTCCACGGAAGTCACTCCTACAGAGTGCCCTGGGTTTATGATGAAGAAGCTGTTGATGTAGTAAGAAGCTTTACAAAACTCAAAGCAAAGCTTATGCCTTATCTTTACAAGACTGCAGTTCAGGCAGCTACCTTAGGTATTCCCACTATGCGAAGCATGGTAATGGAATTTACACAGGATAAGAATACTCACTTGCTTGATAAGCAGTATATGCTTTGTGACAGCCTTATGGTTGCTCCCATTTTTAAGCCTGATTCAATCGGTGAGTTTTATCTTCCCG
>JAZQOL010000045.1:0-51616 GCA_045627845.1 Lachnospiraceae bacterium | reverse complement strand
CATAAAAGAGTTAACTCTGAAAAGGGCTTCGCTGCGGGTGACAATCAGATAAAGGCACTTGCAGGCATTCTTTCGAAGGCATTTGACAGAGCCGGAACTGTGTATAGAATGGGTGGAGATGAGTTTGGCGTCTTTGTTATTGGTGATTACAGAACTCCGGAGGGCCTGATTAAGAATTTCGAGAAGGGTCTTGCAAGCTACAACCAGGGAAGCGAGGTTGAACTGTCAGTAGCTTATGGCTGGCACAAAAAGGCTATAATCCGAAGCAACAGCTACATAAGGGACTTATACAGATTTGCTGACCAGGCTTTATATGCATCTAAACAGAGAGCCAAGTCAAAGTACTAGACTGGAAAGGAGATATTATGCCAAATCCTGCAGATATAATGAAATTGATGGGAATGAAAAATAAGTTCACTCAGTCTCATCCTAAATTTGTTCAGTTCATATCGGATGTAGCAAGACGTGGGGGGAATGTGGGCGATATTATTGAAGTAAGCATCATCTCACCGGAGGGCACAAGAACAACAGCCAATCTCAAGGTAACAGAAGATGATGTGGCAATGGTAAACGAAATAAAGACAATGCGATAAGCTGCGAAGGGCCGTCTCATTTGGGGACGGTCCTTTTTTTACAAGGATGTGTACTTCGGTTCGCATTCTTTTTTCTTTTTGCTTTCTGTTTGGGTATATACGACCTTTCGTTGGGTATTTCGCCTTCTTTTTGCTGTATTTACCCAAAAAGAAAGCGATTTGGGCATTTGGAGCGAATTTAAGGATTAATACCAAAAAAACACGCGAAAATACCCAAACGGCAAAAAGAATGCGGGACAGCTCGAACAAGCGGGAAGCACGTAAATAAAGAATTTTAATAAATTAGGGGTAAAGTAATTATAAAAAGTGCCGATAAAGGTATTAGAGAATTAGAAAACGCATGCAAATGCAAAGGAGGGAACATATGCGTATAGAAGCCTATACACAAGTTCAGCAACTCTATAATTCCGCAAAGGTACAGAAGGAACAGAACGTAGCAAAAAGAGGGCAGACCGATCAGGTAAGCATCTCCAACATGGGACTTGACATTCAGACCGCAAAGGCTGCAGTTAAGGGCGCATCGGACATCAGATATGATGTTTGTGAACCTTTGAAAAAGGCAGTTGCCGACGGTACCTATAATGTGGATGCCGAGTCGTTTGCTGAAAAACTGTTAAAGAAGTACGAGGAATTGCGCTAAGGGAGGACTAAGTGGCTAGCCTAATTGATACTCTTGCTGAAGTTCTTAATGGGGAAGATGAAGAATATCAGAAGCTACTTGACCTCTCTAAGGGCAAGTCCGATGTCATTGTCAGAGGAGATCTTAATGCACTTTCTGTGATTACGGATAAGGAACAGAGAGTTGTTACTAAGATTCAGGCACTTGAAACAAAGCGCATCTCGATAATGGCGGAAATAGCGAGAATCCTTAACACGGATGTTGCAGGACTTAAGCTTGACACACTGATTGAATTACTTGAAAAGAAACCGAAAGAACAAAGAACATTAGCCGTCGTTCATGATAAGCTTCATGCTACACTGTATGAGATGAAGCTTGTAAACGAAAGAAATGAACAGTTGTTACAGGGTGCGATTGAAATGGTTAATTTCAACATGAACCTTATACAGGCGGCAAGAAAGGCTCCGGAAACAGCGAACTATAATAAGGGCGCTTATAATACGGGAAGTACATTTGCTGCCTCGACCGGGACTTTTGATGCAAAACAGTAGTAATTTGCAAACTTCCCTCCCTCGAAAGGGGAGGGAGTTTTTCACTAAGACCGACGGAAAGGAGAAACAAAATGTCGTTAATGGGAGGAATTTATGTAGGAACTTCAGGACTACAGACTGCACAGAACTCTCTTAACACGACTGCACACAACCTTTCCAACATGGATACCAAAGGTTATGTGCGTCAGCAGGTTCTTCTTGGAGATAGGGTTTACAATACCATAAAGAACGGGACTGTAGGTGTTTCGAGCCAGCAGGTTGGTCTTGGTGTTACTTACGAGAAGGTAAGACAGGTAAGAGATTACTTTCTGGACCAGTCGTATCGAAGAGAAAGTGGAAGATCTTCTTTTTATTCAACTTCCTACGAGGCTATGCGTGAAGTTGAGGATCTTCTTGATGAACTTAATGATGATGCGAGCTTTAATCATGCGATGAATGAACTTTGGGCTACAATCGAGGAGTTGTCTAAGACTCCCGATGATACTACTGTTCAGAGAATGCTAATCCAGAATGCACAGAGCTTTTTGACAAACGCACAGCAGGTTTACAACGGGCTTGTTGATTATCAGAGCGAGCTTAATACTCATATCTATGATAAGGTTACCCGTATAAACGAGCTGGGTCATATTATCCAGAATTATAATGATGAGATTCGCAAAGTTGAGTCGGGCGGAGTGGAGAGCGCGAACGATTTTCGCGACGCAAGAAATCAGGCACTCGATGAGCTGGCGGGTCTTGCTAATATTTCATATAAAGAAGATGTATTCGGAAGCGTAAGAGTACAGGTTGAGGGAGTGGATTTTGTTTGCTCCGATACCGTTTATGAGATGGGTGCATATTATGATGCACAGACGGAATTTTATACTCCATACTGGAAAGTTAACGCTCTTACTTATCTAAATGAGGAAGGCATAGAGTGTCTTGATATATCGAATGCCAAAGTATTTGATACGGGGCTTATTATTTCCTCTGCTTCATATACGGACATCGGTGAATTAAGATCCATGCTTTATGCAAGAGGCGACAGAGCAGCTAATTACACAGATATTCCGGTTAAGCCTACAGCTCCAAAGCCTGAGGATTATCAGTATGGTGTATCGGATCCTGATTACATCAGAGCGGTAAGCTGTTACGAAAAGGATCTTGCTGAATACAACAGCAAAGTTGACTATTACAATCACACGGTTGCACAGTCGGTTTGCATGAATGTTCAGGCTGAATTCGACCAACTTGTTCATAACGTGGTAGAAGCAATCAACGGAGTGCTTTATGAAGCTTGGGAGAAGAGTGGCGGAACGTACATGGCTGATGATGACGGCTCACCTCTTCAGATATTCCAAAGAAAAGAATGTGACAGTTACGAATACGATGGAGCAACATGGAAAGAGATAGAAGAGAATACGGAAGATAATTATCATACGGAAACTCTTTATTCCATACCCAACCTTATTATAAATCCGACTCTTTTAAGAGAAGCCGGAAAACTCAAGTTCAGACTTGACGATAATACCGTAGATTATGAAACGGCCGAGAAACTTGTAGCAGCTTTTGATGCCGATATCTATAGCTTGAATCCAAATGTTACAACAAAGTGTTCTTTGAATACTTACTATACCAACCTTGTATCACAGGTATCCAATTCAGGCGCCGTATACAAGAATATAACTTCGGCACAGGAGGCTACGGTAAGCAGCTTATCCTATGCAAGAGAGCAGATAATCGGAGTTTCTTCTGATGAAGAATTGAACCAGATGATAAAATTCCAGAATGCTTTCAACGCGGCCAGCCGTTACATAAACGTGGTTGATGCAATGCTCGAACAGATAGTAACACAGTTAGGATAATTAACCCTGAAAGGAGTTTCTGATGCCTTCACAGTTTTTTGGACTGAATATTTCATATACCGGACTTTTGGCAGCAAATGCAGCACTTAACACGACTGCCAACAATATCTCAAACTCAGAAACCGAGGGCTATAGCCGTCAGGTTGCAGTTCAGGAAGCGAACAGAGCTTTAAGAACATTCACAACCTACGGAAGTGCCGGTGCAGGTGTTGATACTATTGCAATCGAAAGAATGCATGACCAGTTCTATGACAATAAATATTGGGACAATAACGAGAAACTTGGCGGAGCTGATATTAAGTGTTACTACATGAAATCCATTGAAAACTATTTTCAGGACACGGATGAAATTGCAGGCTTTAATACGGCATTCAATCTTATGTTTAACGCCCTCGAGGAACTTCAGAAAAACGCCGGTGACGCATCGGTGAGATCTCAGTTTATTATGTATGCACAGTCGCTTTGCGACTACTTCAATGGAGTATCCGGCCAGCTTTTGGAACTTCAGAAGGACATTAATACGGAAATCAAGGATACTGTATCTGAAATAAATTCTATTGGTGAACAGATTGCAACACTTAACAAGCAGATAAATGTTATAGAACTTACCGGGGCAAAAGCAAATGAATTAAGAGATAAGAGAGCTCTTCTTATCGATAAACTCTCAGAGTATGTTTCGGTTGAGACGGTTGAAACACCTATATATGATACAAACAACGACATTGCAACCGGTGCGAATCGTTATATTGTAAGAATTGCAGGTAATCAGGTGCTCGTTGACTCAAATGAGAGCCACACTCTTGAATGCGTTGCAAGAGAGATAAATGAAACTGTTAATCAATCCGATGCTCAGGGCCTTTACGAAATCAGATGGGCAGACGGAGCAGATTTCAATCTCTACAGTACTTCGATTGGAGGTAAGCTTCAGGGCCTTATCGAATTAAGAGACGGTAATAATACAGAGAACTTCCGCGGGAAGGTAGAAAATGTAGACATTCCGAACGGCAAGGTAAGAATAAAGGTTACCGAAGATTACGCAAAGGATCTTGATAAATGTACACTTTCCGCTCACGGAGGAACAATTAACCTCGGCGCTGAAAAATACTACTATACCGACTGGACCTATACCTACGATCAGACTACAGGTGAATGCTACTACGAATTTACAATAGATAAAAACTATGGCGACAACCAGCTTTCTTATTCAAGAATAGGAAAAGAAGCTGAAGTCGGTGCAAAGATAGCTTATCAAGGGATACCATACTATCAGGAACAGTTAAATGAGTTCGTAAGGCTTTTTTCAAAGACCTTTAACGGCATTCTTACTCAGGATGGAGCTGTTGATGGAAACGGAAATGCGATTACAAACAAGACAGACAGCTCACTTTTTAGAGGAACAGGAGTAACCGACGAACAGATTTCTTTTGACGATTACAACTATGCGATTGAATCGGGCTCGAACATTCTTACGTTTACGAATTCGTCGAGCACATATTATCTGCTTACGGCAGCTAATTTTTCCGTGAGCAAGCTTTTGACTGACGATTCGATGCTTCTTGCTACAAGAACAGTGGCTACCGATGGTGACTCAAAAGCGGATATTGTGGATGAACTTCTCAAGATAAAAGATGATAAGAAAACCTTCCAGTTCAGAGGCGGTTCTTCGAGCGAATTTTTACAGAGCATTCTATCTGATGCTGCCCTTAATGCAGCAAGAGCTAACAGCTCTCAGAAATATTACGACTCCATGAGCAATATTATTGACAACCAGAGACTTTCCGTATCGGGCGTTGATTCAGACGAAGAGGCAGTTAATCTTGTTAAATATAAGAATGCTTACGATCTTGCAGCAAAGATGATTCAGACATTTACTGAGATTTATGACAGATTAATTCTCGAAACGGGTGTATAAAAACATAAAATCATCCGATACATATACCAAAGAGTTGTTGCTTACATTCAGGGTTCTGCAATATGCAGCGAAAAGGAACAGATGATAACGGTATACCGCTGTTGACAGAAAGCGGTAAATGAGGTGTATATGAGAATTACCAATAAAATTATTCAGAACAATTCACTTACAAATATTAACACCAACAAGCTTCTTCAGGATAAACTTTCCACGATGCTTTCTTCCGAAAAGAAAATTGCAAGACCTTCGGACGATCCGATTGTGGCACTTCGTTCATTGAGACTTCGTACGAGCGTTAACCAGACAATTCAGTACGTTGAAAAGAACGTTGAAGATGCAAAGAGCTGGCTTACGGTTACCGAGGATTCGATAGATACACTTTCCGATATCATTACAGATATCAAAAAGCAGTACACAAAGGGTACGAGTGATCAGCTTACCGCTGCGGACAGAGCAATCATTCTTGACAGTTTGAATTCCTATATTGCCGAAATATACAATACAGGTAATGCGGATTTCGCGGGAAGAAGTGTGTTTACCGGCTACAGAACCGATATTACGCTTACTTATCAGGCTGATGAGGATGCTCAGTACGATATAACAGAGAAGTTTGAAAATGTTACAAAGGATACTATAAAGGATATTCATGTCGGAAATACCGAAAATGATGTTGTTATATCTGACATTGTAAGAATCAGAGTTTCCTACAATAAACTTGATGACAACCCAATTTCCGGAACCGTAGAACTTACGGATCCCATTACAACAATAGACCTTGCGTCGGTTACGGACACGGTTCACAAGGATGCAACTTCCAATCCTTACGATTATGTGGTTGCAAATCCTGACAGGGCAGTATATGTTCCCGAGACCGGAGAAATTCTTTTCGGAGCTAATCTCGTATCTGATCCTAAGTCAATTTCTGACTGCGAGATTACTTACAGTAAGACAAAATGGGACAAAGGTGATTTGAGACCCGAACACTACTTTGACTGTAAGGACAATACCAATAACAAGGTATATTCATCACATGGTGGTGAAATTCAATACAATATCGGTGTAAATCAGTCATTACGCATTAATACAACGGCTGATGAGTGCTTTAGTCACAACATCGTAAGAGATGTTCAGGACGTTATAAATGCAATAAAGGAAGTCGAAGATATCGAAAAGAAAATATCAGATATCGAGGCAGAAATAAAAGGGTATACAAGCGCACAGACTACTCAGCTGGAAGACGCGCAGGCGCGCCTTGATGCAGCGAAGAAAGCACAGACCTATATAAATGATAAAATGCACAATTTGTTTGCTTCTTCAATTACAAAGGCAGATGAGTATCTTGATGTAAATAACGTAGCTCTTACAAACTGTGGTACAAGATCAAAGAGACTTGAACTTATCGAAAATAGACTCGATACACAGTTATCCTCCTTAAAGGAGTTAAAGAGCGAAAATGAGGACGCGGATCTTGCGGAAACGGCGATAAAGATGAGCAGCGCCGGATATGCGTACGACGCTTCTTTGATGGCTACCTCAAAAATTTTACAGGAAACACTGCTTAATTATATTTAGGAGGAATGAAAATGATTATTGAGACAAGAGTTTTCGGTGAGGTTGATATTGAACCTTCGAAGATAATACATTTTGAAAACGGAATCGTAGGATTTCCGGAACTTCAGGATTTTGCATTGATTTACGACCTTGAGAAAGGCAACAATGCGGGCATACGTTGGATGCAGTCTATTCAGGAACCTGCTTTTGCACTTCCGGTAATGGATCCGCTTCTTGTAAAACCCGAATACAATCCTCAGGTTGATGACGAGGTATTAAAGCCTATCGGAAATCTTGAACCTGATGAACTTCTTGTACTTGTTACTGTTACGGTTCCTAAGGATTTAAAACTTATGAGCGTAAATTTACGTGCTCCTTTGGTTATTAACGTAGCCGAAAGAAAGGCTGTTCAGCTTGTTCTCGAGAGCGATGAATATTTAGTTAAGTTCCCTGTGTATGATATTATTAAGGGAATGAAGAAGGAGGGCACATGTTAGCATTATCTCGTAAAAAGAATGAAGCCCTGATTATTAACAACAACGTTGAAATCACTATTCTTGAAATTAAGGGTGAGCAAGTTAAAATCGGTATAACCGCTCCTAAGGAAGTGCCGATTCACAGAAAAGAAGTATATATCCAGATTCAGGAAGCAAACAAGGCTGCCATGAATTCAGAGGATGCAGTAGAAAATTTGAGAAATTTATTTGGTTAACCGTTAACTTTTTTGTTTTGTGTTCCGATATATCAAATACCAGGAACCTTTAAGGCGGAACGGATTCCGCGAAAGGAGAATGAAATGGCATTAGAATCTATTAACAGCGTTATGACAACTCAGGCCCCTTCGCCTGTCAACACAAGCGCTAAAACTGCAATGGAGTACACGGATGTTTCTATAGCAGAGTCTGCACCGAAGGTTGATTCGACCACAAAGGTAGTCGAAAATGCTGAAGGTAAATCATCAGAATCCTATTCGGAACATGAACCCTCCAAGGAACAACTCCATAAGGCAGTTGAAAGCCTTAATAAAAAGATGGGAAACGCTGAAGCTGTATTTGGCTTTCACGAAGCGACTAATCGTGTAACCATCAAAATCGTTGACAAGGACACAAAGGATGTCATCCGTGAGGTGCCTGCAGAGAAGACTCTTGATATGATTGCAAAGGTTTGGGAAATCGCAGGTCTTTTGGTCGACGAAAAGCGCTAATTAAAGGCTGAAACAGGAGGTAACACATGCCCAACAGAATTACAGGTATGTATTCGGGTCTTGATACAGAATCATTGATCCAGGATCTTATGAAGGCTAAGAGCCAGAAAAAAGAAAAACTTGAAAAGACAAAAACAAAACTTGAATGGAAGCAGGAGGCGTGGACCACGCTTAACAACAAGATTAAGTCCTTCTATTCAAAGACTGTTTCAAACTTCAGATGGGCTTCTTCTTTTGTGAAGAAGACAACAACTGTAAGCAATACAAATGCCGTTGACGTTATCACCGGCGAAAACGCTATGGACAGCGTACAGACGCTTTCCGTTAAGAGCCTTGCAAGCAGCGGATATCTGACCGGTGCCAAGGTGACAGGAACCGAAGGCAATGTGACATCTGCTTCCAAACTTAGCGATCTTAAAATTGGAACTTCCGCATTTTCAGGATCGGGTTCCTTTAATGTTACGGTCGGAGGCGTTACAACTTCCATTAGCGTTGAAAGCGACACTACAATCGGCGATGTTGTTAATCGATTAAATAACGCAGGTGTTAATGCTAACTTTGACGAAAAGAATCAGCGTCTTTTCATCGGAGCAAAACAGAGCGGTACAGATTCCGATTTTACAATTACAGCAACAAATGCTTCCGGCATGAGTGCAATGACTGCCCTTGGCATTAATGCAACTCCTTCAAGTTCAGTAACTGCACAGTACACAAAGACTGCAGCTAACAGTGTATATTTTACCGGCGCGACAGCTTCAGACTGGGTATCAGACATTCAGGCGGCAGGCGTTGACAGCGATATTTATAAAAAACTCATGGAACTTGGCAAGTCCAACTTCCAAAAGGAAATTTCCGCAAAAGAAGCAGAACTTGCGGAACTTCAGGCAGCAGAGGAACCTGATGAGGATGCAATCAATGCACTTTCGGAGCGGATTGCTTCAATGAAGGAGAATCTCAATAACGGCATCTACACGGCTGAAGGATCTACAGCACTTGAAGATGCAGCAAAGAAGATAAAAGAAGAAGTTGATTATGCTCAGACAGCACTTTCTTTTGATGCAAGTGCATACAATAAAGATGCCAAGAAGCTTACGGCTGAGAATGCTGTAATAGAGCTTAACGGCGCAAGATTTGAATCTCAGACGAACAGCATAGAAGTTAATGGAATTACCTATACCTGCAAGGCTCTTGCTGAAGATATTACCGTTACCACGCAGAACGATACCGAAGGCATCTACAACATGGTAAAGGACTTCATCAAGGAATATAACGAGCTTATGAAGGAGTTCAGCACTCTCTATAATGCTGAGACCACAAAACTTGAGCCTCTTACCGAAGATGAAAAGAACGCAGTAAGTGATTCTGAGATTGAGAAACTTGAAGGAAAGGTTAAAGAGTCTCTCCTTAGAAGAGATGAATCCTTAAATGATGTAATGATGGGTCTTCGCGAGGTTATGCTCCAGGGCATCACCGTCGGTGATCAGACTCTGTATCTTACAAACTTCGGCATTGGAATGCCCGAGTACCTTACAACAACAGAAAACGAGAGAAACCTTTTCCATATTGACGGTGATCCTGATGATGAAAAAGCATCAGGTAATGCAGACAAGCTTAAGGGTATGATTGCAAGTGATCCATCCACAATCGTTGACTTCTTTACACAGCTTGGCAAAAATGTATATTCCAAGCTTAGTAGCTTATCTTCTGCAACAGATGACAGAAGTTTTGGCTCGTTCTATAACGACAAACTTATGAAAAATGATGTGTCCGATTACACAAAGCGTATCTCCGATATGGAAGATAAGCTTCAGAAGGAAGAGGACAAGCTTTACAGAAAGTTTGCTGCAATGGAGACTGCACTTGCAAAAATGAGTTCAAGTTCGAATTATCTTAGCAGTCTGTTTACTACAAACAACTAGGAGGTAATACATTATGGCTCTGCCTAATGCATACTCACAATATAATACGAGCAAGATTCTTACGGCTTCACCGGCCGAGCTTACGCTTCTTCTCTATGAAGGCGCCATTAAGTTTGGCAATATTGCAATTGTGAAGATGGAGCAAAAGAACATTCAGGAAGCACACTATAATATTGTAAGAGTCGAGAAGATTATCGATTACCTTAGAGAGACTCTTGATATGAAGTACGAGGTTGCACAGGATTTTGAACGTATATATGTATATCTTTCAAGACGCCTTGTAGAGACAATGGTTTCCAAGGATCCAAAGGATATGGAAGAAATTGTTATGCATCTTCGTTCGGTTCGTGATAACTGGAAGGAAGTAATGAAGAAGGCGAAGGTTTCATAGTGAACGATACATATATTACCGCACTTACGGAAAGCCTTGAAAAGAAAATAAAAATTCTCGAAGAAATTCGTGTTAAGAACGCTGAACAGTATGAGCTTGCTGTGACAAATCCTATTTCCTACGAAGCACTTGATAAAAATGCCGAGGAAAAGGGAGTACTTATATATAAACTTACAAAGCTTGACGAGGGCTTTGAGACGGTCTACGCTAATGTAAAGGATGAACTTAACAGTAACCGTGATTTATATGCGGAACGCATAAAGAAAATGCAGGAACTCATCACACGGATTACGGAGCTTAGCACTTCGATTCAGGCTGAGGAAACGCGTAACAAATCAGCAATTGAAAAATCCTTTAAGAGCGAGCGAGAGAAGATTAAATCTCAGCGCTCCGGAGTAAAGGCAATTCAGTCCTACACAAAGGCTATGAACAGCACGGGTAAAGGATTTTTGTAAAAATAGTACTTTGGTCACAACTTTTTTAATTTTAGGTATTAATTTATCGGTAAGTTGGCCGATATATTATACAAGAGAAGAGAAATAACTCTCTTTTCAACAAACATATTTGTCGCAAGGATGCGACATCTTATTTCAAGGAGGAAATATATATGGTAGTACAACACAACTTAACAGCGATGAACTCTAACAGAATGCTTGGTATCACATCTTCAGCACAGGCTAAGTCAACCGAGAAGCTTTCTTCAGGTTACAAGATTAACCGTGCAGGCGATGATGCAGCTGGTCTTGCTATCAGTGAAAAGATGCGTCGTCAGATTCGTGGTCTTACACAGGCTTCTGCAAATGCTCAGGATGGTATCTCCTGTGTTCAGACAGCTGAAGGTGCACTTGCTGAAGTACATGACATGCTTCAGAGAATGAATGAACTTGCAGTTAAGTCTTCTAACGGTACAATGACAACAGTTGACCGTGGATACATTGACTCAGAAGTTCAGCAGTTAAAGAGTGAAATCAACCGTGTAGCTACAACAACTACATTCAACGAGCAGAATCTTCTTGACGGTACATTCTCAGCAGCAGACAGTCTCAACCTTCAGGTTGGTGCTGAAGCAGGTCAGTCAATCTCCTTCAAGATTGACAGCATGAGAACTTCTGACCTTGCTATTTCTAACACTTCAGTTAGTACATATGCATTGGCTCAGACAGCTATCGATGACATTAAGACATCACTTCAGTCTATTTCAGCACAGCGTTCTGACCTTGGTGCTATCCAGAACAGACTTGAGCACACTATCAAGAATCTTGATAACGTTGTTGAGAACACAACAGCAGCTGAGTCACAGATTCGTGATACAGACATGGCTACACAGATGGTTCAGTACTCCAACAATAACATTCTTGCTCAGGCAGGTACTGCTATGTTGGCACAGTCTAACCAGGCTAACCAGAATGTATTATCATTACTCGGCTAATTTGTCGCTAAGTTAACAAAACCATAGGTACTGGGAGAGGAGCAATCCTCTCCCAATTACTTTGGGAAAGAGAACGGTAGGAAATTGGGCAATAATCTTAAGGAGCGCAGTAAGAGATGAAAGAAAAAGTTTGTAAAACCTTTAGACTTGCAACTTCGTATATGCTTGTATGTGTATTTTTAATCACAAGCCTTACAGCATGCGGCGATACGGGAAGCAAGATTGATAAGAAGCTTCAGAAGGCGGAAAAATATCTTGAAACTGAGAACTATGATAAGGCTATAGAACTTTACGAGGAAATTCTTGAGGACGATGCCAAAAATAAGGATGCTTACTTTGGCCTTGTTGATGCATATGTCGGTGATGAAGACTATGATGCTGCTTTAAAAGTACTCAATAAAGCAGTTAAAAAGATAGATAATGAATATATTGAAGCGGTACGTGACTATTTTGAATATTGGATGTCAGGTGGTAATAAATCTGAATGGGTAACGGCGGATATATATAAGAAAGCAAAGAACGATAAACTCGGTGATGTTGCAGTGGCACCTGCTGTTGATTCGGTGAGCAGAGATGAAGGATCGGGAAATGAAACTATTGTGTCGCCTGATACGGTTGTACCGGTTGAACAGGATCAGCCGGTAGCTCAGGAAGTAGCGCTTGATCCTTTTACCGGCGAGCCTTATCTTAGGGATGAATATGGAAAAATACTTGATTTCGGAGGACAGGAATTCATCATAAGGGATTGGTATTCGACCGGCGGCTATTATGAACCGACAAATGCGTATGAGGAAACGCGCATTAATTGGAGAGAGCACATTCAGGAGACTTATAATTTTTCAATTAGAGCGGAAGCGCTTTCTGTCTGGAGTGGGATAACGGATGATTTAAGGAATTACAATCCTAACAGAGATGGATTACAGTTTTTTGTGCTTCCGGACACCGATACATCCTATGTGGCAACTGTTAAAGAAGGATATGCATACGACCTTTCGACACTTGATTCGCTTAATTTTAGCAATTCAATGTTCTCAAGAAACAATATGCACAAGAAGTATGCAAGGGGTTCTTCAATATACGGAATGAGCGCTGCTTTCAACGAGCCTTATTATGGAGTATATGTTAATACGGATCTTTTGAGATATTGTCTCTGGTCATCGGAGGATGATTTGCTTAACTTGTTAGTAAGAGGTGAATGGACCTGGGATGTGTTTGATTCCCTTTGCAGAAATGCATATGCGGATACGAATAATGACGGAGAGACGGATGTTTTTCCTTTGACATGTAACACGGCGGCTTTGGTTGCAGGCATTCTTTATTCAAATGGTGGCTCTGCTGTTACGAAAAATTCAAGCGGCCAATATGTTTTTAATCTTGATTCCGGTGAATCACGTTCGGCATTGGAATTTGCCCAGTATCTCTTGGGTTATTTTACATATATTCCTGAGGGCGCAAGCTGGGATTATGGAAGAGAAGAATTTGCAAACGGAAGATCTGTGTTCTATATCGGTTCGGGATATATGGCTTCTTTGCCCTATACTTATTTTAACGGCATCGGCAGTGAAGTGTTATATCTTCCCATGCCTAAAGGACCCGGTGCATCAGGTTACAGTATTCCTCAGTACGGTAATGTAACTGTAATTCCATCAAATGTTTCAAGGACTGATGCTGAAAAAATGGCGCTTGTGTGGTCCTTATACAATATGATACCGGGTTTTGAGGACTATGTTCCTACAAATGAATATACAGGCTATGGAGCATCCTTCTATAATTCGGATACAATGGTTGAGGTTATGAATCCGTCGGACATGCTAATTACTTACGATACATTTCTTCGCGATTATGCATCCACTTTCCTGTATGATATTGCAGATGGATACGATATTGAATCGACAATAGATTATGCCAGAGAATATTGGGACGGTACAATTCGAGCTTTAAATTATTAATATGTGTTATTTCAAAAGAGGCAGTTTTTACATAACTGTCTCTTTTGTTGAGGAAAAGGCGTGATCATATCAGACGGTATTCTAAACAGACGTTTTTTATATTTTGAAATAATATCCGTACATTTTATAATGTGCATACAGAGCTTTTTTGCATTTTTGATTTTTTGTCCGTGCTGAGTACGGACGTTTTCCTGAAAATAAGAAAAAAATCTGTATTTTTTGCTTTTGCGGTACGGACTAAATTTCAAAAATAAAGAAAAAGCGCCGAATGAAGTTAACATAATATTAGAGATTCTCGCAGAACGGATTTGCGAAAAAATCGCGATAACTAAAAATGATAACTAAAAATAAAATATGCTCTAAAGTTTTCCCAGACAAGTCCGATATACATAGTGTAACGAAGAAAAGTTACCTAACACGTGTGAAATAACAATTGAGGATATTTACATTTCAGGGAGGAAAACCATGATCGTACAACATAACCTTACCGCGATGAATGCCAACAGAATGTTAGGCATCACAACCGGCTCACAGACAAAGTCAGCAGAAAAGTTATCTTCAGGTTACAAGATTAACCGTGCAGCAGATGATGCAGCAGGACTTGCAATCAGTGAAAAGATGAGAAGACAGATCAGAGGTCTTACACAGGCATCTGCAAATGCTCAGGACGGTATCTCTTGCGTACAGACAGCAGAAGGTGCTCTTGCAGAAGTTCACGATATGCTTCAGAGAATGAATGAACTTGCAGTTAAGGCTTCAAACGGCACAATGACATCTGTTGACCGCGGATATATAGATTCAGAAGTTCAGCAGTTAAAGAAAGAAATCGACCGTGTTGCCGATACAACAACTTTCAATGAGCAGAACCTTCTTGACGGTTCATTTGCAAAGGGAACAAACGATTTAGATCTTCAGGTTGGTTCAGAAGCAGCTCAGACAATTACCTTCAATATTGCCAGCATGAGAATTTCAGACCTTGCAATTTCCGATACAGCAGTTAGTGATTATACTTCTGCACAGTCGGCAATCGATGAAATCAAGGCAGCTCTTGAAACAATTTCAACTCAGCGTTCTGACCTTGGTGCTATCCAGAACAGACTTGAGCACACCATCAAGAACCTTGATAACGTTGTTGAAAATACAACAGCAGCTGAATCGGCAATTCGTGATACAGATATGGCTACCGAGATGGTACAGTATTCGAACAATAACATCCTTGCTCAGGCAGGTACTTCGATGCTCGCACAGGCTAATCAGGCTAACCAGAACGTATTATCGCTTCTTCAGTAATTCAGTATTAGATTTTAGAAAGGGCTTGCCGAAAGGGAAGCCCTTTTTTTGAAAGGATTTTTAGTGAAAATTCTATATGTGGATTCTGACAGAATCGCAAAGAACGACATAATATGGGGACTTTTGGGATTGGGAATTGAGGTTGAATTGTTTCCGAAAAAGGTTACCATGGATGAGGTGAAAGACGAAGAGGTTGAATCGCTAAAGAAAGTGCTTGCCAATTACAGTCTTGTAATAACACAGAATTTTCTTCCCGCTGTGGCTGTTGCTTGTAATGACGTGAGGAAACCTTATGCTTCGTGGATATATGATTCTCCGCAGCATCATCTCTATAAGAAAGAAGCCTTTTTTGACTGCAATTTTATTTTTCATTTTGATAAAAAGCAGGTTGAAAGGCTTAAGAACACAGGGCTAAAGAATGTGTTTCATCTTCCTCTTGCTGCAAATGTTGCCAAGGCATCGAAAGTATCAATAAGCGATGAGGACATAAGGAAACTTTCGTGTGATATTTCCTTTATTGGCTCACTTTACAAAAGAACAACGTATGATGAGCTTATAACGGTTGTTCCGGAAACGGTAAAAAAAGAGCTTGCTGAATGTCTCGGAAGATTTTCTTTTGATTGGAGAGAAAAGAAAGGCATCATCGGTTCGCTTTCTGATGGAACAGGGAAGTATCTTGCTAACCTGATAAATGATTCCGAAAAATACAACATGGATAAAAGGTATGGAGCGGAAATTCTTGCTCTTTGCTATAAACTAGCAAATCTTGACAGGGTTACGCTTTTAAAGGAGTCTGCGTCGAGGTTTGATACATATCTTTATACTAACGAAGATGTTAAGTCGGAGGAATTTCCGGGACTTAATCTTCGCGGACCTGTATATGAGGATGACTTGTACAGAGCTTATTATGCATCAAAAATCAACCTGAATGTTACAATTCGATCTATTGAGACGGGAATTCCTCAGAGAATCTTCGATATCATGGCTGTGGGGGGATGTGTATTCTCGAATTATCAGGAGGAAATACCTGAGATGTTTGTGCCTGATAAAGATATTGTTGTTTATTCTTGCATGGAGGAATATCTTTCGAAGGTGGAATATTACCTCAAGCACGAGAAAGAACGTCTGAGGGTGTGTGTTAACGGATATGAGCGTGTTAAAAATGAGTATAATTATCCGAAGCAGCTTGAAAAAATGATTAATACTGTCAGCGAAGCAGTTTAGTACATAACATCAGATTGGCGACATTATGGAGGAATTACGTTGGGCGTAGCTTATGAAAAAGCAAAAAAGGTGTTTGAGTTTTATGAGGAATGTGCAGAAAAGAAGAAGCTTGCCATAGCACAAATTGAAAAACTGTTGGATGAGTATCTTGTATCAAAAGATAAAACGTTTATAGATAAAATACCTTGGCATGATGAAAAGAATTACTGGTTGAATGGCGCTAAGTATTACAGATACGGCAATATAAAGATTATTTGTTCCTTGGAGGAAAAGCACGGGATAAAGGACTTGTTTCTTGAAAACTGCGCTGATCACACAGATGTTTTGAATAAATACATAAAGACAATTCTTTATATGAGAAGACTTGAACTCGATGTTGAAGAAAGCGCTAAGGAAGAGGCTCTTTTGTTTTTGATTAATGAAGGAATATCGATTTACGCGGTTCACGTTATTCTTGAGAAGGAACTGTTTGAGAAGAAGGATTTGCTTTTCTCTTTTCTTAGCGAATATTTAAGCGGAGGGAAAGTGAATGAATAAGAAAATTACGTTCATTATATGTACAAATAATGAAATCTTACTTGATGAATGTATTTTTTATCTTAATCGCCTTGAAGTTCCGACGGGTTGGGATGTTGATTTGTTTACCGTGACTGATGCAACATCAATGACGTCGGGATACAATCAGGCAATGAAGGAAACAGAGGCTGATATAAAGGTGTATATGCACCAGGATGTTTTTGTTATAAATAAGCATTTTCTGAGCGATATTATTTCTATATTTGAATGCGATGTAAATATAGGAATGATAGGCATGGTGGGATATGAAAGGCTTGCCGAGACCGGTTGCATGTGGAATGAACCAAGATACGGATGCATGTGTGCATACGGGATAGGCGATATGTACAAGGAAATTGGCGATGAAGAAAAGGTTTACAAGCCGGAAGACGGTGTCACGGATGCCATTGTCTGTGACGGGCTTATGTTGATTACCTCAAAGGATATTCCCTGGGACGAAGAGACCTTTGACGGATGGGACTTTTACGATGCTTCGCAGTCGCTTAAGTTCAGACTTGAAGGTTACAGAGTGGTTGTGCCAAATCAGCGCTTTCCTTGGTTTATACATGATGATGGTATGTATCTTAATATGGATAACTACAACAAATACCATACGCGTTTTACGGAAAAATATGGTAAGTATCTTGGAAAACGATGGGATGAGATATAGGTTAACCGAATACTGATTTGAATAGTCCTTGGAGGATGTGCTCGTAAGTATATCCTCTGAGGATTTTTTTGTATCCGTTTCCGGCGATGCGAGCGCGTTCTGCACCATTTTTGAGATAATAATCTATTTTATCGAGAAGCTCTTCTTTCTCGGAAAACATTACAAGTTCGCGTCCGTCGCGGAATAATTCTGCAATTTCCGGCTGATATGTTGTAAGAAGAAAACCGTTTGACGCAAGTACGTCAAAAACACGAAGAGAAACTCCGCTTCTTATGTTACGGGGAGAAAAGTGGAGGTTAATTTTAGCTCCGTTAAAAATACGGGGCATTTCTTTTTCATAATCGGCAAAGCCTCTGTAATCAGCGTTTATTTCTTTGACAGGGGTGCTTCTGGTATAAATTGCAAGGTTAAACTTTTCACCGATTGCTGAAAGATAATCGAGTCGCTCTAAACTTGAAACCTTCTTTTCGAGTATATAAGAAGCGGCATAGGCTTCGGGGATACAGTATCCGTCGGGAATGGGGTCATTGCTCAATTCGAGAAGCCGTTTCGCGTATTCGGATGGCATGGAAGGCTCGATTACGTTACAGCCGTAAAGCCCTTTCTGTGCGTTCATAAGAGCATCAAAGTAGCCGTTAAGATAGGAATCCGATTCGTTAAAGGATGCTCTTTCAAAGTCTGAATCGGTGTAGAGCTTGCCAAGAAAGCAAACCTCGGATTCGATTGAACCTTTTTCTTTTATTGTATTTGAAAAGGCTTCGGGATCTGAACAAAGCGTTGCATGGCGAATACGCGTTGAGCCAAGAATTTCGAGCTTTTTATATTCTTCTTTGTCAAAAATAAACTGATAATTGCAAGAAAAGTTGCGAGTTGGCGAGTATAAAGGGTATTGAGGAGAGTCTTGAGTCCATGAAATGTAAGGAATCTTGCAGGATTCGCCAATGCTTGCAAGAAGCGGAATATAATTCAACGTAAAAAGACAGTCTATTTTCTTCTCGTGGATGGTGAAAACAATGTGCTGCATGAATTCTGCGTCTATTTCATAAGAGACAGGTTTATTTTTACAAATTGTCACGTTGTGCCCGAGCTTTTCAAGGGCACTAATGACAAGATTTGAGTTGTAGGAATTCCAATCGTAGAAGAAAATGTTCATAGGGGCTCCGCTGGCAGGTAAATTGTAAGTTGGGATTATTATACCATTAATATGTTTGTAATGCGCGAAAAATGGATGTGAAATATGCGGTAGGATGATTGAAAGAATTGTCCTTTTTGCCGTGCAACTGTTAATTTTATAAGATCTTTGGTCGATAAAACTATTAGGATTAATGTTAGTAACAAATGGATTTGTTCGGCGTAGAAAAGTGATAATTAAGGGCTTTTTGCGGTGCGCAATGAGCCCTTTTTTGAATGGGAACAAGCATATGAAGCAATTATTGGATTCGATATGGAATTATGTATGTCAAAATGGATATACAGAATACGAAAGATGCAAGAAAATTAGAAACGAATATGTACAGGCTGATACTATATGCTTATATGGAACAGGCAAATTTTATAATGATTATAAAATGAATGTTAAGCACTACGAATTTGTTTCGGATAAAAACCCTGATAAGTGGGGTAAGTACATAGACGGTCGCTACTGTTTGTCCCCCGAGGAACTTAGAGAAAGAGAAGACGTTTTGGTTGTTGTCATGTTGGGGGATTATAAAGATGCACTTGACTATTTGAAAAATATCGGATGTAAATGTGTCTATTTTGGGGATGTTTATAAAAATGTGTACGACGTATACCACGATAAGGAATGGTTTGAAGAAAAACGTGAATTGGTCAAGGATGCTTTTGACTTGTTTGCTGAAGAACAGTCACAAAATATTTTTGTGACATGTTTAGCAAACAGACTGGCACCTCACTTGAGCCCTAAAACATATCATGATATAGAGGAGAACGGTGAGTACTTTTTTACGGGACTGTTTGATTTTACAGACGATGAAACTTACGTTGATGCAGGTGCTTATGATGGTGACAGCATAGTAAGGTTTGCTGATGCTGTTCACGGAAAATACGAATGTATATATGGTTTTGAACTTGATAGGGCAAACTATAAAAGATTGATTGAAAATACAGCAAAATTACAGAAGATACATCTGTTTGATAAGGGTTTAGGCGGTAAGAGCGAAATAATTTGTTTCCAAAGTAATAATAGTGGATCACACATTGTTGATCAAGCAAGCGATACTGCGGAAATAGTTCGCCTTGATGATGTCGTAGAAGGGAAAGTGACTTTTCTGAAGATGGATATTGAGGGAATGGAGAAAGAAGCCATTCAAGGCGGAGAAAAATTAATTAAGGTTTTTTCGCCAAAACTCGCAATCAGCGTTTACCACAAACTGGAAGATATATGGGAAATTCCACTTCGATTAAAAACACTACAACCTCAATATGAGTTTTTTTTGAGACATCATACAGCTATTGCATGGGATACTAATTGCTATGCGAGAATACGAGAGGAATAACAATGTACGAATATCAGGCAGAAGATAAGTTGGATTCTATAGAAGTTACATTGGCTATGGGGTGCAGAATTGATTGTAAATACTGTCCACAGAATGTGCTGTTAAAAAAATTTTTTTCCGAAAATACAAAAACAAGACAGATGAGCTTTGAAGATTTCAAAGTCATTATTTCAAAAGTAAAAAAGGGTGGGACGATTTGCTTTTCGGGCATGTGTGAACCTTTTTCGAATCCGAAATGTGCAGATATGATTTGTTATGCCTATGAACAGGGATTTCGGGTGACGCTTTTCTCTACTCTTGTAGGGTGCTCGGAAGAGGATGTTGACAGGATATCAGATGTAGAATACGACGGAATTATACTTCACCTTCCCGATGTTGATTTAAACTCAAAAATATATATTAACGATCAATATTTGAAAGTGCTGAAGAAAGCTCATGAAAAACTTGATATAACAGGCTATTCGTGTCACGGTACGTTAAGCAATGAAGTTAAGCCCATTGTTGATATGAAAAAATATCGACCTTCTGTAATGATGGATCGAGCCGGAAATCTTGAGACCGGTGCTCATAAAACGCCCAAAGGCGAAATTGTGTGCATGGTTGGGTCTGCTGACGGATACGGAAACTGGACCCCGGAAGTTTTACCGGATGGAACTGTGGTGCTATGTTGTATGGATTATGGGATGAAACACATTTTGGGCAATCTAATTACACAGAGCGCAAGCGAAATAATAAACGGGCATGAATATCAAAAGATTAAGTCCGGAATGAAAGATGAGACGTCGACGATATTATGCAGACATTGCACCGGCGCGATGTCGCTATGCCAAACACCGGCATATCATTTTAAAAGGTGCTTAGAAGGAAATGAGAGCCTAAGCAAAGAACAAGAAAGAATTATTGATTTATATAGAAAATCGAATGAAATTTGCGTGTATGGACTGGGAAAACTTTTTTGGAATAATTTCTTTTCACAAGGTTGGTTGGATGCACTTAAACCGAATTACTTATCGGATTTACGTTGGGAGGATTTCCCACAAGTGATACAGGGAGTTCCGGTCAGAAGAATAGAATCGTTGCCAAAAGATACCATGATTATCCTACATATGAACAAGGCAGACCAGATAAAATCACAATTTTTAGATATGGGATTTGAAAATGTAATAACTATTTTTGATATGTATAAATGGTTCTGATGAAAAGCGACGGGAGAAATTATGTTTAATATTAATGAATTTTATGAATTGTGCGCAACCGGAAACCCGGTAAATTGCGAAGAAGTATTGACCTACATAAAGAGTTTCAAGACTGTCATATTAAGGGGCGCTGCAGCACAAGGGGCAGCTCTTGGAAAGAAACTATTATCAGAAGGTGTTAACATTACCTGCTACTGGGACATGAGAGCGGAGGAACTTGTTTGCGTGAACGGTGTATCCGTGGAAAAACCTTTCGCACGAGATTTTGAAAGGGAATCCACGCTGATAATTCATGCAATACCCAATCATGTAATAATGGGCCAGCTTTTTAAAGAAATGAGAGCTAACGGATACTCAAATATTTTGAGAGGAGATATTCTCTATTCGGCACTTATTTGCAAATATAAGAAGGGCGATAGGTTGAGTGCTAAGGTGTGTTGGCAAAATGGTGGAGAATGCCGTTCGGTTGTGTGTCGAAAAGCAAATAACATAATCGAAGGATACGCAGAGACAACTAAGCCCGGACCGAGGATTGATTTGACCTATTGCTGCTTTATTATTAACTCAATCTGCAATTTAAGCTGCAGAGATTGCGTTCAATATATGCCAAATTATCCGGCATGGGCACGCGGGAATGTGCCTTTTGAAGTAATAAGCAGGGATATAGACGCGTTCTTTGATATGGTTGACTCTGTTGGTACGGTTTCTGTTATGGGTGGAGAAACTTTTTTGCATCCCGATATTTCTAAGATTGCTAAAAAATTTTCTGAAAAGAAAAACCTTGGTTTTGTCTCCTTTCCAACAAACGGTTTATACCCTATCACCGAAGAACAAATTTACGGAATTGACGATCCTCGAATCATTATAGCTTTTGGCTATTATCTGCATAGAGCGACAGAAAAACAAAAAGAAATATATCAAGCAAATATTGAACTGGTAAAAAAATCAGGAATTGCTTATACGGAATCTCTTTATCTTCCGTCGTGGATCGAAACATGCAAATTAAATAAAAGAGATGTTGATGAAAAGTACATGACTGATTTGAAACAGCATTGTAATTTGCCGGCAAGAAATTTGCAGGTAAAAAATGGCAAAATTCACACGTGTGATAAAGGCGTTGCCGTATACAATATGGGTATAGCTGATTACCCGACCGATTATCTTGTGCTTGATCCAAACATACCCTTGGATGAATTACGAAAGCAATTTAGAGAATTTGACCAGAGAGATTTTTATTATACATGCGGTCACTGTGAGAGAGTAACTGCAGGCGTAGAGTCTGCTATTCAGGGCAAGAAGGATATTATGTGAGGCTTTTATGAAATACGGGATTCTGAAGTTTTCAAGTTATAAAGTTAATGTTGGCGATTATTTGCAATTGGAGGGAATTCGGCAGGCTTATAAAAGAATGGGAATACCGGAGACTGATATCATAGAGGTCGAAAGAGATTTGTTGGCTGAATATGATGGGGAATACGTTGTCCTGCCAATGGCGGGAGCCTATAACAGATGCAACGGTTTCCCTGAGTTTAAATTGTCGAAGAAAATATTGCCTGTTTTTATCGGCGTTTTTACCGGAGACGAAGCAATTGCAGAGGGAATGGCGAAGTATAGAAATTTATGCCAGGATTATGGATGCCGTGATCTGGTGACATTACAGTTATTGCGTCAGCAAGGACTAAATGCTTATATGTCCGGCTGCTTTTCTATTGGGTATGAACGTAGAACTACTGAACCTGAAAACGGACATGTGTATTTTTGCGATGTACCCAGTGAACTGAGAACTCAAGTGCCGACAGATATCATGGAAAATTCGATTGAACTTCCGACTGCGTATCGAGAGATGGGAACGAAGGGCTATTCTGATGACAACGCGAAAGTGGCAAAAAGATATATTGAAGAACTGATTGATACACTTAAGAAAGATGCAAAACTGGTTGTGACGTGCAGGCTTCATCTTGCTTTGCCTTGTATTTCTATGGGAATACCGGTTGTTTTAGCTCATACGTGCGACAACGGTGACGTAGAGGAATGCAGATTTTCGGGATTGGATCGAATAATACATGTATATAAGCCCTCAGAGTATGGCAGAATTGATTGGAACCCAAAGGCTCCGGATATCGAAAATTTAAAAGAACGTGTCATAAATCTTGCAGTTGAAAAGATATCCGAAACGTATAAGCGCTATGAAAATCAATATTCAATCAGCGAATTTTACGAGGGGACAGAGCCACAGATTTATTATGATGGAATGAAGATGGGGTACTTATCTGAAAATCAGAAGAGAACATGGATGTTAAATGCATGGAAATTGGAGAGAACTCTTTTTGAATATGTCACAGATACAAACTTCGAAGACATGACATTGGTATTTTATGGCATGGGCGATAAGGGAATGTGGGCATTGAAGCGATATCGAGACTATATAAAACGTGCACGAAAAGTGCTTTTCGTTGACGGATCGCCTTCGAAAATCGGCTCTGAAGTAAACAAGGTCTTTACAGAAAACAGTTGGGATTTAAACTTGGTGCCCGGCTGCTATAAAGTTGACAGCCCTAGCGTACTCACTGAGATTAGCAAAACAGAAAAGAAAAATCTTGTTACGATTGTGTGTGCCGAACACTATTATAGAGGTGCCGGGGCTTCCATTGGTAACTTGCTTATTAAAGAATATGGGCTAAGAGAAGGGGAGAATCTTTTTTTCCTTGATAAGTTGAACAATACGTTGGAGATGAATTTGTCTATTACAAGTACACCGTTTTATTGGGCAAACGGGTTTTGACACTTGCATGTATAGTTTGACCTACTTTGGCTTTGTGCTTGAATCATAGATAAATGGGTAGGAGGAGAATGATGACAAAAGGGAAAACATTGGTGAGTGTTGTAATACCAAACTACAATTATGGGAAGTATTTAAGAACATGTCTGGAAAGTGTTGTTCATCAAACATATGATAACATCGAAGTTATTATCCAAGACAATAATTCGACAGACAATTCGTTTGATATTATAAGAGAGTATGAAGATAAATCAAGACGCGGTGAGATTCCATGTTACTTCAATGTTGCAAGAAACCGAAGAAATGTCGGAAGCGATAGAAATTGTACGATTGCCTTGGGAAGAAGTGAAGGCGATTATGTTATTTTTCTTTCGTCGGATGATTACTTGGAACCGACGTTTGTAGAAAGATGCGTTAGTGTTTTGGATAAACATGAAAATGTCGGGATGGTTATGACACACCGTAAAGAGGTTAATGATGTTGGTGAGATTCGCGAGAGCAAACCTTTTTTTAACTGTAGCTATGTTGCACCCGGCCATGAACAGGCTGCTGTTTTTATGATGGCGGGAGTTGCTGTCCCTTCTCAGGTTATGTTTAGAAGAACGGTCAGAGACATATCGTTAAGGTATAGAAACTATCAGTTTCAAGTTGCAGGCGACTGGTATTCTAATTTCTTAATGGCATGTACTGCAGATGTGGCATATATCGATGATGCATTATGCAACTACAGAGTTCATTTTGGTAATGAAACAAATGAATCTGAAAAGAAAATGCTGGGAATATTTGAACATTATCAATTGATTAATGCATTTTGTGAAACTGCTAAATCTTTGAATATTGAAAGTTGCTATCGAAGATATGATGAGGCTGTGTCGAAATTGGGAGATATGTGCTTACGCTACGCATTAAAGATGCTAAAAAATGAATTGCATGAATGTGCAGAAAGATACCTTAGACTTGCAATAGTATTCAAACCTGGAATTGTTGAGGATGAAAAGTACATTCAGCTATGCAAAGTAAGTTCGAGCGGTGATGAAAAAGAGAAAATGATTGCAGATTACGATAAAAAATATTGTCTTGAACGTACACAATCATACAATCCCCCCAATGGTTATGTGAAAATTGATAAGAACGGAGACTGATTTATGAAGTATCCTATTCGCTTGTCGGACGATATTAAAAAAGCAAATGAATATGCCAAATGCGGAGATTATGCTAAGTTTCACGAAACATTAAAAGATAAGTTCTTGTTTTCTGTTGCTAATCCTGCGATGGAAGAGCTGCTGGATGCATATTCGAATGCTTACAAAAGTCAGAATTCGGTACTTGATGTCAAGCGAATTGGCAATATGAAATGTGAATTGCTTCTTGGCGAAATGGCAAATCCAAAGATGGAAAAGTTTTGCTTGGAACATAGGAATGATACGGAATACAACGATTTAAAGGCTTTACATAACAGCTGCTACACAACTGCAAATTATCTTGGATTTGTACTGGTATCGGAAGTGATGAAGTTATGCTATCCGAATTCGCGCGATTATAAGGCCTATTCGTGGGTCGGAGATTTGCCTAATATGGGGGTGATTAGGGAAGGCGTTGTAAGAGGGCTTGAGGAAGTTGTTTTTATTACTGATAATTATAATAGGTATCTGGTTCAATATCTTTTAAATATTTTGAACTTGGTAGGAAGAAAGGCGTCCGTGGTAGATGTTGATGACATTGAAGGATTATCGAGGGTGTTATCGAACACTAAGTTTGCCTGGATAATAGCAACAACGGATACTTTAGAAGAATTAAGCGGTAACGACAAGAATATTTTCCGTCTCACATCGGACTTAGGACGCGCAGACATAAAAAAACTTGCGGTGGGATATTGTGGCGATTATCTGGAATATTTAGAGTTTTTGTATAAAGAAGGTAAAGAGAACTGGGGAAACAGCAATAGAAAGTTTTCGATTGTAATACCGGTCAGAAATGCAGGTAATCAATTAAAGTATACGATTGATACTTGTTTGTCCCAGACGTATAAGGGAGATTATGAAATATTAATAAGTGATAATTCACTTGAAGAAGAGTCGTATGCATATGAAATAGTGAAGCAATTCGACAACGAGATGATAACCTATATTAAGACGCCCAGGGGGCTGAGATTGGCAAAAAGCTTTGAATATGCATGCCTTCATGCAAGTGGGGAATATGTTATCGCATTGGGAGCGGATGACGGTATGCTTCCGTGGGCCTTGGAGACTTTGGATGAACTTACCCAAATATGTCCGGATGAAGAAATAATACAATGGGAGAGGGGATTTTATGCGTGGCCGGGATTCAACAAGGGGCAGCAGAATCAGCTGGTTATACCCTCGGATTATAAAAAAGGGGAGTATGATTTTTATTACTGTTCTTCAGCTGATTATATTGCAAGGACGCTGTCTAATCCTCAATATATGTATGCGTTGCCGATGCTATATATCAATTCCTGCTTCAAACAGACATATCTGAATACTCTTATGGAAAAGACCGGCGCGTTATGGGACGGAATGTGTCAGGATATATATATGGGTGTTGTTTCGGCATGCATTAACCATCAAATTTTGAACATGAAATATCCACTGACAGTTGCGGGAATGAGCAGCGGGTCTGTCGGAGAAAGGTCCAATGCCGGAATTTTAAACGAAAAGGACTGCATAAAACGTTTTAGAGAAAGAAATTCGGATGATAATGTAGGGGGATACTGCAGACTGCATTATGAGAATCTTATACCGGATATAGGAACCGATGTCAGTACCTTGTATTCTTCTTTGTTGAGGGTAATAAGTAAAGGAATTCTTCCTCAATCATATTTAACGTTGTTTGATTGGAAAAACGTGTTTAGGAATATTGTCAGAGACTTGAACATTAAAGATCTGACGTTTGATAAAAAGATTCATCAGGTCCAATATGCTGCCAGTCTTCATGGTGAGGAATTCTTAAAATGGTTTAATGATGAGATATATGAGCCGATGCTGATTCCGAGGCAAGTTGAGGATAAAAGCATGAAAACAGAGGCTGAAATACGGTCATATCAGGTAGGTCGTTTTTCGGATGGCTCATTTACGGTTGACGCTTCTGAGTACGGTGCTACAAATGTAAAGGATGCTGTGGATTTATTTGCAAAATTGTCCGGTTTGCTATAATTTGATTGTTGATTAAGTTAATATAACGACCAAAACTGCCGATATAGATAATAAGGTGTACTATACCCTAGACAGGGAGGTCGTTATGAAAGTTGTAATTCTTGCCGGCGGACTCGGAACGCGTATCAGTGAGGAAAGCCATTTAAAACCGAAACCGATGATTGAGGTTGGAGATGCGCCGATTCTTTGGCATATCATGAAATATTATTCTTCTTATGGATTCGATGAATTCATAATCTGTGCAGGCTACAAGCAGTACGTTATTAAGGAGTACTTTGCCGACTATTACCTGCATCGAAGCGATGTGACCTTCGATTTTTCACAAGACAATAAAATGATTATACATAACAACATTGCGGAACCGTGGAAAGTTACGATTGTTGATACCGGTTATGAAACGATGACCGGAGGCCGACTCAAACGTGTTGCCAAATACATTGGCGATGAAACGTTTATGATGACCTATGGTGACGGAGTGTCTGATGTTGACCTCGAAAAACTTCTTGAGTTTCATAAGACTCATGGCAAAATGGCGACGATTACCGCTATTCAGCCGGGAGGACGTTTTGGCGTGCTTGATATTGACTCCGAGAGTTCAGTTAATAATTTTTCGGAAAAAGCTAAAGAAGACGGCGGCTGGATAAACGCAGGCTTTATGGTTTTGGAACCTTCCGTAATAGATTATATTTCCGGCGATTCGACCTTCTTTGAAAGAGAACCGTTAGAACATCTTGCAAAGGACGGACAGCTTGCTGCGTATAAGCATGACGGCTTCTGGAAGTGCATGGATACTCTTAGAGATAAAGAGACTCTTGATTTCCTTTGGAATACAAATCAGGCAAAATGGAAGAGATGGGAGTAAAACGATGATAACACCTCAGCTTGAGAAGGATTTGAAATATACATACGATTCACTTAGCGATGCTGAAAAAGAAAAACTTTCAAACAGCACGATTCTTATAACCGGTTGTGCCGGATTTCTCGGCTTTTACTATGTTCATTTCCTTTACAGATTCAGAGAAGAACTTTCGCTTAAAAAGGTAATCTGCCTTGACAATTTCATGCTCGGATATCCTAAGTGGATTGATGAGATGGCAGCAGACTCAAGATTTGTTGTAAAGAAGTTTGACATTATAAAAGACAAGATATCGGAAATTGAAGAGGCAGATGAGGCTGACTATATTATTCATATGGCTTCGATTGCTTCGCCGATGTTTTACAGAAAATATCCTATCGAGACGCTTGATGCCAATATTTGGGGGCTTAGAAGCCTGCTTGATTATTACATGAACAGACCCATAAAAGGTTTTCTTTTCTACTCTTCGAGCGAACTTTACGGTGATCCTGCACCCGAAGCAGTTCCTACTTCTGAGGATTATAACGGTAACGTATGCGCTACAGGTCCAAGAGCCTGCTACGATGAATCGAAGCGCTTCGGCGAGACAATGTGTATGCTTTTTGCAAAACAGTACAACATGCCGATTGGCGTGGTAAGACCCTTCAACAATTATGGCCCCGGTATGAAGATTAACGACAAGCGTGTACCTGCAGATTTTGCAAAGAATATAGTTGACGGTAATGATATTACCATTCTTTCGAACGGTTCCCCAAGCAGAACTTTCTGCTACATAGCTGATGCCGTGGCAGGGTATCTCAAAATAATGCTTCATGGAGAGTACGACTATTTCAATATAGGAATTGACAAGCCTGAGATTACAATTTCGCAGCTTGCTGATATTTATAACGAGGCGGGAAAAGAAGTATTTGCATATAACGGCAAAGTTAATTATGCAGTATCTGAGGACAAAGAGTATCTTACAAACAATCCGCAGAGAAGATGCCCCGACATCACAAAAGCAAGAACGATTCTTTCTTATAATCCCACAATATATGTGGAAGAGGGTGTAAGAAGGTTTCTTCAGTTTATTAAAGAAAGTCCGGAGGAAAACCTTATATGGTAACAGTATTCGGCCTTGGATTTGTTGGACTTACAACTGCACTCGGATTTGCGCATCTTGGAGTGGATGTTTACGGAATAGATGTAGATGAAACAAGGAAAGAAACTCTTCGAAAAGGAGAACTTCCCTTTCTTGAGCCTCATATGGATGAGGTGCTAAAAAAACATCTTGGCAGAAATTTCTTTGTGACAGATGACGTAAATGATGCAATATCGAAATCTGACTATGTTTTTTACTGTGTTGGAACGCCGTACGGTAAAGACGGCTGTGCCGATTTGAAATATCTGTTTTCGGCAATAGATACGACAATAGAGGCTGTTAAAAACACGAATACGGCAGATAGAAGGCGCGTTCTTGTTACAAAGTCAACGATTCCTCCGTCAACCACCTCTGAGAAGGTATACCCTTATGTAAAGGCAAAGGGCGACGTCGCTGCAAATATCGGAGTTGCCAACAATCCTGAATTTTTAAGGGAAGGTCATTGCTGGGACGACTTTATCGGCGCTGACAGAATTGTACTTGGATGCAACGATAAAATTTCGGAAGAAATACTGCGCAAACTTTACGCTCCGATGAACATTCCGATTATTGCGGTATCACATTCGACGGGTGAATTTATAAAATACCTTTCGAATACGCTTCTGGCAACAATGATAAGTTATTCAAACGAAATGTCAGAGGTTGCGGATGCAATCGGCGGAATTGATGTTGCTGATGCGTTCAAAATCCTTCACATGGACAAACGCTGGAATAACTGCAATATGACAAGTTATGTGTATCCGGGTTGCGGATATGGCGGCTATTGCCTTCCTAAGGATACGGCTGCGCTGCTTGCACAGGCAGAGGCAAAGGGGTATGAGCCGAAGATTCTTAAAAATGTAATTGAAATGAATACAAACAGACCGGATTCAATTGCTTCAAAAATTGCAAAAGAAATATCACCGGATTCGATAATCGGTATACTTGGCCTTTCCTTTAAACCTGAATCAGATGATGTAAGAGATACACCGGCCCATAAGATTATAAAAGCACTTAACGGCCTTGGCTTTAACAGGATTGTGGCTTACGATCCGGTAGCAATAGATGAATTCAGAAAGCATTACCCCGATGCGGAAGTTAACTACCTGGATTCGGCCAAAGAAGCATACGAAAAGGCCGATGTACTGGCCATTGTTACTGCGTGGACGGAGTTTAAGGATGTTCCGACTTTTGGTGAAAAACCGATATTTGATTTAAGATATATGTTTACTAATTTGAAATAGAGGATACTTACATGGATAAACAGCAGATTCTTGAGATGGTAAAAGAATATACAAGGGAGCATCACAAAACAAAGGAATACAAGCCGGGGGACAGAATCAATTATGCCGGACGTGTATATGACGAGGAAGAACTTTGTAACCTCGTTGATTCGGCGCTTGAGTTCTGGCTTACGGCGGGAAGATTTACAAAGGAGTTTGAATCGGGCCTTGCTGAGTATCTTGGAGTTCCGTTTGTTTCTTCAGTGAATTCCGGTTCGTCTGCAAACCTTCTTGCAATGGCTGCACTTACATCTCCCCTTCTTGGCGAAAGACGCGTTAAAAAGGGCGATGAAGTAATAACCGTTGCAGCTGCATTTCCTACGACAGTGGCTCCTATCGTACAGTGTGGAGCGGTTCCTGTTTTTGTGGATGTTGAAATTCCTTCATACAACGTTGATTCGAGCAAGCTTGAGTCGGCTCTTTCTCCTAAGACAAAGGCAGTATTTCTTGCACACAGTCTCGGGAATACTTTTGATTTAAATGCAGTTACTAAGTTCTGCAAAAAGAATAATCTTTGGCTGATTGAAGACAACTGTGATGCTATCGGCGGAACGTACACGATTGACGGAAAGGTAAGAAAGACCGGAACAATCGGAGATATAGGAACCTCCAGTTTCTACCCTGCACATCAGCTTACAATGGGTGAGGGCGGAGCTGTTTATACTTCCAATCCGGTTTTGCATAAAGCAATTCGATCTTTAAGAGACTGGGGAAGAGAATGCGTATGCTCTGGAGGACAGGATAACCTTTGCGGACACAGATTTGACGGACAGTTCGGTACACTTCCTCAGGGCTATGATCACAAATACGTTTACTCACACCTTGGATACAATTTAAAGATTACAGACCTTCAGGCATCAATCGGATGCGCACAGCTTAAAAAACTTCCCGATTTTGTTGAAAAGCGTCAGGCGCATTGGGACTATTTAAGGGCAGGCCTTGAAAAAAGCGGAGCGTCGGAATATCTTGTTCTTCCTAAGAAAAAGGAAGGAACCAATCCCTGCTGGTTTGGCTTTATTATGACTGTTAAGCCTGAATGCAAAAAGACAAGAAATGAAGTTGTTGCCTTTGTTGAAAAGAACAATATTCAGACAAGAAATCTTTTTGCCGGCAACATTTTAAGACATCCCTGCTTTGAAAATCTTGAGGCGGGAGTTGATTACAGAGTTTCAGGTGAACTTAAAGTGACTGATGAAATAATGAATAACTCTTTCTGGGTAGGTGTGTATCCGGGACTTACTGAAGAAATGATGGATGAAATGATAAGGGTTATTACAGAAGCTGTTAAGTAAACAAAATACAGAACAATGCATGGGTGAAATCTATGGGAAAGGTTGAAATCCTTGACTGTACCCTACGAGACGGAGCTTACATCGTTGATTCGATGTTTGGCGACGGAGCAATCAGGGGAATAATCGGAAAACTTCAAAAAGCAAATATTGATTTGATTGAATGCGGATGGCTCAAGAATGATGAACGAAAAGAAGGGTCATCCTTCTTTCACGTGCCCTCGGATATTGACCCTTTTTTGAAAAATAAAAAGTCAGGTTGCACGTATGTGGCAATGATTGACTGGAACCGTTACGATGACAGCATTTTGCCTGAGAATGACGGTTCATCGATAGATGCCGTGCGAATTGTATTTCCTTACGGAAAGGCAAAAGAAGGCATGGAAATTGGTGACAGGATAAGCAAAAAAGGCTATAAGGTTTATTTTCAGGCGGCCAATACGCTTGCTTACAATGAAGAAGATCTTAAAGAACTTGCTAAACTTGCAAATATCCATAGGCCCGAAGGACTCTCGATAGTTGATACCTTCGGCGCGATGTATGAAGAAGATTTGCTGAACATTGCTAAGGTTTTGGATAATGAACTTGACGAAACTGTTAAGCTTGGTTTTCACTCTCATAACAATCAGCAGATGGCCTTTGCAAACAGTATGGCTTTTGCAAATTTTTTTGCAAAAGGCACAAGAGATATCATTGTTGATGCGAGCCTTTGCGGAATGGGACGTGGCGCAGGCAATGCAACGACAGAACTTATTGCGGGATTTTTAAACAGAAAGCATTCCGGCAACTACAACATGGACGAGATTCTTGATGCCATAGATACCTTCATGGTTGGCTTTCAGGAGAATTACAAATGGGGATATTCGACACCATATTTTATTGCAGGAACATATTGCTGCCATGTAAATAATATCGCGTTTCTTCTTGATAATCACAGGGCTTCGGCAAAAGATATGAGGCATGTAATTGCATCATTGTCCGAGGAACAACGGTTACAGTATGACTATGATCTTTTGGAAGAAAAGTATATAGAAAATCAAAGCCGCCAGGTTGATGATGAGGAAGAATTTGATAATCTTTCAAACTGTATCAAAGGACGGAAGGTGCTTCTTGTTGCTCCGGGGATTTCGTCACTTGAAGAAACAGAAAAGATTAAAGCATATGCGAAGAAATCAAACGCAACTGTGATTGCGGTAAATGCTATTCTTAATGGCTATGATTACGATTATATTCTCTTCTCAAATAAAGTGCGTTATGACTATGCGAAGTCAACTTACGAAAAACAATTTGCGAAAACCCAAAAGCTTGTCCTTTCAAATGTTAAAACCAGGCCTTGTGAAAATGAGACGATAATAAACTTTAACAGAGCAATAAAGAGAGGGTGGGAGCATTTTGACAATGCCGTAATGTGTGCTTTAAGGCTTCTTGAAAAACTTGGGGTGGATGATGTAGCTATAGCCGGATTTGACGGATTTAAAAAGAAATACAATGAAAGCTATGCTGACAAATCACTCCCGACGCTTATTCCGGGAATTGATTACGATGAACTGAACGAAGAAATACGTGATATGTATCAGGATTTTGTAAAATCCTGTGGTGAAAAGATGACAATCGAGTTTGTTACGGAAAGTTATTTTGCATAAGTAAAGTGTCGCATCTGTAGTTTTTGCAATTAATATGCGAAAAACTAATTTACAACAGTTGCGAAATGTGAGGATTGAAATGATAAAAGCCTCTGATTACATAATAGAATATCTTGCAAAACTGGGAATAAAGGATGTGTTCTATGTTCCGGGTGGCGGAGCAATGCATCTTAATAATTCACTTGGCGTTAATAAGAATATCGAGCCTGTATCCATGATTTTTGAACAGGGAGCGGCAGTTGCCGCGGAAGCCTATGCGCGTGGAATTGATGGCTTTGGGGCATGTCTTGTTACTAGCGGACCGGGGGCTACAAATGCACTTACAGGGCTTGTCGGCGCATATCTTGATTCGGTTCCTGTTATATTCATTTCGGGACAGGTAAAGAGAGATGATTTGATTGGAAAACAGGGGATTCGTCAGTTTGGTATTCAGGAAGTGGATATCATTTCGATGGTGTCTTCTTATACAAAGTATGCAGTTCAGATTCAAAAACCCGAAGATGTGGTCTATGAAATGGGTAAGGCGGCAGCAATGGCTGTTTACGGTCGCCCGGGTCCGGTATGGATTGATGTTCCGCTCGATATCCAGGCAAGTATGATAGATGAGGAAACATCACGTAAGTTTGATGATGTCGAAAGCCCGTTTAAGTATGCAAAGGGCGAAAGTCTGCTTGGATTTGACGGGAAGTCTTCTTTTGAAGCAACTGATGATCAGATTTCAGAAGTTATAGAACTCATAAATAAATGTGAACGTCCGCTTTTGTATATTGGACATGGTGTAAGACTTGATCACTGCATCGCAGAAATGCGTTCGCTATACGAGAAACTCGGAATTCCGGTTGTTACATCCTGGAACGGGGTTGATTTGATAGAAAGTAATCATCCTTTATATGAAGGCCGTCCCGGCGGAGTTGGGCACAGAGCCGCCAATATAATTGTGCATAAAGCTGACCTGGTTATAAGTATCGGTACACGATTCAATCTTCTTGCAACAGGTTATAATTTCGACAGTTTTCTCGAAAATGCAACTCATGTGATGGTCGATATAGATGAAAACGAGATGAACAAAAAGTCTCTTCATCCAGAGGTTAAGATAGTCTCTTCTGCAAACGTTTTTGTGAATAAGCTACTGAATCGTCTTGATGAAGTAACGCTTCCTGAAGACAGCAAAAACGCATGGCTTGCTGAATGCGAAGACTATCAGAAGAAATACCCTGTCCGCATCCCTGAACAGAGTGCAAGAGAGGGCTTTGTAAGCAATTATAACCTTATCGAGGAAATTTCGAGGCAGATGCGTGCTGAAGATATGTATCAGTTTACAAGTTCCGGTACGACGGTTGATATAGCGATGAAGGTTTTCGAAATCAAAAAAGGGCAGAGGGCATTCCTTAATAAGGGACTTGCTGCAATGGGCTATGATGTACCGGCTTCAATCGGAAGTGCTTTTGCCAATAAGAGAGTTTATGAAAAAGTGAGTGACTCCGATAATATATATGAAGGCTGTCGCACAATCTCGAAAGACTCAAAGGTTGTATGCGTGACGGGAGACGGAAGCGTTGCAATGAACGTTCAGGAGCTTGAAGTTATGGCAAGATATAAGCTTCCCGTAAAGATTTTTGTGTCGGACAATTCTGGATATTCAATGATTTACGGATCTCAGAACGGTAACTTCCACCGATTAACAGGCGCAGACAAAGATTCGGGACTTACCCTTCCGAATATGGAACACGTGGCTGAGGCGTTCGGTGTCAAGTCAATGTCCATTGAAACTGAGGACAACATGGCCGAAATGATTTCAAAGGTCCTTTCTTTTGACGGGCCGGTTGTATGTCGCGTAAACACCGACATCGAACAGAAAATACTTCCAAGACAGGCCAATTATATGAAGGAAGACGGCCAGATGGCGTCAAGACCTTTATATGACATGGCACCGTTTGTGGAACTTGAATAGATCAATAAGAAAAAATGGTCATATAGTAAAATGAAAATAATACTTACCGGTGCGACCGGATTTATCGGCTTTGCACTTTTAAAACATCTTCTTCTGGAAGGACACGAGGTTACAACGGTATTAAGGCCCGGGACCGGGAAGAAGGGAAAAATTGAATCATTTGTAAAGGATAATCCGGACGTTGCCAAACGACTTACTGTGTATGAAGTTTCGCTTGAAGGCCTTGAGTTATTAGAGTCGGAATACCATGTCGAAGCGGATGTTTTTTATCATCTTGCGTGGAACGGATCCTCGGGCGCAGACAGAGAAAATTTTGAGATGCAGTATTCAAACATCGGATATACAGCCAATGCAATTAAGGCAGCGAAGGCCTGTGGCTGTAAGCGATTTGTCGGAGCCGGAAGCCAGGCTGAGTATGGTGTGGTAAAAGGTACGGCTTATGAAGATAAGACAGTTACAAATCCATTCATGATGTACGGGGCAGCAAAGGTCGCTGCCTGTAAGATGGGTACGGTTCTTGCCGGCCAAATCGGAATTGAGTTTGTGTGGCCTCGTATTTACAGCGTATACGGAGTAGGTGAGAATTCAGGGACGTTGGTTAACTATGTTATTAACACTCTTAAAGAAGGAAATACTCCCGAACTTTCACCCTGCGAGAATACTTGGAATTTCTTATATATATCGGATTGTGTCAGAATGCTTGCTGTACTTGGTACGTCTGATAAGGTTACTTCGGGAATTTATCATATTGCATCCGAAGATACGCGTGTGCTTAAGAATTTTGTGGAAGAGATTCGCGATATAGTGGCGCCTAAAGCAGAACTTGCTTTTGGAGCAAAAGAAAGTAATCCGCAAAGAACTTTTCAACTTGACCCTGATGTGTCAAAGATTATGGCTGTTACGGGTCCATGTGAAGTTTCTTTTGCAGAAGGTATAAAAAGGAAGATTTCGCAATGAAAATATATGCAAAGGCATCTCTTAGTGTAGAAGAAATTGAAGAGAAAATCCGTTGTGGCTGCGATGGAATTGAATATAATCTTACCAGTGATTTTATGACACTTGGAGGAGACTTCCTTAATAACTATCCTAAGGAAGTATTTCATATGCACAATGTTGAAGTTGTACATACTCCTTATGATAATTTCAAACAGATGATGAACATGGAAAGAGCATTTCTTCACGAGGATCTATCACCGGTTGAAAATGTTTTCAGATTGGCACAGTATTTGGCAGATTATTGGAAACATCGTATCAAGGTGGTTATTCACAGTTCTCTTTCCATGGTTGATTTCATGGAATATGAGATTTTGAGAAAGCGAATGGAGTCAGCGCTTTCCGATTATTTCAGAGAATATCCTAATGTTGATCTTGTTATAGAAAATGTTGTTCCGATGGAGTTTAAGGATACAGATCATCCGCACCCGAGACTCTATAACGGAGTGTTTCTCGATACGCCTTTGATGGCAGGATATTTCAGAGATATTTTCGGTGAGCGTGTGGGAACAGTGCTTGATACGTGCCACGCGATGATGACTAAGAAGTACCTTTCCGCCCTTTTGACGGCAGCAGACTTTTTGCCTGAAGGAGTTTCGTTTGACCGAATGGGGCAGGTTGCTCCGGAAATGGATCTTTCAATGGAGCATTATTTCAAATCAAATGCTGAAATGTGTAAGTTGATTCACTTTAATGATTTTGTGGGAAACGGATATAAGGTTAACCACGGGACGAGTTTTGATTCACAGGAGAAGGTGGACGGTCTCTTGAAACTTTATCACGATTATGGCTATGATTGCCCGCTAACACTTGAGATACGTGAAGACGATTATTCAAACTGCGTTAACTATCGTAAAACAAAGGGACTGATTGAAAAAAGCAGATTCTTTTTTTCTTAGTTCCCTTTCGACAAAAACAGAATTCGCTTCTCTGCCGGGGCGTAATTTCCACATTTTTTGTACAGCGCGATTGCATCCTCCGTATTACCGAGAACTTCGTTGATGCAGCCAAGATTGTAAAGCGGAAGGAATGTATTGACGCCTTCCGTGGCAGCAGTCTCGAAGGTTGTTGCCTTTAAAAATTCCTCTACGGCACTTTCCAAAAGCCCTGCTTTTAAGTAGATGTTGCCCATCATAAGGACATATTCCGGATAATCGGAGAATTCTTCATAAACATTTTCAAAAGAAAGTGCGTCTTCAATTCTGTCACATTCCAAAAGTGCGTTTCCATATGCAACAACGCACATTCTTACATAATCGAGCCTTGTGTCAAGATCAAACTCCAATGCTTTAGCAAAATATTCACAAGCTTTTTGATATTCTGAAACAGCGCAGTATGACTGCCCAATCTGAAAAAGAACGTAGGAATCGTTTTCCTTTGCGTTCAGCTCTTCGAGCATGTTTATGTTGCGCTTAACCTTCTTTTTGACTTCTTCTTCAGAGCCGATGTATCCCGTGTGATTTACCGTGACAGGAATTAAGACTCTTGCAAAGGAACGGGATTCAATTGGAACGACCTGCTCGTGAATGGGGCTGTCATATTTATAAAGTTTTCTGTTAAAAAATCTGGGAACGTTGTCGGTATATTTTTGAACGTCTGAGGTAGTTTTTGTAAGATTGATACGTTTTATCAAACCAAGCCCGACAGGTGTTTGCGAAAGAAAACTGTCAATAAAGGACGTATCGGCGGATTCTATGAATTCGTCGACGTCAAGAACAAGAACGTAATCATAGGAGCACAGCGAAAGAGCATAATTTCTTGCCTTGCTGAAATCATTAACCCAGGTGAAATGATGAATATTTATCTTAGGACAGGTGCCTTTGGAGAAAACTTCGGCTATTTTGCTTACAATTTCAAGTGTTTTGTCTGTTGAACCGGTATCGACAAGTACTATCTCGTAACATAACCCACTGAAAGCATTCTTTATGGAAGAAAGAAACTTTTCTATATTTTTTTCTTCATTTTTCATTATCGAGCAGATTGATATTGGGGTCATGAATAAAACTCCTTAATAATGTCTGAGACTTGGACGGATATCAAACAGTTGGTTTACATAATTCTCTTAACCAGCTTCGATATTCTGTCCGAAAAGGTATGATGTCTTTTAACCGTTTCGTAGCCGTTTAAAGCAATCTCACGTCGTACTTCTTCGTTTTCAAGATAGAAGCGACACTTTTCAATAAGATCTCCGTAATCGGTATAATAATCATAGTCAACACCCGCAACCAGGTACTCGGAAAGCCCTTCCCGGTAATTGGTAAGAAGAAATCCCTTGCTGCCAAGAACATCCCAGATGCGCTGTGAGGCACCCGACTCGGTAGCACGATTTGATATATTCAGGTTTATTTTGCTTAAATTGTAGATCTTTGGTACTTCAATCAAGGAATCCGCATAACCGTGGCAATGAATGGAATTAATCCCGTTAAAACAATCTGTATTGCTGCCTGTATATACATCGATTGTAAACTGTTCTGACAGAAGACAAAGTATATATTCACGTTCAATGTTTGCACAGTGAGCCCCGAGAATATGATGCGCCGCTATAAAGCGTTCGGTACCTTCAATGCATGACGCATTCAGGGTAAACATGGCGGGAAGTTTTTCTTTTAGCTCGTTCAATACTTTAGGGGTAAGTGAACGGGAGAAAATATTAACATTCTGAAGATCCGCCTGAACATTTACAAGCCCGTCGATGAAACCGGTAAGATACTGTGAAGGATTGCTGATGCCAAAAACCGGATTTTTTTCACTATAGAGACTCCCTACAAAAGAAATATCCGAAGAATATTTGGAAATATCTGCAGAGGTAATACTGTCTGTTATCCTGTCAAGTCTTGAAATGTCTGCGCCGAGAGGAAGATGAAAGGCGTTGTCTTTATTGTATTTGGAAATATCTTCAAACTGCTTTTTGTCAAAAGAAAAAATTCGGTTGAATGAATTTGTGATTTCTTTTGAAAAAAGAGAAACATTCGGAGCATCGACGTTCCAGCACACGTAGGGAACGGCGTGGCTTTCACACAAGGCGGACAACTCGGGATAAAAATTCAAAGAAAACAAAAATGTGTATGAAGATGACCGAATGTGTTCTTCAAGAACTGAAATATCTTCGCACAAAGCATGACTTCCGACATCGAAAGGAACGGCTTTTGAACTGCCATGTAACGCAGATACAGACTCTGTCTCAAAACCAAAATAAGAGAACTGCTCCATGATTGCTTCTTCCGTTATGCAGTTTGTGCGGTAGAAAAGAATTTTCATGCCGGGACCATCCTCACTCATGATTATCTGCTGATTGTAACTGATATAAGGAGTATAGCATTTGACGATTTCATTTTCTACAATGAGTCCGCCTAAAATAGTTGAAAGGCTTGCAAGAGTTTCCATAGGGTGTTATATTACCTATGTTTCAAAACAAAATAAAAGAGGAGAGTAAAAGGAATGAAAAAGTTATCCGCTATTTTAATGTCGGCTATCATGGTATTGGCTCTTGCTTCATGTGCTGACAAAACTCCTGCTTCCACAAGCGACAGCACAAGTGTTTCCACTTCTGCTTCAGTTGTAAGCACTGCTACAGATAACAGTGGTGATACAGCTCCTAAAGGCTTGGGAATCAGCAAAGACATCGTTGTTTTATATGTAAACGACGTACACTGTGGTATTGATGACAATCTTGGTTATCAGAACCTCGTAACAGTTAAGAATGCTTATGAAGCACTTGGCCACAAGGTTATCCTCGTTGATAACGGTGATGCCATTCAGGGTGATACTGTAGGAACTCTTTCAAAGGGTGAATACATTGTTGATCTTATGAACGAGGCGGGCTTCGATGTTGCAACTCCCGGTAACCACGAGTTTGACTACGGTATGGATCGTTTTCTTGAACTTACAAAGAAGGCTAACTACCCTTATGTTTCATGTAACTTTGTAGATAAGGACGGCAACGCGGTTCTTGCTCCTTACACAATCATTGATGCAGAAGGCGTAAAGATTGCTTTCATCGGTATTTCCACACCTAAGACACTCACATCTTCAACACCTGCTTACTTCATGAATGACAACGGAGAGTATGTATACTTCTTCTGCCAGGATGAAACAGGCGAGAAGTTATACAACCAGGTTCAGGCTTCCGTTGACGCTGCAAAGGCTGAGGGTGCTCAGTTCGTTGTAGCTATGGCTCACCTTGGAACTGAAGCTGACTGCTCACCTTGGATGTCTACAGAAGTTATCAACAACACAACAGGTATTGATGCAGTTCTTGACGGACATTCTCACTCGGTATGGAATGAGGAAAAGGTTAAAAATAAAGACGGTAAGGACGTAATTCTTACATCTACAGGTACAAAGCTTAACAACATCGGTGTTATGACTATCGACAACTTCGGTGAGATTCACTCCGGACTTGTTAACGATAACGCTGTAAGCGGTAATTCCACAAAGAGCGTTGTTACAGATATTCAGGAGCAGTACGAGGAACTTGTTAACCAAGTTGTTGCTCACACAGATGTTGACCTTGCAGTATATGATCCTACAGCAAAGGATGCAGACGGAAATGCAGTTAGAATTATCCGTTCTCAGGAGACTAACCTCGGTGACCTTTGTGCAGATGCTTATCGTGCTATGTCAGGTGCTGATGTTGCTATCGTTAACGGCGGTGGTATCAGATCAAACATTCCTGCAGGCGACATCACTTATGGACAGATTATCAAGGTTCATCCTTTCGGAAACTCTATGTGTGTAGTTGAGACTACCGGCGAAGAGATTTATCAGGCTCTTGAGATGAGTGCTTCCAAGCTTCCTTCAGAGTTTGGCGGATTTTTACACGTATCAGGTATGACATTCACAATTGACGTTAACGTTCCTTCACCTGTTGTTACAGATGAAAACAAGATGTTCGTTAAGGTTGAAGGCGAAGCAAGAGTTAAAGATATTATGATCGGCGGAGAGGCTATCGATCTTACAAAGACTTACACACTTGCATGTCACGACTACAAGCTTAAGAATATGGGCGATGGATACTCAATGTTTGCTGATAACAAATTCCTTCAGGATTCTGTTATGATTGATAACCAGGTTCTTATCAACTACATCGTTGATGTACTTGGTGGAACAGTTGGCGAAGAGTATGCTGATCCTTACGGACAGGGACGTATTACAATCATCGACTGATTATATTATTAATTTAATACAGCATTATGGACCGGCAGGAGAAATCCTGCCGGTTTGTTTGTAAATTTTCTGAAAATTCAAAAAGTAGTTGCATTATCAGAAACAATGTGTTACTATGAAACAAAAAATAGGCAAATTAGGGTGATAGTCTACCCTTTTGCAGGCCAAGAGCAGGCACACGGATTGTGCGATACCTATCAAGGAAGAAAGGAGGAGCTTATGGCAAACAACGCTGTTATTAACAGTATCTATAACTATTATCTTACGACGTATGCGCCTAAAACGGATTCTAGGTTCGACACGCACAAAAAGAGCGAATTGCGCGGCGTCTATAATTCCATTGTCAAGATGAATAAGGAAGCTCCCCTGTATATCGTTGATAAGTCACAGGAGACCAAAGAATATGCTGTGGGTCTTAAAGAAAATGCGAGAGCCTTCCACAATACAATTGCGTCGCTTGGAGGAGTCGCAGATGATGAACTTCTTAACAAAAAGGTAGCTTATTCATCCAATGATTCGCTTGCGACAGCCAAGTACATCGGTGAAGATAACTCGGGTGAAGGTGTTCCTTCTCTTGAAATAGAAGTTCTTAAACTTTCATCAAACCAGCAAAACGAAGGTAAGTATATTCCTGCGGATGCTATGTATATGGCTCCGGACACATATTCTTTTGATATAGGTATCAACGGATTGAATTATGAGTTCCAGTATAATATTAATTCCGATGACACCAATAAGTCTGTTCAGGAGAAACTGTCAAGACTTATATCCAATGCCGGAATCGGACTTAATGCATATGTTTCGGAAGACGGTAGCGGAAACAGCAGACTGAACATTGAATCACTTGCAACGGGTACACCTTCAAATGGAGGACACCTTTTTAATATTTCAGATAACAATACATCAAAGACGCAAGGTTCGGTTTCTTATTTTGGAATAGACAATGTTACAAAGGAAGCTTCCAATTCCGTGTTTGTTATAAACGGTAACGAGCATGAGGCTTCAAGTGACAAGTTTACCGTTGGCAAGCAATATGAGGTTACGCTTAAAAGAACAAGCGCATCTTCTGACGACAAGGCTTTGATTGATCTTAAAGCAGACCTTGAATCGATGGCATCCAATATTTCCGAACTTGTTGACGGATACAATTCGTTCATTAATACGGCGGACCGGTATTCCGAAGCTCATCCGAAGTCAGGACGTCTTGTCAATGAGATGGCAACACTTGTTTCACTAAGACATGATGAACTTTCCGAAATAGGGATTGAACTTGGGGAGGGTGGCAGGATTTCCCTTAATAAAGATAAGCTGATGGAAGCAACCGATGACGGCAACCTTTCCGAAAAACTCGGTGTATTGAAACAGTTTGCAGGTTCTATGCTTCGAAAGGCCGATCAGGTTTCTCTTAACCCGATGCACTATGCCGACAGGACAATCGTGGCTTACAAGAATCCCGGTCACAATTACGCATCTCCATATGTGACGAGCGCATATACCGGAATGATGTTTAACAGTTATTGCTGATACCACATATCTTTCCCGATGAAAGGATATGTGGTATTATTTTGCCTATGAGTGAAAAGAAATTTGACATTAACTATATAAAAGTATTCGTGACCGCGTTTATTATGTTTGGGGTCGTTCTTTTGCCTTCGCTGATTATGTCGAAGGGAATCTGGATATACTATGGCGACTACGATATCCAGCAGATTCCGTTTTATATGCATGTTCATGAAGCAGTCAGACGCGGAGAGTTTCTTTATGACTGGGGAACGGATCTGGGGGGAAGCTACCTTGGGTGTTACTCTTTTTATCTTTTTGGAAGCCCGTTTTTTTGGCTGTCCGTATTATTCCCAAACGCAGCCATTCCTTATGTCATGCCGTGGCTTAATGCTTTAAAGTATGCAGTAATGGCAGTTACAGCATATGCATATATGAAGAGACACCTGAAAACAGAAACCGGTGCTTTTATCGGAGCACTGCTTTTTGCGTTTTCAGGATACCAGGGTGCTGTTCTTGTGTTCAACCATTTCCACGATGCAATTGCTTTCTTCCCACTGTACCTGGTGCTGTTTGAACGTCTTATGGAAAAGAAAAAGGTTTTTGCCTTTACCGTTTTTACGACGTTTATGCTGGTCATCAATTATTACTTTTTTACGGGACAGGTTGTTTTTCTCATAATTTATTATTTCACTGTATATTTTCCGGAAAAGAAAAAGTTTACGGAAAAACTTGCGGATATTTTGAGAGCTTTCTTTTCAGGACTTTCGGGTGTATTACTGGCCGGAGTATATATTCTTCCGGCGATATACTATACGCTTGGAAACGGACGGCTTTCACAGACACTTATGGGGTATGATTTTGTTGCGTACGGTGACTCTCTTATTCTTTGGGCGATTATAAAGAACGTGTTTATGCTTCCGGATGTTTCGGGACTTAATTCGTTTCTGAATCCCGGTGCGGCGAGAGTGTCGGGAATAGGAGCATACCTCCCAATGTTTTCTTTTGCCGGAGTAATTGCATATTTCAGGCTTCATCGTGAAAAATGCTGGCAGAGAAGAATTATGATTACTGTCGGTATATTTGCTGCAATACCGGTTCTTAATGCACTCTTTTCCGCGCTTAATGCCGAGTACTATGCACGCTGGTATTATATGCCGGTTTTGATAATGAGCATGATGACTGCGTCAGTAGTTGAAGAAAGAAAAGAGAATCCTGAGAATGTAGAGGAGCTTCTCCACGGGGCGAATGTTGTTACTTTTGTAACCGTCGGAATTGCTCTAATGAGTCTTTTGCCGGCAAAAACCGATGAAGGCGAACTGACAGTACTTGGTGGACTTAAAAACTATGAGCAACTTATTTCACAATTGATTTTCAGTGCTGTAATGATTGCTCTTTTGTACATATATATAAAGAAGATATCCGGTAAATCCGACAGGACAACAAGAAGATTCGTGACTCTTGTTTGTTATCTTACGGCTGCTACAATGTTTATAACAGGAACTGTTCTCATGGATAAGGAAAGGAAGGATGACTTCATAAGCCAGGTCCTTAAAGGTGAGTCTCCGCTTCCTAAGGAAGAGAATTTCTACAGGGTTGAGACTGATGAAAACTTTTATAACTATCCGATGTTCTGGGAAAACGGACATTCGATCACTTCATTTATATCAACAATTCCTTCCTCGACGATAGATTTCTATGAGGCAATGGGAATGACGAGAAAGGTTACAAGCCATCCGTGGGCATCAAGAATCGGTCTTCGTGCGATTTTGTCCGGAAAGTATTATCTTACGAATACGATGAATTCGATTGAGATAATCGGACATATGGAAGATATGAGCGAGCTTAAAGGATATTCCGAGTCTTTCGGATCGCAGGGATTTGTATTTTACGAGAACGAGAATTATATTCCGATGGGATTTTCTTTTGACTCATATGTGACGGAAGATGAATTCATAGAATCCGAAGCGCCCGGAACCGCAAAGGACAGACTTCTTGCAAGAAACATTATTCTTTCAAAGGAAGATGCAGCAAAGTATTCAAAATATTTTGAGCATGGAGACATTTCTGACAAAAGAGTAATAAGCCTTGACGCTTTTTCTTCATATTGTAATATATTAAGAGCGAATACGTGTGATTCGTTTGTAACAAGAAATGATGGGTTTGATGCAACCGTAAATATGAAAAAAGAAAATCTTCTTTTCTTCTCTGTTCCTTATGAAGACGGGTTCAAAGCTTACGTGGATGATAAGGAAACTGAGATTGTTAAGGCTGACTTCGGCTTTATGGCAGTTGTTGTGCCGGCGGGAGAGCACAGCATTCGGTTTGACTATACGCTCTCTTATTTAAAGGAAGGAATGTATTTAAGCATCGCCGGCCTTGTTATTTTTATTGCGCTTTTAATAAAAAACTTCTTGACTCTTCGACGCGACTATGTTAAATTAGGCTAGCGAAGAGATTTTAGGCTCTTTTTTTTGTGTTAAAATTTTTCGAAATATTATACGCGGAGGGACAATTTTTATGCGTACAAAGATCACATTAGCATGCACAGAGTGCAAACAGCGTAACTACAATACTACAAAGGATAAGAAGACTCATCCCGATCGTATGGAGACAAAGAAGTACTGCAGATTCTGCAAGCGTCACACCATGCACAAGGAGACCAAATAATCGGTTCTTTTCTAATATAAGGAGTTTATCATGGCAGATTCTAAAAAAGAAAAAAAGCCCGGATTTTTCAAGACTGTTGCTGTTGAGTTCAAGAAGATCGTATGGCCTTCAAAAGAATCCGTTTTAAGACAGTCTGTTGCAGTTACAGGCGTGGCTTTGGTAGTCGGCGTAATTGTAGCATTACTCGATTATCTTATTAAGTACGGCGTACAGTTTATTGTAAACATAAAGTGAGGGTAGTTTCATGGCAGAAGCAAACTGGTATGTAGCACATACTTATTCCGGATATGAGAATAAGGTTAAGGTTAACCTTGAAAAGACAATCGCTAACCGTCACCTTGAAGAAGAAATTCTGGAAGTACGCGTGCCTCTTCAGGATGTTGTTGAAGTTAAGGACGGCGTTCGTAAGACTTCCCAGAAGAAAATGTTCCCCGGTTATGTTCTTGTTAAAATGGTTATGAACGACGACACATGGTATGTTGTTAGAAATACACGTGGCGTTACAGGTTTCGTTGGTCCCGGATCCAAGCCGGTTCCGCTTACCGAAGCAGAGATGAAGCCTCTCGGAATTCGTACGGAGAATGTTTCCGTTGATTTCAAGGAAGGCGACACAATTGCTGTTGTTGCAGGCGTATGGAAAGACACCGTTGGTGTTGTTACCCGTATGGATTACGGCAAGCAGACAGCAACAATCAATGTCGAATTATTCGGCAGAGAAACTCCTGTAGAGATAAGCTTTGCAGAAGTTCGTGCAATGAATTAGTCTATTTGCCTTTTCTTCTGAAAAGGTTTCCGGTAAAACCGGAGGGAGATATCTCCCTTAATAGAATCCACTAACGTGGGAGTGTCGCTGCGTTTCGCAGATAAGACGCGATGACCACATATTTATTAGGAGGTGCCAATATGGCAAAGAAAGTAGAAGGTTACATTAAGTTACAGATCGCTGCCGGAAAAGCAACACCTGCTCCCCCTGTAGGACCTGCTCTTGGTCAGAAGGGTGTAAACATCGTTGAGTTTACAAAGCAGTTCAATGCTAAGACAGCAGACATGGGCGATACAATCGTTCCTGTTATCATCACAGTTTATGCAGACAGAAGCTTCAGCTTCATCACAAAGACTCCCCCTGCAGCTGTTCTTATTAAGAAGGCTTGCAACATTAAGTCTGGTTCAGGCGTTCCTAACAAGACAAAGGTTGCTACCATTTCTAAGGCAAAGCTTCAGGAAATCGCTGAGCTTAAGATGAAAGACCTCAATGCAGCAAGCATTGAAGCAGCTATGAGCATGATCGCAGGCACATGCAGAAGCATGGGCGTTACAGTAGAACAGTAATAAGGGCTTAGGAGGATAATATAATGAAACATGGTAAGAAGTATGTTGAAGCAGCTAAGCTCGTTGACCGTTCTCAGTACTACGAGGCTGCTGAAGCAATCGCATTAGTTAAAAAGACAGCAACTGCTAAATTTGATGAGACAGTTGAATTACATTTAAAGACAGGTTGTGACGGACGTCATGCTGAACAGCAGATCCGTGGCGCCGTTGTTCTTCCTAACGGTACAGGTAAGACCGTTAAAGTTTTAGTATTTGCAAAGGGACCCAAGCTTGATGAAGCTCTTGCAGCAGGCGCTGATTACGCAGGCGGAGATGAGCTTATTCCCAAGATCCAGAACGATGGATGGCTTGATTTCGACGTTGTAGTTGCTACTCCCGACATGATGGGTGTTGTTGGTCGTCTTGGTAAGGTTTTAGGACCTAAGGGATTGATGCCCAACCCTAAGGCTGGTACAGTAACAATGGACGTTACAAAGGCTGTTAACGAAATCAAAGCCGGTAAGATTGAGTACCGTCTTGATAAGGCTAACATCATTCACGTTCCCGTTGGTAAGGCTTCCTTCACAGAAGAAGCATTACAGCAGAACTACGATGCTCTTATGGATGCAATCCTTAAGGCTAAGCCTTCAGCATTGAAGGGACAGTACATTAAGTCAGCTACAATGGCTACCACAATGGGACCCGGCGTACGCATGAACGTTGCTAAGTTCTAATATTCTTTTGCAAAATATGTTTATTTTATCGACTTGAAGAAACTTCTTGACACAATCTTGTCGGTATGATAATTTATACAAGGCCGAAGACAGTAGGTGCAGGATTTACCTGCGTAAGATAACCGCCTACCGAGGAACCAGTGAGTATTGATTATTTACGAATCCCTCTGTCTTGTGCAGAGGGATTTTTTATATGAATCTCCTGTTCGGCAAATTTTATAAGGAGGTAAAATAATGGCTAGTAATTGTCACAATCAGTCAATTCTCAGCGCTAAGTCGGCAATCGTTGCGGAAATTTCCGAACAGATTAAAGACGCTCAGTCAATCGTAGTTGTAGACTACAGAGGACTTACAGTTGCTCAGGATACTGAACTTCGTAAGGCATTACGTGCAGAAGGTGTACAGTATAAAGTATACAAGAACACTTTCATCACAACTGCTATCAAAGGCACTGATTTCGAGTCTATCACTCCTGTACTTGAAGGACCTACAGCTATTGCTATCAGCAAGACTGATGCAACAGCTCCCGCAAGAGTAATCGCTAAGTTTGCTAAGGATGCAAAGGCACTTGAAATCAAAGGCGGCGTAGTTGAGGGAACTTACTATGACGCACAGGGAATCAGCTCAGTTGCTACTATCCCTTCAAGAGACGAGCTCATCTCCAAGTTACTTGGAAGCTTGCAGTCTCCTATTACCAACTTTGCTCGTGTTATTAAGCAGATCGCTGAAAAGGGCGGCGCCGGAGAATGGGCACCCGCTGCTGAAGAAGCACCCGCAGAAGCACCTGCAGAGGCATAAGCTTAACAGGTAACAACAATAATCAATTATTAAATGGAGGATTTTAAAATGGCTAAATTAACAGCTCAGGAACTCATTGATGCTATCAAAGAGTTATCCGTTATGGAATTAAATGACTTAGTAAAAGCTTGCGAAGAAGAGTTTGGTGTATCCGCAGCAGCAGGCGTTGTAGTTGCAGCAGCAGCTGGCCCTGCAGAAGCAGCAGAAGAAAAGACCGAGTTCGACGTTGAATTAACAGAAGTAGGCGCTGAAAAGGTTAAGGTTATCAAGGTTGTACGTGAAGCTACAGGCCTTGGACTTAAGGAAGCAAAGGACCTCGTTGAGGCTGCTCCTAAGGTAATTAAGGAAGCTGCTTCAAAGGCTGATGCAGAAGCATTAAAGAAGTCTCTTGAAGAAGTTGGCGCTAAGGTTACTCTTAAGTAATTTTATCCCTTATAAAAATTGGGGCGAGGACATTGTCCTCGCCTTTTTTACTTTAAAGGTGTCAGAAGGTTACATATATGTGGATAGCAGGAAACTGGAAAGATTACGAAGTAATAGATACATCAAACGGTGAAAAACTTGAACGTTGGGGAAAGTATACTCTGTTAAGACCTGATCCCCAGGTAATATGGAATACACCTAAGACAAACAAAGCATGGAATAAATTAAACGGTCACTATCACAGAAGTTCAAAGGGCGGAGGAGAATGGGAATTTTTCAATCTTCCCAATGAATGGATGATTTCGTATGAAAACGGAGCAAAGTTCCATTTGAAACCTTTTGCGTTTAAACATACGGGACTTTTTCCTGAACAGGCGGTAAACTGGGATTGGTTTTCTTCTATTATAAAGAAAGAAAAAGAAAAGAATCCCGATAAGCCCATAAAGGTACTTAATCTTTTTGCATATACGGGCGGCGCCACAATTGCAGCGGCACTTGCAGGTGCAGAGGTCACTCATGTGGACGCATCCAAGGGCATGGTTTCATGGGCAAAAGAAAATGCTGTTTCGTCAGGGCTTGAAGATGCAAAGATTCGATGGCTTGTAGACGACTGCGGTAAATTTGTTGAGAGAGAAATCAGAAGAGGCAATAAATATGATGCAATCATTATGGACCCTCCTTCATACGGAAGAGGTCCAAAAGGAGAAGTTTGGAAGATAGAGGAAAGTGTGTTTCCTTTTATTGAGTTATGTGAACAACTTCTTTCAAAAGATGCACTCTTTCTTTTGATAAACAGTTATACTACAGGACTTCAGCCTGCTGTACTTAGCTATATGTTAAGCACAGCAATTGAAAAAAAACACCCCGGTACGGTTAGAGCTGATGAAATCGGACTGCCGGTTACCGACAGCGGATTGGTGCTTCCGTGTGGGGCCAGCGGAAGATGGCTTAGAAGCGAATAAAAAATTTTTAAAATAATGCTTGCATTTTACAGTGACTTGGTGTAATATAACGATTGCTGTGGCATGATAGCTATGAAGCGTGAGGTTGCTGCAACTCGGTAAGTACATACCGATTGCAGGTTTTCCGTGGAGCGAAAGTCATGTAAACTGACGACAAGTCACTGTACAAAGCAACTGTCTACAACATAGTAGAAACGACGTGCAAAAGCCGTTCGATTGGGAGGAAGAATGCTTGGGTGTTCTTCTAAAATTTCAAGAGAACAGGACACGCACGGGAAAGTGTACAGTCGCCACTTGTCGTACTTAGATTCGAAAGTACGAAAAGGAGGAGACTTTTTTTATGGCAAGTCAAGTAATGAGAATCACACTCAAGGCATATGATCACCAGTTGGTTGATGCATCTGCTAAGAAAATCATCGAGACCGTTAAGAAGAACGGTTCCCAGGTTAGTGGACCTGTTCCGCTTCCTACTAAAAAGGAAGTTGTAACAATTCTCCGCGCTGTTCACAAGTATAAGGATTCAAGAGAACAGTTCGAACAGAGAACCCACAAGAGACTTATCGATATCATTACTCCTACACCTAAGACAGTCGAGGCACTTCAGAGATTAGAAATGCCTGCAGGTGTAAGCATTGATATTAAGATGAAGTAATTCATCGCAACACATTATTATTAAGAAAGAACCTCTACTAGAATGAATGCTGATGCATTCCGCTGTAGAAACAAGGAGGAAAAATGAAGAAAGCAATTTTAGCTACAAAAGTCGGAATGACTCAAATCTTCAACGCTGACGGTACACTCGTACCTGTTACAGTACTTCAGGCAGGACCCTGTGTAGTAACACAGATCAAAACTGTTGAGAACGATGGTTATGAAGCAGTTCAGGTTGGTTTTGCTGAAAAGAAGGAAAGAATCATCAACAAGGACGCAAACGGCAAGAAGGAATACGTTCATGCTCATGGCGTTAACAAGGCTATGAAGGGACACTTCGACAAGGCCGGTACTACTACAAAGAGATACGTTAGAGAGTTCAAGCTTGAAAACGTTAGCGACTATGCACTTGGCGCAGAAATCAAGGCAGACATCTTCGCTGAAGGCGACAAGATCGATGCAACCGCTATTTCAAAGGGTAAAGGATTCCAGGGCGCAATCAAGAGATTAGGTCAGCACAGAGGACCTATGAAGCATGGTTCCAAGTTCCATCGTCATCAGGGTTCCAACGGTGCATGTTCTTCACCCAGCCGTGTATTTAAGGGAAAAGGAATGCCCGGTCACATGGGACACGTAAAGGTTACAGTTCAGAACCTTGAGGTAGTAAGAGTTGATGTTGAAAACAACTTATTACTGGTTAAGGGCGCTGTACCCGGACCTAAGAAAGCCTTAGTTACTATTAAAGAAACCGTTAAGGCTAACGCTTAATAAAGATCGGAAGGAGGACCATTAAGATGGCAAAAGTAGCTGTTTATAATATGGAAGGCAAGGAAGTTGAAAAGATCGACTTAAGCGATGCAGTTTTCGGTGTAGAAGTTAATGAACATCTTGTACACATGGCTGT
>JAZQOL010000044.1:0-27122 GCA_045627845.1 Lachnospiraceae bacterium | reverse complement strand
AGCACGCTTAAGCACTACGCCCATCTTCTTAAGCATATCAAAGTTTACGCTTCCATATCGGCGTGCACTCATAATACGTTTTACACTGGTAGGGCCAATGCCTGGCACTCTTAAAAGACAGTCATAGCTTGCACGGTTAATTTCAACGGGAAACTGATCAAGGTGCCTTACTGCCCAGTCACATTTAGGGTCAATCTGCTCGTTGAAGTTGGGACGGTCTTCGCTCAAAAGTTCATTGGCGTGGAAGCCGTAATACCTTAACAGCCAGTCCGCCTGGTAGAGCCTGTGTTCACGAAGGAGAGGAACACTTGTATCTTTGTCGGGTAGTGCCGGATCATCATTTAACGGAACGTAAGCGGAAAAGAAGACGCGCCTTAAATCAAAGGTTTTGTAAAGATTTTGTGTAACGGTAATAAGCTCAAGGTCAGTGTCATCAGTGGCACCGACAATCATCTGAGTGCTCATGCCTGCAGGTGCGAAATCACGAGACAAATCACGGTCCTTGCCCTTGTAAGGAACGAGAAGATTGTTGCCGGCGGAACTTTCAATTTTCATCTCTGAGAAGATGCTCTGCTCGAGCTTTTTGTTGATATGATGACGTTCAAATAAGGCATCCTTGCCCGATGCAATGCGGTGAGTGGCGATGGTATCGCTTATACGGGCCATAGGACGTACAATGTTATTAAAACTTTTGGAAGGAGCCAGTTTCTGAAGACTTGCACTGTTAGGCAACTCGAGATTGAGGCTTATACGGTCGGCATACAGACCTGCCTCTGCAAGGAGTTCGTCGGGAGCACCAGGGATAGCTTTTACATGAATGTAACCGTTGAACCTATAAACGCTTCTAAGCTTTTTAAGAGTTTCAACAATAAGCTCCATGGTAAACTCGGGGCTTTTAAGAACACCGGAACTTAAGAACAGTCCCTCAATATAATTACGCTTGTAAAATTCTATAGTAAGATTGCATATTTCATCGGGAGTAAAGGTGGCACGCTCGTGATCATTGGACCTGCGATTGAGACAGTACTTACAGTCATAAACACAGTGATTGCTCATAAGAATTTTTAAAAGAGAAATGCATCTGCCATCCGCAGCAAAGGAGTGGCAGATTCCGCAGGAGCAGGAATTGCCAAGATATCCTTCTTTGCCCTTTCTGCTAACTCCGCTTGATGTGCAGGCAACATCATATTTGGCAGCGTCTGCCAGTATTTCCAATTTATGCTGAATGTCTGATTTGACTTGAATATCGTACATATGTTCACCTCTTGAAAATATCATACAAACATACGTTCGAAAAGTCAAGATTTACTTTTATTCAAAAGAAACAACAACGGAACATATTTCGGCATCGGTACCGATACGGATGTTTGGCCCAAAGAGGCCGACACCGGAGGTTACGATGTTGGACATGTTCTTCTTAATAAGTAAACCGGCTGAATTCTCCCAGGTGAAATAGCGACTGGTGATGTTCATTGGGAAGAACTGACCGTCATGAGTGTGTCCGCATAAATCAATGTCGATTCCGGCATTAGCAAGCTCGGATAATTCTCTTGGCTCATGGTCAATAACGATAACTGGCTTTGTCATGTCAAGAAGCGAGGCAATTTCCGACGGAGTTTTCCGTACGTCAATTGTTTTGCCGGGCTTGATATAGTCCGGGCGTCCGTAGATATAGAAAGAATCATCAATAAGCGCATATTCATCCATTAAAAGATTGAAGCCGCATCTTTCCACAAACTTGTCCATTTCGTCGGAGCTTCCCTTTTGGGGATCGTCATGGTTGAAAGTAAAGCCACCGATTATTCTTTCGCTCACATCGTGATTACCGTATACCGCGTAAACGCCATATTTGCTTTGAACCGAGGACAAGATGGAAACCAATTTTTCGGGATCATCGAGCGCCTCGTATTCATTGTCAAAAATGTCGCCTGCAACGATGACCAAATCGGGATTTTCATTATTAATGAGCGTTACCATTTTCTCCATCTGTGCACATCCGATGTTGTAGCCAAGATGCAAATCGGCAACCAAGACAATCTTAAGACTGTCATGACCGGCAGCGGATTTATGTACTGTTATTTCATAGGAATTTGTCTTGATATCACGGGCCTGATGCACGCCTATAAGTGTGATGCAGATGACGAAAGAAACATATACAAGCCCAAGAACGGAGCGGCGAATGTTAAATCTGAAAGAGTCTTTAATCAGTTTCTTTTTACAGATTTTGCAGATAATTAATTCTAAAAACCGGCATGTAAGAACAACAATAAAGGCCATGCCCATATATATGAAAATGCCCAGATGGTAGTTACCGATTACTTTGAATATTCTTTTTAATGAAGGCAAAAGAAAGTGCATTCCGTCTGCACTTTTCGAAGGAAGAAGGAAGCCCATGTAGATTGAAAGCGAGGCTACACTCCAGCAAACGGCAAAGATTATTTTGAGGGTCTTGGCCGCTGTTTTTATGAAATTTTTCTTCTTTTCGAAATCAATGGCATTCCCGACTGCCGTCAGCCATTTGCAGATTTCATATATGTAATATGCATTTGTCAGAATGTATAAAGGCGAGAGCCAAAGAAAAATCATAAAGAATCTCTCCATGTTTTCGGTTAAATTACAAATACAAAAGCGTAAAGCAGGCGTAAAATGGCCTGATTTACGCAATTTGGCATGTGTTAAATAGGGGCGGGTATTATTTTGCCGTAAGAGCCACGAGTTCGGGATCGGTTATGCTTTCGCCATTATAAAGATTGAACGGAGTTCCGGTTGCAAAGCCGTAGTGGCAATAGGGAACTTCGTAGCCTGCTACACACTCGGTTACGTATTGAATGTATTCAAGTTGTGTTTCTAAAGCGTGGATGTCAGACTGAATGCCGTATTCCTGAAGCATCCATTTTACGCCGTTAGTTTCAGCCCAGTCATTATAATCGGCAATTCTTCGGTCACATTCTTCTTTCCAGTTTCCGTCAAGCATTTCATCTGTTGACCACTGATAATCTGAGTAATAGTGAAAACTGAAAATCAGGTTGTCAACTTCGGAAAACATTTCAATACTGTCAAATCCGCAGGTCGAGTAGTTAAGTGTGTCAACGAATATCAGCCTTTCGGGAGACTCGATGCGTATTTTGTCAATGGCACTCAGCATAAGCTTCGCATAATCATCCTGTCTTTCGTGCATAAATGAAGGAGGCTCGTTATAGAGGTTGAAGCTTAAGGCTTTTGCATCGATATCCTGATAGCGTTTTGCGGCAAGACTCCAGAATTCAAGGAAAATGTCTGCGTTGGCCGAGTCATCGGTACTAAACAGGCCTTTGCGACTTTCTTCCTCATCCCCACCTATCATAAATCCGCCGGGCGTGGAATGAACATCGATACACACATGGATGTCTCTGCCAATGCACCAGCCGATTGCCCTGTCGAGGTCTTCCCAGTTGGCAGCATTGTAATATTTAATATCACCATTCCAGGTTTCACCGGTTGAGTCAACATTAAAATACTTATCGTCGGTAAAGAAAAATCTTGTATCAAGCGGTATACGGACAAAATTATATCCGGCATCGGCAATGGCATCAAAAGTTTTTTCATCAAACTCTGACGAGGCTTCAACAAGTGCCCAGTCTACGGCGTCATAAGCTTCCACATAATCATTCATCTTAGATACATAAGGCTCGACGGTTACCCAGGCGTACTCGAATTTACTATTTACGTGTGCGCCTCGCCAGGAAGCATACTGCTCGTCTAAGGATTTAAAAGCTTTTGCATGCTCCTTTGTTTTTGCGGAAATGGTATTTTCATATGGATTTATTTCTTTTGCCGATTCTTTTTCAGACGCTGTATCGTTAATGGAAGAATCCTCCCGGTTGGAGGTTCCTTTTGAATCATGCAGGGTTTCATTTGTCTTTTGAACGGTTTCTTTTGCCTCCTGCATGGTTTCCTCAGATACAGTTTCCGTTACAGTCCTGCTTTCACAGCCTGAAAGCATGCAACCTGCAATTATTATTCCAAGTAATAGATTAAATCTTATTTTCATGGTGTGCTCCTTTGCATATACATCGGTAGTTTATCATAGGGCTATTAATATAATGCTTTGTTTTTACAGGGATTTGGGGTATGCTAACAAATGGTGAAATCAGAATCTTTTGGAATAGTACAGGCCGGGGACAGTGAAAGGATTATACATGATTAAAAAGTTGAATGGATTATACAGGAACAATCCGGTTGCAACGGGAATCGTGACAGCAATGGTACTGGAAGTTACCTTTTATATGATTGAGTGGTTTATCTGGAAGTATACGAATCTCTCTTGGGGGGCAAACTGGGTATATTATGACTTTGGCATCCGAATGGGCGTGGGATTTCTTGGAATGTTAGCCTTAATCGCATTTTACATGGGCAATCTGCAACCGATTTTTTGCGGAAAGATTTCAAGAAAAGCCACACTGTTTTGCATTCCTTTTATAATATGCTTCCTGCTTTTTATTTCAGAGCTTTTCTGCGCAGAAGAACTGACACCGGCATATATGATTTCTTTTCTGACAATATGGCTGACTCAAATCGGATCAGGCTTTTTTGAAGAGGTTGTGTGTCGTGGTATACTGATGAGCGGTTTGCTTGCAAAGTATAAGGAAACTGTGCGGGGAAGGCTTGCAATTGTTGGCGTGACGGGGCTTGTGTTCGGATTGTCGCACCTTATGAATTTCATTTTCGGAAGGGATATCATGGCCTGCCTTCTGTGGGGACTTGATACGATGATTTGGGGAATGATGGTGGCAGCAATATATATGCTGACAAGCAATCTTTGGCTTGTAATCGGAATTCACATTGCATGGGATATCATCTGTAAGATTCCGAATTACTTTATGAGTGGAGTTGCCGACGAAGCACTGTATAATGCTATTTTGTTTCTTATAAATTATGTGATGTATGGAGTATTTATTGTCTGCGCAATTGTGATTTGTGTGAGGTATGATCGCATTAATAATGCGTGTAATGAAGAAACTTCTATTGAAATGGAAAATTGATTGCGTTAATTCGGAATAGAAAATGGTGATTTCAGTGCCCGACTTACTATATTCATGAAATCTCATTTTTACCAGTCACTGCCGGGCGCTCATTTAGCTTTGTGACCGGCTAAATCAACAATCGGCGAATTTTACCAGTCACTGCCGGGCGTTTATTTAGTGTTGTGACCGGCTAAATCATCAATCAGCGAATTTTACCAGTAACTGTCGGGCGTTTATTTAGTGTTGTGACCGGCTAAATCATCAATCAGTGAATTTTACCAGTCGCTGTCGGGCGTTTATTTAGTGTTGTGACCGGCTAAATCATCAATCAGCGAATTTTACCAGTCACTGTCGGGCGTTTATTTAGTGTTGTGACCGGCTAAATTATCAATCAGTGAATTTTACCAGTCGTTTAAAAAGAAAAAGTACAGACTAAAACGGGAATATTGTAATTTTATCAGTCAATCGTGCCTTAAAGTTGCTGACTAAAATTGTGATTTGCAAAATTTACCAGTCATGATGAGGTAAAATGTACTGGTAAAATTCATTTTTTTGTTATTTAGCCAGTCGTATGGTTGACATAACACATAAATGTATGCTGATAAAAATTTAATTTTGGATATTTAGTCAGTTAAATAGTTTACATAATTCATATAGTTCTGTGCCTACTGTGGTGCAGACGGCTTTTATTACAATCCCAATATGATACTTTGCCGGATATTTTAAATGGCGGGCATAATATGCATGACGTTGACAATAAGGGGATATATCCCTTATAATGGCGGTGCCTGACGAGAAGAAATATGAATGCCTACAATTAGTCATTTTTACGGAATTATTATTATCATGTATTTAAGGAATAAGGAGCATAATCCTCCGCATATTCATGCGATAACACAGGATTATGATGCGCCGTTTCTGATTGAAACAGGAGAACTCATGGAAGGAGAGTTCCCTGTTAAAGCGCAGATTCTGGTGAAGGAGTTTGTCCTGAAATACAGAAAGGAACTGGAGGAAATGTGGGAGACTGAAAAACACAGGAAGCTTCCACCACTGATTTAATATGTTTCATAAAGCTGTTGACTTGTCATTTGGGGATGGCACCGTCATGGAAGTGACGTTTCAAAGTGGCGAAATAAAACAATATGATATGGCGAATCTTTTTGAAAAGTATCCGATACTTGAAGCGTTGAAAGAAAGAGACTTTTTTGTTTCGGGGAAACTAACCGGTTCATACGGAATTGTATGGAATGATGAGATTGATGTAGATGTTGAAACAGTATATGAAGATGGAGAAACAATCGGGATAAAAAAACTTTCCGCAAATGTATGCGCAGGATATGCTGTGAGTATGGCAAGAGAAACGTCGGGATTATCACAGAAGGAACTTGCAGAGCGCACAGGTATTGACCAGTCGGACATATCTAAGATTGAGAGAGGGGTCGCCAATCCGTCGGTAAATACGCTTAATCGTATTGCTGATGCGCTTGGGGGTAACTTAAGGATATCTATTGAATTGTAAGATTACTGTAAGAAAATGGGGAATTTTTAAGATGAAAAAGATATAAGAGATTCTGTTGATTCGTGTAGAGGCAAAGGTATTTTATTCACTATAGTATAGGCAACCATTGAAGAGAGTTCTAATATTGAGACGATTAAATTATGAAATTATATTACGCTAGCGGCATTACAAGAAGTTTGTAATCTTAAATATACGATTTTAAATATACAGTCCTCCTTTAAAAATTGTAAAAATCTGTAGCGATATATTAAGAACTGAAGTAAAGTAAGAGTATAGCGGTACTATATTATGCTACACCACATAGATACTTAAATGGGGGGATTAAATATGAATCAGCATATAAGTCTTGAAATTACCAATGAAATACTTGCAACAAAGAATTTTGTGAGCTCATGCAAAATGGCTGCCACAAAGGATGACGGCAAGGTCGACAAAGCGGAGCAGAAGATGTTGGATAAGATTTCCAAACTATCTGTAAAGTATATGAAGGAATTGGAAAAGCTTGCAAAGAAATAGTTTTGGGAACACCCAAAAGAACTGCGTGAAAAATACCGCGAAAATACCGAGAACAAGTCCGTACAAAGGGACTTGTTTTTTTGTACGCTTTTTTCAGACACAGGCAGAGCAGCGCCGGTAGGCAAAGCGAAGCTAAAAAAACAAAAACCAAATCACAGGAGGAAAGAACTATGATGCTATGTCCATCGGCTTACGTCAGTGTTTTAGAGGACGAGCCATACAACGTGCTGATTGAGGAAAAGAATAATCTTGTTGAAGAGATTAAGGAACTCGAAGAAATGATGTTTTCAAGAGAAAGTCCGGTTGGAGGGTATGATATCTGTCCGTCACCGGATGTGATGTATCAGGTGAAACTGGATTATTTATCAGAGCTGTGCAAATTGATGAAGAATCGATTCAATGCTGACTATGAACTTAAATAATCAGCGGACCGAATGGAGGTACTTATGAAAAAAATCATTAAAGATGCAATCGATGCTGAGGTTAAGTACATAGACGAAATGGCATTCGGCGATTCAGACACAACGGCAAGAATAGTTCGCAAACTTGGCTTCGATACTCTGTACATTGAGGATTTATTTAATGTAGAAGCTGGAGTATATGAGATTATCGAGTCTACCCGTGACTATGTACTTGATAAATCAGCGCATGACGGATTGAAAGAGGGATTGCCGTTTAATCTGGATTTCGTAAAGAAAAGAAAAAGCTGATTTCCTTGCGCCCCGGACATTATCAGTGTAATGGGGGACGATGATATATTTTGTCCGGGGTGCAGTTTCGATTCGAATACTTGTTAAAGTGGGAGAGTATATATGAATAGATTGATTTATTGGCTAAGACGAAAAAAACGTATTAAAGAAAAACGATGCGGACAGTGCTGCCTCGGATGCAGGTTTTATGAGCAGTGTACAAAAGAATAAAAAATATAAGGAGCATAAAAAATGAAAGGACTTGATTATGTTGAACCCTCCGGATATCTTCCTAAATCGTCTTTGATAAAGGCAGGATTGTGGCAAGAACCGAAGAAAGAAAGTAAAGAAATTAAAAAAAGTAAAGAAATTAAAAAGAGTAAAGAAATTAAAAGCGAAGAATCTGATTGAAAAAAGAAGATATCAAAAATGAATGAAAACGGTATGCATTTCTGATAGGAAAAATTGATGAGAAGTTGCGAAAATGATATGATAAATATGCATGTTTATCATCAGCGCATTTTCATCCCCCAATGGAGACTATCATGAAAAAATTCCTTAAAACCTTCAGCTTCATTCTTGCAATTATCAATACAGTAGCTTTCATTTCGCTCCGGCAGTGCTGGAGCGGAATAAGCAGCACACTTGGGTACAAGACGGGCAAACCTATAATTCTTTATTACGTTCCGGTTATTGTTTTTGTACTGTTTCTTGCAGTGGCAATAAGCGAGTTTATAGCCATTAAAAGGGACAAGGGTAATCGTTACCCGATGGTTTATACAATAATTGAGATTGTTTTTTGCCTGATTATAGCCGCTGTTGTTATGTTTGGCGGGCTTAAATATGTGAGATTTGCCGTAGTGAATTTTGCAGAGACAATGCTTGTGGTATTGGCTGTCGCCTTTTTATATTGGCTACTTTTTGCTTATCCTAAGTCATCAAAGGCCAAAAGCAAAGGCTTCAAGGTATTTGTTATTTGCGCTGTTGTGGCGGTTTCAATAGTCATTTTAGTCGGATCCAAGGTTAACATAATGTTGTACGAGCCGGTTGTTTACGCTGTTGAAGATGAGTACCAGATTGTTTTTTCGGGCTCGGCAAAAAGCATAGGAACGGTAACGGTAGATGGTGTGGAGTATTATGACCTTTACAACGGCAGCGAGAAATCCGCGGACAGGGTGCATAAGGTTTGTGTTCCGATGGAAGTGCTTGATAAAGCGGGGAAATATACCGTAAGTATGCAGAGTGTAATTTACAGGGGACCTTTCGGAGGCTTTCTCGGTAAAACAAAGTCAAAAGAATATAATTTCAGGCCGGTAGACACTTCCGACGGATTTAAGTACCTTGCGTTTTCTGATATTCATGCAAACAGAAAGGGCACGGTTAAAACTGCATCAAATACTTCTGATATAGATCTTCTTGTTATAAACGGCGATACGCTTTCAATGATAGACCGCTTTTGGGATGCAAATTTTGTAAATCGTGTTGCTTTTGACATTACAAAGGGTGAGTACCCGGTAATATATGCCCGTGGAAATCATGAGATAAAGGGCGCTTACGCGGAACAGTTCTACAAGTACGTGGGAAGCAAAAACGGTGAATTTTACTATTCGGTGAAGCTGGCGGATGTTTATGCGCTTGTCCTTGATATAGGCGAAGACCATGATGATGATTGGTGGGAATATTATACAACGGCGCATTTTGACGATTACAGAAAGGCCCAGACCGAGTTCCTGCAAAAAGAAAAAGAATCGGGAGAATATCTGGAAAGCTCATATAACATGGTAATCTGCCATATTCCGATTGTGTATGTAAATGCAAGGCACAATCATGAGGCGATAAAGGCCGAACTTACAGACATTCTTAACTCGATGAATATTGATATGAACCTTTGCGCACATCAGCATGAACTGCTGATTTTTGAACCCGGTAAGGTTACACCGAATGAAAAACTTACTTATAATCCGAAGTATGCAGAGGGGACTTATAAGGGATACCTTACAGATTTCTTTTTTTCGAGTCTTATGGTAAGCAAACCGGGCTACGTACAGTCTGAGGACGATGAGAATGAAGCCAGTCACATTGGGCTTGTAGTGGAGGCTGACTTCAATAACAAAACACAGACTTGCTATTACCTTAACGCAAACGGAGAGCACGTTTCTGTTGTCAATCCATTCGCGGATATTGATTACGGAACGCAGATAGACTTTGCAATCCATTAGAGATTGACTCCGGAACACAGCTAACCTTTACAATCCACTAAAAATTGTTTAATAAAACTGTTAGGATTAATTGTAGATAAACACGGGACATGCTATAATGTTGCAGATACTGAGTGTATCGACACGAGAGGCGTGTCCTTTTTCTTTTGCGTAGTACGAAAACGATTACGGGCACGGAATGGAGAGAGATATTATATGAAACGTTTGGAAGGTTACTTAAAGGGCGTTAATCTGGGGGGATGGCTTTCACAGTGCAGAGACCATTACAACGAGGAGCATTATAACTCTTTTATTACAAAGAAAGATATTGAGACTATCAAGAGCTGGGGACTTGATCATGTAAGACTTCCGCTTGACTACAACGTTGTTCAGAACGAGGACGGAAGCTTTGTTGAGAGCGGTTTTAAGCATATTGATGACTGTATTTCCTGGTGCAAGGAGTTCGGGCTTAAGATAGTTCTTGATCTTCATAAGTGCTGCGGATTCATTTTTGATGATGCAGAGTATTGCAGTTTCTTTACCGATGAGAAGCTTCAGCAGATGTTTAAAGATCTCTGGATGGAGCTTACAAGAAGATATGGTAAGGAAGAAATTGTTGCTTTTGAACTTCTTAACGAGGTTACAGAGCTTAGAATGGCTGAGCCTTGGAACAGAATTTCGACTGAGACAATTAAAATGATTCATAAAATTGTTCCGGAGAAGACCATTATTATCGGTGGCGTGTATAACAGCAGCATTTTCGGACTTTCGCTTTTGCCCAAGCCTGTAGACGAGAATGTTGTATATACTTTCCACTGCTATGATCCTATGGTGTTCACACACCAGAATGCCGGATGGGTTTCGCAGATGCCTAAGGGATATCACATTGAGTACAAGCTTCCTGTTTCTGAGTTAAGAAGCGAGTCATTAAGACTTTTTGGAACCGATTATGATGCGCAATTTGAAGGTCTTACGGACGGAGTTATTGATGAAAGCTTCTTTGAACATGATCTTACGGGTGCGCTTAAGATTATGGAAAAGTATGACATTCCGCTTTATTGTGGTGAGTACGGTGTTATCGATCAGGCCGACAGAAAGAGCACACTTGCATGGTATAAGGACATCCATAAGGTTCTTGATAAATACAATATTGTAAGAAGTGCATGGACTTACAAAAAAATGGATTTCGGTATCATCGATGACCTTAATGATGATATACGTGACGAGATTATTAAGAATTTATAATTGTTGTAATATTCTATACGATTTTAGACGTGGCCGGAGTGTTGATACAACCGGTCACGTTTTTTGCGTAATATAAGAATATGATACTTCTAAAGCTTAAATTAAATAATTGAAAGTATGGTTGCTGAAAGGCTTTTGTGATGCTATAATGAACAACAATTGTTTGCAAAGAGTATGTTTATAGGTCGGTTAAACTGCTATGCGGGATTACCGGAGAAAGAATGGAGAAAAGATGAAAAGAAAATTTTTAGCACTTGTGCTTTCTTTTGCACTTGGTGCATCAATGCTTGCCGGCTGCGGTAATGGCGGAGCTGATTCCTCAAACGATAAGAAAGACGGCACAACTTCCGTGTCTCAGGATGCAGGCACGACAGATAACAAAAATAACGAGTCGGGAAAGAATACGACAGGTAAGGATACATCTTCCGACGGTGGGTCGGTAGTTCCCGAAACTGCAGATTACACAGAACTTCTTAATGAACTCTATGAGTATATTTTTGAGTTTAATTATGATGAACCCGATTATGCTGAAGGCATGACCGGTATTTGCGAGATACTTGCTTACGACTATAAGGAAGACAATGCTTTTAAGGCTTTCGGATATGCTGTTAAGGATATAAACGGCGATGGCACGGAAGAGCTTATAATTGTTGAGAACGATGAAGACGCAACACATGGTAAGAACATTCTTGCAGCTTATACCTGGAACGGTGGAAAGCCTGTTCTTTTGGTAGAGGGCTACAGCAGAGATGCGTTCGCACTTCTTGATGACGGCACTCTTTATGAGTATGGTTCAATGGGAGCTATGAGCACACTTGTGGCTGTATATGCACTCAAGGCAGGAAGCAGCGAACTTGGAGTTGAAAAGCTTCTTTTTACATATTTTGAGGATGATATGACAACCAGCGTTTATTCCGCCGATGAAATTGTACTTACGCCCTCGGATGCTGAACTTACAGATATGAGTGCCGACGATTTCTGGGACTATACAATGGAAATTGAGGAGCGCGTTGTCGATATTGATTTTACGCTCTTCTATGATTATGAATATTCGGGATCCAAGAACTACAAAAAGTCCGATAAGGAAGTTGTAATTACACCTTACTGGGCTGACGACACAATGCCCGATAAGGCAGACTATGTTGATCCTTACATTGCAGAATACGGACTTACAGGCACCGAAGTTATGTTCTCAACAAACGCAGAGGTATATAACTTTTCAATCATGAAGTTCGCAATTGACGAATATATGGAAGAGGACGACAGCTGGTTCCATGTTGAAGCAAATGTCGGAACAATCACTCCCGAGAAGGATGTGTTTGCAATGCTTGCATTTGCAGGAGATCTTCCTCAGTACGCAATTTCATTCCGTGATGTAAACGGAGAGTATTACTGTTATTTTGTTGAAATCAGCGGAGAAGACGGTTCACTTATTTTAGTTGATTTGTTGTCATGAGAAAATTAATTTGGATTTTTGTAGTTGCAATTTTACTCGTCGGTGCAGGCGTCGGAACATGGTTCGCTTATGACTATGCCAAAGAAAGTTGCGAATTTCCCTATGAATGTTATGAACAGTGTGAGGAAACTGTCTTGGCAAGCGGAATTACTTCCGACAATATTAAGACGAACAATGCTGAAATTGCTTATATTAACGATGCAAAAGAAATAGTATTTAAAGGAAGCGGGGAGACTATGCTCTCCGCTTCTTTTGGCCCTTTTTCTTTTGATACGAAGGTAACGGTTCTGGCACATGATTATACTGAAAAAACATGTACGGACGATAGTGTGTGCAAACGTTGCGGAAGCTTGAATGAAAAGGCTGAAGGCCATGTGCTTGTGGAAAGAACATGTACGGAGCCTGAATATTGCAGCGTATGTGAGGAGATATTCAGAGATGCAACAGGGCACGCTTGGTCTGAAAGAACGTGTCTTAAGGGCTCGGTATGTATGGTGTGTGGCGTTGAAGGACCGGATGCTTTGGGGCATAACTGGTCGGAACCTACATGCATCGAAGGTGATTACTGCTTAAGATGCGGAATTGACGGAGAAAGAGAGCCTCTCGGACATGAGTTTTTGGAAGCAACATGTACCTTGCCGGAAACGTGTGAACGTTGCGAAGATACAAGAGGAGAAGCTTTAGGACACAAGTACAAGCAGGTATGCATGAAAGAAACGTTCTGCGATGTCTGCAAGGTGAAAATAGCTGATGCGCTGGAGCATGACTGGAGTGAAGCAACGTGTACGAAGGCTTCTACATGCAGTCGCTGCGGTAAAAAGGATGGTACAGCGTTAGGACATGAAGCTGATGATCCTACTTGCATGGAGGATTCTTATTGTAAGCGCTGTGAAAAACTTGTATACAAGAAGATCTCTCACAACTATATACTTACATCGTCTGACGACTCGGGCGATCACTACATATGTACCATGTGTGGAAAGACAAATCTTGTGGCAAAGGCAAATGCTTCGGATTTTGCCTGGAAAGTATTGGAACTTATGAATCGTGAAAGAGAGGCAAACGGCCTTTCAAAACTTACGATGAACCAGACACTTTGTAATATCGCAAATGTCAGGGCTGTCGAGGTGGAAGCATATTTTTCACATACAAGACCGGATGGAACTTCCTGGAGTACGCTTTACGAGCCATACGGCTATAAATACAGAAAAGCAGGCGAGAACATTGCGCAAGGATATCCTACTCCGGAATCGGTTATGGATGGCTGGATGAACAGTCCGGGACATCGTGCCAATATATTAAATCCTGACTATACAGAAGTGGGAATTGGAGTTTATCAGGCAAATGCCGGGGGGCGAATTAACTGGGTTCAGAACTTCGGAACTCCGTGGTAAAAATTTTTTAAAAAAGTTTTTGGTTTAATTGGCTGTTAATATGTTGAGTTTATATTAAGACCATACCCCATAACCCCAATGTACCATTCTCAAACGAAACGACCGATATTATTATCGGTCGTTTTGTTGTGCCTAAAAATTACTGTGGTATAATGAAAAAAAGTCCGTAATGACTTTAATTTTACACCGAAAGAGAGTGTTTAAAACAATATAAGGAGAAAGCATGAAAAAAGTAATACTGATATTGTGTGTGGGACTGCTCTTTGGAGGCTGTGCATCGAAGACTTTGCCGAATAATGTACCGGAAACGGTGAACATGGACGAAAACTTTGTAAAGACAGAAACTTCATCAGAGGAGAATATTGAAAATAACAATTCTGAAATAAAAGATGAAGGTACGAAAGAAGAGGATGAGACAGTGGAAGAGAACAAAGAATTAAACGTGGCGGAAACCGTGGCTGATGACTCTGACAAGAAAGCGACGAAAGGGGTAACGGTTGAGAAATGTCCTTTGAGTGCTTCAGACAAAAGAACAACTATTGAATACGGCAATTATATTCATGAGACTTATTATTCCACTACTTGTGGCATGGAGCGAGGCTATAATGTACTTTTGCCTGAAAATTATGATGAAAACAAAACATACAGCGTGTTTTACTTTCTGCATGGGGTTTTCGGGGATGAAAACAGTTTCCCTTCGGATCCTGCCAATAAGGTAAAAGAGATATTTTATAACCTTGCAGCTGATGGCGAGGCAAGACAGTGGATTGTAATAATGCCGGCTATGTTTGCAACAAACGATAAGGATATGAAGCCGTCTCTTTCGGCAGAAGGCTTGGAACCCTATGACAATTTCATAAATGACCTTGTTAATGACCTCATGCCTGTTATCGAGGAAAGATATCCTGTTTACACAGACCGTGAGCATACAGCAATCGCAGGCTTTTCACTTGGCGGAAGAGAAACTCTTTACATAAGCCTTTCAAGACCGGATCTGTTTGCATACGCAGGAGCGATATCACCGGCACCGGGACTTGTACCGGGAAAAGACTGGGCTATGGAACATCCCGGAACGGTAACTGAAGCTGATGTGGTATATCCGGCAGAAGGTGAAGAAAATGCCATGACGGTTCTTATGGTGATGTGCGGAACCTCGGACAAGGTAGTAGGCCGGTTCCCAAAGAGTTATCATGAGCTTATGGACAAAAACGGTGTCAGTCATATGTGGTACGAAGTAACGGGTGCCGATCATGATAATACCGCCATTAAAAGCGGACTTTATAATTTCTTGATACAGATTGACGCGCAGTAATAAAAGCTATAAGCAGTCAGTTTGAATTACGATTTGATATAACCCAGGTGGATTCACCGTAATAGTAAGTGAGCAGTAAAGGCTTTTCAAATTCCCCGTCCTGAACACGACATGAGAATTCAATCGTGTTAACGAAGCCCTTGCCTCTTACATGATAGCTGAGTACACGATGTGCATCACCGTTAAGCCGTACGTAAAGCGGAGCAATATGTCCCTCTGAATCAAAAGAAGCGATAACGGGAACCGGAGTATATGGTTTGTAATCAAAAGATGTGTAGGAAGCTATTTTAGTCATTGCGGAAATCCTCGTGGATACATTATACAAACATATGTTCGATATGTAAATAGCAAGTTGACAAAAATGATTAAACATCATATAGTTCATAAAGTGAACTGTTCACAAAATGAACTATAAAAGAAAGGAGACCGATGGACACGAATGTTAATGAACAGCTTATTGTTGCTTGGCTTAAGCTTTCTTCACAGGTAAGAAACGATCGGTTTGTCCGTTCGATGACGTTTAACGAAATGTTTGTGTGCAGCATAATTTACAACACACATACGGAAAATGTGACAGCGAGCATGATATGCGAACAGACCGGGATACTTAAATCTCAGGTTAACAAAATTCTTGTCGGACTCGAAGCGGAGGACATGATTGTCAGGGTTCGGGATTCAAAGGACAAAAGAAAATCAATTCTCAAGCTCACAAAAAAAGGTGAACTTAAATATCTTCTTGAGCACAGAAATATCATTAAGATAGCTGAGTACCTAAACGATAAGCTTGGGAGCGAAAAACTGACTTCGGCATGTGAGATTCTTAAAGAACTTGCCGATGCGGTTTCTGAAATGCAGGACTAATTTAAAGGACAGAGGGACGGGAAATGGTTAAAATTATTACGGATTCGGCGGCTGATTTCAGAGGCGCCGATATTGAAAAGCTTGGGATAAAAGTGCTTCCCATGCAGGTACAGTTCGGAGATGATGTATACCTTGATGGTGTAAATCTTTCTCCTGTTGAGTTTTACAATAAGCTTGTGGAGAGTGATACACTTCCTATAACAAGCCAGATTAATCCTTCGGTATTTGAGGAAGCTTACGAAGAAGTTATTGCAAACGGCGATACTGCAGTTGTTGTCCTTCTTTCGTCAGAACTTTCCGGAACATATCAAAACGGTGCAATAACGGCCGGGGAATACAAGGGCATTTTTGTTGTTGACTCGCTCAGCGTAACGGTTGGTGAACAGTGCCTTATACATATGGCTGTAAAGATGCGCGATGAAGGAAAGACCGCCGAAGAAATATACAAAACTTTGGAAGAAGAAAAGAAGAACCTTAAAATCATAGCGCTCCTTGATACGCTCGAATATCTGAAAAAGGGCGGAAGAATAAGCTCAGCAGTTGCTTTTGTCGGAGGAGTTTTGGCAATAAAACCTGTTGTCACGGTTGTCGACGGTAAGGTAGAATTAATCGGTAAGGCAAGAGGCTCAAAGAATGGAAACAACCTTCTTATGCAGCTTATCGAAAAGAGCGGAGGCATTGATTTTGAGAAGCCGGTTGTACTTGGATACACAGGGGTTTCAAGGGATCTCCTTGATAAATATATAGAAGACAGCAAGGATATTTGGGAAGGTAATTCCGAATCACTTGATGTCATTTCAATCGGCCCCACAATCGGTACACATGTGGGACCGGGTGCAATCGCGACAGCATTTATCACAAAGCATTAGTTGACATAACATAATACAGTGGCGTGACCACAGTAAAGGACGGGGTATGAATACAGTATTTTATGATTTGGACGGAACGTTGCTTCCGATGGATATGGATCAGTTCGTCAATTATTATTTCGGATTTCTTGTTAAGAAGGCGATTCCCTTTGGATATGAAAAGGACAGTCTTATAAAGACAATCTGGGGCGGAACTGCCATGATGGTTAAAAACGACGGAAGCAAGACCAACGAAGATGCTTTCTGGGAATACTTCTGCAAGACACTCGGAAGAACGGTAGAAGAAAAGGCTCTATTTGAGGACTTTTACAAAAATGAGTTTGACCGCGCAAAGGATGTTTGCGGATTTAACCCGCTTGTTCCGAAAATGATTGAAGAAGTAAAGACGCTTGGCTTAAGACAGGTACTTGCAACAAATCCGATATTCCCTGAGGTTGCCACAAAAAAGCGTATAAGTTGGGCCGGCCTTAAGGAAGAGGATTTTGAGGCTTATACAACATATGAAAACTGTCATTATGCAAAGCCCAATGTTAAGTATTATGAGGAACTATGCAAGCGCGTAAACGTTGATCCGAAGGACGTTCTTATGATAGGAAATGACGTTGACGAGGATATGGTTGCAGCATCAATCGGTATGAAGGTGTTTCTTGTTACCGATTGCATGATTAACAAATCCGGTAAGGATATAAACGAATTTCCCCACGGAGATTTTAATGACGCACTTGATTATATAAAGAAGAATATTTAATGATTGTATTGTGTCCGTATCGGACTGTGAAGCCGTGAACATCGGGTAAGGAAGGAAGAACTATGAATTTCGAAGAAAAAGTTGCCGAAAGACTTATAAGATATGCAAAGATTGATACAGGTTCACTTCCAAACGTTGCGGATGTTCCCTCCACCCAAAAGCAGTTTGATTTAGCAAGGGTGCTTTACAATGAGCTTAAGGAAATAGGCGCTGAGAATGTATGGCTTGATGAAAAGTATTGCGTTGTATATGGCGATATTCCTTCAAATCTTAAGGGAAAAGAAGGCATTTCGGTAGGCCTTATTACTCATATGGATACTTCTCCGGATGCACCATCTGAAAATATTAAGCCCTGGCTTTTGAAAAATTATGATGGCAGCGATATCGTCCTTAACAAAGAAAAAGATATTGTTTTGAAGGTGTCCGATTATCCGTTTGTGACAGGGTACAAAGGGCAGGACCTTATACTGACCGACGGAACGACACTTCTTGGAGGAGACGATAAGGCGGCCATTGCATCCGTTATGACTTTTGCGGAATATCTTCTTTTGCACAAAGAAATAGAACACGGACCGATTAAACTCGCATTCACACCCGATGAGGAGGTTGGAGGGCTTTCCTGCAATCTCGATCTTGAAAGATTTGGTGCCGATGTTGCGTATACACTCGACGGTGATCATGCAGGATATTATTCTTACGAAACATTTAATGCGACCGAAGCCCAGCTTTTCATTACGGGGTTAAATGTCCATCCGGGAACTGCAAAAGGAATAATGGTTAATGCCATCGAAATCGGAACCGAGTTTATAAATATGCTTCCCCAACTTGAACGTCCCCGGTATACGGAAGGGAGAGAAGGATATTTTCATCCCCATCATATCAAGGGAAATGTCGAGCATGCGGAGGTTTTCTGCCTTATAAGAGATCACGACGAGGCGCGCTTTGAAGAAAGAAAGCAGTATATAAGAAAGTGCGTTGAAGAACTTAACGAGGAATATGGCGAGGATAGGGTAAAACTTGTTTTTGCAAACGGATATTACAGCATGAAGAAGGTTGTAGATAAAGTTCCGTTCATGATTGATTACTTAAAGCAGGCTATAAGCGACTGTGGACTTACACCTACGGAACTTGCGTTCAGAGGGGGAACAGACGGATCGGCGATTTCCCAAAGGGGTCTTCCCTGTCCGAACCTTTCGGCAGGATATGAGAACGGGCACAGCAGATTTGAATTTGTGTCTGTGCAGACTATGAGCAAAAACGTTGAGATTCTTCTAAGACTTAGCGATATATATAAAGAGCACTGATTGCATTTAAAACGGAGGATGGGGTATGGGTAACAAATCAAAGGCGACTCCGATAGGAGGAAAAATCTGGTTTTCGGCGATTTTCTTTGGACTTATAGGACAGATTGCCTGGGTAGTTGAGAACATGTACTTTGCAACCTTTGCGCAGGACGTTTTCAGAAATTCCGGGAGAAGCGATATGTCGTACTGGGTTACGACATGTATGGTCATTCTTTCTGCTGTTGCTGCAACAGTAACGACAATTTTTGCCGGTGCATGGTCTGATAAGGCAGGCAAAAGAAAGCCGTTTATTGCTATCGGATACATATTCTGGGGCGTGACGATTATGCTTTTTGCACTTCTTCCAATGAAGGCTGAAGCAGGGTCGCTTCTTTTAGTGGCAACACTGATAGTTTTGTTTGACTGTATAATGACATTTGCCGGTTCAACGTCAAATGATGCAGCTTTTAACGCCTGGATTGCAGACAATACGGATGATACAAATCGAGGCAAAATAAACGGAATACTTTCGATACTTCCGGTAATTGCCGTTGTGATTGTTTTCATTGGATTGGGAAGTCTTTACAACTCTGAAAACGAGAGCAACTCGGGATTCTTTATTGTTCTTGGAATTATCCCGATAGTAGCCGGACTGATAGCGCTTTTTACCATTAATGATGCAGATAACATAAAAGTTTCCTCGGAGGCTGCGGTTAAAGATACGTTTTACGGATTCAGAAAAGAAACCGTAAAAGAAAACGGAATGCTGTATGTAACACTTTTGGCACTTTGCCTTGTTGGAATATCACAGCAGACGTTCTTTTCTTACCTTATTAATTTCCTCATAATAACGCTTGGACTCGGCGATTCGTTTGTAATTCCGATGGCGGTTATTATTGTAGGTTCAGCTGTTCTTACAGGAATCATCGGCTTTGGCTTTGACAAAAACGGAAGAAAAAACTACTATATACCGCTTCTTATAATGGCTGTTGTGGGAATACTTTCGTTTTTCTTTTTACAGTTTATGGATGGAGCACTTAAGATGGTGGTCCTCTATGTGGGAGGAGTGCTGATGATGGGAGGCATTCTTTCACTGACGGGTGCGTTTAATGCAAACTTCCAGGATCTTATTCCAAAGGGAAGCGAAGGCCGTTTTCAGGGTGTGAGAATGTGTTTTTCGGTATTGATTCCAATGATTGTTGGACCGATTATTTCACTCATTTTAGGGCTTGATGCCATGGGCATAAACGGAGATGATTTCGTGCCTCCGTTTACACTTTTTATCGCGGCTTCAATCGTTGCGATTGTTGCGATTGTTCCGATAATGATTATTCGAAAGAAACAGAAATAAAAAGCATATCGTTTGGGATATGCCGGTGATTTTTGATAATATGATTTTACTAAAAAAGCCGCTCAGCTGAGCGGCTTTAAATTTTCTATACGTAAACTTCCATGTATCCGTTTACCTTGGTGACATCGTACTCAGCAATTTTCCCAAGGTTGGAATCATATCCGCAACCGTCGAAGTAAACAAGATAGTGGCTGTAGCGACCCATTTTCTCCATGATGATTGCACACTTAGGAAGTGTAACACCGGGCTTTCCGCTTGTATAAACAATTTCTTCGGAATGGTCGATACCAAAGTAGTTAAGTGCGTTGATGATTCTGTTCATTGTAGCCTGCCATTCACCACAGTGCATTACGTTGATGGCTTCATCCAATGTAATACCTGCAAGCATTGCAACACATGACTGTCCGCAAAGACCGTCGTGAGGCTGTAAAACAACTTCCATGGAATCAATCTTTCTGATAGGATTTGAAGTACTGTAAGGACTTTCCTCGGCCTTTGACTGGGTTACACGGAAGGTAATGGGGTATGACGTACTTTCTTCAAAGTGCTTCATTGTTTCTGCCGAAACAGGAATACTGTATACGCCGTTTCCTTCGGGAAGAAGGTTACAGACAAATACTGTATCGTCAATTTTTACTTTAACAGGCACGTCGCCTTCTTTTTTACAGATTTCCCAAACATTAAAGGGAATCTTGACGATTCCTCCGTTCTCGCTCTTGGAAATAGCGGATTCAAAAGTATATTTCATATCTAACCTCTCTTAAAAACAAAAAATCTCTTTTATTATTAAACCAAAAAACGTCAATATGTGCAAGTAAAATCACTTTGGAACTGTCGGTCGTACAAACCGCGATTTCTGCAGGTTGTCAATGCGTCCATTCCACCATGCAGTGGGATGCTGCTACGGACGCAGATTAATTATTTTTTTTAGACAAATGAGGGATATTTTGATAAAATTAATATCAAATGGGCTATTTGCTGATATACGAAAGCTGTATGTGGCAATATACTCAGTATGAAGCAAAAGAGCGTGTATGATTGTAGTACATATTCATATGCGTGAAGATTGGAGCATTTTATATGACCGAATATATTCAGAAAACATTTACCGGCGAGCGTGCAATGTTTGCCAGCAAGGATATAAACTTTAAAGATTGTTTCTTTCAGGACGGAGAGTCGCCTTTGAAAGAGAGTGAGAATATCAGCCTTGAGGATTGTTCTTTTAAATGGAAATATCCTTTGTGGTACTGTAAGAATGTTACGGTTATCGACGGAAAATGGTTTGATATGGCAAGAGCTGGTGTGTGGTATACAGAGAATATCACTGTAGATAAGGCTTTTCTTCAGGCACCTAAGAATTTCAGACGCTGCAAGAACCTTAAAATCAACGATGCTGTATTTACAAATGCGCTTGAAACACTTTGGCATTGCGACAAAGTTACTCTTAAGAATGTTTCTGCTAAAGGTGATTATTTTGCAATGGATTCGTCCAATATGGAAATTGACGGACTTAAGCTTGACGGAAACTATTCTTTTGACGGTGTAAAGAATGTGACGGTTACAAATTCCACACTTCTTTCGAAGGATGCTTTCTGGAACAGTGAGAATGTGACGGTTAAAGATTCATATATTTCAGGCGAGTACCTTGGATGGAATGCAAAGAATCTTACACTTATCAATTGTACTATCGAAAGCCTTCAGGGAATGTGTTACATTGATAACCTTGTAATGAAAAACTGCAAACTTATAGAGACTACGCTTGCTTTTGAATATTCGAACGCTGATGCCGAGATTACAAGCAGAGTCGAGAGCGTACTTAATCCTTCAAAGGGTACAATCAAGGCTCCTGAAATTGGTGAACTTATCATGGAAAGAGACCAGATTAATCCTGAAAATGTTAAAATAATCTGCAATGATATAAAGACAAAGAGCGATGTTGTATCTTGGAGAAGAACTTGATTTTTGAATAGTAATAAGGATTGAATGAGCATGTTCGCATGCTCATTTATAGTTGGAGGAAGGTATGAAGTACAATTTTGATGAGATGGTGTCAAGGAAAGACACCGGCTCACTGAAATGGGATGTAAAGGATACGGAGCTTCCTATGTGGGTTGCCGACATGGATTTTAAGACTGCACCCGAAATAATAGAAGCTCTTTCAAAACGTGTTGAGCATGGGGTGTTTGGCTACACGGATGTGTTTGATTCATGGAGAAGTGCATACGGAAACTGGTGGAAGAGAAGACACGGTTTTAAAATGGATGAGTCAAAACTCATTTTCTGCACAGGAATAGTTCCTGCCATTTCAAGTATGGTAAGAAAACTTACGACACCGAATGAGAATGTCCTGATTCAGACTCCTGTGTACAACATTTTCTTTAACAGCATTATAAATAACGGATGCAGAGTGCTTGAAAGTCCTTTGAAAAATGAGAACGGTGTTTTTTCGATGGATTTTGAAGATTTGGAAAAGAAATTGTCAGATCCTCAGACCTCGCTTATGATTCTTTGCAATCCACATAATCCTGTCGGCAAAATATGGTCAAGAGAAGAACTTGCAAAAGTTGCAGATTTATGTGTGAAGTATGGTGTGACAGTTATAAGCGATGAAATCCATTGCGATATAGTAAGACCAGGGATGGAGTATGTTCCTTTTGCAACAGTTTCAGAAAATGCATCAAAGTGCAGCATAACCTGCATAGCACCTACAAAGACATTTAATATCGCAGGTTTACAGACAGCAGCTGTATATTCTGATAATCCGATTCTTAGGCATAAGGTGTGGAGGGGACTTAATACGGACGAAGTGGCAGAGCCTAACGTGTTTGCCTGCATTGCTGCCGAAACTGCTTTTAACAAAGGTGAGGCGTGGCTTGATGAACTGAATGAGTACCTGTTTGAAAACAGGCGTGTGTTTGAAGAATACGTTTCTGAGAATATCGCTGATATATCGGTCACAAAGGCAGATGCAACTTATCTTGTGTGGGCTGATGTGCGAAAGGTTTCTTTTGACAGCGTTGAACTTGCACAGTTTATACGAGAAAAAACAGGTCTGTTTGTGAATGACGGTGCAGAGTATGGCAAAGCCGGGGAGGGATATCTTCGTATAAACATTGCCTGTCCGAAAGAACGCATGATGGATGGCCTTTTGCGATTGAAAGAAGGCATTGAATTGTATAAGTCAAAATAATTTAAAACCACCCTCAGGGTGGTTTTTTAGTTTAGATAAAGTTGTGGCCTTTTACGAAAGTACTTTTGGCGTTCATGCTCAAAGCCAACTTGGGTTTTATTTGATGGGTTCAGACATTTTTTTGCTTTTGGTTTTTTAGTCCGTGTTTTTTTGGTAAAAACTACGGACTATTTTTATGTTTTTGATGAAAAATCCGTTAGAATACGGACTTTTTTGAGAAATCTTTAGGATAGTCCGTATGATTTGCAAAATTCATACGGACAATTTTGGGAAAAATTTATAAATGTCTGAAGCTGGTGTAATTACGACTCTTTAGCGGAGTTTTTCACTTGTCACTTTGAAGTTATGTTAACTAGTCGATCTGCAATTTGCGTCTTTTCGGAAGCCTACGTCCATTCTGCTGTTACTGTATGATTCCGATTCTCGCAGATTCAACCATTCAGTGCAATTTGCGAGAAATTATGCCTTGAAATTCTCACAGATTCAACCATTCAGTGCGTTTTGCGAGAAATTATGCCTTGAAATTCTCGCAGATTCAACCATTCAGTGCAATTTGCGAGAAATTATGCCTTGAAATTCTCACAACTACAGCCATTCAGTGCGTTTTGCGAGAATCTATGCCTTGAAATTTTCGCAGATTCAACCATTCAGTGCGTTTTGCGAGAATCTACGCCTTGAAATTTTCGCAGATTCAACCATTCAGTGCGTTTTGCGAGAAATTATGCCTTGAAATTCTCGCAGCTCCAACCATTCAGTGCAATTTGCGAGAAATTATGCCTTGAAATTCTCGCAACTTCAGCCATTCAGTGCAATTTGCGAGAAATTATGCCTTGAAATTTTCGCAGATTCAACCATTCAGTGCAATTTGCGAGAAATTATGCCTTGAAATTCTCGCAGATTCAACCATTCAGTGCAATTTGCGAGAGATTATGCCTTGAAATTCTCGCAGATTCAGCCATTCAGTGCAATTTGCGAGAAATTATGCCTTGAAATTCTCGCAGATTTAATCGTTCAGTCCTTTCTGCGAGAAACTACCAGCTGATAATCTCGATAAATCAGTGCCAAAGCTGAGCCGGCTTATTAAACAACAGAGCAAGGCGTTCGGACATATTCACATAGTTATCCTTACTTAGCTTAATTACAAAAGAACTTCCGTAATCAACTGTGTCAAGGCTGCCGGTGGCACCTGGAGGGCTTTGGCCTTGACACAGTCGATTCCAAAAGTCATAAAGCAAACAAGCGAAGTAAGGATAATAATGATTTATGTGTCAACAGAGATTTCATATTTTACATATCTGCAGGGTGAAAATGGTTATGTAAACTGAATGACTGGCTGTTTTTCTGTTTTAATTTTTTTACCGGTACGTTATGCAATGATTTGACTGACAAAATTACTTGTTTTTAAGATTTACCAGTACATTTTGCCATATTACGACTGGTAAAAAACCTCTTCATGAGAAATAGCCCGTCAAAGATGCGCTTTGGATTGAAAAATCGACTGGCTAAAATGCTGTTTGTAAGAAATAGCCAGTCGAGGAGGCGATTGGGACGGAGAAGACGACTAGCTAAAATGCTGTTTGTAAGAAATAGCCAGTCGAGGAGGCGGTTGGGACGGAGAAGACGACTAGCTAAAATGCTGTTTGTAAGAAATAGCCAGTCGAGGAAGCGGTTGGGACGGAGAAGACGACTGGCTAAAATGCTGTTTGTAAGAAATAACCGGGCGGAAAAGTGTTTTGAGGCGGGAAAAGTTTGGATTTAGCGAGAATCTACCACAGAAAATCTCAAAAAAATTATAAAAACACTATTGATTTTGTCAATATATGCCGATATAACCATTGGAAACAACAACATATGGGACTTGGATGTTATGTTTCGACATCCGGACGGAACCGAATTGACACAAGGGGTTGGATATGGTTATTCAGCATAATATGTCGGCAATGAATGCCCAAAGACAGTACGGAATCACTGAAAGCAGAAGGGCAAAGAATGCAGAGAAGCTTTCTTCGGGTTATAAGATTAACAGAGCAGCGGACGATGCAGCAGGACTTGCAATATCCGAAAAGATGCGAAGGCAGATAAGAGGTCTTACGCAGGCGAGCTTAAATGCTCAGGACGGTATTTCGCTTGTGCAGGTAGCAGATGGTGCATTAAATGAAATGCACGATATAGTTCAGCGTATGAATGAATTGTCCGTAAAAGCGGCAAACGGAACTCTTACAGACGTGGACAGAGGATATGTTCAGAGCGAGTTTGAACAGTGTAATAACGAAATCAGCCGTATCTGTAATAATACAACTTTCAACGAAATATATATTTTCAAGCCGGAAAGGTTGGTTGAAATTGATTCGCCGGATTACAGTAATATTCCATTTGATGAAGCAAAAAATGTAGGCGGGACAAATTATTCGCTTACCAAGTCACTTGATTTTACTAAGATAAATGACTCTAATAAGAAGGAACTGGACGGAAAGACATTTACTGTAACTTGTTCTCAGGGGTGTGGACAGAAGTTCGTATTCTCCTTTGTTGATGGTGGTGGTTCTTCGTCAGAAGTTGTAGATCATTTTGCCGGGGATACTAGGCCGGACATAAAGGTTGTAATTGATGTAAATGATATACATTCCGGTAGCGATATTGTTGATTTAATATACAGTAAAACTGCAGAACTTGACACTGAAATTGTCACAAAGTCAGGGGGAGCTGATCCACTGCCTACAGGTGGTACGCACATCGGCCATGCAAATGGTCTTGCTAAAGACGGGGCATCGCTTGTATTTATTGCGCTAAGTGGCAGTCCAAGTGGAAGAATCGTAGCCAACGATCTCGAGGCTTCAGCCAAAGCGCTTCCTCTTCAGGTAGGAAGTGAGGCAGGACAGATTATTCCGCTTACACTTTATCCTTTGACCACGGGAATGCTTGGAACGGCTGATGGTGATGTAAGCACGTCTGCTGGTGCTTCGGCAGCAATTGATAAGGTTAAGGGCGCTCTTGAACAGATTTCGACAATCAGATCATATTACGGTGCTATGCAAAATCGTTTGGAGCATACAATCAAGAACCTTGATAACGTTGTTGAGAATACCACAGCAGCAGAGAGCGCAATAAGAGATACCGATATGGCAACGACGATGGTTGAGTACTCAAATGACAATATTCTTTCACAGGCGGGTGTCTCAATGATGACTCAGGCAAATCAGATGAATTCACTTGTTTTGTCGCTACTTTCATAATGCAGCTTTAGGAAATTTAAGAATCCTGTTCAAGTTTGATGAAGATTCGGATTCCTTCGTTTTAGATTGTGTGTAATATTTTTTGCAACTAAAAAAGTCGCCCTAACCGTGTGATATGTACCCAGAATCCTGGACACATATTTATGAACTAGGCAGAACACATGGATGCTATCCTGTATTGTACAGGTGGCATCCATTTTGTTTTTGCCTGAATTCTTTTATTATTATAATAATCTATATATTCTTCAACAG
>JAZQOL010000043.1:0-40376 GCA_045627845.1 Lachnospiraceae bacterium | reverse complement strand
ATAGCCAAGCTAGGATATACATCCACGCTTGACTATTATTTAGTAGTTTGTGAAAACTGAGGAACCGCCTTGGTACGGAACCGTATGCCAGGTGGTGTGAGAGGTCGGCTAATCAACTAATGGTTAGCCTCCTACTCGATTCTAAAAAATAAAAATGCTCATATTACCAAGATGACGTGTAATTCCTGTCACGATATTTTTTGGGAGTAACACCCTCGTATGCTTTGAAAGTCTTTATGAAATGGCTTTGTGAATCATAAGCCAGGTAGTTTGAAATATCTATATAGCTGAATTCCGAATACTTCAGGAGATTCTTTGCACGTTCAAGTTTTTGAATACGGATATAAGCGCCAAGTGTCATGCCGGTTTCTTTTTTAAAAACTCTCGACAGGTGGCTGGGGGAGAGATTTACGTTTTCAGCAATGTCTTCAACGGTAATACGCTTGTGAAGATTTGAGTAAATATATTCGATTGCCTGATGAACCGGTTTTGAAATAGTCTTGGAATTTTTGTTGTCGCGCATTCTTTTTGTAAAGTCCAAAACCATCTGGTGATGTATTTCACATACTTCATTTAAGGACTGACAGTTATCGGCTTTCATTATATAGAAGTCACTGAGACGGTAAGCCTGTTCCTGACTCATGCCTGCCTCTACACAGTGTCTTGTTACCATAGCCGTAGTAACAATAAAGTGATATTTAATGTTTCTAAGAGGATTGTTGGAAAGAATACCCTTGCCGGCCTGATCTTTGAAACCGTTGTTTTTAAAATCCTCTTCTATATAATCTACATTCCCGGATTCAACAGCCTTGTAGAAAAGGTATTCCTTTTCCATAGGCTGATGAAGGATTTCTTCTTCGTTTTTTTCAAGCTCTGATACGTGCCATTCTTTAATCAAACTCATAAAAATAGTCCTTTAGTACCAATTTTTTAACTAAAATAACACAGATTTGATAAAAATGCAACGAATATTGTATAGAAAGACTTTTTCATGATGTTAGGATTTTTTTACCGAATTTATTTTGGTAGGAGGATTACATTATGAAAGAGTGGTTTATGGCAAAAAGCCTTACCGTGAAGATTCTGCTTGCAGTTGTAGCGGTAGTGGTCGTTGCAGGCATCGGAACAGGTATTTACCTTGGTGTTAACAAAACAAAGACACCGGAACCCGTTGCCGAGGTAGTAAGCATCGGTGAAGATGTTGTTCCCACAACAGAAGCACCCGATGTGGAAGAGGTTGAGGAACCCGAACCTGTTGTTACGGTTACTGAGCCTGAAGAAGTTGAAGAAGAGGAAGAAGAAGTAATTGTTGAGCCTGTTGAGGAAGCAGAATCCTATAGAGCAAAGGTTGGCAATGACTTTGTAAACGGTAACTTTGCAGAAGGTTTATACGGATATGAAGTATATGCAATCAGCGAAGACAATATTTCTTACGGAACCTCAGCAAATGGGTTCTATGTAAATATTGAAGATTGCGGAACCGAAGACTGGCATGTGCAGTTAAAGCAGAATGATGTAAGACTTGTTCAGGGAAGATGGTACAGACTTACCCTTGATGCAAGATCTACAGTTAATCGTACTATTACATGCGTAATGCAGAAAAACGGTACGAATGATGATAACTGGACACCTTATTCATCAACAATGAAGATGGCAGTCGGAAACAGTTGGAACACATATTCAACAGTATTCAGAATGGATGCTGCAACAGATAATGCAGCTGTATTTAATGTTTCAATGGGTGCTGTTGACGGAGTAAGAGTTGCAGCAGCTCATGAAGTTGACCTTAGAAATATTAAGCTTGAATTATTGCCCGAGAATTTCACAGATTCATTAAAGGGTTCAAACCTTATCGGAAACGGAAACTTTGCATACGGAAACATTCTTTGGGAAGGTTCTGTTGTAAATCCCGGACAGGCAGCAGTTTCTTTTGACGGAAACAAGGCTACCTTTGCAATTACAAATCCCGGTACTGAAGACTGGCATGTACAGTTAAAGCAGCAGGGAATTACACTTGAAAAAAATACCGCATACAGACTTTATTTTAACGTATCATCATCGGTTGCAAGAACAATTAAGGTTGGATTTATGGATACCGGATATGTTAACTGGTACGGCGGAGCCGATTTACATCCGACGGCCGATACACAGCTTGCAGTTGTAGATTTCTATAACACAATCGCTACAGATTCAAACGCAGTAATGATGATTTCGATGGGTCAGATTGCAGGAGAGTATACTCCCGGATCGGTTATTACCCTCAGCGATTTCAAACTTGTTAAGATGGAAGGTGTTGTTCACAACAATTCAGGCGGTGGTTCAGCAAGCGCACCTGTTGCAAACCTTCCCGGAAATTGGACAGCTTATGACCATGAGGGCACCCATACTTCAGCAATCGCTGCAGACGGTGAAAACGGAATCAGAATTGATGTTACAAATACCGGATCTGAAGCATGGCACATTCAGCTTACAGATAAGACACTTGTTGTTGAAAACGGAAAGACTTATAAAGTAAGTTTTAATGCTAAATCAACTGTAGATAGAAATATTAAATTCTTAGTACAAAAAGATGGTGAGAAGGATGATGTCTGGACACCTTATACTGAGGGAACGGCAGCACTTAAGTCAGAATGGGATACCTACACCAGGAAGTTTACAATGATTGAGCCGACAGATAATGCAGCTATTTATAATTTTTCTCTCGGATACATTGATGAAACATCAAACTGCGAACCTCATACCATCTGGATAAAGGATATAGTATTTGAAGAAAGCGAAATTAACGACCCTGAGAAGACAGAAAACGGATATCTGATTAAGTCTACTCATGATCAGTTTGAAGATGATTATGGTAAAAAATGGGTAGTTAAGTTAGATCCTAAAGAATATGGTATTGAGAATCCTGTAGGAAAAGATATAGAGGTATCGGTTAAGCTTAAAGGTGATGGAGCATTTAAAGGTCGTCTTGGTGCAGTCAGAAACGGAGCCAAGGGATGGATTGATGCAGGAACCTTGCAGGTTGAGGCAGGAGTTGAAGCAGAATGGAAACTTTCTGTTGATGATTATAATTCGGGTATTCAGATTCAGATAGACTCAATGTCCGGAGAGTATGTTGAGCTTTATGATATTACAATGAAAGCAAAAGAAGAGGATGACCAGAGATGGCTTATTCATGCTAATGCTGAAAGTAAGGGAACACAGTCATTGAACCCCGAGGAATTCGGAGTAACATCACCTATCGGCAAGAATATTAAAGTAACCGTAAAATTACTCTCAAAAGACGATTTCTGCGGAACTGTAGCAGGTAATGATGCATCCGGATGGAACCAGACAAATGAACTTAGAGGAGTTCTTCGTGAAGACGGAATGTGGGAAGGCACATGGGAAAACACATTTACCGGATATGGAAGTGATATGCAGATTGCTATCTGGTGGATGGGTGCTTCAGATGTAGAAATTCTTGAAGTTAAAATGGAAGACCTTACACCAAAGGTTGTAGTTTTGAACAATGAAAGTCCTAAAGAAAACGGTAACATCGCAGTAGAACTTCCTTCTGATGAGTCAGCTGTAGGAAAGCATGTTGTTGCTCATATTAAACTTGAATCAGCAGGACAGTTTAACGGAATGCTTGGAGGATGTAACGCAGGAGTTGAAGACCATGATAAATGGGAGTGGTCTCAGACAGATACTCTCTGGGGAAATGCCGGTACAACTGTATGGGATATGGACTTCCCTGATTATAAGGGATCATTAAAGATTTTCATTTATTGGGCAGAGAAGGGCGAAGTTATTGTCAGAAGTATTACTTTTGAAGAAATTACAGAATAACAGATTGTAATTCTCCCTTAAAATAAGTGTATTAAGTGAAAGCTCTATGTCTAAGGCATAGGGCTTTTGCTTTTTTCATGATTGAGTATATAATGAATCTGTAAATTGGGGTAAAGATTGGAAGGAAGGAGTATTATGCTTGCTGAGAAAGTAGGATTAAAGCATGTTGTCAGAACACCGATAAAGTCGGTGTTATTTTTGATTCTTATGACAGCTTTGGCGGCTTTGTTTTCTCTTGGAGTATGTGTATTTTCTTCTGTAAACGGATATTTAAATGACTGTGATTCTTTTTACAATTCGATAGCGGAACTTGAGTATGTAGGGGCAAGTTATCCTGACAACGATGTTTACGATGAAGAATTGGTAAAGGCTTTAGCTTCAAATGCCGAGTTTTTTAAGAGCCTTGTCAATAAAAAAGCGGTTAAGGCTTTTTACTCAAAGGAAACAGCACTAGGACTTGTTGAGTCCTTAGAACGTCCGGACCAGCTTGTTCATGATATGAACGAGAGTGTAATTCTCGTTAAGATTATGTCCTGGGATGAATTAAGTCATGCGTATACGGGAATCATAGAACAAAAGTATTACTCTTGGGAAGACTGCGAAAAGAAAATGGTCTTTATCACCGAGGAAGAAGGGACTCTTGAAAAAGGATGCAAATATATATTTTCAGGTAAATTCTTTCCGGGTAAATCATCATATCTTTGGTTTAGGCCTCTTGAAGATGAAGTCTGTGTAAGAGGAGAAACCGTTACCGTTCCGAAGTATGAAAAATATGAAGATGAAACTTCTTTGCACGATGAATGGTATAAAGAACTTGCTTCGGTTTTGTATACAAGAAACAACAGTTTTAGGGTTTTGCCTTGTGAGGAAATGGATTCCGTTAAAGTGTGGCAGCAAGGAGAAATAACACTTGTTGAAGGAAGAAGTTTTGAGGAGGAGGAATATTCAGCACAGGAGAAGGCGTGTATTGTTCCGCAAAGACTTCTTAATATCTCCGATTATAAGCTTGGAGATACTATAAACATAAGTATAAATTATTATGCAGACGGAGCTTACAGTCATCTTTCATCCGAGATAAGTCCTTATGAGGGTTTCAAGGTAATCGGTGTATATAAGGATACGGAGGACTGCCCTGATACTATTTTTATTCCCAAGGCAAAGGGCAGTGATGAAATTGTACCTCAGACAGGTTACACAATCGGAACATTTAAGCTTGATAATGACCTTGCAGAGGAGTTTGTATTAGAAGCAAACAGGAATATTCCGGATAAATTTCGAATAGTGCTATACGATGAGGGCTACGGAATAGTGGCATCTCCATACAAGGAACTTAGAAAACTTACTATTCTTTTCTTAAGTGCATGTCTGCTTGTAATAATGTCGGTTCTGTCCCTTTATAGTTATTTATTTATTTCAAGGAAGCAGGAGAATGCAAAACTTATGCTTGCGCTTGGAAGCGGAAAGAGACATGTTTTCAGAAGTTTCTACACGGAATCACTTGTTATTTCATGTCCTGGAATGCTTGTTGGCGGATATATTTCATCGCGGCTTCAGGAAAGGGTAGTGACACTTTTGAGCTCCTTTGTTGAAGAGTACAGAAAGGGTGATTACAGGTATTCATCAACAAGAATTTATGCGCAGAAAACGCTTGAGTTTACGCCTACGGCAACTGTGAGTGTATATCTTGCTGCAGGAGTTATTTTTCTTTTGCTGGGATTCGTCTTTACAATTTTATTCGTAATGTCTGCAGTAAAAGAAAGAAAGCCGATACGTAAAAGAAAAAAGAAAACAGGTCCCAAGTCTGCAGGCAGGAGCTCACATTTGTCCGGACCTCTTAAGTATATGGTTCTTTCAATCAGAAGAGGCGGAATCCGAACCTTTACGGTTATTATTCTTTGTATGGTGATGACGGTATTTTTGGGACAGTTGTCTTCATCTAAGGATAAGTACAGAGAACAGCTTGAAAACATAAAAGAAACAACAATTATAAACGGTTACAGTACGGATTACAGAGCAAAGTCACTGAGTAATCTTGTTATTACTGCAGAACTGATTCAAAATTTCTATGATAAAGGGATAGTGGATGATATATGCCTTACATCAACATTCTCACATGGCAAATTTCTCGGAGTTATAAGAGAAGAAAACGGCACAATGCATGAGATTTTGGAGTATGAGGTTCCCGAGAATGGATTTGCCAGAGAGACTCTTAGAAACAGGCTTTCGGAAGAACCGAGCTGGATTCAGACAAACAGCCTTGTCAGGTCTCCGTATTTTTACTATGAAAAGGAACCGATGGTAACATGGTATCGGGATTACAACGAATTGTGCCTTGACGGAGACGATCCGGCAATATGTGTTTTGCCGGTTTCGATGATGGACAGGGAAGGGATTGAACTTGGGGATGTGATAAGAGTTCTTGCCTATTTTGATTGGTGGGGCGGAAATGTCATGTTCTATGAAACAGAGCTTTATGTAGTGGGATGTTATGAAGTGACTTACGGGGGAGAAGTTATTTATTCCCCGCTTGCCATGAATTTCCCGATAGGAACCGAAAGATGCAAGTCACCTGAAAGAGATCTTCAGCTTTTAAATGAGTATCCCGGAGAATATGATACAGAATGGGATGACAGAGTATTAAGAAATTATACGATAAGTGGTCTTACATTTACCCTTAAAGACCCGGATAAGCTTGATTTACTTAGAGAAGCACTTTCGGAAAGTCCGTTTAGTGAGGTGGGAAAGACTGGCGCTGTAAGAAACTACGCAGTTATTGATGATGCGGATTACCTTTCGACAATGCAGTCGATGCAAAGGCAGATAAAATATATGGATGCCATATATACAGGTCTCTATGTGCTGGCAATGATAATCGGTTTTGTTGCAGCATACCTTCTTTTGAACTCGAGAAAATCAGAGACTGCGCTCATGAGAGCAATAGGAACTCCTTCATGGGAGATTATTGCCAATCAGTGGTGTGAGCAGTTTACCCTATCTTTGGCAGGGTGCGCTTTAGGAATCGTAAGCATGCTTCTTTTGAAGATTAATTATAATAGTCTGTTCATTAAGCTAATCGTTATTTATGAGATTTGCTGGCTCGTCGGTTCATTGATTAAAATAGTAAAAAGCTTCTTTGCAAAAACACAGGAGCTTCTTTCTGAGCAGGAGTAAGGGGTTTAAGATGGCAATACTTGAAGTAAAAGATGTTACATATTCTTATGATAATAAATACCAAAGTGTTCAGGTGCTTAAGGGAGTAAGTCAGGACTTTGAACGAGGTAAGATGTATGCTCTTATAGGTAAATCGGGAAGCGGAAAGTCTACACTTTTATCACTTTTGGCAGGGCTTATGCTTCCAAAGAGCGGGGAGATTCTTTTTGAAGGAGTATCAACAGCAAAGATGAATCTTACCGCGTACAGAAGGAAGAGTGCTGCTGTTATATATCAGTCTTTCAGACTGTTTCCTCTTCTTACTATAGAAGAGAATGTTACGTATCCGATGGAATTACGGGGAATAAAAGGAAAAAAGGCGAGAGAACTGGCGGCAGAACTTATAAAAAAGGTTAATCTTCCGGATACTGTTTTGAATCGTTTCCCCAATATGCTTTCGGGAGGAGAACAGCAAAGGGTTGCGATTGCGCGTGCCATGAGCATGGGATCGGGGTTAATTCTTGCGGATGAGCCGACCGGTAATCTTGATTCTGATAATGGGAATACTATTATTACAATGCTTTCAGATCTTGCTCACAAAGAGAATTACTGTGTTATTATTGTTACACATGATATGGAAGTTGCATCTGTTGCAGATGTGACAATCAGAATGAAAGACGGAGTTCTGATAAAGGAGGAAAAATGAGACTTGATAAATATTTAAAGGTTTCAAGACTGATAAAAAGAAGGACTGTTGCAAATGAAGCCTGTGACAATGCAAGAGTAATGATAAATGATAAGGTTGCAAAAGCGTCTACGGATGTTAAGGTCGGAGATATCATTACTATTTCTTTTGGCAATAAAGATGTAAAGGTTGAAGTTTTGGACGTTCAGGAAACTGTTAAGAAGGATGAAGCCAAGGAGCTGTTCAGGTATATTTAGCCTTTTCGAAAAAGACTATTGACGAAGTGTTAATTGGCATATAGTATTATTATGTAAAGCAATTATGTAAACGAGGTAATCGTCATGAAGAGAAATAAAATGATGATGCGTCGATGGTCTTCAAACGGGGGAAGTATTATTCTTATTTCGCTTGTTGTTGCAATGATTCTCTGTGTTATTTTTTTTAAGAACAGGGAACTTCAGGAAAAGAAATCCTATTACGACAAGAAAGAAAAGTACCTTCTTGAACAGATTGAAGAACAGAACGTTCGTCGTGAAGAGATAGAAGAATATAGAAAGTATACTCAGACAAAGCAGTATGCCGAGGATATGGCCAAGTCAAGACTAGGTCTTGTATATCCGGATGAGATTATTCTTGAAGCTGATGATTGATATGCTTTTGGGTTTACAATTTATTCCTACAAAAATGTTACCTTCCGTTGAATTATCAACGGAAGGTGTTTTAATATAATAGAAGTATTGTGTTTAAAGTAGGGTGTTTTCGGCATTTTTATATGTTATGCCGTTGGGAGAATCCGTGAATAACCGCTTCGTTTTAAAGATAAAAGATTACATTGAGGAAAAATCGCTGTTATCAAAAGGAGACAGGATTGTTCTCGGCGTTTCCGGAGGAGCCGATTCGGTAGCGCTTTTCTTAACATTGTATGAGCTTAAAGAATTTTATGAATTCGAATTATTCGTTGTTCATGTTAATCATGGGCTGAGAGAAGAAGCCTATGCGGAGGCGGAATATGTTAAGAAAATATGTGAAGACAGAAATATACAGTTTTTTCTTTTTAACATAGATGTAACCGATATATCAAAAGAAAATGCAATAGGAATAGAAGAAGCAGGTCGTAAAGCAAGGTATGAAGCTTTTTACGAAGTGCTTAAGAAAACAGGGTCTAATAAAATTGCAGTAGCACATAACAGTAATGACCGTGCGGAGACATTACTGTTTAATCTTGCAAGAGGAACCGGTATAAAGGGACTTGCTTCCATCCCCGAGCAAAGGGGAGAAATAGTAAGACCGTTACTTTGCGTTAAAAGGGATGAGATTGAATCATTTCTTAAAGAAACCGATATCCGTTATTGTACAGATTCTTCAAATCTTGAAAATGATTATACACGGAACAGAATAAGAAATATTATTCTTCCTTCTTTGGTAAAAGAGGTAAATGAGAATTCTGTTGCGCACATTGCCGAAACGGCAGCGCAACTTACGGAACTTTTTGCTTATGCTGACCAGACCGTGAAGAAGATATTTGAAGAGATTGTTTTGGAGAATACGTCCGACAGGATAGTGTTTTCGAAAGACGCAATGAACGGCCGGGAAGCTTTTATACAAAAGCAACTTATAAAGGAAGCTATTGACAGACTGGTTCCCGGAAACAGAGATATTACACACAGGCATATTAATTCTGTTGTGGAGCTTCTGTCCAAAAGCGGGACTAAGAAGATTAATCTCCCCTATTCTCTTGTTGCCGAGGTTTCTTATGAAACAATTTCTTTGTGTAAAGAGGGCATTGAAGAAAAGTTCCGTTATCAGATGAAAACGTCCATAGAGGATTATTACAAAGGATATGATTACGGGAACGATACATATTCAAAATGCTTCGACTATGGAAAACTGACGAAGGAGCCTGTACTTCGGACAAGACAAGCGGGAGATTATATAATAATCAATGATGCCGGTGGGAAGAAGAAACTCAAGGACTATATGATTGATAATAAAATACCTGTTCCGACAAGAGATTATGTTCCAATCGTGGCTGTCGGCTCTGAGGTGTTGTGGGTAGTCGGATATCGTATGAGTGAAGCATATAAATTGTCGGATAATACAGAGTCGGTTATCAGAATAACTGTTTATAGGGAGGATTAAGAGATGTTGGATCATGAAGTAAAAGTTCTTTTGTCAGAAGAAGAAGTTGATAAAAGAATTCAGGAGATTGGAGATCAGATTACAAAAGACTATGCAGGAAAGCGTGTTCATCTTGTTTGCATATTAAAGGGCGGAAGCTTCTTCATGTGTGAACTTGCCAAGCGTATTGATCTTAATGTATCACTTGATTTCATGTCGGTTTCAAGCTACGGCGGAGATACCAAATCAAGTGGAGTGGTTAAGATTGTCAAGGATTTGGATGAATCACTTGAAGGCAAGGACGTTATTGTTGTTGAAGATATCGTAGATTCAGGACGTACATTAAGTTATCTGTTGGAACTTTTAATGGATAGAAAGCCTGCAAGTTTAAAACTTTGCACTCTTCTTGACAAGCCGGACAGAAGAGTCGTGGATGTTGACGTGCAGTATACGGGATTTAAGATTCCGGATGTTTTTGTTGTTGGATATGGTCTTGATTATGATCAGGTATATAGAAACCTTCCTTATATCGGAGAGGTTGTATTTAAGTAATTCAGAAAGACAGAGGATGTTACATTGAGAAAACAGACGCAGGGTTACAGAGCGTACTTTGTATTTATGATGGTACTGCTTGTATTTGCGATATTGATGTCGTTTATGCAAAAGCCCAAAGAATACTATTCAAAAGATCAGATGTTTACCGATATCGATAAAAATTTGGTCAGTGAGGTTATTATTAATCCTAATTCCGATAACCAGACAGGTACGGTTGAGGTGAAATTTTTATCGGGGGCAAGTAAACAGGTATTCGTTACAGATGTAAGGGATATTGAACAAAAGCTCGATGAAACGGAAATAACGGTATATGTAGAAGATATTCCAAGAGAGAATTGGTTTTTGTCTTATGCACTTCCAGTACTTGTTATTCTTATCATCGGGGTTTTCCTTTTTGTCATTATCACTGCTCAAAGCGGTGGAGGTGGCGGTCAGAATGCCAAGATGATGAATTTTGGCAAATCCAGAGCCAGAATGTACACCGGTGATGATAATCAGGTTAAGCTTAAAGATGTGGCCGGACTTAAAGAAGAAAAAGAAGAACTTGACGAGATTGTTGAGTTTTTGAAAAATCCCGGAAAATTTATGAAAGTAGGTGCCAGAATTCCCAAAGGAGTTCTTTTGGAGGGACCTCCCGGAACCGGCAAAACTCTTCTTGCAAAAGCAATAGCAGGCGAGGCCGGAGTTCCGTTCTTTAGCATTTCAGGATCCGATTTTGTTGAAATGTTTGTCGGAGTAGGTGCATCAAGAGTCAGAGATCTGTTCATTGATGCAAAGAAAAATGCCCCTTGTATGGTTTTTATCGATGAGATTGATGCTGTAGCAAGACGTCGTGGTACAGGTATGGGTGGTGGCCATGATGAAAGAGAACAGACACTTAATCAGCTTCTTGTTGAGATGGATGGTTTTAAAGAAAATTCCGGTATTATTGTTCTTGCTGCTACAAACAGAGTGGATATTCTTGATCCGGCGATATTAAGACCGGGTCGTTTCGACAGAAAGATTGCGGTTGGAGTTCCTGATGTTGGCGGACGTGAAGAGATTCTTCAGGTTCATGCCAAGAACAAACCTCTTTCTGATGATGTTGATCTTAAAAATATTGCCCAGACAACAGCAGGATTTACGGGAGCTGATTTGGAGAACTTATTAAACGAGTCTGCTATTACAGCTGCAAAGGATGACAGGGCATTTATTACTCAGGAAGATATAAAGAAGTCGTTTATTAAAGTTGGACTTGGAACGGAGAAGAAGAGTAAGATTCTTACCGATAAAGATAAGAAGATTACAGCATATCACGAGGCCGGTCATGCTATATTGTTCCATACTCTTCCCGATACGGATGAGGTATATATAGTATCAATTATTCCCACAGGGCTTGGAGCTGCAGGCTATACAATGCCGATACATGAAAAGGATGATATACACTACACCAAGAGTCAGATGGAGCAGGAAATTATGACGCTCCTTGGCGGACGAATTGCAGAGAAACTGATTTTTGATGATATAACAACAGGTGCTTCAAATGATATTAAGAGAGCAACAAAGCTTGCAAGAAGCATGGTTACAAAGTATGGTATGTCAGATAATATCGGAGTTATATGCTACGACGGTGATGACGAGGGCGAAGTATTTATCGGAAGAGACCTTGCCCATGCCAAAAATCACTCAGAGGCAATTGCCGGAGAGATTGATAAAGAAGTTAAGGTAATTATCGATGAATGTTACAAGCGTGCAGAGGATATAATAAAAGAGAATATTTCGGTTCTTCACAAAACAGCAGAACTTTTGCTGGAGAAAGAAAAGATTAACAGAGAAGAATTCCTTGAATTGTTTAATTCCGACAATTAACCTTTGTGAAAAATCAACAAAAAACAACTATGTGTTTTATATATTTTGTGAATGCTGAGCATTAACAAAAGAGGGGTGCTCTGATATTATACTTCTTGTAACCCCCCAATACATTATATAGTTTTTTGCTATACCCCATAAGAAGAAATACCTTCTCTAGAACAGACAGTAGTTTTCTACTGTCTGTTTTACTGTCCAAAAAAATTGCTAACTGCTATAATGTATAATATGAAATTAAAAAACAAGGGGACTGAGTTATGTCTTTTAATGATATTGATAAATCCGATATTGACTGGGTATATGTAAACAATATGCATCCGGTTCTTATCAAAAAAGCTATTTTTTCCGACACATCAGAAAACTATATATTTCCTTCCGAACCCGAGCCGTTTGGAGAGGTGACTATAAAAATTCGTACCGGAAAGAATAATGTTGAAAAAGTATTTCTTGTTACAGGGTCAGGTCTTGTGAGGATGACATTATGCGGAGGAAATAAGTGGTTTGATTATTACTCCTGCAAGGTGACTCTTTCTGATACCGAATACCCATATTACTTTAAACTTGTGTCCGGTAAACTTACATGCCTTTATGATGCAACCGGAGTAGTAAGAGAAGGAGAACAGGCAAATCCGTTTTTTATTGTTCCGGGATTTCATACTCCTGAATGGGCAAAGGGTGCAGTTATGTACCAGATATATACGGAGCGTTTTTGCAACGGCGATAAGTCAAATGATGTTGAGACCGGGGAGTATTTCTATGTCGGAGGTCCTGTTCAAAAGATTTCCGAGTGGAATCAGATTCCGGCTGCGGATGATACAAAGGAGTTTTACGGGGGTGACCTTCAGGGTGTTATTAATAAGCTTGATTATCTTAGCAGACTTGGTATAGATGCAATATATTTTAATCCGCTGTTTGTATCACCTTCAAACCACAAGTATGATATTCAGGATTATGAACATATAGATCCTCACTTTGGGAAAATAGTTAAAGATGGTGGAGAGTGCTTAAAAGACGGAGATTCTGATAATACTCACGCAACGAAATATCAGATAAGAGTTTCGTCAAAAGAAAATCTTGACGCATCGGACGAACTGTTTTGCACACTTGTTGAGGAGGCGCATAAAAGAGGTATTAAAGTAATTCTTGATGGCGTGTTTAATCATTGCGGATCGTTCAATAAGTGGCTTGACAGAGAACGGATTTACGAAGGTAGTGAAGACTACGAGAAGGGTGCATACGTTACAAAAGAAAGTCCGTATTCTGATTATTTTGATTTTAAAGATCAGAATGCATGGCCTTACAATAAGAGTTATGACGGCTGGTGGGGGTTCGATACTTTGCCCAAATTAAATTACGAGGCCAGCAAAAATCTTTATGACAAAGTAATAGAAGTTGCTAAAAAATGGGTATCTCCTCCGTTCAACGTTGATGGCTGGAGACTTGATGTTGCTGCGGATTTGGGACATTCTCCCGAGTTTAATCATATGTTCTTTAAGCGATTCAGGGAGGAAGTCAAGAAGGCTAATCCTCAGGCGTTAATTTTGGCAGAGCACTATGGGGATCCGAAGCCGTGGCTTAACGGAAAAGAATGGGATTCGGTTATGAATTATGATGCATTCATGGAACCAATAACCTGGTTCTTGACAGGAATGCAGAAGCATAGTGATGAATATCGGGAAGACCTTCTCGGTAATTCAGAGGCATTCTTTCACAACATGCTGTATGCGGGAAACAGGTTCTTTACCCCGTCTAAGTTGGTTGCAATGAATCAGCTCTCAAATCATGACCATTCAAGATTCCTTACGAGGACAAACCGAAAAGTTGGAAGAACATCCACACTTGGCTGGATGGCTGCCGATGAAGGTGTAGATAAGGCGGTAATGAGACTTGCGGTCCTGATGCAGATGACCTGGGTAGGAGCACCTACTATATATTATGGTGATGAAGCCGGACTTACCGGATTTACAGATCCGGATAACAGGAGAACATATCCTTGGGGTTGTGAGGATATGGAATTAATAGGTTTTCATCGGGAGATGATCAGGATTCATAAAGAGAACAGAGAACTTATAACAGGTTCGTTTATGAAGCTTGCATCGGAACGGAATCTGATTTCATATGCGAGATTTTCTGATAAGTCAGCTATTATTGTAGTTATAAACAGAGACACCTGTGAAAGGACGATTGAAATTCCTGTTTGGCAGGTTGCATCTGACATAAAGGAGATGGAAAAACTTATTCTTTCTACGAGGGATGGTTTTTCGGTTGAAATATTTACAAAGAATCCGGACAAAGGGAAGCTTCTTGTGACACTTCCGCCGGTTTCGGGCATTGTTTTAAAAACAAAATGAGGTTTTGAGGTTAGGTAATGTTATATCAGATATGTAACGGAGCAGTACAGTACAGTGGAGAAACTATACTATCCGGCATTAATTTTGAAATTAGGAATAATAAAGAGAAGATAGCTGTAGTTGGAAGGAACGGATGCGGAAAGACTACTTTGCTTAAACTTATAACAGGCGAAGTTGACCTTGTAAAAAGAGATTCTGACGAAGATATCTTTATAGCAAAAACAGGTAATCCACAGATTGGTTATCTAAAGCAGATGACGTTTGCAGATGACACGATTTCATTGGAAAACGAAGTGAAAAAAGTATTTGAGCCTATTCGTGCCATGCAACGAACTATGGACGAGTATGTTGTCAGAATGGAAACCGATCATTCAGAGAAACTGCTTGAGCAATATACACGTCTTCAGGAACAGTTTAACTATATCGGAGGTTATTACTACGAGAAAGAATACGAAGTAGTACTAAAGAAATTCGGGTTTACTGAGGAAGACAAAAAGAAACCGCTTTCGGAGTTCTCCGGCGGTCAGCGAACCAAAATTGCTTTTGTTAAGTTGCTTCTTGAAAAGCCGGATATTCTTCTTTTAGACGAACCGACAAACCATCTTGATATTGAGACGGTTGAATGGCTTGAAGGATATCTTAAGGATTATCCTCGTGCAATTGTAGTGGTTTCTCATGACCGAATGTTTCTTGACCATATTGTTGACGTCGTGTATGAAATCGAATACGGCAAAATAACGCGATACAGCGGCAACTATTCCAAATTTACAGAGCTTAAGAAAGAGGCTTGGGAGAAACAGAAAAAAGATTATGAGGCTCAGCAGAAAGAAATTAAAAGACTTCAGGACTGGGTTGATCAGTGGAAAAATACACCAACCAAAGTTGCAGCAGCAAGATCGAAATTAAAAGCAATTGAGCATATGGAAAAAATCGAATGCCCTGACAGATATGATACAAAGAGCTTCAAGGCATCGTTTGTTCCTCTTAGAGATACCGGTAAAGATGTTCTTTTTGCCAACAAGCTTGAGATTGGTTATGACAAAATACTTCAGAGCGTTTCTTTGGACATGAAGAAAGGTGAGAAGATAGGTATTATAGGTGGGAACGGTATAGGAAAATCCACTTTCTTAAGGACGCTTGTCGGAGCAATTCCTTCTTTGGGAGGAGAATTTAAATTCGGTGTTAATGTTGATGTGGGATACTATGATCAGCAGATGGCGCAATATACTTCGGAAAAAACCGTTCTCGATGACTATTGGGATGAATTTCCCACGTTAACGGAAACGGAAGTAAGAAGTGACCTTGGGGCTTTCCTTTTAAGAGGCGAAGACGTATTTAAAAAGGTCAATATGTTGTCCGGAGGCGAGAGAGTCAGATTGGCTCTTTGTAAAATATTTAAAACAGGTCCTAATTTCCTTATTCTGGATGAACCTACAAACCATATGGACATTGTGGGAAAGGAAACGCTGGAAAACATGCTCAGAGACTTTGATGGCTCTGTTGTTTTTGTCTCTCATGACAGATATTTTGTGAAACAGGTTTCAGACAGAGTTATCGAGTTTACAGGTTCCGGACCGGTAGTATATCAGTTTGGATATGCCGAATATGAAGAAAAGCGGCAAAAGGAAAGCGAAAAGGAAATTGAGAAGATTTCTTCGCCACAAATTTTAAAAGAAGATAATCACGTTTCAAAGCCTGCCTACAATAATCCGGGAAAAGAAAGGTCTAAACTTCAGAAAAAGTTAGAGAAGCTTGAAGAGCGAATCCAGGTTCTCGAAAATGACATTCAACAGAAGAAAGATGAACTTCAAAATCCGGATTATGCTTCCGATTATACTAAACTGAACGAGATTCAAAACGTTATAGATATTCTTGAAGAAGAACTTCTTCAGGTGATGGATGAGTGGAGTGAGACCGATAAAGCTCTCTCCGAAATTATATAAGCCTTTATTGGCAAGGATGAAGAAATGACATACAACCTCGCGTATGATTTTTGTTCCATAATTATTTTAGGTGTGCTGGTATTTTTCTATTATGTGACGCCTAAGTATAAGAGCTTTCAAAACAAGCTTTTCGGATGGATTCTGATACTTGATTTTGTCAGCTGTATTATGGATGCATTAAGCGCGGGGGTTTTGTTTGTTTATTACCCGGATAAGGTGTTTATAAACAGGGTGGTTCTTTCAATATATCAGTTCGGGCAACATTCCCTTTCTCCGCTGTACTATATATATATGATGCTTATTGTGTATGGAAAAGCCGGTGCGGAGCGATTAAAAAAGCATTGGTATGTTATGATCCCGGGTGCAGTTGTTGAAATTGTCAATATTCTTTCGCCTTTTACTCAATGGGCATTCAGATATACGGAGTCAGGATACGAAAGAACTTCGTTTTATATGGTAAGTTATCTTGTTCTTGCCTTTTACATGATTCTTTGTTTAGTATTGATTTTTGTGTTCAAGACAAAAACAGGTTTTCTCCCCAAGTTGGCAGTTCTGTTTTATACAGGAGCATCACTTGCAGCAGCATATATTCAGTTTAAAATTCCGAGCGAGCTTGTAATCAGTTTTGCAGCCAGCATTACGATATTTACAATGTATATGGCTTTGCAGAATCCGACTTTGTTAAAGGAAGCACTTGAGGATGCCGAACGATTGAGAAAAGAAGCAGAGCAGGCAAATGAAGCAAAGTCAAACTTCCTTGCAAATATGAGCCATGAAATTAGAACTCCGATGAATGCAATCAGGGGAATGACATATCTTCTTGAGTCATTTGATTTAAAGACTGATGCAAGAGATTATGTTTCTACTATTCAATCAGCAAGCGAGAGTCTGCTTTCTTTGATTAATGAAATACTTGACTTTTCAAAGGTTGATTCGGGGCAGATGACACTTTCCGAAATGGATTATCACGTTGATGCACTTGTTCGTGAGATTAATGAAATGACCGTGACAGAGGCAAATTGTGACAATATTGTCGGAACGCTTTATGTTGATCCGAAGATACCGGATGTATTACACGGTGATGTAACGAAAATAAAACAGATTATACTCAATCTTTTGGGTAATGCATCAAAATTTACCGAAGAGGGCGAGATACGAATTGAATTATTATCAGAGAAGAAGGATAACGGCAAGATAAACCTTATTATCAAGGTTAAAGATACCGGAATCGGAATCAGAGAAGAAGATAAGCAAAAGATTTTCGCTCAGTTTGAACAGTTGGATATGGCAAAGAACAGAAAGCGGGAAGGAACAGGGCTTGGCCTTGCTCTTGTAAAAGGTTTCTGTGAATTGATGAACGGCTATATTGATGTGGAAAGTACTTATGGATACGGTTCAACTTTTACTGCTGTTTTGGAACAGACAGAGGTATCCGAAAGCAGAAAAGAAGAGGTAGAGCGACTAAAAAATTATGTATATGTAATATTTGAGAAGAATCCATACGCCAGAAGGAGTATCGAGAAAACACTTAAAAACATTGGAGCAACGTATACGGTTGAAGAGACTGTTACAAAAGATGCTTTTGAGAAGTTCCCCGGAATGAATTATGCTGTTTTGTTTAACAATGAACAGTTTGCGGATGAGATTGCGTCGTGTGACATACCTTCATCACAGTGCACAATCAAAATAGCGCTTGTAAGAGTCGGAACACCGATTCCCGAAGATTGCAAAGATATCAAATATGTAAGAATGCCGTTCTGCATATTTACATTGCTTGACACGATATCAAATGTTAAGGTTGCACCTGTAAAAATAGAGCAATCGAAAGTTTTCTTTTCGGATAAGGCGAAGGTTGCGATTGTTGATGATAACAGGGTCAATCTGAAAGTAACCGGAGCAATACTTAAAAAATTCGGAATCAATGCAAAGACGATGTTAAGCGGATATGAGATTCTCGATGAACTTGATTCGGGAGAGCAGTATGATTTGATTTTTATGGATCATATGATGCCGGATATGGATGGTGTTGAAACCGTTAAGAGGATAAGAGCGTTGCATAAAGGAAATTCCGGAAGTGTTCCCATTGTTGCGCTTACCGCAAATACAGTTCAGGGTGTCGAAAAAGAATACTATGAAGCGGGGATGAATGCTGCCTTGTTTAAACCGGTCAATGTCAAGGATCTTGAAGAGACACTTGTAAAATGGCTTCCTGTCGGGTACAGAATTGATTCTCCAAAATCAGAAGAAGAATAGTAAGAATATATTTGACAAACGTGAAGTTGTATTGTAAAATTGGCTTTGTTGTGAAAGCAAAGCCATATATGCGGGTGTAGTTCAATGGTAGAACACCAGCCTTCCAAGCTGGATACGTGGGTTCGATTCCCATCACCCGCTCTTTAAGACCAATACATGTTTGTATTGGTCTTTTTTTCAATTAATTGTCAAATAAGAACATAGATTGTTCTATTTGTATGAAAGAAGCAGGATTATCATGATAAAAAAAGCAAAGGGACAGATGGTCCGGGATAACAAAAAAAACAGATTGTATCTTGCAAACATGAGTCATGAAATAAGAACGCCTATGAATGCCATAGTAGGTCTTGCGAACCTCTTGCTCAAAAAAGTTAAAGATCCGGAGGAGAGAGAGTATCTTCATCAGATGGAGACAGCAACAAGAAATCTTCTGATGACGCTTAACGGAATACTTGATTATGACAATTTGACCAGCGGGGAAATAAAAATAAGCAATGAACCCTTTGATATAACTCAGCTTATTGATGAAGTAATATCGATTGCAAAGATAAATGTTTCAGAGAATAACGTTAACATTTTGGTTAATGCAGATCCGAATATTCCGGCTTTGTTGATTGGAGATCCGCTTAGAATAAAGCAGGTACTTGTTCAGCTGATGTCAAATGCCTGTAAATTTACGAAAGAGGGTTCAATCTGTCTTTCTTTGACTTCTGAAATCATTAAAAACAATTGCAGAATAAATTTTCGTGTATGTGATACAGGTTTGGGAATGTCTGAAGAAACAATCAGACGTGCTTTCTTGCCCTATGAGCAGGCTAACATCTCGTCATCAAGAAATGCAGGTGGCCTTGGAATCGGATTAACAATTGCAAATGCACTTGTAAATCTGATGGGTGGAGAGATAGATATTCAGTCAAAAGAAGGTGAAGGAACAAGCATTTCATTTACTCTTTCTTTAGAAATTGAGGACAATAAAAGAGTATGTGAAGTAGAAAATCCCGATAATCTTTTTGTTGCAATATGTATTGGCCAGACAAGGCAGGCTGAGATGCTTAAATATCTATTCGAAAGATTGAATATCGGATATGTAAATTTGTCAAACGTAGGGGAAATCTTTGTCGAAAATGAGAGAAATAAAATAACCCATTTTTTTGTCGATCATGAGAAATATACTCAACTTAAATATGTGGACGAAGCGGGAAAACTTGGGCTTATTTATGCTGTCCTCATTGATAATATCAAGCAGGCAGTTCCAAATGCAGGGACTAGGTTTATAAAGAAACCGCTTTGGTATAGAGATGTTGTTAATATACTTAACGGTGGTGGGCTTCGTGGCTACGATACCGGACTTGAAGTAAAAGAGTCAATAATGACAAGCGGAGCAAGAATACTTGTTGTTGATGACAATGATATTAACCTTAAAGTTACAAGAGGACTATTATCTCCGTACGGAGTATCAATTGATACAGCAGGCTCCGCAGAAGAAGGAATCAGGCTTATAAGGAAGATAAAATATGATCTTGTATTTATGGATTATATGATGCCGGAAATGGATGGGGTCGAAGCTACAAAGATAATTCGTCAGTATGAGGACCCGTACTACAAGAGCCTGCCGATAATTGCGCTTTCTGCGAATGCAATAGAAGGAGCCGAAGAACTATTTAAAGAAGCAGGTATGAATGACTACATACCTAAGCCCATTGATATAGGAAATCTGGAAGAAGCAATAATTAAATGGCTTCCGCCCGAGAAAGTTAAGAAAGATATTGTTGAGGTTAAGATTTCAGAACCGGAAGATGAAAGATTTAAAGGATTGAAATCGGTTGATGTTGCGATAGGCCTTTCTTACACGAATGGGAATTCAGATATGTATTATTCTGTTTTGAAAGATTTTGCAAGTTCCATTCCTGACAAGAAGGAACTTATTAACAGGCTGGTCAGAGAGGAAGATGTCGCAAGATTTACAATAGAAGTCCATTCTCTCAAATCAACATCAAAGATTATGGGCGCAATAATGTTGAGTGAGAAGGCACTTGAACTTGAAAGACTCGGTCATAAAAGAGATCTTGAAGAAATTGTATCAAGGATTCCGCAGCTTAATAAAGAGATTGATAAAGTGTACGATGATTTGAAAGAACTGGCTGTTAAGTCTTCAACACATGTTGCAAGGATTCCGGTGGAAAGAGATAAAGTGCGAGATGCCTTGAGACAGATATTTTATGCTACGAAAGATTTTGATTATGACAAAGCGCAGGAAATAATAATAAGCCTGGGTGAGTATCAGTTTGATGGGCGGATGGAGACTGTTTACGTTAAGATGAAAGACAGTATAGAAAACGTAAATTATGAGGCTGCAAGAAAAGGAGCAGTAGAAATGTTGGCCAATATTTAGTATAGTTTTTTTATGGTATTATGCTATGTATTCGTGATATGAAATGATTTATGATTTCATATCAAATATATCCGGATACATGATGGAATCAGGAAAGATATGAGAAGAGAAGTTGTTGGTGAATTTGAAAAAGTGTTTGAAAGCAAAGATGGTGTAAGAGTTTTCTTTGCACCGGGCAGAGTTAATTTGATTGGTGAGCATACAGATTATAACGGTGGCCATGTGTTCCCCTGTGCTCTTACGATAGGAACTTATGCTGCCGTCAGATCAAGAGATGATATGAAGGTTTCTTTCTATTCCTCGAATTTTGAAAAAGACGGAGTTATTGAAGTTGATCTTACAAAAAAGCTTGAGCCTTCGAAAGAATTAAAGTGGGCTAATTATTGCGCAGGAATCATTTGGGCCTTTGAAGAAAAAGGAATGAAGCTTAATCATGGCTTTGATATTGTATATTACGGAAATATACCGAACGGATCAGGTCTATCGTCTTCTGCATCCATAGAAGTGCTGACCGGATATGTGTTGAAATGTATATTTGGTTTTCGCGTTTCAAATCAGGAGCTGGCTCTTATAGGACAGTATTCAGAGAATAAGTTTAACGGAATGAACTGTGGAATAATGGATCAGTTTGCTTCAGCCATGGGAAAAGAAAATAACGCTATATTTCTTGACACGGCAACTCTTGAATATGAGTATGCACCGGTAAAATTGAAGGGAGCCAAGATTGTTGTTACAAATTCTCTTGTTAAGCACAGCCTTGTAACAAGTGCTTACAATGACCGTCGTAACGAAAGTGCAGGAGCATTGAAGGCGCTTCAGACAGTAATCAACTGCAAATCTCTCGGTGAGCTTACAGAAGAGCAGTTTGAAGCAAATAAGGATGTTATAAAGGATGAAATAGAAAGAAAGCGCGGAAAGCACGCAGTTTACGAAAACAGACGTACAATAAAGGCAGTAGAAGCTCTTAAAAATAACGATCTTGATACATTCGGTAAATTAATGAATGAATCACACATTTCTTTAAGAGACGATTATGAGACAAGCTGTCCCGAGTGCGATATTTTGGCAGAAACAGCTTGGACAATTCCCGGAGTAATCGGATCCAGAATTACCGGAGGCGGTTTCGGAGGATGCACGGTTTCTTTGGTAAAAGACGAAGCAATAGAAGCGTTTAAAGATACTCTTACAATTGTGTATGAGAAAAAGGTCGGAAAGACTCCGGAGTTTTATGTTGTGGAAATCGGAGACGGACCTAGAGAATTATAAAAACTATTTAATAATGGGAGCATATCCGGGGACGGGTGGAGATTAGTATGCGGATCTCGGATATGAATGGTGGAAACTATGAAAAAATGGGTGAGACATCTTTATCAACCGAACGTTCCTCTTTCGTCAGGAGGGAACGTGACCTGCTCTGATAAGCACATTGCTCTTTCTCTTAAAGCAGCTGAGGAAGGTATTGTTTTATTAAAAAACGACAATCAGATTCTTCCGCTAAAGAAGGGGACAAAGATTGCCTTTTTTGGGAAGGGAACGTTTGATTATGTAAAAGGTGGCGGTGGAAGCGGAAATGTTTATCCTAGCTATATCCGAAACACATATGACGGATTTGAGCATCTTGGGCTTACAGACAGTTTCAAGCCTTTGGATGATTTTTACAGAAACAGCGTTGAAGAGCAGTATGCAAAACACGAAGAACCGGGTATGCTGGTTGAACCGGAGATTTCGGATGATCTTGTGAAATCAGCAAAAGCATTTGCTGATGTCGCAGTGATTTCGATAAGCAGATTTTCCGGAGAAGGCTGGGACAGATCAAATATTGAAGATAATAGGGAATACAATGCCTGGGGAGGAGGAGATTATGAAACTCTTCCGCAGAAGTCAGGAAGAATATTCCCGGAAGGTGATTTTTATCTTTCTCCCAATGAAAAGAAGATGATTGAAAAGGTTAAAACTGCTTTCGATAATATTATTGTCATTCTTAATGTTGGCGGGATTGTGGATACTTCATGGATAAAAAATGACACATCCGTCGGTGGAGCACTCCTTGCATGGCAGGGAGGAATGGAAGGTGGTCTCGCGACGGCAAAAACGATCATGGGACTTAATAATCCGTCTGGAAAACTTCCTGATTCTTTTGCAGAGAAACTTACCGATTATCCCTCTACAGAGCATTTTCATGATGATTTTGATTATGTAGATTATACAGATGACATTTATGTCGGATACAGATACTTTGAGACTGTTCCCGGAGCTTCAGAGAAAGTAGTATATCCTTTCGGATATGGACTTTCGTATACGGATTTTTGCATTGAAACATCCGATGTCTGGGAAGACGACGGCAAGATTAATATGTTTGTTAAAGTTACAAACATAGGAAAAAAGCCAGGAAAAGAAGTTGTACAAGTTTATTATGAAGCGCCACAGGGAGTTTTAAAGAAGCCTTTACGCTCGCTTATTGCGTTTTCTAAAACAGAAGAACTTAAACCCGGTGAGACAGGTACTATTTCTTTTGAAATAGACGTTAATGCGATGGCATCCTATGACGATCTTGGAAAGGTTCAGAAGTCGGCATGGATTCTTGAAAAAGGTGAGTACCGATTGTATGTTGGCACATCTGTAAGAGATGCTTTTGAGATTGACTATGTATATTCTGTTGAGAAAGATTGCGTTGTTGAGCAGCTTTCGACAAAGATGCAGCCATCAGAACTTTCAAAGAGAATGCTCTCTGACGGAACTTATGAGGAACTTCCCCTTCTAGGGCATAAGGATATTAATGAATGTGCTTTTGAAAAAATGCTTGCCGGAACAGAGGAATGTATTGTTCCAAAGACAAGGGGACGAGAACAATGGTCATTGGTGCATCCCTACGCAGATAAGAGACCTTTAATGGATGTTGTAGAAGGTAAGATGACCCTTGAAGAGTTCATGGATCAGCTTGGAGATGAGGAGCTTTTACATATTTTGGGAGGACAGCCTAATACCGGTGTCGCTAACACTTGGGGAATCGGAAATCTTCCGGAATATGGTATTCCTTCGATTATGACGGCGGATGGTCCTGCCGGAGTAAGAATCGAGCCTCACACAGGAGTTGTTACTACAGCATGGCCCTGTGAGACAATGGTTGCTTCCACATGGAACGAAAAACTGGCAGAAGAAATCGGAGAGGCTGCCGGTGCCGAACTTAAAGAGAACAACCTCGGAATGTGGCTTGCGCCTGCAATGAACATACACAGAAATCCTATGAACGGAAGAAACTTTGAGTACTACTCAGAGGATCCTCTTCTTACAGGAAAAGTAGCAGCAGCAGTCGTTCGAGGCGTACAGTTAAACAAGGTAAGTGCATGTATAAAGCATTTTGCATGTAATAATAAGGAAACGAACAGAAAACATTGTGATTCGAGAGTCTCTGAAAGAGCATTAAGAGAGATATACCTTAAAGGATTTGAGATCGCAATCAAAGAAGCAGATCCTTGGGCAATTATGTCTTCGTATAATGCTGTTAATGGAGAAAGAGCTGCAGAATCTCACGATTTGCTTGAAGGAATATTGAGAGAAGAATGGGGATTCAATGGAATTGCCATTTCGGATTGGTGGAACAGAAGCGAACAGTATAAAGAAATTCTGGCCGGTGAGGATGTTAAGATGGCAACCGGTTTCCCTGAGAGAACGCTTAAAGCAATGGAAATGGGAATTCTTACACGTAAAGATTTAGAGCATTGTGCAAAGAGAGTTCTTGAATTTATCATGAAACTTGACTGATATGACAAAGCGAACACTTCAGATATTTGAAAGAATGGAAAATGAATATGGAAAGGATCTGACGTGCTATCTAAATCACGATGACGGCTGGCAATTGCTGATTGCGACAATCATGAGTGCGCAATGTACAGATGCAAGGGTAAATGAAGTTACAAAGATCCTTTTCACAAAATATCCTTCGATGGAGGCCTTTGCAGGTGCTGATTTATGTGAGCTTGAAGAGGATATTCGCTCAGTCGGTTTTTTTCACAATAAAGCTAAAAACATAATCGGAAGCATGAGGATGATTCTCGCTGAATTTGACGGGGAACTTCCAAGTGACATTGACCTTTTGACAAAACTTCCGGGAGTAGGAAGAAAGACTGCAAATGTGATACGTGGTAATATTTTTAATATTCCCTCGGTTGTTGTAGATACACATGTTTTAAGAATATCCAATAAGCTTGGTCTCGTGAATACGAGTGATCCAGTTAAAGCAGAATATGAACTTATGAAGGTGATTGACAAAGATTACTGGCTCTACATAAATCACTGGTTCATGGCTTTTGGCAGAACGATATGCAAAGCTCCCAGACCAAAGTGCGAAGAGTGCTACCTTAGGGATATATGTACTTCTTACGGAAGGAAAGAAGATTAACGTAAATGAATTCTTATATATCGTTAGATCTTGAAATGACGGGTCTTAATCCTAAATATGACAGGATAATTGAAATAGGCGCGGTGAAGGTTATAAACGGAGAAGTTGTGGAAAACTTCTCCGAATTTGTTAACCCCGGTAGAAAACTGTCCGATGACGTAAGGAAATTAACAGGAATTTCTGAAGAAAACTTGTTAAATGCAGAAACGGCCGGAACCGTCATCCCAAGACTGATTGATTTTTGCGAGGATTATCCGCTTGTTGGGCATAGAATTATATCCGATTTTTCTTTTGTAAAGAAGGAAGCGGTAAATATAAAGCTTTCTTTTGAAAAGGAGGCTGTAGATACACTCAGGCTTTCGAGAGCATGTTTACCGGAGCTTCCGAGCAAAAAACTCACGGATATGTGTGCTTACTACAACATTGAATACGAAGCGCACAGAGCATTGAATGATGCAGAAGCAACATATAAACTGTTCGAGAAGTTGAAAGAAAATTTCTATCAAAAATATCCGGACAGTTTTGTTCCAAGAAAGCTAAATTTCCAAATAAAGAAGGAGAGTCCGGCACGTCAGTCTCAAATAGACAGAATCAGAGACTTGGTGACAAGAAACAAAGTTGACTGTCCTTACGATTTAACGTTAATGTCAAGGAATGAGGCCTCTAGATATTACGACATATTAATATCCGAATACGGAAAGTAGATAACAAGAGGGTAACCGTAAGGTTACCCTCTTGTATTTTGATTTAGTAATAATCTGAAAAGAAATCAGTCGTCTCCTAAGGCTTCAAGTCCCTTAACATTTGCAACTTTGGATGCCTTTATATTTTTAACAAGAATAGTAAATACGACAAAACTTAACAATGTGAGTATGCCCGCATAGATCGGGAGAACACTCCATGCACTTGCGTTCATAAGAATGAGACCGAGTAAAACCGGAGTAACAGTCTGTGCGGACATGCTTGCTGCATAATAGAAGCCGGTAAATTTTCCGATTTTCTTTGATGAACAAAGTTCAACAACCATAGGGAATGAACAGTTATGAACAAGAGCCATTCCAAAGCCTTTTATTGCCCATACAACAAACAGAAGAACGGGGAATACATATTCGCCTGCTGTAGCGGTAGTTACATTTGTGGGCTTTGCAAATATCATTACAATGTATCCGATAAATGTGATGAAAAGACCGGTTGAAATTGTCCATTTGCGACCAATCTTATCGGCAATTGCTCCGGCTGTTGCAAAACCGATTACTGAAGCAAGACCACCTAATATGGTAAGAATCATTGTTTTGCTTGATGAAGATTTCAGATAATAAATTACGTAGTTTCCGATATAAGTTCCGATTGCGTTGTCTGCCATGAACCATAAAAATTCGGCGCCAAGAATTGCAAAAAGCATTCTCTTGTTAGCAGAAGACATAGGCTTATCGTCATCAATCGGAGTCTCAACGGCGGCAAGTCGTTCGCCTTCTTCCATCTCAGGCTTAAGCTCTTCTGCAAGTTTGTTTTCTTTGATTGTGAAGCAAAGAACCAACGCAGAAATTACCATGAGGAATGATGCTATAAGAAAAGGAATCTCGATGGTCCATACATTTCTTGCTTCGTCAGGTGCATTTATGTAAGAGGAAAGTTTAAGGAATATACCAAGAACGGTAGCAGCAGCTCCGCCAAAATATCCCATAATATTAATGATTCCGTTTGCTTTTGCTCGCAAAGGCTTGGGCGTAATATCAGGCATAAGTGCAACTGCGGGATTACGATACATCATCATAAACATTAAAACGATAGCCATCATAATAATCATTCCGACAATGTTGTTCTTATGGAAAAATAAAGGAACAAACGGGAATGCGATTGCAGCAACGAACGTACCTGTAAGAATATAAGGCATACGCTTTCCGAGAGGAGATTTTGTGCGGTCTGAAAGATTTCCGAAAATAGGAAGAAGAATTAGGGCGGCAAGATTATCACAAGCCATGATAATGCCGACTATCCATTGAACATTGAGAATTTTTGCGGAGTCATTTAGTTCTTTCAACTCGGCAGAGGATTTTCCGTACATTCGACGTGCGAAAATATCGGTTAAAAATGTGGGACACCATGAATCATACACCTGCCATAAAAGAAGGATGCCAAAGAAGGCAAAACCTATCAGACAGGTTCTTTTAACATTAAGCTTCATATTATAACCTCCAATGTATAAATAGCTTTATATATGATTATAGCTGAAATAGTTTGTGTTGCATACAGACAAAAAACGGAATAAGTCACAAGGACTTACTCCGTAATTCTTCAACAGATTTTATTATGTATGGTTTATTAAGAGAACGAAGGTTTTCGGCTGAAGATAAAAGATTATCAAAGCCCGAAATATTATCATCCTCCAGATAATACTTGCCAAGAAGCCTATAGGTCTTTCCGATATCACCCCCGATTGAAACGATATATTCCATTAAAAACACAGCTTCTTTATCATTTCCTGCATCAAGAAGAAGGTCGGCCCACTTTTGAAGTGTTGTTACAAGAGCGGTGAAGTTGTCGTCGTATCTTGAAAGTTCTGTAAGATTTGCTGCTCCGAATTCAAGTTTAATATCAGTGTTGGAATACCCGGTAAGGTTAAGTATCCTGTCGGAACGAAGTTCCTCTATAGTTTTAAGTATATTGGGAAGCTCAATACTGTCCTTTGGGAGATCAACAGGAAGGTCCTCTGGGAGCTTTATGTAGTTTAAATGATCTATGGGTTTTCTTCTGACTGAATTGGAAGCAATCTCCCGATCCCAGAATTCTTCTTCTTTTTTTGCCTCCTGACGCATCTTTTTGTGAACTTCAAAATATGACCAGCCACAGAAGAGCGCGAATATGAGCAAACTTGCAATTTTCCAATACATAGACTATAATTAACTCCATTCAGAAATCAATATATGAAAATGAGGGGTTATCGATGAACTTCTATAACAAGAAAAACAGAAGAGTATTCACAATTATACTGGTAGCTATCCTGGTTCTTGCGATGATTATACCAATTGTAGCATCATCTTTATTATAAAACAATCAATCAGGGAGTGTAGTCGTGAGAGTAGGTAAGGTATCCGAAACCATACTTAAAAGGTCCATACTAAAGAAGATAGATAATAAGCGCAGTGAGGTCCTCACCAAAGCAGGTGTTGGGGCAGACTGCGCTTGTTTAAAATTAGAGGACGATGAGGTTTTTGTGATTTCTGCCGATCCTATTACAGCTACTTCCGATGATATTGGCTTGTATGCTGTGGCAGCGGCAACGAATGATATTGCTGTCGGATTTGCCGAGCCTGTAGCAATTCTTTGTACAGCTCTTTTTCCTACCGATATTACGGAGGAAGACATAAAAGAAATGACGGAAGAATTGGAAGCATCCTGTAAAGCGTTAAATATTCAGCTTATCGGAGGTCATACCGAAGTTACGGATGCCGTGACAAGACCGATTCTTTCAGTTACGGCGATAGGGAAAAAGAAGGCAGATGCACATGAAAAGAAAACTCATGTGAGAGCCGGAAATGATGTAGTTGTTACAAAATGGATTGGCTTGGAAGGAACCTCTATTATTGCAAAAGCAAAAGAGAAAGACTTGTGCGAGAGATTTCCTTCGAAAATGATATATGATGCCAAGAATTTTGACAAATATCTATCCATAATACCTGAGGCCGCGACCGCCGTTAAGTCCGGCGTTACGGCAATGCATGATATCTCGGAGGGAGGCGTGTTCGGAGCCCTTTGGGAATTTGCGGAAAGCTCTGGCGTTGGACTTATAATAGATTTGAAAAAGATACCGGTTAAGCAGGAAACAATAGAAATATGTAATTGTTATGACATTAATCCTTATGAACTTATGTCGGGAGGAAGTCTGATTATTGCTACAGAAGATGGAAACAGCCTTGTTCTTGCATTAAAAGAGGCCGGCATTCCTGCAAATATTATCGGAAAATGTACCGATAACAATGACAGAATACTTATAAACGGTGAAAACAGAAGATTTCTTGAACCTGCGAAATCGGATGAATTGTATAAGATTAATCTTAAATAGGAGGAATCATAAATGAGAGAAAGAATTTTAAGCGTGATTGAGACAAATTCGCGTATCGATATTAAGGAACTGGCAGTTATTCTGGGCTATGACGAAATTGAAGTTGCAAATGAATTAAAGGCAATGGAAGATGAAGGAGTTATTTGCGGATACCATACACTTATTGACTGGGAAAAGACATCCATAGAGAAGGTTTCTGCTCTGATAGAAGTAAAGGTTACACCTCAAAGAGGACAGGGATTTGATAATATTGCCGAAAGAATATACAAATACCCTGAGGTTGATGCAGTATACCTTATATCCGGAGGATATGATCTTCTTGTTTCTCTTGAAGGAAAAACTCTTAAGGAAGTTGCAGCATTTGTTTCGGACAAGCTTTCGACTCTTGATACTGTTCTTAGCACAGCAACACATTTTGTTCTTAAAAAATATAAGTATCACGGAACTGTTATTGATAAAAAATATGTTGATGAAAGGGAGCAGTTTACATTATGAGAAATCCGTTAGCTGAAGAAGTTGTTAAACTTAAGCCCTCGGGTATCAGAAAATTCTTTGATATTGTAGCTGAAATGAAGGATGCAATCTCCCTCGGAGTCGGCGAACCTGATTTTGACACACCCTGGCATATCAGGGATGAGGGCATATATTCTCTCGAAAGAGGAAAGACACACTACACATCAAATTCCGGTCTTATTGAACTTAGAAAAGAGATTTGTAACTATCTCGACAGACGTTGCCACGTTAATTATGACTGGTCCAAAGAAGTTCTTGTTACAGTCGGTGGATCAGAAGGCATTGATGCATGTCTTCGTGCAATGATTAATCCGGGCGAAGAAGTTATTATTCCACAGCCGTCATATGTTTCTTATGAGCCTTGTACCATTCTCGCAGGGGGAAAGCCTGTTATTATTAATCTTAAAGGCGAGAATGAGTTCAGACTTACAAAAGAAGAACTTCTTGACGCAATTACGGATAAAACAAAATTACTTATTCTTCCGTTTCCCAATAATCCTACCGGCGCTATTATGGATGAAAATGACTTGAAGGATATCGCAGAGGTGTGTATTGAGAAGGACATATTTGTTTTATCAGACGAAATATATTCGGAGCTCACTTATAACGGAGATCATGTATCTATAGCATCGCTTCCCGGAATGCGCGAAAGAACCATACTCATAAACGGTTTTTCAAAAGCGTATGCAATGACCGGATGGAGACTTGGATATGCATGCGGACCTGAAGAGATTATCAGACAGATGACAAAGATTCATCAGTATTGCATAATGTGTGCTCCTACAACAAGTCAGTTTGCTGCCGTTGAAGCATTAAAAAACGGAGACGAAGACGTTGCTGCAATGAAGGAAGTTTACGATCAAAGAAGAAGATATCTCCTGAATGCATTTAAGGAAATGGGACTTGAATGTTTTGAACCCTTTGGAGCGTTTTATGTATTTCCCTGCATAAAAGAGTTCGGAATGACAAGTGATGAGTTTGCAACAAGATTTCTTGAGGAGGAAAAGGTTGCAGCAGTTCCCGGAACAGCATTTGGAAACAGCGGAGAAGGGTATCTTAGAATATCCTATGCCTATTCGCTTGAAAGACTTAAGGAAGCTATGGAAAGAATGTCGCGGTTTGTTCAGAAGCTTCGTGAGGAGCAGGGTAAATAATGCACATAATTCTTCATGAACCGGAAATACCGGCAAATACAGGAAATATAGGACGTACTTGTGTTGCTACAGATACAACGCTTCATTTGATAGAGCCATTAGGATTCAGAATCGATGAAAAATCGATTAAACGCGCGGGGATGGATTACTGGGAGAGCCTTGATGTCCATACTTATATAAATTACAAAGATTTTCAGGAAAAGAATCCTAATGCAAAAATCTGGTATGCTACGACAAAAGCAGAAAAATGTTACACTGATGCAGAGTTTGGACCGGATGATTATATTATGTTTGGAAAAGAATCAGCAGGTATTCCGGAAGAATTACTTGTTGATAATGAAGAGTTTTGCATAAGGATTCCAATGCAACCGGGCATAAGATCGTTGAACCTTTCAAATTCAGTTGCAATAGTTCTTTATGAAGCGCTTAGGCAATCAGGATTTTCTGGTTTTGAGAAAAAAGGAAAGTTACATCGTCTTGAATGGAATAAATAAAAAAAGCAGGCATATGCCTGCTTTTTTAGTCCTCATTTCCTTTTGGCAAGGAGAAAACAAATTCTGTTCCAACACCTTCCGTCGAGATAACATTGATATGTTCCTCGTGGGCTACTATTATTTCTTTTGTTATAGCAAGTCCAAGACCGGTACCTTTCTTATCTTTTCCTCTTGAAAGGTCGGATTTATAAAATCTGTCAAATACGAGTTTCAAATCGGACCTCGGTATTCCAATTCCCTGATCTTTTACGGAAACAAAAACCTTTGAATGTTTTTCATTTGTTTCAATGGTGATGGTTGAATTGTGATGAGAAAATTTGATTGCGTTATCAATGAGATTATAAAGTACCTGCTGTATTTTTGTCTCATCTGCATTAACCATAAGCGAGTCTCCTGTGAGAATAATATTAATGGAGATTGCTTTTCCTTTGCAGGTGCCTTCAAATGAAGCAACGGTATTTTTTATTACTTTGTTTATGTCAAAATCAGTTCTGTCAAGAACAACACCCTTCATATTAAGGTTATTGAGCGACAGAAGACTGTTAGTGAGCTTGGTAAGCCGTTCTGTTTCGCTAAGAACAATTCCAAGGTATTTCTCGTACATTTCCGGGGGAATTGTTCCGTCCAACATTGCTTCAAGGTATCCACGAATTGATGTTAGTGGCGATCTGAAGTCATGAGAAACGTTGGCAATAAATTTTTTTTGGTTGTCCTCAGAACCGGCAATTTCGCTTGCCATATAGTTAAGTGTAGCAGCAAGATATCCAATCTCGTCATTGCTGTCGACGGTGAATTCGTAGTGAAGATTACCGGAAGCGTATTGTTCTGTTGCATGAGTTATCTTCTTTAGCGGCTTATATACGATTTCTGTAAAAAAGAAAAGGATTATAAGTGAAAGAGCAAATAAAATTACGAGAAGAAGATAGCAAATTCGAAGATAGCTATCGCTTTTAAGCGCAATATCATCAATTGAGGCATGAATAACGACATAACCTTTAACTTTATAATCGGCTGTGATAGGGGCGAAAACGCTAAGCATCTCATGGTCAAACGTTCCGAAAAAATTACCCGTCGTGAAGTGAGAGCTTCCTGTTATGGTAGGGTCAAAGCCTTCTACCATGAGCGCTTCTTCAACATTGATGGGAAGCTTTGAACTAAGAATCATTCGCCCTGAAGGATTTATAATCCAGATGGTAGCATTCAAAAATGCATCCAGGTCGTCTATTTGGTTTTTTACTTCTTCAAGCGTTCTGTTAGATTGGTATAAGTCTGTGGCGTACGTATTGGCAATCAGAGTGGCTTCGTTATAATAGGATTCGGATTTTTCTTTTAAAAGGGTCTGATAAGTGCTCCTTGAAACAAATGAACTGACTATTATAAAGCCAAAAACACCAAAAATCAGGTATGCAAGAAGAAATTTCAGATACAGTGTTCTTTTCACAAGATTATACTTCCTTTATCTGTTCAGAGAAGGTTTGGTTTCAAATTTATAGCCTACACCCCATATTGTAGATATCTTCCACATTTCATGGTCATTGATTTTTTCGCGTATTCTTTTGATGTGAACATCAACGGTTCGGGTGTCACCTACATAATCATATCCCCAGATTTTATCAAGAAGCTGCTCTCTGGTAAAAACATGATTTGGTGTTTTTGCAAGGAAATAAAGAAGTTCGAGTTCCTTCGGTGCCATATCAAGAGATTTGCTGAAATATATTACGGAATAATCTGTAAGATTTATTGTAAGGTCCTGATATGAAACCTTTTCATCGTCTGCAGGAACAGTAACCGGCGCAACTGCTTTTGATCGTCTGAGAACAGCTTTAACACGTGCAACAAGTTCTTTGGTATCGAAAGGCTTTTCAATATAATCATCCGCGCCAAGTTCAAGACCAAGTACTTTATCGAAGACTTCGCCTTTTGCAGAAAGCATAATGACCGGAACCTGAGACTTCATACGTATCTCACGACAAACCTGATAGCCGTCTATGCCGGGGAGCATAAGGTCGAGCAGAATAAGATTTGGTTCATATGATTCAAAGGCTTCAAGAGCCGATTCCCCATCATTTACGATTTTTGTGTCAAAACACTCTTTAATGAGATAAAGAGAAACAAGCTCTGCTATGTTGTTATCATCATCTACGATTAGAATTCTCTGTTTTGAAACCATAATACCCCCTTAATCGATTATGAAAGTTTATTTGAATTCAACGATTGTAACACCGGCATCACCTTCGCCGTGTTCGCCTGCCCTGAAGGACTGGACATATTTACATTTTTTAAGATAAGAAGTAACGGCATTCCTCAAGGTACCGGTTCCTTTTCCGTGAACTATACGTACTGTAGGAATGTGTGAAAGGTATGCGTCATCAAGGTATTTATCAAGTATTGCAAGAGCTTCGTCAACGGTTTTTCCTATAAGGTTACACTCGTAAGAAACGGACAATGCTTTTGACATTTTAATTGAACCTGCGCCGGAAGTCTTTTTAATTCCGGGGGCGGTTACAGTTTCTTCCTGAACAAGGCACAGATCCTTAATATTACTTTGCGTACGGATGATTCCGCACTGAACAAACAGATTTCCTTTTGTGTCCGGAAGTGTACTAATCGTTCCTTTGAGTCCCATAGATACTATTTTAACCATATCTCCGATATGAATATCCTTAGGATTAACGCCGGATTGAGGTACAGAATTATTCTTGACGGAAAGTTTACTGTTCTTTTCCTCTACTTTCGAACGAAGTCCCTGACGTTTTGCTTCAAGGTCTTTCATTGAGATGGTTCCTCCGCTTTTCTGAATTGCGCGGATTGTTTCATCTGCAAATTCTTTAGCTTCGGCAAGTATATCACGGGCATCTTCGTTAGCCTTACGAAGTATTTTATCGCGAGACTCATCAAGACGCTGAGTTTTTTCTTTGAGAGCGACTCTTTCTTTTTCAAGAAGCGCCTTTTGTTCGGTAATGTAAAGGCGATCCTTTTCTATGGATACACGCGTGTTCTCCAAATCAGCAATAACGTCCTCGAACTTTTCCGATTCGTCGGAAATCTGCTTTTTGGCCATTTCGATAATATCATCAGAGAGCCCCAACTTAGAAGAAATGGCAAAAGCGTTACTTTTTCCGGGAATTCCGATAAGAAGTCTGTATGTAGGAGACAGAGTTTCTACATTAAATTCGCAACAGGCATTTTCAACGAAATCTGTGGAGAGAGCAAATATCTTGAGTTCACTGTAGTGAGTGGTAGCCATTGTACGAATTCCACGATCGTGAAGGTAACTTAATATAGAAATGGCAAGGGCAGCACCTTCGGTAGGGTCTGTTCCGGCACCCAATTCATCGAAAAGACAAAGGGAATCGGAATCTGCCTTCGAAAGTATATTTACAATACTTTTCATATGGGATGAAAAAGTTGAGAGGCTTTGCTCAATGCTTTGTTCATCTCCGATATCGGCATAGACTTCTGAAAATACCGATAGTTCGGAAAGATCTCCTGCGGGAATGTGAAGACCCGCCTGTCCCATAAGCGTGAAAAGACCAAGAGTTTTTAATGTAACGGTTTTTCCTCCGGTATTAGGACCGGTTATAACAAGAAGGTCGTAGTCCTTTCCGAGAGGAATATCTATCGGTACAACTTTCTTTTTATCAAGAAGAGGATGCCTTCCTTTGCGTATATTTATATATTTATCGTTGTTAAACAAGGGACGTGTTGCCTTTTGATCAATGGCAAGTTTGGCTTTGGCAAAAACAAAGTCGAGATTAATCATAAGGTCCTGATTGGTTTTCAGGGCGACTGTGTGGTCTGCCAATATGGAGGACAGATTAGCAAGAATCACAGCAATTTCTTTTTGTTCATCAAGCTCTAATTCGCGAATTTTGTTGTTTAATTCAACGACCCTTTGAGGTTCAATAAAAAATGTGGATCCGGATGATGATTGGTCGTGAACCATTCCGGAAACCTGTCCTTTATACTCGCTTTTAACGGGAATACAGTATCTTCCGTTACGCATTGTGACAACTGCATCCTGGAGATAAGTACGAAGACTGCCGTTTACCATGGACGTAAGCTCTGAATGGATTTTTTCACTTGTCTGCTGCATTGCCTTGCGGATGGACTTAAGCTTTGGGGTGGCGTCATCGGCAATTTCACCCTCCTCTGAGAGAATACAGCGGAATATTTCGTTGGCGGTCTGGGTCATCGGTTCTAAAAGGTTGAAATAATCATCCAAAGAATCGATTGTTTCGTCATCTCTTTCCCGAATGCCCCACGAGCGGACTCTTGAAACATTATTCAGAAATTTTGCAAAACCAAGGAGCTCCGCTGCTGTGAGAGAAGCACCGATTTCCAGTGATTTAAGAGCGAATCCCATATCACGGACAGAACCAAAGTTGACACTGCCTTTTTTGAAAAGTCTGTTAACAGCGTCCTGGGTCTGGGTCTGGGCGTCTTCAATTTCAGATAAAGATGTCATAGGAACAAGATTTCGGCAAAGCTGTTTGCCGGGTGTTGAATCCGCACAATCTTCAAGCTGCTTAATTATAGTTGTATATTCAAGTGTGGATAATACTTTTCCGTTCATAAAAATGTGACCTCAAATACTAAAAATACGCCATTATTCTACCATAAGGGGGCAGTCTTTACAACAAACGGGCATGCGGATATACTCATAATAAGAGGCTTTCGGAGGGCAAGAAATGACAGAAGAAGAACTCGCGAAAATAGAAGAGGATTCTAAAAAACAGGATGATTTTGTGTTTATCAGGGAGGAGATAAAGTCTCGCCCCGTTAATAAAAAGAAGCTTGTAAGAAATACACTGGTTGCAGCAGTTTCCGCTGTTGTATTTGGGCTTGTAGCCTGCATTACATTTGCAATTCTTGCACCATTTGTAATGAACAGGATTTCAGATGAAAAAGAAGAAAGGCCTGAAAACGAGAAGAATCCGATACTGGTTTCATTTCCGGAGGAGACTATTGACGAGGAAATGAATCCGGAAGATATGCTTCTTACAACACCTGATCCTGAACCAGACTTGAGTCAGTTTACACTGCTTGAAGAGGAGGAGATTCAGGCAATAATCGCGTCCGCCAGATTCTCAATGAACGATTACGAGAAGCTTTATGCCTCGCTTTCGCAGATTGCGATTACCTCTGCAAGATCTTTGGTGTGTGTTTCTCCGGTAAAAAGAACGACAGACTGGCTGAGTAGCACATATGTTAATGACAGCAAATTATCGGGAGTTATTCTCGAAGAAAACGGTTCGGAGTGGTTTGTTCTGACGAGATATTCCGAAGTAAAGAATTGCGAATTGATTGTTGTGGCATTCTTTAACGGAACGCAGGCTCAGGCTGAACTTGTTGGATATGACAGCGAGTTGAATCTTTGCATTCTTTCAATTCCTGTCGAAAGCATAAGCGACATTACAAAGGAAGCTATTCAGATGCCTGTTTTGGGATCGTCGACATATTACAATATTGTCGGAGCGCCATGCATTGCTATCGGAAGTCCGCTTGGCGGATATAAATCAATGAATTACGGAATTGTGTCTTCTAATTCAACAAAAAGATATGCAACGGATTTTCAGTATAAAGAACTTATTACGAATATGTATGGGGATAAGGATGCATCCGGTGTAATAATTAATATTAAGGGTGAAATAATCGGAATTATTGATGACTCATATGAGCCAGATGAATACGGAAATATAATACGGGCGATAGGTATAACAGAGTTAAAGAAAGTCCTTGAAAGACTGATTAATGGGCAGAAAACGGTCCTTTTTGGAATAACAGGTGATGATGTTCCGGGAAGCCTTATTTCGGAAAACGCACCGGAAGGGGTATTTGTTACATCAGTGTCTATGAATTCGCCGGCGATGAAAGCGGGAATACAGAGCGGAGATATAATAACCGGAATTGGTGAGGTTAAAGTATCCAAATTTACGGACCTTATTAATGAAATTAGAGTTGCGGAAATCGGACAAGAGGCTGACTTGGTTATTTATAGAAAGTCTCAGGATGAATATAAGAGGATTGACCTTGTTATTTCTTTTGACAAGGAAAGAAAATAGAAAGAGGAATAGGTAATAACTATGAAATATATACAGGAACTTCACGATGGTGACAGAGTTGCCGGCGTATATCTTTGCAAGCAAAGATCATCCGCGATGACTAAAACAGGTAAGCCCTATGACAATGTTATTCTTCAGGATAAAACAGGTTCTATAGACTGTAAAATCTGGGATGTGGGAAGTGCGGGGATTGGAGAATTTGACGCACTTGACTATGTTGATATTGTTGGTGAAGTATCTTCTTTTAACAATGCGCTTCAGATTAGTATAAAGCGGGCAAGGGTATGCGAAGAAGGAGAATACGACCCGGCAGATTACCTTCCTGTGAGTGAAAGAGATATTGAAGAGATGTACAGAGAGCTTCTTGGCTATATAGGAGAAGTTTCAAACCATTATCTAAAGGCTCTCCTTGAAGAATTCTTTGTAAAAGACGAAGCATTTATAAAAGGGTTTAAGAAATCAAGTGCTGCGAAAAGTGTCCATCATTCTTTTGTCGGAGGACTTTTGGAACATACGGTTTCGGTTACAAACCTTTGCAAATATTATGCTTTGAAATATCCCATGTTAAAGAAAGATCTTCTTATTACCGCTGCTTTACTTCATGATGCGGGAAAAGTAAGAGAATTTTCTGCATTCCCTGAAAATGATTATACAGACGAGGGTAACCTTCTCGGACACATTGTTATGGGATATGAAATGATAGGAGAAAAGGCAGAGTTAATTGACGGATTTCCGAAGTCTTTGGAGAACGAACTTAAGCACTGTATTTTGGCTCACCATGGAAAGCTTGAGTTCGGATCACCAAAAAAGCCTGCATTGATGGAAGCTGTCGCACTCAATTATGCTGATGATCTCGATGCAAAGATGGAGACCTTTAAAGAGATACTACAGTCAACAACAGAGACCGGATGGCTTGGTCATAACAGACTATTTGAGACTAATATTCGTTCGACAAAGCAGGAAGAGTAGGGGAAACGTGCTAACAAAAAATCAGGAAACGGAAATAGTAATTACATCGCTTGGAGCCGAGGGAGAGGGCATTGGAAAGTTGGAGGACGGAATGACCGTTTTTGTGACCGATGCGCTTCCCGGAGACAAAGTGCTTGCTCATATTACGAAGGTAAAGAAAACTTATGCGTATGCTTTTGCTGCTAAGATTTTGGAGCCTTCGTCTTTTCGTGTTGAGGCAAAATGTCCTGTTGCTAAAAAGTGCGGAGGCTGTACACTTTTACACCTTGATTACGGTAAGCAGCTGGAATTTAAACAGGAGAAGGTATTTGACTGCATAACAAGAATCGGCGGTATAGAAAACCCGCCAATGGAGCAGATTGTAGGTTCGGATAATCCTTTCTTTTACAGAAACAAAGCGCAATTTCCGGTTGGAGCCGATAAAGAAGGGAATGCGGTAATAGGCTTCTACAGGAAACACTCGCATGATGTTGTTGCCAACACTGATTGCTGTATCCAGGCAAAAGTAAATAAGTCTATAATGGAAACGGTTGAGGCCTTTCTTAACAGATACAGAATTAAGGCTTATAACGAGGAAACAGGCGCAGGTCTTGTAAGACATATATTTACCAGAGTTGGTTTTTTTTCTAAAGAAGTGATGGTATGTATAGTCATTAACGGCGAAAAAATGCCACACTCTGAAGAATTGGTTTCGGATTTAATTGAAGCTACCGGTAAAGAAGGCCTTTTTCTTAAGAGCGTCAGCTTGAATATTAATGTCTGCAAAACCAATGTTATTATGGGCGAACGACTTATTCCGCTTTTTGGAGATTTATATATTGAAGATTGTATCGGAGATATAAGATATCGTATTTCGCCACTTTCTTTCTACCAGGTCAATCCGGAACAGACGAAGAAACTCTATGATATTGCAAAAGAATATGCAGGGCTGACCGGTAACGAAGTTCTTTGGGATCTTTATTGTGGAATCGGCACAATTTCACTTTACCTTGCAAGACAGGCAAAGAAAGTTTATGGAGTTGAAATCGTTCCGGAAGCAATAGAAGATGCAAAGAATAATGCAATGCTTAACGGTATTGATAACGCAGAGTTTTTTGTCGGAGCATCAGAGGAACTTGCTGATTCGCTTCCGAAGCCGGATGTAATAGTAGTAGACCCACCGAGAAAAGGCTGCGACGAAAAACTGCTTGAAACAATAATAAGTGTGCAGCCTAAACGAGTTGTGTATGTTTCCTGTGATCCTGCTACGCTTGCGAGAGATATGAAATACTTAAGTGAGAACGGATATGTTGCAGAGAGAATTCGTCCGGTTGACCAGTTTGCGCATACGATGCACGTTGAAACGGTAGTATTGATGTCAAGGGATAAGGAATGATGGCTGAAAAGTGCCTGTTTCAGGTTTTTTTCGCATATCTGCTGACATTCAAATCGCTCACTCGGAGTGCTGACAGCGTGTGAGAGAACATATCTTTGCATGAAAAATCCGGCTGGAAAAATTGAGTTAGTGATTTAGATGTTTTTGTAAAAAGCAGTTCAGCGCACCCAACCGTTGAGAGTATGGTGGTGTGCGGTTTAGATGTCAGGGAAAAATCCGGT
>JAZQOL010000042.1:0-49074 GCA_045627845.1 Lachnospiraceae bacterium | reverse complement strand
CAAGGGTCATGTTCGTTTGGGAAGTATGCTGAACAGACTTTTTTTCAATTTTTGAAATAATATCCGTACTTTTTATTAAAAACATACAGCGCTTTTTTGCATTTTTGATTTTTTGTCCGTACCGAGTACGGATTTTTTTCTTGTTTTCAGAAAAAAATCTGTATTTTTTCCTTTTAAGGTACGGACTAAATTTCAAAAATAAAGAAAAAGCACCGAGCACGGTTAACATAACAACAAACAGCCTTGTAAAGTTTTTCTCAAAATAAGAAAACAACTATATATGAACCAAGACTCGGCAAATATTCGCATAGCTATCCTTATATTGCTTGATTACAAAAAAACCGATGGAATAAGTGCGTCATGGCCATAGCCTTTAGGTTCGTTAGAAGCCTTGACACACTTATTCCACCGGTTAAAATCAATAAAACAATGTAAGGATAACAAAAATATGAATATATCAGATATATTGATCATCGTTGACAAATTGCTTCGGCAAGTTGCATCCAAGTGTTTGTCTACAGTATGAAGCCCCGAGGCAATGCCTCGGGGCTTCATTTATATCAATTATTCTTCTGTCTCTTCAACAGTTTCTTCTGTCTCAAATACGAACTCTTCTTCTACAACAGGTTCAGCAGGTTCTTCGGGAGCAAACTGGCCTCTTGCTTCTGCTTCTGCCATCTCTGCGAGCATCTGCTCGTATCTTTCATCAGAACTAAGTTCTACGTCACGGTAACGCTTCATACCGGTACCTGCAGGAATCAACTTACCTAAGATAACGTTTTCCTTAAGTCCGATAAGAGGATCAACCTTACCCTTGATTGCAGCTTCGGTAAGAACCTTTGTGGTCTCCTGGAAGGATGCAGCTGATAAGAATGAGTTTGTAGCAAGAGCAGACTTTGTGATACCAAGAATTACTCTTGTACCTTCTGCAGGCTGCTTACCTTCTGCGATAAGAGCTTCATTCATATCCTCAAAATCAAGGAAGTCAATCATAGAGCCGGGAAGGAATTCTGCATCTCCGTTGTTCTCGATACGAACCTTCTTAAGCATCTGACGAACAATAACTTCGATATGCTTATCGTTGATATCAACACCCTGGAGACGATATACACGCTGTACTTCTCTAAGCATGTAATCCTGAACAGCGCGAATACCCTTAATCTTAAGAAGATCATGAGGGTTAACAGAACCTTCTGTAAGTTCGTCACCTGCTTCAAGAACCTGACCGTCTGTAATCTTGATACGTGATCCGTAAGGAATTAAGTAAGACTTGGATTCCTTAGTCTCTTCGTTTGTAACAACGACTTCACGCTTCTTCTTTGTATCCTTAATGCTTGCCACACCACCGAACTCGGAGATGATTGCAAGTCCCTTAGGCTTTCTTGCTTCGAACAATTCTTCTACACGGGGAAGACCCTGTGTGATGTCTCCACCGGCAACACCACCGGTATGGAATGTTCTCATAGTAAGCTGTGTACCGGGTTCACCGATTGACTGAGCAGCAATAATACCAACTGCTTCGCCGACCTGTACTGCTTCACCAGTTGCCATGTTTGCACCATAACACTTTGCACAAATACCGTTGTGTGAACGACAGCAAAGAATGTTACGTACTTTAATACGAGCGCTTGTTGCAACCTCTCCGTCCTCGTTAGTAACGGGATTTCCGTTAATATCGATACCTTCCTTAATAATTCTGGAAGCACGGCTGGGAGTGATAAGGTGATTCTTCTTAACGATTACATCACCGTTTACGCTTACGATATCTTCGCATGTATATCTTCCCTGAATACGATCCTTAAGGCCTTCGATTGTTTCCTTACCGTCAACGAATGCATATACATCCATTCCTGGGATAACTTCCTTGCCCTCACAGCAATCGATTTCACGAATGATAAGTTCCTGTGATACGTCAACCATTCGACGGGTAAGGTAACCGGAGTCAGCTGTTCTGATAGCTGTATCGGAAAGACCCTTACGAGCACCGTGTGCGGACATGAAGTACTCAAGTACGTCAAGACCTTCACGGAAGTTTGACTTAATGGGAAGTTCGATGGTCTTACCGGTTGTATCAGCCATAAGTCCACGCATACCGGCAAGCTGTTTAATCTGCTGATTGGAACCACGGGCTCCGGAGTCAGCCATCATGAAGATGTTGTTGTACTTATCAAGGCCGTCAAGAAGCTCTTTTGTAAGCTTACCATCGGCTGCGTTCCATGTTTCAACAACTGCACGATATCTTTCTTCCTCTGTGATAAGTCCACGTCTGAAGTTACGTGTAATCTTTTCAACTGTATTCTGTGCATCATCAAGTATTGCAGGCTTTGTAGCAGGCACCGTCATATCAGAAATTGATACAGTCATGGCTGCTCTTGTTGAATACTTGTAACCTGTAGCCTTAACAAGGTCAAGAACTTCAGCGGTTACTGATGCGCCGTGAATATTGATAACTCTCTGAAGAATTTCCTTTAAGTGCTTTCTCTTTACGTGGAAATCAACTTCGAGTAAAAGTGCATTTTCTTTCTTTGAACGGTCAACATATCCTAAATCCTGAGGAATGATTTCGTTGAAAAGAAGTGCGCCGAGGGTAGTCTCAACGATACCTTCAACCGTTTCTCCGTTCCATTCTTTCTTACGTCTTACATTGATGGGCTGATGAAGAGTAATCTCGCCATTCTCATATGCAAGAAGTGCTTCCTCTGTAGAGTTGAAGAATCTTCCGATGATATCTGCAACACGGCAGGTAACAACACGCTTTCTTTCTGCATCAACACAAACTCTTACAATAGCATTTGCATCGATGTGAGGACCCTTAACAGAATCAGCTGCCGCCTTAGCTTCAGCATCCTTTTTGCCCTTTACAGCTTTTGCAACGTTAGCTTCGTACTCTTCGTAAGCAGCCTTAAGTTCATCTATTGAAGCAAACTCTGCTACTGCTTCACCGGCAAGTGCAGGTTTATCAACAAACTTGTGCATTGTAAGGTAGTAAATACCAAGAACCATATCCTGTGTAGGAACAGCTACAGGACCACCGTCCGAAGGCTTTAAGAGGTTGTTGGGAGAGAGAAGAAGGAATCTGCACTCTGCCTGAGCCTCTACGCTAAGAGGAAGGTGAACAGCCATCTGGTCGCCGTCGAAGTCGGCGTTGAACGCTGTACATACAAGGGGATGAAGCTTAATAGCCTTACCTTCTACAAGGATGGGCTCGAAAGCCTGAATACCAAGTCTGTGAAGTGTAGGAGCACGGTTAAGCATAACAGGATGCTCTTTGATAACATCTTCAAGTACATCCCAAACCTGAGAATCAAGTCTTTCAACAAGTTTCTTTGCGTTCTTGATGTTCTGAGAAATGCCACGTCCTACAAGTTCCTTCATAACGAAGGGTTTAAATAATTCAATTGCCATCTCCTTAGGGAGACCACACTGATAAATCTTAAGTTCGGGTCCTACTACGATAACGGAACGTCCCGAGTAGTCTACACGCTTACCAAGAAGGTTCTGACGGAAACGACCGCCCTTACCTTTAAGCATATCGGAAAGAGACTTGAGTGCTCTGTTACCGGGGCCTGTTACAGGGCGACCTCTTCTACCATTGTCGATAAGAGCATCAACAGCTTCCTGAAGCATTCTCTTTTCGTTACGAACAATGATATCGGGAGCACCAAGCTCCAAAAGTCTCTGTAAACGGTTGTTACGGTTAATGATACGTCTGTAAAGATCATTTAAATCGGATGTAGCGAATCTGCCGCCGTCAAGCTGTACCATCGGACGAAGATCCGGAGGGATTACGGGGATAACATCCATTACCATCCACTCAGGCTTATTACCGGATTCGCGGAATGATTCAACAACTTCGAGTCTCTTAATAATACGAGCTCTCTTCTGTCCTGTCGACTCCTTTAACTCGGTCTTTAATTCTTCTGCCTCGGTCTCAAGATCGATAGCCTGTAATAACTCTTTAATAGCTTCAGCACCCATTCCTACACGGAACTTGTTGCCGAAGGTTTCTCTTGCATCCTGATATTCCTTTTCAGAAAGAATCTGCTTGTATTCAAGATTTGATTCTCCTGCATCAAGAACAATATAAGAAGCAAAGTACAATACCTTCTCCAATACTCTGGGGGAGATATCAAGGATAAGTCCCATACGGGAAGGAATACCCTTAAAGTACCAGATATGGGAAACGGGAGCAGCAAGCTCGATACGTCCCATACGCTCTCTACGAACGTTTGCCTTGGTTACTTCAACACCACAACGGTCACAGATTACGCCTTTATAACGAATCTTTTTATACTTTCCGCAGTGACATTCCCAGTCTTTGCTGGGTCCGAATATTCTCTCACAGAACAAGCCATCTTTTTCGGGCTTTAATGTTCTGTAGTTAATTGTCTCAGGCTTGGTAACAATACCGAAATCGGGATCATCACCACGTCTGGACCATGCCCTGATCTTCTCAGGAGATGCTAAGCCGATCTGAATTTTATCAAAAGTCATCGGCTGAAAATTATCATTCTTAATTTCCGACATTATGGCGCTCCTTTACATTTTTCTGATTAAAAATCTTATTCGTCAAGGCTTCCTTCAAAATCTTCAGCGAAGTCATCTCCGCCTGCTTCAAAGGTTTCTTCGGCATCAACTAAATCGCCGGACTCATCAAATTCCTGAGTCTGATATCCGTAGCTTGAAAGGTTCTCACGTCCGTAATTACCTCTCTTGTCGTCACCTTCAATGTCCGACATACGGAAATCGGTTTCGCCATAATCGACTGATTCTGTAAGTTCAACTTCTGTATCGTCTTCGCGTAATACTTTAATATCAAGGCCAAGAGACTGTAATTCCTTAAGCAATACCTTGAAAGACTCGGGAATACCGGGCTTAGGAATGTTTTCTCCCTTGATAATTGCTTCATATGTCTTAACACGACCGATAACATCGTCCGACTTAACTGTAAGGATTTCCTGCAATGTGTATGCTGCACCGTAAGCTTCAAGTGCCCATACTTCCATTTCTCCGAATCTCTGTCCACCAAACTGTGCTTTACCACCGAGAGGCTGCTGAGTAACCAGAGAGTAAGGACCTGTTGAACGAGCATGAATCTTATCATCAACCAAGTGGTGAAGTTTCAGATAGTGCATGTGACCGATTGTTGTAGGTCCGTCGAAAAGTTCTCCGGTACGTCCGTCACGAAGCTGAACCTTACCGTCTCTTGAAATCGGAACACCCTTCCAAAGAGCTCTGTGTGCTCTGTTCTCTGACAGATACTCATAAACCTCGGGAAGAAGTTCGTCTTTGTGAAGACTTGAGAATGTGGGAGCATCCTTATCGTATGCAACCTTGTTCTTCTCAGCTTCAGCTTTTGCTTCTGCTTCATCAAAAGGATAATTTACGTAATCGTTTGCAAGTTCAAGCGAATCCTGAATATCTTTTTCGTTTGCACCGTCGAATACGGGAGTTGCAATATTAAATCCAAGAGCCTTAGCAGCAAGTGAAAGGTGGATTTCAAGCACCTGTCCGATATTCATACGGGAAGGAACGCCCAGAGGATTAAGCACAATATCAAGCGGACGTCCATTAGGAAGATAAGGCATATCTTCTACGGGAAGTACTCTTGAAACTACACCCTTGTTACCGTGACGACCGGCCATCTTATCACCGACGCTGATCTTACGTTTCTGAGCAATATATACACGAACCGACTCGTTAACACCGGGAGCAAGTTCGTCTCCGTTTTCTCTTGTAAATACCTTGGCATCAACAACAATACCGTATTCACCATGAGGAACCTTAAGGGAAGTATCTCTTACTTCACGTGCCTTTTCACCAAAGATTGCTCTTAAGAGTCTTTCCTCGGCTGTAAGTTCTGTTTCACCCTTAGGAGTAACCTTACCAACAAGGATGTCACCGGCTCTTACTTCAGCACCGATACGAATAATACCTCTGTCATCAAGATCCTTTAATGCATCATCACCGACACCGGGAACGTCACGTGTGATTTCTTCCGGTCCGAGTTTGGTGTCACGTGCTTCTGCTTCATATTCTTCAATGTGGATAGATGTATATACATCATCCTGTACAAGTTTTTCACTTAAAAGAACAGCATCCTCGTAGTTGTAACCTTCCCATGTCATAAATCCAATAAGAGGGTTTTTACCAAGAGCAAGTTCTCCGCCGAATGTTGAAGGACCGTCAGCAATAACTTCGCCCTTTTCAACACGGTCGCCCTTGAATACAACAGGCTTCTGGTTGTAACAGTTGCTCTGATTGGAGCGCTGGAACTTTGTAAGCTTATAATCTACGGTTTCTCCGTTATCCTGGGTAACACGGATAAGATTTGAAGAAACATAATCAACAACACCGGATTCTTTTGCAACAACACAAACACCGGCATCAACTGCTGCCTTGGGTTCCATACCTGTTCCTACGGCAGGGGCATCCGTCATCATAAGCGGAACTGCCTGACGCTGCATGTTAGATCCCATGAGGGCACGGTTAGCGTCGTCGTTCTGAAGGAAAGGAATAAGTGCTGTAGCAACCGAGAATACCATCTTAGGAGACACATCCATGAAATCAAACATGGTGCTGGGATATTCCTGTGTCTCTTCACGGAAACGACCGGAAACAGACTTCTTAACAAATGTTCCGTCTGCATTGAGTGCTACGTTAGCCTGAGCTACATGATAGTTATCTTCCTCATCTGCAGTCATGTAAACAACTTCATCTGTTACACGAGGGTTCTCGGGATCAGACTTATCGATGCGTCTGTAAGGAGCTTCAATAAATCCATATACATTAATTCTTGCATATGATGCAAGAGAGTTAATAAGACCGATATTAGGACCTTCGGGAGTCTCAATAGGACACATACGTCCGTAGTGAGAGTAATGCACGTCTCGAACCTCGAATGATGCTCTTTCTCTTGAAAGACCACCGGGACCAAGTGCTGAGAGACGTCTCTTATGAGTAAGCTCACCAAGAGGGTTGTTCTGGTCCATAAACTGTGACAACTGTGAGGATCCGAAGAACTCCTTAACAGCAGCCTGTACAGGCTTAATGTTGATGAGTGCCTGAGGAGTAACCTCTTCAGTGTCATGAGTCTGCATTCTTTCACGTACAACTCTTTCAAGTCTTGAAAGACCTATACGATACTGATTCTGCAAAAGTTCTCCGACAGCACGGATACGTCTGTTTCCAAGATGGTCGATATCATCATCGTTACCTACGCCATACTCAAGATGCATATTGTAGTTAACAGATGCAAAAATATCGTCAACTGTAATGTGCTTTGGAACGAGTTCATGAACGTTTCTCTTCAATGCATCAAAAAGTTCCTCTGCATTGTCTGCGTATTCATCAAGAATAGCCTTAAGAGTAGGATAGTAAACGTTCTCAGTAATACCAAGTTCTGCAGGATCGCAGTCAACATACTTGGTAATATCAACCATAAGATTGGAAAGAACACGCTCAACGCGTTCTTCTGTCTCAATCATTACAAAAGGAACTGCTGCATTCTGGATATTCTCAGCAACTTCAACCGTAACCTTTGTACCCTTTTCGGCAACTACTTCACCTGTTACGGGTGAAACTGCATCCTCAGCAAGAATCATATTTCTGATACGGTTCTTAAGAGCAAGCTTCTTATTGAATTTATATCTTCCTACACGGGCTAAATCATATCTCTTGGGGTCAAAGAACATTCCCTCGATAAGGCTCTTTGCATTATCTACGGAAAGAGGTTCGCCGGGGCGAATCTTCTTGTATAACTCAAGTAAACCTTCCTGATAATTGGAAGATGTATCCTTTGCAAATGAAGCTTCAATCTTGGGCTCATCACCGAAAACTTCGCGGATTTCGTCATTTGTACCAAGACCGAGAGCACGCAAAAGAACAGAAATCGGAACTTTACGGGTTCTGTCAACGCGCACATAGAAAACATCATTGGAATCTGTCTCATATTCCAACCATGCTCCACGATTAGGGATAACCGTTGAGTAGAACAAACGCTTACCGATTTTGTCATGTTCGATATTATAATAAATACCCGGAGAACGAACCATCTGGCTGACGATAACACGCTCAGCACCATTGATTACAAAGGTACCGGTTTCGGTCATCAGAGGAAGGTCTCCCATGAAGATATCATGTTCGATGATAGCTCCTGTTTCCTTATTGCAAAGACGTACTTTAACCTTTAAAGGAGCAGCATATGTAGCATCACGCTCTTTGCACTTCTCGATTGTGTACTTGGCATCTTCCTTGCAAAGCTCTGAGCTTACAAACTCAAGGCTTAAGCGACCGCCGAAGTCTTCAATCGGAGAAATGTCGTCAAATACCTCTTTTAATCCGTCAGCAAGAAACCATTCGTAGGAATCTTTCTGAACTTCAATAAGGTTGGGCATTTCCAAAACTTCTTTTTGTCGAGAATAACTCATACGTGAATTTCTGCCTGTGGCAATATGACGTATTCTGTTTTTTTCCATTGACACTCACCCCGTTCTTATGATTTGTCCATTGTTTTTATGTAAAAATGGGCATAAAAAAACCACAACTCCACAATAGAGCAACCTACATTCTACGTCAAAGTAGATTGCAAGTCAATAGGTGTTGTGATTTTTTTATAATTTTATTGCAAAAACCTTCCTATCGTTTCATAAAGTAGCTTGGGTTCAATAGGTTTAGACAAATGTTCGTTGATTCCTGCATCAAAAGAAGCCTGAACATCCTTGCTGAATGCATTCGCCGTCATCGCTATAATAGGAATCTGCGAAGCATCGTCTCTATCCATTGCGCGGATTCTCTTTGTCGCCGTAAGTCCGCTCATAACAGGCATTCTTATATCCATAAGGATAAGATCGTAATATCCCGGGATATGACTTGAAAACTTCTCAACAGCCTCCAGACCGTTAACCGCCGTTTCCGTCACTATTCCTTTCTTTTGAAGAATGGCTTCCGCAATTTCACGGTTAATATCATTGTCTTCAACGACAAGAATCTTTTTCCCTTCAAGATTAATCTCTTCTATGTTGAGTATTTTCTTCTCCTTGCTTTCGCAAAGTTCAAAAGAAAGGTTTACTTCAAACGTAGTTCCTTCTCCGCTCCTGCTTTCAACCAAAATGGTTCCGCCCAAGGCATCCACAATTCCCTTCACGATTGCAAGTCCAAGGCCCGTTCCGTTGAGGTCGGAATTAATATCTTTTGACTCCTGCGCAAAAGGCTCAAACAAATGCTTTTGGAATTCTTCGCTCATTCCTATTCCGTCATCTTTTACGATGAAACTGTTGAATACACGGTTTTCATCACGTTTTGTTTCTTTGCATTCAAACGATATATGTCCGCCGGGTCTTGTGTATTTAACTGAATTCGAAAGAAGATTTATAAAAATCTGCGTGAGTCTTAAGGGGTCTGCCAAAAACGAGCAGTCATCGGGAATACTCGATCTCCACTCAAAATCCAGTCCCTTCTTTAAGCACATCGGGCCAATCATCATATCGATGGACTCCCAAAATTCAGCATATGAATAAGGCACCGGCTTAATACGGAACTTTTCCTGCTCCATCTTCGACATATCAAGAATATCGTTTATAAGCTGTAAAAGGAATTTGCCGGAGTACTCTATCTTTGACAAATAATCCTGCAATGCTTCGGGATTAAAAATTTCGTCCTTCATCAGAGAAGAAAGTCCCAAAATTGCATTCATGGGTGTTCTCATCTCATGGCTCATTCGTGTCATGAACTCGCTTCTTGCGTTCATTGCAATTTCTTTTTCCCTAAGGGCTTCCGCAAGACGGTTCTTTGCATCATCTTCCTTTCGGATAACTTCGGTTACGTCCTGCTTGATGACACACATAAACTTATGTCCCGGATCCATATACGAATACTGGAAAAGTTTCTTGTGCGTCATTTTGTCCGAATCGACCTCGTCAAGAAGGAACTCGTGCATTCCGCTTTCTGCTATTCCACGTTCCACAACCGTCATGTCCATGAGTTCAAAAGCACGCTTAACATCATGTTCATCGACATTATTTTTTATATATGCAGAGGTTTCTTCCTCATAAGTATCTCCATAGGTGCCCTGAATCTCCTGCCCCTGTTTTACACTGAATGTAATTGTTCTGTTGAGTTTTCTCTCAACGCACATAACGTAATCGTAATTCTGCTCAACTATTTTGTTGAGGACTCCCATGAGGATTCTTTCCTCGGATACGTCCTCGCATACTATCGAAGCCAGCAGTTCTCCCGTAAGCGGATGTGTTTTGATTATGCATTCTATATCCAGCCACACGCTCTCCGTCTCGTTAACCCAAAAACCTGCAATTGTGGCGAACCTTCTTTTGCCTGCTTTGTATGACTGTGTAACCATGTCCAGGTCCATAAAGCGACTGAGTCTTTGCTTGGAAAGAGGATCGATGACTCTTCCGAGAACAAAGGATTTAACTTCTTCCCAGCTCATCCCCTCTTTCAATCCGAAAATGTTATTTTCGCGAATGTTGCTTAGCTTATCCTTAGTCATGTTAAAGATAAATGTGAAAACACGTCGCTTTGCCGCCAGTTCGCCAGTCAGAATTCCGTATTTGTTTTTGCCGCTCCAATAAGCATCCGAATATTCGGCAACAAAGTCATCATCTTCACCATCGGCAAAGAAAGAAACTTCACTGTCAAACATAATATTTTCAATTCGAATGTAAGAAGAAATCAAGCCGAAAATAATGGCTACAAGACAGATAATCGCTATCCTGGCAACATCAAAGCTGTCAAGTTCACGGTTTCTTGCAAAATATGATGACGCGCCTACAGCAACAGCTCCCAAAAACTGTCCGAAGACAAGAGAGAACGGCTCTGCAAGCACAAGCATTGAAAGTGGAATTGCTATTGCCGCATAAGAAAATATGGAAAGTTCATCCGTATGTAAAAGCTGAATGTGACACACCACAAGAAAACCGACACCGTACAAAAGAGCAGTCATCATCTCAACAAGATGACGCACCTTACCAAGCAGTGTTTTGAATGCAGCAAGGCAGACCACATCGATAAGAAAGTAAAATCCAAAGAACCAGTTTATGCTCTCGGGTTTAAAAATAAACCTTCCGATGTAGTCCGTAAGAAGGCATACAAAAAACAGTATGCCTCCTGTAAATATTCCTTTTGTGTTGTGTTCCTCAATCCTGTCTCTATATTTATAAAACAGGTTGATGGTAAAAAGTGATGGTTTCAAGTCAGTATTTATTCCTTGACTATTCTTATATTTTTAATAAGCATGCCGTCCTGGTTAAAAGCAAGACCGACATATTCATTAATGCTTAGGAAAGTCTCAAGATTGAATGATTCCTCTCTGAATTCATGATCAGCTCCGTTACGTGTAACTACACGCTTCGGGATTCCGTTCAAAGAAAATACCATAGGGATCTGCGCAAGGTCGCTTCCGTTTGCAGCTATATCCATCTTGATTGAATAATTGCCTTTCTCTTTGAGGCAGACAAAAATTCTGTTCATGGCACCCTTGGATGTATCAAGCATCTTTTCGTCAATTACGGTGCCGTCTTCAGCTATCACTTTAAATTCAACGAGTTTCTCGTACTTGGTGCCTTCAGGCTCGTTCAAAACTTCCCACTCATCGACTTCTCCGCAAGCACGGTCAAACGCAGGGGTTTTCATGGCAGCAACAAGAATGTTTCTTACATTTCGCTGAAGCTCAGCCCTTGTGAACACTCCGTTTTTAAGCCCTTCTGCGGAATCGTCGTTGTTATCGTTTCTTTCGGAATTGGAAGTAACCATATATACTTCATTTCCGCCTCGTATCATAAAGGATGTATTGCTCCTTGTGGACTCTCCGCCTTCTTCGTTTATAAGTGTCCACCAGTCAGTCTCAAGCAGTCCGTCGTACTTCCAGTCATGTCTTACAACCATGACATTTTGCTCAAAACTTGATGCTGTATGAATTCCGTTAAGTATTCCGTAGGTGGTCATTATGTTATAAGCGCCACCTTCTTTTACTGCCATCTCAAAGCCTTTAAGATATATTTCTCTTAATGCACGTTTTGATACGACGCTGTCTATGCTATGACGGCCATGCTCCTGATTGTTGCACGAAAAATGCTTTATGGTTCCTGTTACTTTGTTCCTGTGCATTCCCTTAAGTTCAGCAACCGCCATCGCGCCGGTAAGATAAGGATCTTCACTGAAATACTCGAAATTTCTTCCGTTCAAAGGACTTCTGTGAATATTCATACCCGGGCCAAGAAGCGAATCAATCTTATTGTACCTAAGCTCTCTGCCCATATATTCGTAAAGTGTTTCGGCAAGTTCTCTGTCAAAAGAACATGCAAGGCAAACACCGTTAGGTCCCTGCATCGCAATTGTTCCAACATCCATTCTGATTCCGCTTGGGCCGTCGGAGCAACATACTGCAGGAATTCCGTAGCTTTCCAAAGTATCAGTAACTCCTGCAAAGGCAGCTGCAGTACCGGGACAAACCCTCGCCGAGCACATACCCTCGCCCCTCGTCATCTGAATCATCTCTTCATCAGACAATCCTGCGATAAATGTATCAAGGCTGATTTTACCGTCTCTTACGTCTTTAAGTTTATAATCCTGTTTTCCAAGATATGCTATTTCTTTTAACGAAGCGCGTTCTTTTTCGATAAAAACAGCGGTAGGAGTTTCACGCAAAGGTGTATCCTGCCAGTCAACATTTCCGTTATTGTTTATCATTCTCTTGAACGGAGTAATCGGAGAAAGCGCGTCTTCTGTCTGTTCAACAAGAATAGTGTCTAAAAGACGAACATCTCCCACAACCTTCGCGCTTCTGACATCTTCACCCTCATATATTTCGTAGGTTCCCGCCTCTAACACGAAAGCATTCTTAAAACCTGTATAGCCTCCGTCATCATAAGAAGCCATTTTAGAAAGATCAAACGACAGAACGATTTCTTCGCTTGCCCCGGCAAACAATGTCTGCGTCTTTCCAAACTGAACCAGTTCTCTTGCAGGCTTTGACAGTTTCCCATCCGGAGCCTTGAAATAAATCTGAACAACATCCTTTCCGGCAACACTTCCGGTATTGGTAACGGTTGCTCTGACGGTTATTGTCTCCCCGTCAAATTCCATAGTTGAATCATGCTTAAAAGTAGTATATGAAAGACCGAATCCGAAGGGGTATAAAACTGCATCCTTCTTGAAGGTCTCAAAATATCTGTAACCAACAAATATATCCTCTGCATAAATACCGATATTTGGATCTCCGAAATTACCTTCGCAAGGATAATCGGTAATGTCATATGCAATGGTATCTGCCAAGTGGCCCGAAGGGTTAACAGTTCCTGTCACAACATCCGCAATGGAGTTTCCTCCTTCAACGCCGCCCTGCCATACATAAAGAACTGCGGAAGGATTGTACTTTTTAACCCATTTCATGTCAATAATATTACCAGAATTGATAAGAATTACTGTCTTTTTATACAAAGAAGTAAGAATTGAGAGCATATCTTCTTCATCGCTTCGTAAAAGATAGCTTCCTTCCTCTGCCTTGTTGTCCTTATCTTCTCCCGCAAGTCTGCCAATGACAGCTATGGCAACATCATTTTCTTTTGCCTGAATTTCAACAGCAGCTTTATCAAGAGGCATTTCAACCTGGCTGAAAGGTTCTCCTGCCCAGCCGACTCCCTTATCAAACGGATGGTCTTTGAGCCACTCCCTATATGTTTCTGCAACGCTCTCATCAAGCGCTACTCCCGCATTCTTAAGACCGTCGTAAACGTTTACCAGGTACGGAATATTGACCATACCGCCCGAGCCTGTTCCGCTCTTTATATAGTCGAACTGAGTTCTTCCGTACAGTGCGACCTTTGTGTCCTTCGAAATAGGAAGCACGTTGTCATCATTCTTTATAAGAACGTATCCCTCAGCGCCGGCTTTTCGCGCAATCTGTTCATACTCTTTCCAATCAAAAGAAAATTTCATCAATGGTTCTCCTTTTTCTCATTTTTAAAAACAAATAGCTTGCTGAAAATATAGTTACATACCATAACAACAATTGCGGAAATAAAGATTTTTACAAACCAGTAATTGATATCTTCCGTTTCCATTTCAATTCGGAATTTAGAAAGTAATACTCCGAGTTTTTCCGAAAGGCGTATAAACGGCCAGACATTTACAAAAACAATCATTATGATAACATCCATAGCCCAGGTGGATACTCTGGAGCCTGCGAACTTAATGAATTCACCAAGCCAGTTGGGATTCGTGCTTTTAAAAACCCACTTTCTGTTAAGAGGAAACGCAAAAGAAACTCCTGCCACCCAGCTCAAAGTCTGCATAATAAAATTAATGACCGGAATATTGGCATCCATAAACAAAGTAAGAATCCAGTTGAACCCCCAACAAAATATTGTATTTATAACGCCGACAATAATATATACAATTATCTCGCGATGTTTTGCAAAAAAACCTTTTTTATTATCTTCCATAATGATAATCCTCTCATCTAGCCACATATCTGGCTTTGTAAACTAAATAATCTTAAATCGAAACAATCATCTTACAACTATGTAAAACGAAATCAGAACGGCCAATAAAGCAACATTCACCAGCGTAAATTTCTTAAAGTAGCTTCCCGTCGACACTTCATCGTTCTGGGCTATCATTTTGTAAGATATAAGGCTTGCCATTGAGGCTATTAATGTACCAAGCCCGCCAAGATTTGTTCCAATAATAAGCGATTTGTAATCCGTCGTAAACCCGGAAAGTAAAAGTGCTGCCGGAACATTACTTATTATCTGACTTGCCACGACAGCCGTATATGTTTCGCGACCTGTGATTATTTTGCTTAGCATATCGGAAAATGCTGATATTCTTCCCATATTACCGATAAAGACAAAAAAGCCTATAAACGTCAAAAGCAACGAATAATCCACTTTAAGAAGTGTCTTTCTGTCAGCCAAAAAAACAAGAATAAACGTAATAAGCAGCATCACCTGAAAAGGAAGTACATTCAGCACCACCAAAAGCGCAACAACAAACAAAAGAATATACATAATCAAAAGTGAATGATACTTCGTTCTCGAATTTGCAAACATTTCCGTAAGCGTAAGTCTCTTGCTTCCGTCGACCGTTTCTTTCTCTTTCACGACATTTCCATTAAAACCGGCCGTCACTTTATCGGTTCTTCTTGTATAAAACAATGCAAAAGCAAGAATAAAAAGAGCAGATGCAACGGAATACGGCAGCATAATAAGTACAAATTCACCCATTGAAAGGCCTGCCTTACCATATAAGTAAAGATTCTGAGGATTCCCAATAGGAGTCAGCATACTTCCAAGATTAGCGGCAACCGTCTGAAGCACAACCGTCGGAACGACAAGCTTTTTATATATGTCATCACCTGCAAGCTTTAATGTCGTAAAAGTAAAGGGAACAAACGTAATGAGTGCAACATCGTTTGTTATTATCATCGAAAAGAAAAAGCACAAAAGAATCAGAATCAGTGTCACACCACGCTCGCTTGTTACACTCTTCAAAAGGCCCTCAGCTATTTTCTTGAAAACGCCAAGCGCCTGCAGTCCCGACATAACGCACATTAGCGAAAAAAGAATAGCAAGAGTTCTGAAATCGACATAATCGATATATTTTGAATCGGGATGCACAAAGAACGCAGAAACAATTGCAAGTATAATTGCCACGCACAGCACTGCTTCTTTTTTGATAAAAGTAATTATATTTTTCATTCTGTCAATCGCCCGCTTTTAAGCAAAATATGAGGCAAAGACCCAAAAGGTATTTGCCCCACAACAGTTTATTATTTAACAACTACATTTTTCCACTCGTCAAGAGGACATATGGTAATGTATGTTTTTCCGGTATTGAGAACAATCTCTTCACCTGTTTCAATGCTATAGTATTTTGTAAGCGCTTCTTCGGAAGCCTTCTCCCATTTGATGGGAATTGCATAACCTTCTGTACAGTAGTATCCGTAATTACCGGAGCCTATAGCGTAAAAGCACATATATCCGTGATCGTCAAACTGAACAAAGTCAGCAACCTGAATAATGACATTCTCAAACTTAAGATGCTCGTCCGTAAGTGCGTCAACATATTCCTGATTATATTCCGAATATACGTACTTATGAGATGCAGAATCATAGGTTAATTTTGACGAATTGTGCTGATAAGGAAGTTCTACGGTATCTGCCTTAACTGCATCGCTTCTGTCCGAAAGAGAATATACCTTGTCAGAAAAAATAAAATGCGGACCCGGATAATACTGATTGTATTCGGTGTCAAACTTCTTTGCCTTGATTCTCTCCAAAAGGCTTGCATAGGTATTTCCCGCATACTCACCTTCGCCGTCATATTTTACGTTAAGAGCATATTCTTCGTATGTACTGCTCTTTCCCATGTCAATTCTTGCAAAACCGGCTGAAATGTGATCTTTCGCATTTCCTCTGTTAAGCCATTCGTTGATGTAGTAAGGGCCACCATCGTGAATAAGAATTGCATTGTACTCATTAAAGATAATACAGTTTGTAGAACGTGTACTTCTTATGTTACCGATTCTTTCGACATTGGTGTAATCCTTAAAGACACACATAAAACGTGTTATACGACCGTTTGCTGTGGAATTCATCATTTCATAAACTATGTCGGCCTTTGAAGTACCATAATGAGGCAATGCATTAACCTCATTATCAATCATTACAGCAACCGGACGCTGATTTCTGATATCTTCACCGATCCACTCGTTTGTGAGCTCACTTCTGTATGAGTTGGGTGGAATTACTTCCTGCTCCTCTTCTTCAACTACCGAAACAGATGTTGAAGTTGATGTTGATATATCTATCGGCTTCTCATCAATGCTTACAAGCGAATCACCTATTGAACTGATATTGCCGGTACTGCTTGTTGATGAAGCACTTCCGCATGCAACAAGTGAAAAAGCCATTGTACATGCAACCAGAATACTGATTAATTTTTTCATTGTTTTCCTCCATTCGCACAGATACATTTATTTTACTCAACACCACTCTATTATTCAACGAAATCTTGATTATTTTTTCATAAAAAGGTATTCTTTATTTGTAATAAAAGGAGAAATTTATGTCTACACCCACAAAAAGAGCCATAATTGATTGTACAATTGCTCTTGCTGAGCAGAAGCCACTCAAAAAAATAACCGTAAATGATATTGTTAAAGGATGCGGAATTACCCGTAACACCTTCTACTATCACTTTCACGATATATATGATGTATTAAGCCAGGCTATCGAGGAAGAGATTCTTAAACTCGAAACCTCCAATCCTCTTGACGACGACCAAATCATTTTTGACATTATTGAATTTACCGTCATGTACAAAAAGGTTTGGCGGAATCTCTACAAAACGCTGGGACAGGAAGAGTTACAGCGTTATGTAATAAGAATGCTGCATGGTGTTTTCCTAAAATATCTGAGGTTACATCTTAACGGAGTTCAAATATCAAAAATGGACGAGGGCATTATTGTTTCATACTTTGAAGAAGCTCTCTTTGGTGTTTTGGCCCGTTGGATCAGAGGCGAATCCGGAGGTGATTCTCCCGAAGAAATGCATAAGATTTCGAATCGTATACGCGTTATCTTTGACGGATGTGTAGATCTTATGATTGAAAATATTAAAAAGAATCCCTGATTATTGTATTTTAAAGCGGATGAGCAAATGCCCATCCGCTTTTTTATTGTCTTTTATGCAATTTTCTTTTTTGCTACAAAGAATTCGGTAACACATACAAACGCCATAAGAACAATACCGATTACATCCGTAAGTGTTCCGGGAATCAGAAGTGTAAGTCCTCCCGCAATTATCAGAAGTCTTAGAAGCGGGTTCATGTTCTTAAACAGATAGCCTCCGATTCCTGCTGCCACACCGAATATACCAAGTACGGCACTGATTGCAATTATTACTACTTCTATCGGCGTCGTATTCTCGAACAAAAGTGCCGGACTGTATGCAAATACATAAGGCACGATAAACGCCGCAATCGCAAGCCTTGTTGCATTTATTCCCGTCTTCATGGGATTTGATTTTGCTATAGCCGAGCCCGCATAGGCTGCAAGCGCAACGGGCGGTGTAATATCGGCAACAATACCGAAATAGAATACAAAGAAATGCGCAGCAACAACAGGAAATCCGAGAGTTGTCAAAATCGGAGCGCATGTTGAAGCCATAATGCAATAGTTTGCCGTAGTAGGAACTCCCATACCAAGAATGATACAGCAAAGCATTGTAAGAATAAGGCCCAGAAACTTAGCATTCTTTGCAACCATTACTATTCCGTTTATAAGTATCGACGCAAGACCCGTTACTGTTATACATCCGGCAATAAGTCCTGCCATTGCGCAGGCAACGGCTACGGTTACCGCTCCCTTTGCACCTGAAGAAAGAGCATCAACAGTGCTAAAGAATGTCTTCTTTAATACATCTCTAAGTACAATACCGAATTTTTCTTCTTTTCTTGCAGTTCTTTCGGTAACAAGGAAATTGATGAAACCGATAACAAGAGCTGCAATAATTGAAACAGCTGCCGAAAATGGCATTGTCCTTGTTCCCGATGATACAAGGTATACCAAAAGAACAAGCGGAAGAATGAGGTAACAGTTCTTTCCAAGCATGCTCCACTTCGGAAGGTTTTCTTTCTTAATTCCTTTAAGTCCAAGTTTCTTTGCCTCAAGATGAACAGCTATAAATATTCCGGCAAAATACAAAACCGCGGGAAGAATTGCCTTTAATGCAACCTGCGCATAAGGAAGGTTTGTGTATTCGGCCATAAGGAAAGCTGCAGCACCCATAATAGGCGGCATAATCTGTCCTCCGGTTGAAGCAGCAGCCTCAACAGCACCTGCAAACTCCGGTTTGTATCCTGTCTTTTTCATCATAGGAATTGTAACCGATCCTGTTGTAACAGTGTTACCAACAGACGAACCGGAAACCATTCCGCAAAGTGCGGATGAAATAACCGCAACCTTTGCAGGTCCGCCCGAAGACCAGCCTGCAATTCTGTTTGCAAAAGAAATAAAGAAATTTGCGATTCCGGTTCTTTCAAGAAAAGCACCGAAAATAATAAACAATACAATGTAACTGTAGCATACCTTAGTGGGTGTACCGATTACTCCGTTTGTCGAATAGAAAAGTTTGTTTATAATTGTACGAAGTGCTTTGTAAAAAGATGCTCCGTACATAAACTGATTGATAAACGCGTAAAGCAAAAGTGCTCCAAGGACGCAAAGAATAGGAAGTCCGACGCATCTTCTGCAAAGTTCGATAAGAACAAGTATTCCTATAACTCCTATCGCAACCTGAATCGGTCCTATGCTTGAGTTAGCCTGCATCTGAATAATCTTATTTGCAGAGAAAGCAAAATAAAAGAAGCTTCCCGAACCGAGTGCCATAAGCACAATATCATATATCGGTATATAATTTTTTCTTGTGGACTTTTTGTTAATAGGATAAACAATAAATCCGATTATCGTTATAAATGCAATGAACAAAGAAAGTTTTGTCTCCGGCAATGCATTCGAAAACAATGTCATATAAATACAGTAAATCGAAAACAATGACATTATGCCTGTTACGATAATCTTGGGCACGCCTTCCCAAATACGCGTATTCGACTCCTTGTCATATTTCTTCATAATGCTGTCAATTTCAGCTTGGGAGGTTGCTTCGGTCTGCACGGTCATTTCGGTTTTTTCACTCATGTGTACCACTCCTTCTCTTTGTTATTGTCAGGATAATCCCCATATCCCTTATTTAATAAAATTTTTCATACTTTTTATTTTAAAAAAGGAAAAGCATTTTTCCTTTTTTAAAATAGGCGGATTTCCTTGCGAAAATCCGCCTCATAATATCATACAGTCTGAATATCAGATCGGATTATTTTGCTACCTTGTAGCCCTTCTCCTCAAAGTACTTTGCAGCACCGGGATGATAAGGAACAGCTGTGATTGAAGCACCGAAAGCGGTATCGATTTCGGCATACTTTCCGTGGCTGTCTGTAAGGTTTGCAGCATTATCAAAGATATCCTTTACAAGTGCATATACAGCATCTTCGGAAACATCGTTTGCAGCAAGAACAACTGCACCAACTGCTACTGTTGTAACATCCGAAGGCATTGAGTATGTTGCTGCGGGAATTACAACCTTTGAGTAATAAGGAGAAGCTGCAAGAAGCTTTTCAACATGAGCGTCATCAAGTGTAACAAGATATACCTGCTTTGTTGTTGAAAGGTCAACAACTGCTGTTGTGGGAGCACCTGCTACGATGAATGCTGCATCAATCTTGCCATCCTTTAATGCATCTGCGGAATCACCGAAGCTCTGATATGTAGGCTTAATGTCATCAATTGTAAGGTCATAAGCGCCAAGAACATCAAGTGCATTAAAGTATACACCTGAACCTGCAGCTCCTACAGATACATTCTTGCCCTTAAGATCTGCAACTGTCTTAATTGACTCATCAAGAGTTACAATCTGAACCTGCTCTGTGTACAATGCTGCTACTGTTGAGAAGCATGTAATGGGAGCATCAAAAAGGTTTGTTCCGTTATAAGCGTAAGCCATAACGTCTGACTGACAAAATGCAAGTTCTGCATTTCCTTCTTTTAATTCATTTACATTTGACTGAGAACCGTTACCAACAACACCGGTAACTTTGATTCCGGCATTGTTTGTTGCATGCTGTGCAATTACAGAGCCGAATGCGTAATATGTTCCGGACTCACCACCGGTAACAAATCTGAGATTAGCTGTTGCGCCACCACATGCTGCAAGTGACATTACCATAGCTAATGCAAGTACTACTGATAATAATTTTTTCATAATATCCTCCATTGACATATTGTATAATTGTATACGTCTTTCATACTTTACCACACTAATGCGTTCCAATCAAGAAGTTTTTGACTAATCAAAAAGGCGCATCCCGATAGGAATGCGCCTTTGCATTAATCATTTAAGCCATATAAAACGTGCAAACAGAATGAACAGTGTAAAACCTGCCACAAAAACCAAAGCTATAAGCAGACTGGCAAGTATAATGCCCTTCATGGCAGCAAGTGTTTCTGATTTGGAAAGCGGTTCACGGTTTTCACCGGATGGATTTTCCTTCTTTGAAGGATTGTACCATGGCATTCCGTCAACATTCATGTCTGCAATTGTCCGTCCGTCGTCAACGAACGTAACTTTTTCTTTTTTCTTCACGTTAAGCTTCCTTTGATGCCTCTTCAGCCTTAAGCTTTTCAACCTCTGTATCTACAGCCTTATTCATCTCTTCCGTATTGTAGAGATGACATGCAACAAAGTGTCCGTCCTTAACCTCTCTGTATTCGGGGCTTACATACTTACACTTTTCCATGCACTCGCTGCAACGGGTATGGAACTTACATCCCGAAGGAGGGTTCGCAGGCGAAGGAATGCTTCCTTCAAGAATGATTCTCTCCATCTTAACGTTGGGATCGGGAATCGGTATCGCTGAGAACAAAGCTTTTGTATAAGGGTGTAAAGGATTAGCAAAAAGTTCCTCTGTAACCGAATACTCAACCATGTTTCCAAGATACATAACACCTACTGTATCTGATATGTGCTCAACAACGGAAAGGTCGTGAGAAATGAAAAGATACGTAAGGTTGAATTCCTTCTGAAGTTCCTTAAGAAGGTTAATAATCTGAGCCTGGATTGAAACGTCAAGCGCAGATACAGGTTCATCACATACGATAAACTCGGGATTGAGAGCAAGCGCTCTTGCGATACAGATACGCTGTCTCTGTCCACCCGAAAACTCGTGAGGATAACGATCCTTGTGATACTCCTGAAGTCCGCAGGCTTTCATTATGCGGGTAATATAATCATCAAATTCATCATCCGGAACAATTCCATGCTCTCTGACAGCTTCACCGATTATTTCTCCGACGGGAAGTCTGGGTGAAAGGCTTGAAAAAGGATCCTGGAAAATTATCTGAATCTGAGGACGTACCTTTCTTAACTCTTCCTTATTAAGCGAAAAGATATCGATTCCGTTAATAAGGACTTCTCCTTCAGTCTTTTCCTGAAGTCTTAAAATGGTTCTTCCGGTTGTAGACTTACCACATCCGGACTCACCTACAAGGCCCATTGTAGTTCCTCTCTTAATAGAGAATGAAACTCCGTCAACAGCCTTTACAAAAGCCAATCCTTTACCAAAAATGTTCTTTTTGATAGGGAAGTACTTCTTTAAATCTTTAACTACCAATACATCATCTGTCTCAGCGACTGAAGCTGCATTATTCTGTTCAAGCATCTTTTCACTCATCTTACAGCTCCTCCACGTTTACAGGATTGGGATAACCAAGTACTTCGCCCTCATCATAATAACGATAACATGAAACAACATGTGTATCCGAAATCTTAATTTCGGGCGGATATACTCCGTAGCCACCGGCTTTGTCATGACATTTTTCGCAACAATACTCGCAACGATCTCTGAAATAACAGTAGTCAGGCATATTGATGGGGTTCGGAACAGATCCCGGAATATTATAAAGTTCGTCAACCTTTTTACCTACAACAGGCTTCGATTTCATAAGGCCTATTGTATAAGGATGGCAGGGATTATCAAATATCTCCTGTGCAGTACCTTTTTCGATTACACGTCCGGCATACATAACAACAACATAATCAGCCATATTAGCTACAACACCAAGGTCATGTGTAATAAGCATGATTGAACTGTTAATCTTATCTTTTAAGTTCTTCAAAAGATCAAGAATCTGTGCCTGAATGGTAACATCAAGAGCGGTTGTGGGCTCATCTGCAATAATAAGTGAAGGATTACATGCAAGTGCAATTGCAATCATTACACGCTGTCTCATACCACCTGAAAGTTCATGAGGATACATATTGTAAACACCTTCCTTATTGGCAATACCAACAAGTTCAAGCATTTCAAGAGTTCTCTGCCTCATGTCTTCCTTCGTCATATCAGGATTATGAAGTTCCAAAACCTCATTAATCTGTTCACCGATTCTGAAAACCGGGTTAAGACTTGTCATAGGCTCCTGGAAAATCATTGACATTTTATTTCCACGGATATGCTGCATAACCTGTGTAGGTGTCTTTACAATGTTGAGTGCCTTTCCGTCATCGCCAAGGTTAAGTCTGATTTCTCCGCCTACAGTCTGTCCGCTTGGGCGCTGTAAAAGCTGCATAAGAGAAAGACTGGTAACTGACTTACCGCATCCGGACTCACCTACGATACCTACGGTTGAACATTTGGGAACATTAAAGCTTATACCGTCAACAGCCTTAACAACACCGATATCGGTAAAGAAGTATGTACAAACATTGTCAAACTCAACAACGTTATTATCATCTTTCATTTTCGTGATGTACACAGACTCATCAACGTGCTTTTTGTTGTGTTCCTTTTCAAGACGTCTTGTTATCTGACGATTACGCCAGGTAATCTTTGCTGTCTCTTTATTTGAAATATATGAAGATTTATTCTTTGCCATTTTTGTGTACCTCCTAGCGCTTCATCTTGGGGTCAAAAGCATCTCTTAAGCCATCACCCACGAAGTTATATGCTACTACAGTTACACAGATAAGAATTCCTACAGGAACCCAAATATAAGTATATGCCTTCATTGCTTCTGCGGAAGAAACAGAACTTATCATTGTTCCCCATGTAGCAAGAGGATGCTTAACACCAAGTCCTAAGTATGAAAGAGTTGACTCTGTAAGAATAACTCCGCCAAGACCTGATGTAGCAGTTACGATAAGCTGAGGCATTACGTTAGGAACAAGGTGTTTGAAAATACGTCTCTTTGTACGAAGACCGATTGCTTCTGCAGCAACCATGAATTCCTGCTCACGAAGCGAAAGAATCTGTCCACGAACAAGACGTGCAACACCTGCCCAACCAAGGAAACCAAGTACTGCCATAAGCCATGCAAGACGTACATAAGGTTTCATCTTGAGAGCATCAAACAATGCACCGAGGATAATAAGTATGGGCATTGAAGGAATACAGTAGAAAATATCTACAAGTCTCATGATAAGGTTATCAACCCAGCCTCCGAAGAAGCCTGCGATACCACCCATGATAACACCAAGAATTGTCTCAAGAATAATAACAACGAAAGCAACAAGAAGTGATACACGGCCACCATACATCATACGTGCCATAACATCCATTCCGTCTCCGTCAGTTCCTGCAATATGATCCTTTGAAGGCTTTGAAAATGCGTCAATAAGGTATACAACCTGATCAACCGACATTGTGTAGTTACCGTTCTTATTAACGATGCTTACCTTACGCTCTTCCTTGATAAGGTTTCCTGCTTCGTCATAGGAATATTCACCGTTTGAATCAACCTGTGCAATACTCCATGTAAATTCGCCCTCTCTTGACTCTGACTCATCCATAGATTCGATGATTTCACGAGTCTTTTCCTTAAATGCAAATTCAAGAGTATCTTCACCGTTATATCTTCTGATTACCATGTTGGATACAGCTGCAACCTCGGTACCATCGGCACCGGAAACTGCATACTCGCCTTCATTTTCCTTTACCGAATAAGTTGCTCCGTCAACAGTGAAAGACTTGCCTGTAATAATTGCATCTACAGCAGCAAACTTAAAATCATCGGAGATTTTGAAGGAATCATCAAATGTATCAAAAACAAGAGTTGTAAGAAGCGCAATTCTTATATCACCCGAAAGCTCATAAACGGTTGTAACGCCGCCGGCTGTTGAAACGTTATATTTCTTTCCGCCGAATTCAAAATTACCGTTTTCTCCAACAGCAGCAAAAGCAGCTTCAAACTCTTCTCCGAGAGACTTTCCTACATACTGTGCGCCGTCGCTTTCCTTGGATACTGCATAAGACTTTTTAACCTTTGTAAGCTTATAATCGCTTCCGGCAAAAGAAAACTCAAGCTTGCCCGCGTCAATTGCCTTTGCAATTGCAGCTTCAAAGCCATCAATATTCTCTGCACCGGGCTCAAGAGTAAACTCCTTAACAAAGGGGTTGTAGGTTGCAACCTTAACCTCACCTGTTACAGAGCAAACCTCCTCACGATCGCTCACATATAAAGAAGCAACATAATCACCGCTTAATACAAGCTTATATGTATTTCCGTCAGAATCTGTAAGTAAAGATTCTGTAAGTCCAGAATCATTCATCTTCTTAATTGTAGCAGTAAGATTATTCTTAACCGAATAATGAATTTCGGGAGCATCCTTCTCGTACATTACAGAGAAGTCTGTTCTTCTGCTTGCCTGAGCATAATCAATTACCGAATTATCATACTTATAGAAAATTTCTGTCTGGCCATATTTATAAAAAATAGGTGCAATAAAAGCAAGGAAATACATGCAAAACAAAATAACGGTTCCGACAATGGCAAGTTTATTTGTAATAAAACGCTTAAATACCATCTGTCCGGGGCTTAACACCTTAATACGCTCGGTACTGTCAAGAGACATTACCTTCTCTTGCTTTGCTTCTTCTCTCTCACGCTCTTTTAATACTTCATTAAAATTCTTTCTCATGAGTTCACCCCCCTTAGTTTACACGTACGCGAGGGTCAACCACTGCGTAAAGAATATCTGCTATAAGGTTTCCAAGTAACGTAAGAATCGATATAAACGCAAGGTAGAACATTGTGAAAGGAATATCACCCTGAACCATCGCGTTATAAGAATAGTATCCGATACCTCTTATACCAAACAATGTCTCGGTAATGAGCGCTCCAGAGAAAAGACCCGGAAGAGATCCTCCAAGAACGGTAACAAGAGGAATCAATGTATTTCTGAATGCATGATGACTGATAACTTTCTTCTCGGGAAGTCCTTTTGCACGAGCTGTTCTGATATAGTCGGCATTAAGTACCTCGAGCATATTGGTACGTGTATAACGCATAAGACTACCGATGCTGACAACAGTAAGTGTAGCAATGGGAAGTACAAGGTGATTAACCAAATCCCAAAATCTTCCTGTAGCATCAAGTGTAGCGTAGTTACGTCCCTGCATACCAACAAGTTCGAACCAGCCAAGTTTTACTGAAAATACAAGTTTAAGTACGGTTGCAACGAAGAATGTCGGCATCGAAATACCGATAAGTCCCAAAACTGTAACCGTATAGTCAGTCATACTATATTGTTTGCGCGCCGCCACAACACCAAGCGGAATCGCGATTATTATCTCCAAAATAAACGAAATGAGTCCCATACCGAAGCTATACCAGATACACTTATTGAAAAGTTCTGTTACAGGCATAGTCTGTGTCCAGGAATCACCAAAATTACCCTTAACAGCATTTCCAAGCCATACAAGATAACCCTGCACTACTCCCTTATCCATTCCGTACTGAGCATTTAATTCGTCAATCCACTGCTGAGCGCTCTTGGTGTTACCGGGTCTTACGGCAAGTTCCATAGCGGTCTTTTCGATATAACTTGTAGGAAGCGAACACTCAAGTACGTAAATCATGAATGTTACAAAGAAGAAGATTACAACACTGAGTGCTAATCTTCTGGCAATAAATTTTAACATGAGAAACACCTAAACCCTTTGTATTTCTTAATCAATAGAATCAAAAATCTACTTCTCTCTTATAAAGCGATAAGAAAGGGCCTGTAAACACAGGCCCCTTGCCTATCAATAAACCATATTACATTAAATCTTAGTTCATTTCAAGTAACTGAAGATCGTTCATCCATCCCCAGAATGTTGTGATGTCAGGAGTAACAGTGCTCATGTTTACGCGCTGTGTGCTGAATACAACTGCGTTCTGTCTCTGGTATGTAGGAACTTCTACGCCCCAGTCAAGAATCTCTTCAAGACATTCCTTGTAAGTAGCCTTACGATAAGACTGGTCTGCAGAATTTCTTGCTGCCATGATTAATGTGTCAAGCTTTTCGCTCTGGATAGCGTAGTGGTTGGAGTTTGTACCATTACCTAAAGCGTTATCTGAGTGATATACCTGATACATATCAGGGTCAACTGTTGCGCCCCATGCTGCTGCCCAGATTTCAGCGGTGTTAGCTTCCATTGCATTGTTCCATACTGAGTTATCTGAAGGGTCGTTGATTTCAAGTGTGATACCAACTGAAGCAAGAGCTTCCTTAGCGCCTGTAAGTATGCCGTATGCAGGGTGGTCGCCCTGTCCGCCGCCGGGAACGATTGCTTCATAAGTCATTTCTGCACCTGCGGGAGCAGCTGTGAACTTGCCTGAAGCTTCATCAAATGTGTAACCTGCAGCCTTTAAGAAGCCAACTGCTGCGTCAAGAGCTGCAGCGTACTTCTGTTCATCTGTCATGTCTGCTGTGTAAATGGAGTTACCGTTTACATCAACTGAGTAAGCAATCTTGTAACCTTCATCAGCAGGCTTGGGAGCTGCCCATGAAGTGTTTGACATAGGATACTGAATTACAGTAGCCATTTCACCGTAGTAAGAGTTAATAACTGTATCACGGTATGCAGCAAATAATGTTGCAAATGCTTTTCTTAAGTTCTTGGAAGCTTCGGAACCTGCTTCACCACCAACGTTAACGTTGTTAGCAGAAATACCGATGTAACCATAACCTAAGTTATCAACAAGGTTTGTTGTAAGTGTTTCACCAATGATAGATCCGTTTGAGTTGTAACCCTTGATGTTCTTTAATACTTCAAGGTTCATAGAAGGATCTGAAATATCAAATGTTCCTGAAGCAACACCTGTAAGCTTATCAGATTCAGGAGTTTCCTTGAACTGAATGTACTTTGTCTTGGGGCATCCAAGATAGTAGTTTTCGTTAGCTTCGAATGTAACGATACCGTTTTCATAGCTTACGAACTTGTAAGGACCTGCGCCAAGAGGCTTTGTTGTGTTCTTCTTGATAAGAGACATATCACCCTTTACAAAACCAAACTTGTTGTTTGCGTAATCATAAAGAGCTGTATCACCATAGTAGTGAAGAGGAGCTACTGTTACAGGTAAGTGATAAATAGCTGTAGCATCAAGTTTCTCCATTGTTACTCTGATAGAGTAGTCACCTGTCTTTTCGATACCTGCGATGTTAGCAGCGGATTCACCTGTAGCAACACCAACAGAGAATCTGTCATAGTCGTTCATGAAATCAACAAGTGCTGTTCCTGCAGATTCTGTGTCGCTAAGATCAGCAAGGTCTCCAGCGTATGCATCTTCCATAATGTGGAAGATATCAACTGTTGTAGCATCTTCGGGAGCGTCAAATCCCCATGTAGCGATTACAACGCCCGCGGGATCTGCAGCATCGTTATATCCCTTTGCGATACAGTAATCAACGATTTCCTGTACAAACTGAGCACCTGCCTGGTCGATGTCTTCCCAGAAAGCCTTCTGAGTAGCTTCATCCCAGTTAGTGAAATCAGCATTGTCTCTTCCTGCTTCAGCAAGAAGGTTGAAAAGTGTTGACATACCGCCTCTGTATTCTTCCATACCCTTGATAGGTAATGTATAGAATGTAGAAGCTCCATCGTATGTAGGATCGGAGTATACGTACATAGAGAAGATAACGTCATCAGCTGTAATCTTTACGCCATCAGAGAAAACAATGTCATCTCTCATAGTGAAGTCATATACAACTGTTCCGTCAGCGTTCTCTGTAATCTTACAATCAGCAATTCCCTTGTAAGTGTAGTCTGTTCCGTTGTACTTTACAACGTCACCTTCGATACCGTTAAGTAATACGTTACCTTCACGGTCTGACATAAGTAAGCCCATGCTTACCATGCTTGCTACGTCCTGGTCGTATGCAAGTGTTGCAAAGAAAGGACTGAATTTGCTTGCGAACTGGTCGTAACCAACAACAAGAATCTTGTCTTCCTTTGTCTCAGTGCTGGGTGTGGTAGATGTTTCTGTAGAAGTAGTATCGGTTGAAACTACTGCAGAATCAGAAGCAGATGTAGTATCAGCTGTCTTACCACATGCGGTTAATGAGCCAACGATCATAGCGATTCCTAAGATCAGTGAAAGGCTCTTTCTGAAACCTTTTTTCATTTTTCTTCCTCCCTTGAAAATTATAGATATGGGCAAGGTGCCCAAGTTTATATTAATGGATACCCAATAATATCATTTTGATTCCCACTCTTTTTTAGTGGGATTTTCGTGTTCCCATAAATGAATCCTGTTTGCTTCTCTGAAAATCAGAAACCAAAGCATTACCTGAACCACAACAATTCCAAGAAACACATAATCAAAAGCAACGGTTCCCTTTACGTACGTCAGCAGTGCAACAGTTGAGCCCGTTAATCCGCTAAAGTGAAACAGTAAAGAAAAAATTCCGAGAGACTTAAACCGCTCAGCGCCTTTCTCCTTCTGTTCTCTTTCAAGCGATGCTCTGTAGGGCCAAAAGAAAACAAGACTTTCAAAGAAAAGATACAACACCATGGCGTTGCAGGCGTACGGAACCGATACAAACCAGACTCTCGAAAGATTGCTGTAGAAAAGAAGTCCGAATACAAAAAGTACTGCACTTACAATTCCCAAAATCAAAAGTTTAATCCTTGATACCTTATGTTCGGCTTCAGTCTCGGCATAGGTAAAAACCGGTCCTATGTAAATCATCTTCTTAGAATATTTGCCGTTTGGAAGAAGTTCTTCATCCATTCGGTATTCTTTCCCATACTTAAGTGAAACCACAATATCCTCGATTAAACACAAAAAGGGTGGCACTAAACCACCGTTGGTAAATATCTTTTTGTAATATTAATGGAAAAGGTTTTTGTTGTCAAGAAAAATTATTAACAATTTCTTAACTTGTCAAAAGCCTTTGCTTGTGCCATTATTTACTTTTGTCAGAAAACAAATTGCGTGATATTTGGGCGCTTTCTTTTTCTAAAGTATATTAATTCACACGCATGTATAATTATGCATACGTCTTGTTAAAAGAAAAGACTTTCTGACAACCGATTTGTCAATTTCAAAATGGAGATTTATATGAATATTACAAAGAAACATCATAAGGATGCCGGCTCATTTATTGTATTCGCAATAGGAACCGTTGTAAGCGCTGCGGTTATCGGACTTATTGTTTACTCCCTTATGTGGAGTGGCTTTAAAAAGGAATATTATGGAGAGGTCGGAACCGTACTCACGGGAACCGTTACCGTTTATGCAAAAGAAGGGGATCAGGCTTTCGAGCTTAACGATGCCAACCGTCGCGCAATGGCAAGAATAGCCACAAGCGGAAGCATCACCTATGATCGAAAGAGCGACAAATCACTCGACAAGGTAATATATATATCTTCGGTTGATAAAGTTTCCGGCGAAACTCGAAGATTGACTCTTACAAAAACGGAAAAAGAAAACTGTCGTGTACTGATTGAAAACGAAAACGGTGTAACCGTTGCAATGCTTACCTCCATCAAGTTTTCAGCCTTCGAGCGACTCATTTTCCACCATGCGGCAAACGGAGACAACTACCCTGTTGACGAAATGCCCTGACGGCATCAGTTGTTTGCTCTGTGTTCTTTAAATTATACGAATCGGTTATTTTTATGCAAGCCAAAAGGCGGCCGTCACAACGGCCGCCTTTTTTTACACATCTTTCACAATAAGGAATCCGAATCCCGGAAGGCTTACTTCCCTGTCCAAGGTTTCTTTTGATATAACATCAAATACCTGTCGTTTAAAATAAATTTTCTGTGGTTCTTCACTGTAATTTAACACAAACAGACAGTCACCTCTTTTGGCAAGTTCAACTTCCTCCCCTACCGAAATCACATCAGAGAACGGTTCTGCCGCTTCTGCTTTATTAAGGAAGAATTCTATGCTTTCCCTGTTAAAAGAAGATCCATAGTAGTAAACAGTTCCTTTGCCGAACTCATTTCTGATAACGGCCCCTTCTCCCGGGTAATCTCCTCCCACATACGTTCCCATTACTATTCCGTCCGCAAGCGCATTAACCTGTTCACAAAACAACTCGGCTTTCAGATAACGCTGATCGGTGTTGATAAGTAGTGCCTCGGAATCAGGTTGGATGAACGAATACTCACATACATCGGTTGCCGACACCTTGGAAAAGACTCCCGGAAGCTTGTCCATAACACAACGCCCGTTCATATCTTTTTGGCCTGCTCTGCAACCGATAACAAGTATTCCGCCCGCTTTAACATACTTTTCAAGTAACTTTGCACGCTCTGTATTCGAAACAATCGGGTGAGGATAAAAAATCAGTTTGTACTTTGACAACTCTTCAGAACATCCATCACCATAAAAATACACATAATCAAACGGCGTGTGATTCTTCTGCAATGTTTCAAACAAAGCGTTCTGGCTTATCTCATCGATTGAAGAATGCCATTTATCTATCTCAGCATCAAAAACGTTATCATAGTCTTTAAGTATTGCAACTTCAGCCTTGTATTCTTTTCCTGCAACTGTCGAAAGTTTCTGCAAAAGATTTGAAATCTTCTTAACTTCAATCAGTCTTGAATTGTCACGTCCCGAGTAATCAAGTATTCCGTGCCAGTACATCTCGGTTCCGACAGTTGCCGTACGCCATCGAAAGTAACTGATGTAATCGGCGCCGTGTGCAATTGACTGCATCGTCCAAAGTGTAATCTGCCCCGGTCTTGGATTCGGAACTCCGGGCCATATTGTCCATCCGTTTGCCCCTGTCTGCTGTTCCATTATTCCGAATATTTTTGAAACAGACCTCGTTTCGGAAAGGTTTTTGCTCCACCATCGGTCTCTTAAGTCCCCTTCCGTGAAAACAGTTCCCACCCGATTCGTAAAATTCGGGTAAGAATCATATGTCATAAAATCAAGGCATTCTTTTGTCAGAAGATGGTTGTCCAGGTGTCCGAACAACCCGTTGGTAGTTATGAAATCATCGGGCTTTTTATATTCATTTATTATCTGCGCCTGTTTTTTTGCAAACCTTATCACACTGGATGATATAAACCTGTAATAATCCAGCATCTGGTGTGGATTCTGTGCGTTGTTGCACGTTCTCCTCGGAACATATATCTCATCCCACTCTGTATAAGTCTGATTCCAGAAAACCGTTCCCCAGGCTTCGTTAAGATTGTCCAAGTCATGATATTTGTTTAACAGCCACCATCTGAAGTCCTCTGTATCCGCTTCCGAATAAAACTCATTTACCTCGCAATTTAATTCATTATCAAGCTGCCAGCCGACAATACATTTTCTTTTCCCGTAATGAGATGCGACCTTTTCCGTAATAAGTGCTGACTTATCGAAATAAACACCCGAATTGTAGTTATAATGCCGTCTCGAGCCGTGTCTGAATCTGACTCCGTTTATGTCACGGTTTAAGACCTCCGGATATTTCTTTGTAAGCCATGCCGGCGGAGTCGCCGTGGGGGTGCAGAAAATTACTTTCATTCCTTTCTGTTCGCACAGATTGAGAAAATCATCAAAGAAGTCATAGGTAAAGTTTCCCTCTGTAGGTTCAACCTTACTCCAGGCAAACTCCGCTATTCTTACAACCTGAATTCCCGCATCAAGCATACGTTCAAGGTCGCTGCCCCAGATTTCTCTCGGCCAATGCTCAGGATAATAGCAGACACCCATTTTTATTTTTTTGCCATCAAGAATATATGACATATTGTGTTCCCCCTTCAGCAAATAATCGTCCCAATTATATCAGAAAAACTCCAACAAAAAATTAAAAAGGCAGGTCGGTGGGATATATCTATATTATTAAGAGGGATAATGAAAGATTCATTAATCGATAAGTAGTATAACGACAAATAGAGAGTTGCAGTCAGGGAAGCAGAATCCCGGACTTTTAAAGAAACGGAGTATAAATGAAAAAATCCACAATGAATATGACCGAGGGAAATTCTCTCGGATTAATCGGACGATTTGCATTTCCGATGCTTATCGGAAATCTTTTTCAGCAATTGTATAACCTCGCCGATTCTATAATCGTCGGGAAAATAATGGGGCCTGATGCTCTTGGTGCGGTAGGCGCTACCGGAGCTGTTACATTCCTCTTCTTTGCCCTTTGTAACGGCATAGGAAACGGCGGCGGAATAGTCACATCGCAGTTTTTCGGGAAAGGGGATGATTCCAGTGTTAAAAAATGTATCGCAAACACCGGTTATATCATGCTTATATTCCCGATAGTTGTCGGACTTATCGGATGTCTTCTTTCAAGACCTCTTCTTGTGTTGCTTAAAACACCGATTGAAATACTGCCCGATGCCGTCACCTATCTTCAGATTTCATGTCTCGGAACCGTATTTGTCTCAATGTACAACTTCATATCTTCCATATTACGTGCCCTTGGCGATTCAAAAACCCCTCTCTATTTTCTCATATTTGCATGTATTCTGAATGTCGGGCTCGATCTTTTCTTCATTGTAATAGTTGGAACAGGCGTTTACGGTGCTGCTGTCGCAACAATCATTGCCCAATTTGTTTCGGGCTTTTTCTGCATCATATATGCAGCTAAGACAAATCCGTATTTCAAACTGGAAAAGTCGGATTTTTCTTTTGACTCCGATATAGTTTCAAGAACAATAAAGCTTGGAATTCCACTTTCCCTCCAGTTTGCAATGATTTCCATATCATGTATGGCACTTCAGACTGTTGTAAACTCCTTCGGACCTGTTGCCGTTGCTGCAAACACCGCAATAAGCCGTATTGAGCAGGTCATCCACCAGCCTTACCAGACAATGGGGGCTACGCTTTCTACATTTACGGGGCAAAATTACGGCGCCGGAAAGTATGACCGCGTTAAAGTCGGATATAGGCTAGGACTTATAATTGTTGCCATTTTTTCTTTTGCAATGCTTCCTATTATGCAATTCTTCGGAAAAGGCATCGTGTCAATCTTTGTTGATGATACCGATGTAATCGAAATGGGTGCAAAAGCAATCGGCATATCCAGCCTCTTCTATATCTTCCTTGCCACTATATACGCAATCAGAGGCGTGCTTGCAGGACTGGGTGACGGACTGTTTGCTCTCATAAACGGAATCGTCGAAGTAATCGGGCGCTTCTCCGTGCCTTTTATTCTGACCGCTATTCCTACTATCGGAGTATGGGGCATCTGGTGGTCGGTAGGGATTGTGTGGGGCATGGCCGGTATCTCCGCAATCATCAGATATCGTACCTTTGGATTACGTCTTCTTAACAGTAAGTCATAGCGATTTATCGTCCCTTTATTATACATCCTTTCTTAAGGATGACATTCGCATACTGGCTGGTCTCGGAAGTTGCAATAACCGCATATGCCTTTTTCGCCTCATCGTAAAAAGCAAAACGTTCCAAAGTTCCTATCAAAGCTTCTCCACGTTCTTCTGCTTTATTAAGCGCTTCCTTATAAACATCCCATATAGAGATATCTGCATCATCGCCTTCGCATCTTTCCATAAGCACCACAGGCTTCTCAACGTACTGATCAAGCGGACATACTGACAGTATCGCCTCAAGAACTTCCGGAACTTTGTGTCCGTCCATTCTTATGAGAATTGAGTCTTTTGCAATCGAAGCAGCAGGAAAATTTCCATCTGCAATAACAATAGTATCTCCGTGTCCCATTTCGCATAGCACCTTCAAAAGTTCGGGTGAAAGCATAGGTGATATTCCTTTTAACATAGTAATCTCCGTTTCTATAACATATTTGTAATCGGTTCCATCGGTTCATCAAAAGAAAAACCATAAAATCTCATGGCATTCTCTCCGAGGAACATTTTCTTCTCTTCGTCGGATAGTTTTGTTGTTTCTTTTATAAATCTGGTAGCCATTATATAAGAAATGTCAGCCATCGTACGGGGATAATCACTTCCCCACATAAGCTTGTTCATTCCGCAAATATTCTTTGCAGTAACAATCGCATCAATCGCAGACGGGTAAGGATAGAATTCTTTATGAAAAAGCCACGTTAACCCGCCGCTTTCAATATATACGTTTTTATTCTTTGCCAGTTCAATCTGCTTTTCCCAGCCCTTGGTCGTGACCATTCCAAAATGCCCGATTGCGATTCGAAGATTGGGGCACTTGTCGATAAGAAACTGAAGGGCATCTGTTTGCAAATCCCCATCAGCCATGTCAATCGAAATAAACATTCCGAGCGCCTCCGCTTTTTTAAACAAAGGCAGCAACTCCTTTAAATCAGGGTTTGCGAGACGGCCGGCGCATACCTTAATCCCGTCAAATCCATCAGTTTTAACCTCATCGGTTTCTTCATACAAAGAGCAGATTCTTATTCTGTCTGGATACTTTTCTTTTGACAGAATAAGATACATGTCCTGGTTTCCGTCAATGTACTCCTGCGTTATAACAGCTCCGTTTACGCAGGCATAGTTCATGTTCGCAATGAGTCTTTCAACCGTATTACGCCCATCCTCCATATACGGAGGCATCATCTGTCGTACTTCCCCACCAAAATCACTCAGTCCGTCGTTAAGTGCCACAACAGGTTTACCGTTCACACAGCCGTTTTGCTTGGCCCACAGATGGACATGAGCATCTATCGTAATATACCGTTCCACATTACCCTCCATTCAATGCTCTTACTCAAAAGAAACAAGAACCTTCGCAAGGCTTCCGTCATTATTGGCAAGTGCTTTAAAAGCTTCGTCGGCTCTCTCTATAGGATATATTTCGCTTACCATGTCAAGGACGTTAACCTCTCCCGATGCAATCAAATCTATTACAGCCTTGAAGTCTTCAGGAAATGAGTTTCTGCTTCCGAAGACGTTTAATTCCTTCTTTAAAAGGACAGAATGAAGGAACGTTGTTTCTTTTTTGCCGTTTCCGATAAGTATTATGTTTGCGGCAAAAGCAGCACAATCTATACAGCTTAAGAAAGTAACAGACTGTCCGCATGCCTCAACACACACGTCAAATCCGTTTCCATCCGTGATTCTCATTGATGCTTCAACTATGTTTTCTTTTGCAGAATTAATTGTTCCCGCTGCGCCAAAATGCATAGCTTTCTCGAGTCTTCCGTCGAGAATATCCGCAACATAAACCTTTGCACCCTGTGCCTTTGCAGAAATGAGGGCAAAAAGTCCGATAGGACCGGCTCCAACAACAAGTACCTTATCGCCAGGATTAACTTTAGCTCTGTGAAGGGCGTGATAGCTGATTGTGAAAGGTTCAACAAGTGCAAGTTCTTTTGCAGACAGACCCTTTCCGTCGTAAATTCTTTCAACGGGCATCACTATATATTCTCTGAAGCTTCCGTCTCTCTGAACTCCCATAGTCTGATTGTCGGTACAGCAATTTACAAATCCACGCTTGCAGGAATAACATTCTTTACAGTTAAAATACGGATTGCATGTTACAACATCCCCCGGCTTTAATCCCCTGTCATTTTCGGGAATGCTGACAATCTCAGCACTGAATTCATGTCCGGGAATTCTTGGATATGTAGTAAACGGCTGATTTCCCGTATAGCTTGCAACATCTGCCCCACATATTCCGCAGTAGCGGATCTTAAGCAGAGCCTCTCCTTCTTTTGCAACAGGCATTTCAGTTTCCGTAACCGAAATTTCAAACGGCTTATCTATCAATACAGTTTTCATCTGTTTGTCTCCTTACATATTTATATACTTTTTGTTCCAAATCACTGCAGTCTTCATCGGTGCGCTCTTTGAATATATCTTTTCCTTATACGCGGCAATCGGATCCTTTGTAAATTCATCACGGTCTATCAGTTCAACTATTTCATCATAACTGCTTTCGGAGAGAAGTTCGATTGCCTTTTCCATGTGGTCCTGGCGGAAGTTAATCGAGGCAATAATCAGATGATTCTCAAATCCGAAGGGCATAGTGTCAAACGAAATCTTTGGTCCGAGAGAAAAACTGTTATAAAGGCCGTTACAGCCGAGTACCTTATGTTCAAAAGCAACTCTGTGCTCAATATTGCTTCCGCTTACTCCGATAAAGGTCGTAGCTCTGCCTCCAAGTTTTTCAATGATTGCCTTGGCAAGTTCCTCTTCACTGTCAAAATCATTTCGTAAATACTCAGCGCCTGTTGTTTTAAGCGCAAACTGTACCTTCTGAGATGTTTCCTCACTTCTTGCCACAAACAGAACCTTTGCATTTTTATGGTTTCTTGTTATCAGATCTCCGATAAACATTCCGGTTGTTCCAAGGCCAAAGATAACCGTCCTGTCAAAGATTTCATCCTTTGCAATCTCTCTTGCTGTGACTTCATCACATTTGTTTCTTTTCATTACAACACGGAAATTGTGAGCGCTTCCCATATCTTCCATTCTCTCAAGCTGAAAAAGCATGCATCCGAAGGGATCCGGAAAAACCATTTTTTTTGCAAAAGAAAGATCAAGCTTCCCGTCATGAACATAACCGTCCGGAATCTTCAAAAGCATATCCGGGTGAAAATACTGCTTATCGGCAAACAGACCGTCTGCCTTATCACAGCCATATTCAAAATATGTTTCATCCTCGGTATATCTTGTGGGATCGCAACTGTCCCCACCTCTTATCAGTACTATTGCAAATCGGTCCTCGGACGGAACATAAACAATCCCTTCGTGACCGTTAATAAGCCTGTCCTTTCCTTCCGGAAACTTCGGTCCCATAAGTCCCTTGCTTCCCATATTCATAAGTTCATTGTCAGTTCCGCAAAAGCCCACCATTACAGGCTCACACAAAACAGCATCTTTTAACTCTTCGCCTCTTAATCTCTGTCTTTTAACATTTTCTATCTCAACATCACCGTATACTAACGGTTTTTCCGGATCATTCTGAAAATAAGTTCCTTTAACTATCATTGCAACTCCTCCCTAATAATGCTTATCCATAGAATAACCATACTTTTTTTATATATTGCCAACAAGATTTCTTTTTGACGCATTTTGATGATTTATGTCGCATTTTTGTATATGTATGTTATTATGAAGATAATATAGTCTGAAAAGTAGTTTGAAAGGTTCCTTATGAAGTACAGAGATTTGAAATTATCTTTTACAATGTCGGATATACGCTTTAATATTCTGAGCATCAGCTTCGAAAAGATGGAGAAGCCGTACCCCAAGCACAGTCACGGAAGGCAGAGTTACGAGCTTCACTATATAAAACAAGGTTACGGGACACTCATTGCAAATGATAAAGAATATGATTTATCTCCCGGAATATTCTATGTAACCGGTCCCGAAGTTTTCCATGAACAGATTCCGGATGAAAAAGATCCTATGGTTGAGTATGGAATGTATCTTCAGGTAGACATCCAGTCTAAGATAACTCCCGACAATCCTATGTATTCTTTCATAAATCGTGATTTTTTTATAGGTGACGCAGTATCCGGAATCGCACTTATCATGGAACAGATTCAGGACGAGCTTAGAAATCGTGCATTAGGCTACAGATTGCTTCTTTCTTCTTTATCCCAGTCTCTTCTTTTGCTTATTACAAGAATGTACGAAGTTTCAGGCAAGGATGTGTCGCGCCCTTTGGCAGACAACCCCGAGGACATGACCTTTCTTACAATAGAAGAGGCCTTTCTTTACGACTACAGGACTCTCACCCTGTCTGAACTTGCCAATCGTCTCGGCCTTGGAACCCGTCAGACAGAACGTCTGTTAATGAAGCATTACAACATGACTTTCTCGAGAAAAAAAGCTGAAGCAAGAATGTTTACTGCGTCGCTGCTTCTTACCGAAACTAAAAAAAGCATCAGCGAAATCTCGGAAGAACTTGGTTTTTCTTCTTACGAGCATTTTGCCAATGCTTTCAAAAAATACTATTCTGTTACGCCTGCCGTTTACAGAAAGGTAAAGCAGCACTGATTAATCATAAAAGAGTTGCCAAATAATCAATATCTTCATCGGTTGTTGACCATCCGGTTGCAAATCGAACAACAGTATTGTTCTCATCATATACTTCCCAAAAAGCAAACTCTACCTTGTCTTTTAACTCTTCCATTTTTTTGTTATTAAGAATTACAAACTGCTGGTTTGTGGGCGAATCAATAAAGAACCTGTATCCTTTGTCTTTAAACAGATTTTTCAGTCTGTACGCCTTCTCTATCGCCTGCTTTCCGATTTCATTATATAAATTGTCGGTAAAAAGAGCATCAAACTGAACGCCCGTGAGCCTGCCTTTTGCAAGCAATGCTCCATGCTGTTTTATCTGCGTGACAAAATGCTTCGGTGCATTGTTATGAGTAAAGACAACAGCCTCACCACAAAGAGCTCCGCATTTTGTACCTCCGATATAAAATACGTCACAAAGTTTAGCCAGTTCTTTAAGCGAGACATCCGATTCCGGACTTTCCAGGCCAAAAGCAAGTCTGGCGCCATCAACAAACAAGGGCATATCATACTGCTTGCAAATGTCATACAATTCTGTAAACTCATTTTTGCTGTATAATGTTCCGTATTCGGTCGGATGAGATATATATACCATTCCCGGGAATGGCATATGTTCGTGGCTTTCATCGGCAAAGAACGTTTCCAACTGTTTTTTTAAAATCGCGGGAACTATTTTCCCGTTTTCACTTTTGGTAGTAATGACTTTATGCCCCGTATATTCAATGGCACCGGCTTCATGGACACTTACATGACCGGTATCCGCAGCAACCACGCCCTCATAATTTTCAAGCATGGTACTTATTACAACCTGATTTGTCTGCGTACCGCCTGTAAGAAAGTAAACGTCAGCATTCGGACAGTCACACTCTTTTTTTATTTTTTCTATTGCCCTATCAGAGTAAAAATCGCCTCCGTATGTTCCAAGAACCTCAGCATTAGTCTTTACAATCATTTCGAGCACCTTCGGATGTGCTCCTGTTTTGTAATCATTTGCAAAAGAAATCATTTTCTACCCTTCTTTACTAAAATATCGTTTCTTGCATAAATTCTTTATTATTTCTCAACCATATCAAGGCTAAGACCTGTTCCGTAGAAAATGTCTTCGGATGCTTTTTTTCCTATAATGTCTTTATAAAACTTTGGCTTAAGACCGTATCCCGGGCGAATAGACCTTACATTTTCGGGTGTGAATTCTTCACCTTTTTTGATATCCTTAACCGCATAAAGGGAACGTCTCCATTTTTTCCCGTCTTCCTCATCTTTAGGGAGAATGAATTCTCCGGAGCCCATGATTGTCTCAGTTCTTCTGATCATCTTTACCATTTGCGCAAACTCAGACATCGTCATTGAGAAACCTTTATCAGGGTTATCTTCCGCAGAATCAAGCATCACATGTTTTTCTACCACGGTTGCACCTGCTGCCACAGCAAGTGTAGGAACTTCATATCCTGGAGAATGGTCGGAAAGTCCTACAGCAACACCGAACTCTTCCTTCATCTTTTTAATGAGAGCCAGGTTCATATCTTCCGCTTTCGCAGGATATTCGCTACAGCATTTTAACAGCACTATTTTATCGTTCCCAACATTTTTGCACGCTTCAACAGCTTCTTTTACTTCCTCTTTGCTTCCCATTCCACAGGAAATAATCATTGTCTTACCTTTTGAAGCAGCATACTCAATGAGCGGAATATCAATAAGTTCATAAGAAGCAATTTTGTATGAATCGACACTAAGATTCTCCAAAAAATCAACCGCAGTAAAATCAAAAGGCGTTGAAAGAAAATCTACTCCGCATTTTTCACATTCTTCTTTTATTGTTGCCTGCCACTCCCAGGGAGTGTAAGCGCTGTTATATAAGTCATGATATGTGTAGCCGTCCCATAGGCCTCCATGAATCTTAAACTCAGGCTTGTCACAAGGAATTGTAAGTGTGTCGGCAGTATATGTCTGTATCTTCACACAGTCAGCACCAGCTGCACTTGCCTGCCTTACTATTTCAAGTGCGTTTTCAAGCTTACCCGCATGGTTTGCACTCATTTCAGCTATAATGTAAACTTTCTTATCCGATGGATTGTATGCCATTTTTAATCTCCATTCCTGCTTCTGATACTTTTTTCGAAAAGTCACATATACGGTCTGACCATTCAAAAGAAACCTTTTCTCTGAAAACAGCCAGATCTTTCATAGTATGATAAGATCCCTGTCCGTCCTGCCTGTACGGCTTTGCATCGCCGTTAAACAATTCATCCCAATGTTCTTTAAACAACTCTTTAATCTCTTTGTTAAGTTTCTCATAGGATGAAGAAAGCGTATCCTTCTGAGCATCGAATTCAACTTTCCGCTGAAACAATATCCCGCCCTCATCAAGACCTGCAGACATTTGATGAATGGTCACGCCTTTCGGCGTATCGTCTATAAAGCTCCATATATTGGGACTCGACCCCCGATTCCACGGAAGATATGAAATATGAAGGTTTATAATATGTCCCTTCATATATTCAATACATTCTGCATTAACTATATACCTGTAATTGTAGCTTACAACAAAAGAAGGTCTGTATTTTTCTAAAATGTCTATCGTCAGCTTCTCCTCAAAAAGAACCGTCGACACTCTTTCTTTTATCCATTCATATAATTCATAAGCATTTTCATTGTTCGTAAGAAACAGCACGTCACACATACGCATTATCTCCGCAATTCCCATCTGTTTCAAATTAGCTTATCGCGTGCTTGCTGCGAAATGCTACAGATGCGTCCGCTAATATAGTATAGCATCATTATGGGAATCATATATATACAACATTTAAGTTTCTTATATTATATCAACTATATTCGGCGCTTTTTCTTAAATTTAAAATTTAGTCCGTATCCCATAAACAAAAAATACAGATTTTTTTCTTGTTTTTAGAAAAATGTCTGTTTAGAAATCTTTTTTCTTTTTCAATAAATAATAAGAAATCGTGGTCCCCTTATGAAGAACCACGATTTTGTCTACATTCTGAGACAAACAGATATTGTTTCTGTTGGTCTTAACTTATCCAAGAAGTGACAGAACATTTTGGTTACTCTGATTTGCCTGGGTCATCATCGCAACGCCTGCCTGATCAAGTATGTTGAGCATTGACAGTGTAACCATTTCTTTTGCCATATCCGTATCACGAATCTGAGACTCGGCTGCCGTAGTATTTTCAACAACATTGTCAAGATTCTTTATTGTATGTTCCAGTCTGTTCTGCATTGCGCCGTAATAGCTTCTTATACTGCTTACAACACCGATTGCATTTTTAACGGAGTCTATCGAATCGCCTGCATCACCGGTTGTCAGCGTATTCGCACTGTCAAGGCCGAGTGACTGTGTTCCGATTGAGAACAATTCAAGTTCAATATTCTGTCCCGCTTCAGATCCGACCTGAAGAAATACCGAAGTTGCTCCCTTAATATCTGTAGGTTTACTTGCATCGGAAGGTAACGATCCACCGTTCTGACTTCCGTTTGGGAGTCCATATACAACCGAACCCGCACCTGTTCCTGTTGCAATCGAAAGTTCTCTCGCAAAGTCAATTGCGGAAATATCTCCGCTATTTATTTTGGCCACTATATCTGCAGAAGAAAGTCCTGTTGCACCTTTAATTGCCTGTTCAAAAGTTTGTCCCTGGTTCTTTATCCTGTCAAATATATCGTTAAGACCATCTGCAAGTTTATTCATATCGCTTCCGGCCGCAAGATATGCTGCATAGGCTGTAGCAAGAAAACCATGTCCGTATGGACGCCCATCAACAGTATAACTCTTAAGGTATTTCTTAATAGCTTCATCCTTTGACGTATCTCCTGATGTCAGTCCGTTTGTAATAGTTGCCAGGTCCGAAAGCCATCCTGTTGAGAATCCGCCACCTGACATTTGTGCAGCACCTTCCTTGAACCACTTTGGCATCTCAGACACCATGGACTTAGTCATAGTATACTGCATAATAGTATGTGTAAGTTCGTGTGCGAGTGTTGCCTTTAAAAGATCGTTTCTGTCTCCTCCCGGAAGTGCATTGCTGTCCGTAAAGTCTGCAGTATCGACTGTTACCATGAATGAGCTTGTAACCGGAGCATAATTACCCGTATAATAGCTGAACGATGCATGCGCAAGCGTTCCGTTACCGCCGTCGACATATTTAAGGTCCAGTTTGATAGTAAGATCTTCTGCACCCTTAAGGCTTGGATAGGCGTTGAGTATATCATTAATTGTAGTCGGTATAAGGCTTGCAAGGTACGTTGCTGTTGCTTTTGCATTGTCGGTTGCTTTCGTATCGCCAACAGTATATGCGTCAGAAAGCATCTTCACGGTTGTCGTTCCGTCTGCATTTATTTTAATATCATATTCTGCAGCGTACATCGAACTTCCGTCCGGAGGGAAAAGCTGTATTTCATTGAAAGTTGTAGTATTAGCTACCCTGTTAATCTCACTCTTTAAGTTCTGGTATTCTTTATCAATGTACTGCCTGTCAACATCAGTAAGAGTCCCGTTTGCAGCCTTGACACTTAATTCATTCATTCGCTGAAGCATGTCATGAACTTCATTAAGGCCGCCTTCCGCTGTCTGAACCATTGATATTCCGTCCGATGCATTTGAAGACGCCTGAGTAAGACCTCTTATCTGGCGACGCATTTTTTCGGATATAGCAAGTCCTGCCGCATCATCCGCAGCGCGGTTAACTTTAAAGCCGGAAGCTAATTTTTCAGCCGATCCGCTTTTTCTTCTTCCCGTTATTCCATATTGTCTCTGGGCATTCATTGCCGTTAAATTGTGAGCGATAACCATAATGACCCCCATATATGCTTACTCAGAATATGTATCGGCCATTATGTTGTTGTTCTTAACCTTTTGCGATTATTTCCTTATCATACGAGCTCATTTATTTTTCTTGTATCCGCATTTGTAGCACACACCATCTTCATCCAATGCTACTCCGCAATATGGGCATCTTTCTTTAGTCGTTGATACGGTGTACTCTTGAGATGCTTTGTTGTCTCCACTGACAAATGTAATCTTCACAATGTTAAGCTTATCTTTTAGCAGTTCGTATGTCAGCTTAATCATCCCTTCAACAGTCATTGTTTCTTTCGTAACTACTAATCTGCAGTCAGGATAAGCCTGTGCAAGCGGAATATTAAAAGCATATCCCTTCATAGTATTCTGAGGTGCTCCGTTTCTGATTCCCTGCTTTTTATACACATCCAAAACAGCAGGAAGTAAAGGATCGTCGCTCCTAAGTATAAGAGCATGGTCAAAATTTTTAAGCACCGACCACGCAATCTTTTTTATTTCGTTGCATGGGAATACCATATTTACGCCTTCATTGACAGTATCCTCCACCTCGATGGTCATTTTGCCCGTGTGGCCGTGAAGGTACTGTGCTTCCCCGTTAAATCCGTAAAACCGGTGTGCGTACTGTAAAGTAAATTTCGTAATACTTCTCATATTTTATTTCTCCTTTCTTTTTAGAGATTGATTATTATTAACTGTTAACATTAATGATATGAATTTTGCGCTTTATTATCTGCATGCAAGATGATACAGATAATAATATCTTTTGCGAAATTTTTTTCGCTTTTATGCAATTTTATCATTCTTGCAGGAATATTTTTTCTGTTTATGATACAATGTCTTCAAAGAATCTACTTTGTATCATTAACGATTTAAGATGATATTCTTTGCTCAATACAATTACTTATATCTGTTGTCACACATAAAAAGGAGATAAATTTGAATATTTCGGAATCTTTACGATTAACAAGAAACAATTCCGGTAAGTCACAGGAATATATGGCCTTTGAAATCGGAGTCACCCGTCGAACAATTCAGAATTGGGAAGCAGGCATATCAGAGCCTTCAATCGGCCAGGCGATAAACTGGTTTAAGCTCGTGGATAAAAATCCAATTCCTTTTCTTTTGCAGACTACCTATCCGGATATGGATAAAATTTCGCCCGATGATAATGATGCAAAAATCCTTGCTGCGTTAATGCAGCTTATAAACGACCTTCCGGCCGAAGGTATTCGCCAGCTTATGTACCTTTTCTTTGGCAACCACGGAAGTTCTCCACGTGCCGTCCTACAAATGGTCACAGCTCATCTTCAGACTCCAATGAAGGACAGAATCTCTCACGGGCAGTTGATTGCAACAGATTATGAGCTGGCGAAACTATCAGGAACACTGGCTCAGCCCAAACACATTCAGCCTGATATAGATTGTCTTAATGCAGCCATCGAAGAAGCAAAAGGCCACGTAACAAAATCAAATTGTCACGAATGAGCAATAATGATATAGTGTATTCAGAAAGAGGTGTTCTATGAGCTATATTAGACATAAAGCCGAAGAATCAATGGAAGATTATTTGGAAACAATACTTATCCTGCAAAAGAAAAACGGTCATGTCCGTTCAATAGATATTGCTGCCGAATTAGGATATACAAAGCCAAGTGTCAGTGTCGCAATGAAAAGCCTTCGTGAGAAGAATTTGATTACGATGGCTGAAACCGGTTACATTACGCTTACCAATACAGGCCTTGATAAAGCAAAGAAGGTTTTGGAACGCCACACTCTTTTGTCGGAATGGTTGATACGTCTTGGAGTAAGCGCAGACGTTGCAAAAGAAGATGCATGCAAGATTGAACATGACATAAGTGAAGAAACTTTTGAAATATTGAAAAAGCATTGTCTCAAGAAATGAGTAACTTATCCGCTATTTTTCGATTTCCTTACGTTCTTTGGTATCATCATATTGCTTGTCTTTTCCATCTATGTATTTATTTATATCAATATAGAACAAGCCATCTCTATTACAGAAACAATAAATTCTTTTTACGCCTCTTATTTTTAACCTACAATCAGCCTTGCCTTCAGGATACAACTTTACAATTTGCATTCCATCTGGTGATAACGCTGCAACAAAAGAAATATAATGATTCTTTGTCATTTCATGGTTAATCTGAACATAATACTCATCTTCTACTCTTTCGATAAGTATCATGTGATTTTCATCAGAGAGTTCTGCCGGTTCCGGTAGTAACTGCACTCCATGACAGCTAATCGTCATTTCTCCCATACTATGAATAACATTACCGCATACCGGACACACATAAAATTTTGACCGTAACATATTGGCAGATACATTCATATTTGTAATTGTATTGCCTGATAAAAGTTCTGTAATGGATATCCCAAATACCTTTGCAATTGGTTCAAGTAAAGAAATATCCGGATATCCTTTTGCCGTTTCCCACTTCGATACCGTTTTGTCTGTTACATTAAGTTTTTCTGCTAATTCGCTTTGTATCAAAGCATTTTTATCGCGCAATTCTTTAATAACTGCACCTGTAACATATTGATTCATAATTATATACCTCCATGCAGTCATTTTATATTTTCACACTAATTTATTGTACCTACGGAAAGTAGAGCCAGCAAAAAAATCTTGCTAATGTATGTCAAGCATAAAATTAACTTTTTTCTTCTTTCTTTGATTATATAAAAATGGGTGCACTTAATAAACCCACTACTTGTGGATTTGGAAGAAAAGTATAATAATGAATTCAAGAATTACCTATCCATTGCCTTCACTTTGGCATAGTAAATTCTAAGAAATTTATTTACGGCTGCCATTTTCGCAACATTAAATGGTTTGCCCTCCTGTTCCTTTTTGACCAGAAAAAGGTATACAGGATCATCTTGAGGTCGTAACAGTTTGAGCGCTTGCATGACCTCGTAACAGTATTTTCTGAGAGCCGCATTCCCACGTTTTGATATGTGTCGATTGTGGCTTTCAAAATTTCCAGACTGATATGGCGGCGCATCATTTCCGGCATAAGCGTTTAATGCCTTTGCACTATGAAATCTACGAACGTCTCCTATTTCTGCAAGAATTAACGGTCCTAGGCGTTCACCTACTCCATGCATACTTCGTAATACCTTGTATTCGGGGATAGTCTGCGCTATTAGTTCCATCTGTACTATAATCTCATCAGTTGCCTTTTGAGCCATTATTACCAAGTCTAAACATTGGTTTTGAGCCATAATTGTATACTCATTCTCACCATGCGTTGTGATACTGTTCTGAGCTAATTCATAGATTTCCAGACCATTCTTCGGAGATTTGGCATTTGACTTCTTAATCAGTCTTGTATAGCTGTCTATGAAGCGTGTTTTACCCATAGCGCAAATACGGTCAAAAGAGCCGTATTTACGTATAAAAAGCATTGCAAGACTGTTATCTGGATCCCTTGTTTTTAAACTCATTACATTGCCAATCCCTGGCATTGTCTCATCTAATAAGTTAATTAAATGAACCTTATTCTGTGTCAATGCGAGCATTCTTTCTCTGTATTGTCTGGATAGAATTCTTAGATTTTCATACTTTTCATCCATAGATGAATGCGGAGTTAACTGATATGATTTTTCAAGTGCATACGTTGCAATCTTTAGTGCATCTTTTTTATCAGTTTTAGCTCTACGAAGTTCTGTGTCGCCATACTTTTTCATTTGGTATGGGTTTATCAAACAAACTGGCATACCTTCATCCTCAAACTTTTTGAGAACAGGATAGTGATAATGCCCTGTTGATTCCATCAGAATAACCGTCTTATCATTCTGATCCTTTAGATATGAAATAAATGCTTTCATTTCCGATTGATTATGTCTGAATGTAAACGGACTAACCAACACTGTACCATCTGCATTTAATACAGCTGCAGTACTCTTTGATTTTGAGATATCGATTCCTACAGCAAGCATATGATTTCCTCCTTTAACGAATATTTTTTTGATTGGTTCCAGCTCTTCAAGTTCCACTCATATTCGTTAGTTAAACGGGTGCATTCAAGTCCCAACTTGCTGAATCGAATGTAGAAAGATGAAGGCAGGACAACACATTTTAAGGCGGGTGCATACACTACATGTCCCAATCAGAAATTCCGTTGTCCAATCACCTTCATCATAAAATAAAAGAGCAGAGAATAGTATTAACTACTCTCTGCTTATATATTACGAATCAGAATTTACAAATTCCTAAACTATAAAAAACACAAATCCCGCTTTTTTATACAGCGCTATCGCTGTTTCGTTCGGACAGTCCACCGTCAGTTCCAGCCTCTCAATTCCGGTATCCTTCGCCCACTTATCCAGTTTCCGGAAGAATTCACTTCCGATCCCCCGTCCCTAATATGCTTTCCGGATTCCGGCTACGATATATGCGGAATGTCTGGTACGGATGTAGTTTCCACGTTCAGCCCAGATTACACCTATGATCTCTCCGCTGTCCAGAGCAATATTAATAAAATCTCCATTTCTTATTCAGTACATTCGTCTTTAATAAATAAGCAAAATATATCATCAAAATCACAAATTGAATGGAACCAAGTACGATATTAAATGTCATAGAGCCGTCTGCGCTAATAAAGGAACAAAAATCATGCAAAGCATGGAGAAACACGCATGGCACAATACTCTTTCCTACAGCAAACAGTAATGCGAATACCAACCCATATATAAAAGCAAAACAAATCTGCAGGGCAGTAGCTGCTAAGCTTGCCCCTCCTGCAATGTTCAAAAGATGGCAAAGCCCAAACAACACTGCAGAGATAACCATAGCCTTTACAATTCCCTTTTCAAGCCACAAATTGCAAATAATACCTCTGAAATAGATCTCCTCTGCCATTCCTATCGACATTGTAAAGAATATATTTGCAAGACCAAACTTTATACCAATTCCCGAATCAAATCCAGCTATAAAATGTGAAAAAGCAATAACAAACAAGGGGATAAAAAACAATAATCTTTTTGCTGTTCCCTTTTCCATCCTCACAAATCCAAGTATGCTGAGACTTTTATACTTGAGTGCATAATAAAGCAAGGTCCAAATAACCAAGGTCCAAATAATGCCTCCACGGAGTAACGCAGAATTCACACCAGAAATCCCCCACATTATAACCACCGCACCTTGAATAAAGAAGGCGATCAGGAGCACCAGGGTTGCTATCACAGTCTTTATTATTCTTTTATCCTTTTTTTCTATCTCCATTATTTATTCACACCCACACTATTCTTATATGTATAGCATAGGAAACGAATTTATTTGTTTCCTTTTGCGCCAAACGCGTGGTGCTGAAAGCGCCCTTCCTATCGCGTTTGTGTGCATAAATGTATTATAGTAAACGCATTTATTTAATGCGTTTACTATAATAAGCTCCGAGGAATACTGCTAATCCATATATAACTATAATAGCTTCAAGTACATACATATTTGTGATCACTC
>JAZQOL010000041.1:0-71406 GCA_045627845.1 Lachnospiraceae bacterium | reverse complement strand
AACAATGTAGCCTTTTCACAACAGCATACTTCCTTTTTCAAGGTCAGGTGTTGCTTGACCTTATTTGTCGTGGTTTAATTTAATCAGAAAAATTTATTTAATATTTGTTCAAAAAATGCTTGCAATCTATTAGCAGGTTTTCTCTTTATCCTCTAACTGGGGCCCGGCTTTAAAAACCGGGCTCCTTTTGCATTATTACTGCTCACGGGGTCCGCGGGCAGTAATAATGCAACTTATTTTTTGCTGGAAATGATTGACCTGGTATGATATAATATCTCGATGATTATGGCTAAGTGGCCACAAGGAGGAAATATATAAATGAGTTTAAAGGTTGAAAAGTTAGAAAACAGCATGGCTAAGCTTACAATTGAGGTCGATGCTTCAGAATTAGACAAGGCTATTGAAAAGGCTTATCAGAAGAACAAGAACAAGATTTCTGTTCCCGGTTTCCGCAAGGGTAAAGTACCGAGACAGATGATTGAGAAGATGTATGGTAAGGAAGTATTCTATGAGGATGCAGCTAATGAGCTTATTCCTACTGCATACGAGAAGGCTTACGACGAGTGCGAGGAAGAAATCGTATCAGCCCCCGAAGTTGATGTTATTCAGCTTGAAGCAGGCAAGCCCTTCATCTTTACTGCAACAGTTGCATTAAAGCCCGAGATTAAACTTGGTAAGTATAAGGGTGTTAAGGTTAGTAAGGTTGATACAACCGTATCTGATGATGAAGTTATGGCTGTTATCGAGAAGGAACGTGAGAACAGCGCAAGAAGCATCTCTGTTGAAAGACCTGTTAAGGCTAAGGACGAAGTAATTCTTGATTTCGAAGGATTTGTTGACGGCGTAGCATTCGCAGGCGGTAAGGGCGAGAACTATCCCCTTACAATCGGTTCAGGTGCATTCATCCCCGGATTTGAAGATCAGTTAATCGGTGCTGAAATCGGCAAGGAGACAGTTGTAAAGGTTACTTTCCCCGAAGATTATCAGGCTGAAGAGTTAAAGGGTAAGGCAGCTGAATTCAAGTGTACAGTTAAGGAAGTTAAGGAAAAGGAACTTCCCGAACTTGATGATGAATTTGCAGCAGAAGTATCAGAGTACGATACATTTGACGAATATAAGGCAGCTACAATCAAGAGCCTTCAGGATAAGAAGATTGCCGATGGCAAGAATAAGAAAGAAGATGAAGTTTTGGAAGCAATTATCAATGATTCCAAGATTGAGATTCCCGCTGCTATGCTTGACACAAAGAAGCGCCAGATGATTCAGGACTTTGCACAGAACATTCAGCAGAATGGTCTTACAATGGAACAGTATTTCCAGTTTACAGGTCTTACAGCAGAGAAGCTCTTAGAGCAGGTTGAGCCTCAAGCAAAGAAGTCCATCGAGTCAAGACTTGTTCTTGAGAACGTTGTTAAGGCTGAAAATATTACTGCAAGCGATGAAGACTTTGAAAAGGAAATCGCAAGAATCGCAGAGTCTTACAAGATGGAAGTTGAAAAGGTTAAGGAAATGATTGATGACAACGCAAAGAAGCAGCTGATGGAAGATCTTGCTATTCAGAAGGCAGTTGAATTCGTTGTAAGCAATGCAAAAGAAGCTTAACGGTTTTTTGGAGTAAAGGTTAAAAAGGAGAACAGTATGAGCTTAGTACCTTATGTCATTGAGCAGACAAGCCGTGGAGAACGCTCCTACGACATCTACTCAAGATTATTAAAAGAAAGAATTATCTTTTTAGGAGAGGAAGTTAATGATGTAACAGCAAGTCTTGTTGTTGCACAGCTTCTTTTCCTTGAAGCAGAAGACCCCGAAAAGGATATTCATCTTTATATAAATTCACCCGGTGGTTCAATTTCTGCCGGTATGGCAATTTATGATACAATGCAGTTTATTAAGTGTGATGTTTCAACTACAGTTATCGGTATGGCTGCATCTATGGGAGCATTCCTGCTTGCAGGCGGGAAGAAGGGTAAGAGATATGCCCTTCCAAATGCTGAGGTTATGATTCACCAGCCTCTTGGCGGAGCACAGGGTCAGGCTACCGAGATTGAAATTGCAGCAAAGCACATCATCCAGACAAAAGAAAAGATGAACAGAATGCTTGCTGAAAACACAGGCAAGCCTTATGAAGAGGTTTGCAAAGATACAGATCGTGATAACTGGTTAAGTGCTGAGGAAGCTAAGGCTTACGGTCTCATTGACGAAGTAATTTACAATCACGACAATAAATAATCCGGAGTTTACTAATGGCTAGAATTTCAAATAATGGACCTAAATGCTGTTCTTTTTGCGGAAAGACGCAGGACATGGTTCAGAAGTTAATATCCGGCCCCAACGACATCTTTATTTGTGATGAGTGTGTCGAAATATGCGCAGACATTATCGAGGATGAACTTGAAGATGCATCTTTGTCCGGTTCAGAGGATATGGATGATATTAAACTGCTTAAGCCTGCAGAAATTAAGGCTTTCCTCGATGATTATGTAATAGGCCAGGAAAGGGCGAAGAAGGTTCTTTCTGTTGCGGTATATAATCATTACAAAAGAATAATGTCGGGAAAAGACAAAGAAGACGGTGTTGAACTTCAAAAGTCCAATATTATTATGGTAGGTCCTACCGGATCGGGTAAGACGTACCTTGCACAGAGTCTTGCGAAGATTATTAATGTTCCTTTTGCGATAGCTGATGCGACTACCCTTACCGAGGCAGGATATGTTGGTGAGGACGTTGAGAATATTCTTCTTAAACTTATACAGGCAGCCGATTATGATATTGATCGTGCTTCCCATGGAATTGTCTATATCGATGAAATCGATAAGATTACAAAGAAGAGCGAGAACGTTTCCATAACAAGAGATGTTTCGGGTGAAGGTGTTCAGCAGGCGCTGCTTAAGATTATTGAAGGAACAGAGGCTAATGTACCGCCTCAGGGAGGAAGAAAACATCCACATCAGGAGCTTATTCCGATTGACACCACGAATATATTATTTATTTGCGGAGGTGCTTTTGATGGTCTTGAGAAGATTGTTGAGGCAAGACTTGACCAAAGTTCAATTGGCTTTAACGCACCTGTTGTAAAGAAGTCTTCCAGAGAAATTAGCGAAGTTCTTAAAGATGTTACACCTCAGGACCTTATAAAATTTGGTCTTATTCCTGAATTTGTAGGTCGTGTTCCGATTAACGTTACACTTGACGGACTTGATCAGGCTGCAATGGTACGTATTTTAAAAGAGCCTAAAAATGCTCTTATAAAGCAGTACAAAAAACTCTTTGATATGGATCATGTCGATCTTTCTTTTGAAGATGAGGCAGTTGAAGAAATAGCGAAAAAGGCTATGGAAAGAAAGACAGGAGCGAGAGGTTTACGCTCGATTCTCGAGAATATAATGATGGACGTGATGTATACGATTCCTTCAGATGATTCGATAGTAAAATGTACGATCACAAAGGATTGTGTTCTTGGCTTGAGTGAGCCTTTGGTTGAACGCAAGGCAAAGTCAAAAAAGGCCTGAATAATTAAGCGCTGTGTGAATTTCATGCAGCGCTTTTTGATAAGAGAGGTGTATACAGTGGGTTTAGTTAAGATAATGCCGGCAATAGTAATAAAAGATGTAGTTTTAATGCCGTCTATGACGGTGAATTTTTCGGTTATAAAAAAAGAAGCTGCAAAGGCATGCGTGGCTGCAATGCATGCGGAACAGCTTGTTTTTGTTTCATTTGAACGGATAGATTCAAAAAAGGCACTTAAGGAAAGTATTTATGAAATTGGAATGGTGGCAAGGCTTCGTCAGATAAACAGGCTTCCCGACAAGACCGTTCAACTTATGGTGAACAGTTTATACAGGGGAAGAGTTGTTGAAATAATGGATGATGCCTGTACTCAGTTTAAAGTTGAACTTCTTGAACAAAACGATCCCGATATTGACATCTTTGAAAAGGAAGCGATGCTTCGCAATCTTCGGGAATTGTTCCTTGAGTACTCGTTGGCAAATCCAAAAGCGCCTAAAGCCATCCCTCAAAAGCTAAAGGAGTCGGGTTGCTTATATGAACTTATTGACCAGATAGCGGGAAATATTCCGTTACCGTATATTCGAAAAATTGAACTGCTTCAGAGCCTTGATGTAAGTGAACGTTATTTCAAACTTGTTAAGATGCTGAATGATGAGATTGCGATTGCTAAAATTCGAGAGGGAATGAAGAAAAAAACTCAGGAGAAACTGTCGAAGTCTCAACGCGATTATTATTTAAGAGAACAACTTCAGGCGATAAAACGTGAACTTGGTGATGATGCGGAGTCGGAGGAGGATGAACTTCTTCTTAAAGTAAGCAAACTGGATGCAAATCCTTCGGTCAAGGCAGAGATTGAAAAAGAAATCAAAAAACTTTCAGCAATGAATCCGGGAAGTTCCGAATCATACGTTGAAAGAACATATATAGAGACACTGCTTGAACTTCCTTGGAATAAGGAAAGCAAGGACACAACCGATATTTCTTTTGCAAAGGAAGTGCTTAATGAAGACCATTACGGCCTTGAAAAGGTAAAAGAAAGAATTCTTGAGTTCCTTTCGGTAAAGTGCTTTAACAGCAAAGGCGAAAGCCCGATTATCTGTCTTGTCGGACCGCCCGGAACAGGAAAGACTTCAATTGCAAAAAGTATAGCAAGGGCGCTAAACAGGGAATATGTCAGGGTTTGCCTTGGCGGAGTCAGGGATGAGGCAGAGATAAGAGGACACAGACGGACATACGTCGGAGCAATGCCCGGAAATATTATTGACGGGATAAAACGTGCAGGTGTCAGCAATCCGCTTATGCTTCTCGATGAGATTGATAAGACATCCGGGGACTATAAGGGAGCAACATCTTCGGCTCTCCTGGAGGTTTTGGATTCTCAACAGAACTCGAGATTCAAGGATCACTACATCGGAATTCCGGTTGATCTGTCAAATGTTATGTTTATTGCTACTGCCAATGACGAGAATGAAATCCCAAGACCTCTCTATGACAGAATGGAGATAATAGAAATCTCCTCATATACGGCAAACGAGAAATTTCATATAGCTAAAGAATTTCTTTTGAAAAAGCAATATGAAAATCATGGTTTGAATAAGAAACAAATAAGTATTAATGATGCTGCTCTTAAGAAAATAATATTAAACTATACAAGAGAAGCCGGGGTCAGAGAGCTTGAACGTACAATCGGAAAGCTTATGCGAAAAGGTGCAATGCGACTTTTGGAAGAAAAAGCTTCAAAGGTTAATGTAACCGTTTCGAATCTTGAAGAGTTTCTCGGAAAAGAAAAATATCACGAGGACGGCAAAAATCGTAAGGATGAAGTCGGAATTGTCAGAGGCCTTGCATGGACTTCTGTTGGAGGAACGACGCTTTCGATTGAAGTTAATGTTATGCCGGGTAAGGGCGAGCTTGAACTTACAGGACAGCTTGGTGATGTTATGAAGGAATCGGCGCTTGCAGGAATCAGTTTCATAAGAAGCATCGCAGCAGGGCATGGCATTGAGGCCTCCTTCTTTAATGATAACGATTTGCATATTCATATACCCGAGGGTGCTGTTCCGAAGGACGGCCCGAGTGCAGGAATATCGATGGCAACAGCTGTTTTTTCTGCAATAACAGGTAAGCCTGTAAGAAGAGACGTTGCGATGACCGGAGAAATTACTCTAAGAGGAAGCGTTCTTGCAATCGGCGGCCTTAAGGAAAAGATTCTTGCTGCAAAAACTGCCGGAATATATACCGTGCTGGTTCCAAAAGAAAACGAATCGGATGTTAATGAAATATCCGATGAGATAAAAGAAAAAATGAACATAATATTCGTGTCGAATATGAATGAAGTGCTTGATATTGCACTGGTCAAATAGGCACAGAGTTACTTCTTCGCAGGTCATGAACAGCCATACTGTGAATAGTAACGGTATGGAAGGATAATGTGGTTTTATGAAAATTAAAACGGTAGAACTAGAAACAGTCTGTGGTATTACAAGTAAACTTCCAAACAACAGTCTTCCGGAAATAGCTTTTGCCGGAAAGAGCAATGTTGGAAAGTCATCACTTATTAATGCTCTTATGAACAGAAAATCGCTTGCGCGTACGAGTCAGAGCCCCGGAAAAACTCAGACAATCAATTTTTACAATGTAAATAAAGAGTTTTATCTGGTTGACCTTCCGGGTTATGGCTATGCACAGGTGAGCCAGTCGGTAAGAGAACAATGGGGGAAGATGATTGAACGTTATCTTAAAAACTCACCTCAGTTAAAAAGAGTTTTTCTTTTGATAGATATACGACATGAGCCTTCAGGAAACGATGTAATGATGTACGACTGGGTTGTTGCAAATGGATTTGAGCCGGTGATTGTGTGCACAAAGGCTGATAAAATCAGTAAGGGTGCGACGGCGAAGAATCTTAAAATAATACGTGAAAAGTTAAAGTGCAGACCGGGAACAGTGATGATTCCGTTTTCGGCGCTTAACAAAAGCGGAAGAGAAGACATTATTTCTATGATGGACGATATACTTGGCTTTAACGAAGAAGCCAAAGCGTAATAAGGGGGATAAATTGAAACCGTCAATGTTATATATCAAGGCAACTGTAAACGTAGCTTTGTATACTGTGGTTTTTGCTCTGCTACTCATATTTTTACCGAAGCTGATAGTGTTCTTTATGCCTTTTATTATCGGCTGGATTATTTCGGCATTTGCGAATCCTCCGGTTAAATTTCTTGAGGAGAAAATCAGGTTCAAAAGAAAAGCAACTTCAGCGGTCATGATTGTTCTTATACTGGCTATTGTCATTATGCTTGGTTATGGTATAGTGGTTTTTCTTGTGACACAGGGAATAGGATTTGTTTCAAGTATTCCGGATAAATGGGATTCCTGGTCCGAAAACTTTGAAACTTTCGGAGTGAATTTCAATAATCTGTTCAGAAACCTTCCCGAAGAACTTAGAGATCCGTTAAACAGTTTAGGTAATTACCTTAAAGATGGACTTGCCGGAATGGCGATGAGTATTGCCTCGGGCGGTTCGGGATCGTCGGTTGCAGAGGGTATATCTTCGGGAATAGGAAGCGCTGCCAATATTCTTGTGGGGATAATTATGTGCATCCTTTCGGCGTATTTTATTACTGTTGAGCATAATTCCATTGCCGATAAGATGGAGAAAGATCTTCCTAAATACGCTTATTCAAAATTCCTTGCAGCTTACAAGGGGCTTAAGAAAGCGGTTGGAGGATATTTTAAGGCGCAACTGCAGATAGAGGTTTGGGTATATATCATTACCCTCATTGGCATGCTTATTCTTCAAATTGAGTATTCTTTTGTAATTGCGCTCGGAATTGCATTTATGGATTTTCTTCCTTTCTTTGGAGCAGGAATCATAATGCTTCCTTGGGCGGTAATCGGATTTGCAAACGGTGATTTGTTTATAGGAATAGGGATGCTTGTTACATGGGGACTCGGACAACTTGTAAGACAGCTTATTCAGCCAAAGATTGTGGGGGATAAGGTAGGTATTCCACCGATTCCTACACTTGTACTTTTGTTTGTGGGTTATAAGTTTATGGGTGTTTTCGGAATGGTAGTAGCCGTTCCCATAGCAATGATTTTTATATCGCTTTACGAGGAAGGCCTTTTCACAACCTTTGTTGAGAGCGTGAAGATTTTATGGAGAGGATTTTCTGTGTTCAGAAGACTTCCGGAAGAGAAAAAAGATGAATAATACATGAAATAAAAAAAGCGCGACTTTGTTAAATGAGGTGACCCCTCAAAGTTAAGTCCGCGTTTTTTTTATTTAAGATATTCATGCTTGATGTAGCGAAAGGTTTCGGCTTCGCCACGTTCTTTAAGCATCGTTAGTATGCGAATCATTTCACTCCTGTTAGTAGGATTCATATGAGACTCGGAGTCTCTTGTAAGAAGATAGTCAAGAGGTGCAGAGTCGGTATAGGTTTTGCCACGATAAACCTTGCAGGCAGCGATGCGATCCATGATGGATTCTATGAAATATTTCTTTGGCATTTCAACAAATCCGAGAAGCTCTCCGGTTTGCATGTTGTAATCTGTCCAATATTCGTGATGGTGTTTGTTGCGTCCTTTATGATGCATCCAGGCTGCAGAATAACCTCGATTGTTACGCTCGGCAACATTGGGACTTCTTACTCCCTGATAATATTTAACACCTACAAAAAACTCCGAAGGGGAATATTTTGACAAATCATGGGTGAGTCCCTGAAAGTATAGGCCTACTTTGAAACAGTTTCTTCGTACCAGACGCCGGTGATGGTTAATAGTGCGAAGATGTAAAAAGAAAGCCTTTATGAATGGGATTTTTACATTGTCATATGCCGTAAGGAGCTTGCCGTCTTTGTAAAATATAACAAGATCGATATTGCTTTTCCCTTCAACAAGCTGTTTAAGATAAAGCCTGTCTCCGGGAAGAAGATTTTGTTCAAACAGTTCATCTTTTGGTATTTTTACAAGATTACCGGTAATCTCTGTTGAATCATCAACTTGAAGACTGAAAAGTTGTATTAAGTTACTGTTGTCAACAGTAACTTTTCCTCGCAATAATGCATTAGTTATGTCAATGTTCATACGACAAACATCCTCATAATCAAGGCATTCTGCTGTTGACATGACGGTTGACATAATGTAATCTGTAGTTGTGTGAATAAGGTATTTTCGTTTTGCGTCCATGCATAGATTATAGCACATGGGGAGGCGAATTAGCATGTTTGTTATTAAACAGATTTATTCGTTTGTGCTTAATCTCACATTAATGCGTGGAAGATATCATATTATAAGGGAAGGTGTGAGAATGTAACTTTTTTACACTTGATATTACGATATGCATATTTGTTCGGAGCAGAAAAATGAGGGAGGTTTACAATGAACAACGACACGAAAGACGGAAAGGAATTATCGTTCTTTTCCCGCATGAGCACAAAGATTACGCTTTTGGTAAGTGCGATTGTACTTCTTGAGGTTATTATTCTTGTTTTTGGTGCTGCAAAAAGCGCTACAAGAGCGATGAATTCAACCTACATGAATTACGCAAAGAACCTTGCTGAAGAAGCTGCAATCGGTGTTGACTTTGCAACGGAATTCGGAGAAAAGGCATATGGTGGATATGCAATGAATCTTGCAAAAGAAGCTGCCGTATCAATTAACTTTTCAAGATCCTTTGGAGAGGGAATCTATTTAAACTACGCACAGAACATCGCTGAGGAGGCTGTTATCGGTCTTAACCTTGCAGCTATGATGAACGGAGCTCTCGATGCTGAGCGTCTTACAAGAATCTTAAGCAGTATAAATATCAGAGAAGTGTCAAGCTCTTACTGCTATCTTGTTTCTCCTACCGGAATCATGCTTTGGCATCCTTCGACAGATAAAATCGGTAATAAGGTTGAAAATGCAGCTGTAACAGGAATCGTTGAAGCTCTTGCCGCTGGACAGACAGTTTCAAACGGCTCGATTTTCTATGAGTACAAAGGTTCACAGAAGCTTGCAGGTTACGCATTTACAGCTGAAGGAAACATACTAGTTGTAACAGCAGATTATGAGGAGTTCATGAAGATTGATTATGATACTCTTCTTGGGAATATTGAGATAACAGGAGTTGAAGACTCCTATGCATACATGGTAAGCCCTGACGGAACAATGCTTTGGCATCCTTCGACAGATAAAATCGGCCAGCCTGTTGAAAACGCAGCGGTTAAGGGAATAGTTTCAGACCTTGCTGCAGGAAAGAGCGTTCAGGACAGCTACGTTGTATATGAATACAAGGGAGCATTAAAGATGGCCGGCTATGCCTTCACCGATACGGGTAACATTGTTTTGGTGACTGCGGACTATGATAAGCTTATTGACATTGACTATAACAAGCTTATCGGTGAAATTGAGATGACCGGCGTTGATGGTTCATATGCATATATGGTTGATTCTACCGGTACAATGGTATTCCATACTAATGCTGAAAAAATCGGTCAACCTGTAGAGAACGCAGCAGTAAAGGGATTAGTCGCAGACCTTGCTGCAGGAAAGAAAGTTGAGAACGGATCAACTACATATGATTATCAGGGCACTCAAAAAGTTGCAGGTTATGCATTTACGTCTTCGGGAAATATAGTAATTGTTACAGCTGATGAGAAAGTAATGCTTGCACCGGTTGATGACATGAGAAACAGACTTATTTCATACGGTATACTGGCAGTTGTCATTTCGATTATAGTTGTTGTTATTATCACAACTTATATGATGAAGGGTCTTGGACAGCTTGTACCTGTTATTAATGCTACTGCAGACTTTGACTTCACACACAGTCAGGCAGGAGCTGTACTAAAGGCAAGAAACGATGAAGTTGGCGTTATTGCAAAGGCTCTTTCGAAGATGAGAGAAAGCTTACGTGAGGTAGTCGGCTCAATCAACAGTGCCGGAACAAGTATTGACACCAATGTTACCGAACTTCAGTCTACAATCGAAAATGTGGGAACACTTTGTGAGGATAACTCAGCTACAACAGAAGAACTTGCAGCAGGAATGCAGGAAACAGCAGCGACAACTTCTACGATTACTTCAAATGTTGAAAATGTCCGTGATAATGCTCAGGGCATCAGCAAACTTGCGGATGAAGGTTCAAGCTTATCCGTTGAAGTACTAAACAGAGCAAAAGAACTTGCAAGTACTACAAAAGAAGCAAGCAAGAAGACAATAGATATGTATGAATCCGTTAAGGTTAAGTCAGAGGACGCAATTGTTGCTTCTCAGGCTGTTGAAAAGATTAACGAGCTCACCGGAACAATCATGTCGATTTCTTCTCAGACAAGCTTGCTTGCATTGAATGCTTCAATCGAGGCAGCTCGTGCAGGTGAAGCAGGAAGAGGCTTCGCTGTAGTTGCTACAGAAATCAGCAACCTTGCAACACAGACGTCAACAGCAGTCGGCGATATCAGCCACATTGTTGAGGAAGTTACAAAGGCTGTTGGAAAACTTTCCGAATGTCTTACAGAAACAACGACTTTCCTTGAAAAGAATGTACTTGCCGACTATGAAGAATTTGGTAAGGTTTCAGAGCAGTACAGAAACGATGCAGACACCTTCGGTGCAAGCATGGGTGATATCAAGGCAAGTGTTGAGAAACTTGCGGATGAGATGGATAGCATCGTTGATGCCGTTAACGGTATAGATACAACCGTTACCGAGGCTTCAACAGGTGTTACAGACATCGCAGAGAAGACTTCGGAAATGGTTGGAGATGCAAACGGCTCAATCGAAAAGGTTACAGAGTGCAAACGTGCAGTTGAATCGCTGAACGATATTATTGCGAAGTTTAGAATGTAATTGTAAATATAGTAAAGATGGGGATGCGCATGAGCGCGTCCCCTTTTTGCTCTTTGAAAAGTTTTTTTTACAAAAAGTGTTGACTTTTTTTGATAGATGCATATAATGAACATATGAACAGACATTCACATATGAAAGGAACAGACATGGAAGAAAAAATATACGACCTTGCCGATTTGTTTAAGGTGTTTGGAGATTCCACGAGAATCAGAATACTGTATCTGCTTTTGGACGGAGAGAAAAATGTATCGGACATTTCCGATGCACTTGCAATGAACCAGTCGGCGGTATCGCATCAGCTTAAAACACTTAAACAGAGTGACCTCATTAAGGTAAGGCGTGATGGTAAGGCAATGTTTTACAGCCTGTCTGACGATCATGTGGAATCTATATTAAAACTTGGCATGGACCATATTATGGAGGAAGATTAACAATGAAAAGAACATTTATCTTAGAAGACCTTGATTGTGCACACTGCGCACAGAAAATTGAAGATAAGGTATCAAAATTTGATGGAGTTTCAAATTGTAAGGTAACATTCCTTACACAGAAACTTGTATATGATGTTGAAGATGACAAGGACGCAGAAGTTGAAGAAAAGATGCGTAAGCTTGTTAAAGATATGGAGCCTGACGTAACTGTAAAGAAGGCATAATCTTACTGCCCGGTAGTAAAACTACCGGGCGTTATAACAGAGTAAAATGTTAAGTGATTCCGTAACCCGGAGCGGAGATAAATATGACAAAGAAGATTAAGAAAAATATTATAAGAATAGCAATAGGTTTTGTTTTGTTTGTTGCAGGACTCATTACATCAAAATTTGTCAATGAATGGGTAGGCTTGGGAGTATTTGCCGCAGCATATGTCGTGATAGCATATGATGTTGTATCAAGTGCTGTCGTAAACATTCTTCACGGGCGTGTTTTTGACGAAAACTTTCTTATGATGCTTGCGACTGCAGGTGCTTTTGCCTGCAGAGAATATGAGGAAGCGGTAGCAGTTATGCTTTTTTACCAGGTTGGTGAATGCTTCCAGTCTTATGCGGTTAATAAGTCAAGAAAGTCCATTAAAGCACTTATGAGCATAAGACCTGACTTTGCAAGAGTAATAAGGTCTGGCGAGGAAGTTGAAGTTGACCCTTCAGAAGTTTCAATCGGTGACATAATTGTTATTAAGCCCGGCGAAAGAGTTCCTCTTGACGGTGTTGTTACAGAGGGAACATCTTCCCTTGATACTGCTGCAATTACCGGTGAGAGCCTTCCGAGAGATGTGTCCGCAAACGAAAAGGTTGTAAGCGGATGCGTGAACCTTTCCGGCGTTATCAAGGTTTCCGTGACATCGGACTTTTCCGAATCTACAGTATCGAAGATTCTTACACTTGTTGAGGATGCTTCGTCAAAGAAAGCAAAAGCAGAGCAGTTTATTACCGTGTTTGCAAGGGTATATACCCCTATTATAGTTTTCTCCGCACTTGCGCTTGCGGTCGGTGGTTCACTTGTAACGCATGATTACATGACATGGATATACAGAGCGATGACATTCCTTCTTATTTCCTGCCCGTGTGCACTTGTTATCAGTATTCCGCTTTCTTTCTTTGGAGGAATCGGAGGAGCAGGAAAGAAAGGAATCCTTATCAAGGGCGGTAACTATATGGATACTCTTTCCAAGGTCGACACACTTGTGCTTGATAAGACCGGAACTATTACAAAGGGTAATTTCGCAATCGGTGAGATTGAACCTTCTGAGTATTTTATTTCTGAATTCGGAAAGAATGCAGCAGGTGAACTTATTAAGGCAGCAGCGCATTGCGAGAGCTACTCGACTCACCCAATCGCGGTGTCGATAATTGAAAGATATGGCGAGCCTGTCGCAAAAGAAAATGTTAACGACGTAAGAGAAATCGCGGGAAAAGGCGTTACTGCTTCTTTTGAAGGGGCAACTTACGGCGTAGGTAATCTCAAACTTATGTATGACTTAGTCTCGGAGGAAGATAAGGAGGCTGCAAAGAACTGTCTTGCAAATGTTAAGGGCGGAACGCTGGTACATGTTTCTAAGAACGGAAGATATGCAGGTCACCTTCACATAATCGACGAGATAAAGGACAATGCTTCAGAAGCATTTAAAGAATGCAGAAAGGCCGGCATCAATAAGATTGTAATGCTTACCGGCGATAATGAAAAAACGGCTGAGGCAGTGGCAGGTGCCGTAGGAATTGATGAATATCATGCAAATCTTACTCCTATGGATAAGGTTAGCATATTTGAAACTATACTTGAAAAGAAGAACGGACAGGGTGCAGTTGCTTTTGTCGGTGACGGTATCAATGATGCTCCTGTATTGACCCGTGCGGATATCGGAATAGCAATGGGCGCGATGGGAAGTGATGCTGCAATTGAGGCAGCAGACGTTGTCATTATGACAGACGATCTTTCGAAAGTGTATGAGGCAAAGAAAATAGCCAGGAAGACTCTTAGAATCGTTAAGGAAAATATCATCTTTGCTCTTGGGGTAAAGCTTTTGGTACTTGTGCTTGCAGCATTTGGAATTGCACACATGTGGGCAGCAATCTTTGCCGATGTGGGAGTAGCATTCCTTGCAATCATGAATGCGATGCGACCTTTGAAGGCTAAATAGAAATAGCATAAAAATAGGCTTAGACGGTTTTCAACTGTCTAAGCCTTTATTTTTTATAGCCACTTCTTCTTTTTAAAGAAGATTATGCTTATGACAACAATCAGAACACATACACCGAAGACAACAGGATATGACCAGCGCTGTTCCAATTCCGGCATGTATTTAAAATTCATGCCATACCATCCGACAATAAGTGTCAGGGGCATGAAAATGGTAGCGACAATCGTAAGGAGCGTTGATATTTTGTTCTGCCTTACTTCAAGCTGAGAGTGATAAAGGTCCCTTACCTGCATGACACGTTCGCGAATAGAGTTTGAAATGTCATTAAGTCTTGCCATTCTGTTTAAAAACATATCGAAGTAACGAAGGTTTTCCGGCTTAAAGAAATTGTTTTCGTTTTCGTTTAACTCCTGCCCCAAATCAATGAGCTGTTCGTAATGTGTATGAAGTTCTAAGACTTCTCCGCGAAGATTAAGAAGCGGCTCCATTACATTGTCCACTTCCCCGGCAAGTATTTTATCTTCCATTTCATCAAGACGTTTGTCACACTGTTCAAAAAAGGAAAGGTCATCTTCGACAATTCGTTCAAGGAAATCGTAAAGAAATCGTTCAAGCGAAGGATCTCTCCATTTTCTGGTACGCTTAACTATGTCTATATATTTCTTTGCTATTCCGTCATCATTGATAAAAACAATTCCTTTTTCATCCATTGCAAAGGAAAATTTATGAGGTTCACCGAAAATATCTTTTCTGTCCGGAATTGAAAAACTTCCTGTAAGTGAGTCATAGTTTACAAGAATTTTTGTAACTGCAGGAGCAGAATATTCTATATCCATATCAATTCCCAAATCAAAGAAATCGCTGTTTTTTGCAAACTCCGAGGCCGTAACTACGGCAACATAAGGATAGTCGTGGGTGAGCACTTCATCAGAAGGTATTTTTTCAAGATTTTCTTTTATATAGTAGTAAGCCATTTCCTGTATCCTTTCAGAAATATTACGTGTTGTTAAGTAAAATTATACCACTGAAATACATATAGTACTATTCGCTGTTGGCAGTTAATTAGTTTAATGCTATACTATGTGAAAGTGTACGGCGATAAGGGATGAGACAGACCTAATATGAAAGCGCCGTCCAGGGATGATTATGTGGCAGAAAAATTGTTACAGAATAGTAGTAAAAGTCGGAACATCTACATTAACGCATGATTCGGGAGCAGCTAACCTTTACAGTATAGAAGCGCTTGTAAGGGTGCTTGCCGATTTGGAAGGATATGGGCATGAGGTAATACTTGTTACTTCGGGTGCTATTTCCGTAGGAACTTCCAAAATGCATCTTTCACAGAGACCGAAGGAACTTAGAATGAAACAGGCTGCTGCGGCTGTTGGACAGTGCCAGCTTATGCATCTTTATGATAAATTTTTCTCCGAGTACAACAGGGGAGTGGCTCAGATTCTTTTGACCGACGAAGATGTCGCAGATACTCAAAGAGCGGAGCATTTGTCGGGAACATTTGAGGCCTTGCTTGAAATGGGTATCATTCCGATTGTTAATGAAAACGACTCGGTTTCTTCTGCGGAAATTGAAACGGGAGCACAAAAGGTGCTTGGTGATAACGATACGCTTTCTGCAATTGTTGCAAAACTTTGTAAGGCTGATCTTTTAATTCTTTTATCGGACATTGATGGCCTTTTTGATAAAGATCCCCATAAGAATGAAGATGCCAAGCTTATACACAAGGTTGAGAACCTTGAAAGCGTAATTGACTGTGCTGGGGGAGCCGGAAGCAAACACGGTACCGGTGGAATGCTTACAAAACTTTCAGCTGCAAAAATTGCAACAGAGGCAGGCTGTGACATGGTAATTACAAACGGAGTGAGACCTCAGGAAATATACGATATTGTAAACGGTAAGGAAATTGGGACAAGATTTGTTGCAGGTAAACAGTAATCGGCTTTATTCCATGAATGGGGATTTGATATTATGACAGAACTTGAGTTACAGGGTGAGAGTGCGGTTAAAGCATCGAGAATACTCGCCGTAGCCACAACTGAAGATAAAAACAGGGCGCTTATTGCAATAGCGGAGGCCATTGATGCAAAAAGAAAAGTATGGCTTGACGCAAATGCCGTTGATATTGCAAATGCCCGAGAGAGCGGAATGAGGGAGTCTCTTATAGACAGGCTTCTTTTGACTGATGCAAGAATTGATGGGATTGTTAAGAGCGTGAAGGAAGTTGTTGAACTTTCCGACCCGATTGGTGAAGTTACAAAAGAAACTTTGCGTCCGAACGGACTCAAAATTCAAAGAAGGAGGGTTCCGCTCGGAGTTATAGGTATAATTTACGAGGCAAGACCAAACGTAACGGTTGATGCTGCCGTTCTTACTTTAAAGTCAGGCAATGCAACAATTTTAAGGGGCGGAAAAGAAGCAATCAATTCGAACAAAGCGGTAACAATGATTATGAGGGAGGCACTTGAGTCTGCAGGTCTTCCGGCAGATTCCATATCTCTTGTTCAGGATACCTCCAGGGAAAGTGCAAACGAATTGATGCATCTTACCAAGTATGTGGATGTTTTGATACCAAGAGGCGGTAAAGGACTTATAAGAAATGTTGTTGCAAACGCATCCGTGCCGGTAATCAGAACCGGTGAAGGCGTATGCCATGTTTATATTGATAAGTCGGCTGACATTCAAATGGGAGCTACTGTACTTGAAAATGCCAAGTGTTCAAGGCCTTCCGTATGCAATGCTGCTGAGTGCGTTCTTGTTCATAAGGATATATTGGAAAGCTTCTTAAAGGTTGCAGGGCCAATGCTTAAGGAAAAGAAGGTTGTACTAAGATGTGACGAAGAGTCGTTGAAATATATAGAAGGTGAAGCGGCTACGGAAGATGACTGGGACATGGAGTATGGTGACTATACTCTTGCGGTTAAGGTTGTTGAGAACATTGAGGAAGCTGTAGAATTTATTACAGCTCATGGAACCGGGCATTCCGAAGCAATCATTACAGAGGATGAAGAATCCGCTGCGAGATTTTTAAACAGTGTAGATGCTGCAGCAGTATACTGGAACGCATCAACCAGATTTACCGACGGAGGAGAATTTGGGCTTGGAGCTGAGATCGGCATTTCGACCCAGAAGATGCATGCCCGTGGGCCGATGGGACTTGAAGAACTTACTTCGTATAAGTATGTTGTAATCGGAAACGGACAGGTAAGATAAATAGAAAACCTCATTATTGTTAAGTGTATAATGTGCGCTTATGCGTACGGAACGGAGAGTATATGACATACGGATTTATAGGAAGCGGAAATATGGGAGGAGCGCTTGCGACTGCGGTTTGCAGAGTAGTTAATCCCGAGGAAGTTTTTCTTTCGAACAGAACTCCTTCAAAGGCAGAAGCACTTGCGAGGAAACTTGGATGTATAGCTTCTTCAAACTCTGAGATTGCTTCCAAGGCAGATTTTATTTTTCTCGGAGTAAAGCCTCAGATGATGGCTGATCTTGGAAAAGAGATTTCTGAATGCCTGACAAAAAGAACATCAAGATTTGTTCTTATCTCAATGGCAGCAGGCCTTTCTATAGATGATATAAAGAAACTTACAAGAATGGACGCTCCGGTGATTAAAATATCACCAAATACTCCGGTTGCAATCGGTGAGGGAATTGTTTTATATACCTGCTCTTACGAGGTTACAAAAGAAGAAAAAGAAATATTTGTAAATGCGATGAGCGACACCGGACTTGTGACAGAGATTCCCGAAAATCTTCATGCGATAGGAGGAACATTATCAGGATGCGGACCTGCATTTACGGATATGTTTATAGAAGCGCTTTCTGACGGAGCGGTAGCTTGTGGACTTCCAAGAAAACAGGCACTTGAAATTGCGGCACAGATGGTTGTCGGAAGCGGAAAACTTATGCTCGAGTCGGGAAGACATCCCGGCGAATTAAAGGATGCCGTAACATCTCCCGGCGGAACGACAATTCAGGGAGTCAGAACGCTTGAGGAAAGAGGTTTCAGGGGCGCTTCGATGGATGCTGTTATCGCAGCATATGAGAAAAATCTTTCACTGAAGAAGTGAATAGTAACATTATAAACAATGTATAAAAAATTAGCACTCTCGCTTGCAGAGTGCTAATTTTTGTTTTATAACGGGTTTGTAAAGCAAAAAGTAGGGGCTGTGTTCAAAAAACCGGCCACATTCGAAATATAGGAGGGATGAGGATGAATATTTCAAAATTTACGCAAAAATCCGGAGAAGCAATTCGCGAAACGGAAAAGATTGCAATGGAATATGGCAACCAGGAGCTTGCCGAGGAGCATCTTCTTTTGGCACTTCTTTCACTTGATGACAGCCTTATTCTTAAACTTGTAGAGAAAATGGAGATAAATACCGAACATTTCAGGGAACGCGTTATTTCCGAAATAGAAAAACGTCCCAAAGTGCATGGCGGAAATCCCTATATCGGGGAATACCTTAATAAGACACTTAACTTTGCCGAAGATGAAGCCAAGGCAATGGGCGATGACTATGTTTCGGTTGAACATCTTTTTCTTTCCATGCTTAAAAATGCAGGAAAGAATATGCAGAAGCTTTTTTCGGAGTACGGGCTGAACCGCGACCGCTTTTTGAAAGCGCTTTCTACGGTAAGAGGTAACCAAAGAGTGGTAAATGATAATCCGGAGGCTACATATGATACCCTCAACAAATACGGGAGGGATCTTGTTGAGGTTGCAAGGAAGAATAAGCTTGACCCTGTTATTGGAAGAGATTCTGAAATACGAAGCATAATTCAGATACTTTCAAGAAAGACTAAAAACAATCCGGTATTGATCGGCGAGCCCGGCGTAGGTAAAACCGCAGTGGTTGAAGGTCTTGCACGAAGAATTGTTGAAGGCGATGTGCCGAATAATCTTAAAGACAAAAAATTGTTTTCTTTGGACATAGGCTCGCTTATAGCAGGAGCAAAGTATAGGGGAGAGTTTGAAGAAAGGTTAAAGGCTGTTCTTGAGGAAGTAAAAAAATCCGAGGGTGAGATTATTCTATTTATCGATGAACTTCATACAATAGTCGGAGCCGGAAAAAGTGACGGTGCATTGGACGCAGGTAATATGCTAAAGCCTATGCTTGCCAGAGGTGAGCTTCATTGCATCGGAGCAACAACACTCGATGAATACCGTGAATATATTGAAAAAGACGCAGCTTTGGAACGAAGATTTCAGCCGGTTCATGTTGAGGAACCGACGGTTGAAGACACGATTTCGATTTTAAGAGGACTTAAGGAACGCTACGAAGTTTTTCATGGTGTAAAGATTACGGACTCTGCATTAGTGAGCGCAGCGACACTCTCTCACAGATATATTTCGGACAGATTCCTTCCCGATAAGGCAATCGACCTTGTTGATGAAGCGTGCGCGATGATTAAGACTGAGCTAAATTCCATGCCTGCCGAGATCGATGAATGCAAAAGAAAAGTCATGCAGCTCGAAATAGAAGAGGCAGCTCTTAAAAACGAAACCGACAGACTCAGCCTTGAACGCCTTGACAATCTCAGAAAGGAATTGGCGGAGGAAAAAGAGAAACTTCACGGGAAACTTGCTCTTTGGGAAAACGAGAAAAATTATATAGGAAGATTATCTTCTTTAAGAGAGGAAATAGAAGAGGTTAACGCAAGCATACAGACTGCTTCAAGAAACGGAGATTATGAAAAGGCAGCAGAACTTTCTTACGGAAAACTCCCGGCACTAAAGAAAGAACTTGAGGAAGCCGAGCGTGAACTTGAGAAAAAGGAGATGACTCTTGTTCATGAAGCGGTAACCGATGAGGAAATAACAAAGATTATCTCAAGATGGAGCGGAATTCCGCTTAATAAACTTACAGAGTCAGAACGTAGTAAAACACTTCATCTTGATGAACAGCTTCACAAGACGGTAGTTGGTCAGGATGAGGCTGTAACAAAGGTAACGGAGGCGATAATCAGATCGAAAGCCGGTATAAAGGATCCTAATCGCCCAATTGGATCGTTTTTGTTCCTTGGACCTACCGGAGTAGGAAAGACCGAATTATCAAAGGCACTGGCCGGAGCTTTGTTTGATGATGAATCAAACATGGTAAGAATTGATATGAGTGAGTACATGGAAAAGTTTTCGGTATCAAGGCTTATCGGAGCTCCTCCCGGATATGTGGGTTATGAAGAAGGAGGACAATTGACCGAAGCGGTCAGAAGACATCCATATTCTGTTGTACTCTTTGATGAAATAGAAAAAGCGCATCCGGATGTATTTAATGTTCTTTTGCAGGTACTTGATGACGGAAGGATAACCGATTCATTGGGGCGCACGGTCGATTTTAAGAATACTATTCTTATTATGACTTCCAATATTGGAGCGTCCGCACTCTTGGACGGGATTGAGGCTGACGGATCCATATCAGAAACGGCACAGAAGACTGTTTTGGATATGCTAAAGGCTTCTTTCAGACCCGAATTTTTGAACCGCTTGGATGAGACAATCATGTTCAGACCTTTGACGGAAGAGAATATGGCGGATATCGCAAGAATTATAATAAGCGATCTTTCCAAACGTCTGTCGGACAGAGAGATTGGATTACAGGTTACGGATGAAGCACTTAAGTTTATTGCCCATAACGGTTATGAACCTCAATACGGAGCAAGGCCGTTAAGGCGTTATATTCAAAAGACTGTTGAAACAAAGGTTGCAAAGCTTCTTCTTTCGGATACACTAAAAGGAGGAGACACAATTGAGATAGGAATGGAAGGAGATATTTTATGCTGCCGAAAGATCCGATGATTTTACTGAGTACATTAAATATGAAGTTAAGAGACCAATATTCAAGTCTTTCAGAACTATGTGAGGATATGGATGAAGATGAGCATGAAATTCTCACGATAATGAAATCGGCAGGATATACATACAGTAAAGAACACAATCAGTTTAAATAAGGTTTGTATAATAATTCGTTTCGGAATGTGAAGTATAGTCATTTTAGACATATATTTTGCAAAGCCAACAGGCTTGTAAAGGAGGAAACGAAAAAATGAACAATTCAAAAGGCGGAATTAAGTCAAGACTCATCGCCCGCTGTCTCGCGCTTGTAATCGGTGCGGCACTTATTGTGGGCGGAATAACAATTGCGATAACATCAAAGGCACTTACAAGTGTTGTTGAAGATGATATGGGTGTTATTGCAAAGCAGACAGCTGACAATATTCAGTCTAAAATAGCAATCACATTTGGATACCTTGAAGGTCTTCGCGCTAACAGTATCATCTATGATCCTGTAATGGGTGAGGCTGAACTTAAGCAGATTCTTATCGGAATGGCTGAAGACAGAGGACTTGGCGATATAGGTGTTGCTTGGGCAGATGGACAGACCCTTACAAAGGATATGGTTACATATGCGAACATCGGGCAAAGAGAATATTTCCAGAAGGCCATCAAAGGACAGAGATGGGCATCCGATCCTATTGAAGACTCGGTAAGACCCGGCGTTATGATTATGATTCTTGCAGTTCCGATTTATGATCCTTATGCTGCAGATCCTACAGTACCCATTGGTGTTTTATACGCACGTGTTGATGCGGACTTCTTAACAGAGAGTGTTGCAAGTATTAAATTTGCAAAGACCGGTGAAGCTTATATTGTAGGAAAAACAGGAGCATATGTTGCACACACAGACACAGAAAAAGTAATTGCCCAGTATAATCCTGTTGAGGAAAAAGAAGCAGGTTACGGCGCATTCATTTCAGAAGTAATAAGCAATGATACGGGTTATGCAACATTTAAAAAAGATGGTAAGGAATACTGCGGAGGATATGCGCCTACAACGGAATTTGGATGGCATGTAGTAGTCAGCGCTGAAAAGAATGATCTTTTCGGTGGTGAGAATAAGGCAGTAATGATTTCTATAGTAGTTATTATATTGGCTCTTGTTGCAGGTACAGCAATCAGCTTTAAGTTTGCAGATTCTATTTCAAAGCCTCTTGTAAATGTTAAGAAGATGAACGATGAAATAGCAGGCGGTAATCTTGCTGTTTCATATGATGAGAGTGCAAAAGCATTCGGAGAGATTGAGCAGATTGTTAATTCCTCTAAATCCTTTACATCAAAGCTTAACGGCATGCTTGGACATACAAAAGAAATTTCGGAGCGTATCGGTGAAATTTCAGGAAGTACTAAGGACCTTACTTCTCAGTCTCTTGAAGCAGCAACAGGAATAAGCCGTGCTGTAGAAGAAATCAGCGCAGGATCTGCTTCACTTGCGGAGGATGTTGAACATGCAGCTTCTGAAGTAGTAAATCTTGGCAATGCCGTAGGAAAAATTAAAGAAGGTGTTGAACAGCTTATTCAGCTTTCAAACAGCGCAAACGAAGCAGAGGAACAGTCAAGTAACGCACTTACAGGACTCGTTGCTTCCAATAACGAAACGACTAATGCAATCCATGAAATAGCAGATCAGATTAATGCTACAAATCTTGCGGCTGCAAAGATTAATGACGCAGCATCAGCAATTACAGATATCGCTTCTCAGACAAACCTTCTTTCGCTCAATGCTTCAATTGAAGCAGCAAGAGCAGGTGAGGCAGGAAGAGGATTCGCAGTAGTAGCTACAGAAATCCAGCAGCTTTCTGACCAGTCTGATAAGGCGGCAACAGAGATTAAGCAGATTATCGAAGAACTTGTTCTTGAAGTTACACGTTCGAAAGAACAGATGGATAAGACTCTTGTACTTGTTAATGAACAGCAGGAGAAACTTGAATGCACAAGAGAGAGTTCAGAAATCGCAAGTGCAAACGTTTCAAGCATTATTGATAACATCCGTGCTATTCAGGAAAGCACAGACATTTGTGAACATGTACAGGATGCGGTTGACGGCATTATTACAAACCTTTCCGCAATTTCCGAAGAAAATGCAGCTTCCGCAGAAGTGACAACAGCTTCAATGGAAGAACTCAATGCTAACATGAATGTCATTTCTTCATCAGCAGAAGAACTTGATACTATTATCAGGGACCTCAACGATGATATGTCATTCTGGAAATTCTAATATAGGATTGTTAAGTTAATAAAACAGCATTAAATTAAAGCGGCAGGAGCGATGCTCCTGCCGTTATTTGTGTATGTTGATAAAATAAAAGAAATAAGTAAGAACATTAATACACAAGGTATGATATAGTAGTTTGTAAGAAAGAGAGTATACATGCAACGTCAATGCGCTCGAGTGGAGGAACGAAGTTTTTATGGACTTATTTCAGATGATGGAACAAAAGAATAAAGAAAAGGAATCTCCGCTTGCAGCAAGACTTCGCCCTAAGACAATAGACGAAGTGGTTGGCCAACAGCACATTTTGGCTAAAGACAAATTGCTCTACAGAGCAATTAAGGCTGATAAGTTAAGCTCCATTATTTTCTATGGCCCTCCGGGAACAGGAAAGACTACCCTTGCAAAAGTTATTGCAAATACGACTAAGGCAGAATTTTGCCAAATCAATGCGACAATTGCAGGGAAGAAAGATATGGAGGAAGTTGTCGAAGCAGCAAAGCGAAATATCGGAGGATATGGTAAGAAAACAATCCTCTTTATCGACGAGATTCACAGATTTAACAAAGGTCAGCAGGATTTTCTTTTGCCTTACGTTGAGGACGGAACAATTACTCTGATCGGAGCCACAACAGAAAATCCGTATTTCGAAGTTAACGGAGCTTTAATCTCAAGGTCTCAGATTTTTGAATTGAAGCCTCTTACAAAAGAAGATGTTATTAAGCTTATAAATCGTGCCCTAACTGACAAAGAAAACGGACTTGGATCCTTTAATGCCGATATTACGGATGAGGCAATGGATTTTCTTTCGGATCAGGCAGGAGGAGATGCAAGGCGTGCTCTTAATGCAATAGAACTTGGCGTAATGACAACTTCGAGAAGCGATGACGGGAAGATTCATATAACATTGGAAGTCGTTTCTGAGTGTATACAAAAGAGGGTTGTTCTTTTTGATAAGGATGGGGACAATCATTATGATACTATCTCTGCTTTTATAAAAAGTATGAGGGGTTCGGATCCGGATGCGGCTGTCTATTACCTTGCGAAGATGCTTTATGCAGGTGAGAGTGTCACTTTTATTGCAAGACGTATGATGATATGTGCATCGGAGGATGTCGGTAATGCCGATCCGCAGGCCCTGGTTGTTGCAACGGCAGCAGCACAGGCTGTAGAAAGAGTAGGAATGCCCGAAGCAAATCTTATACTTACACAGGCAGCTGTATATATAGCAACTGCACCTAAGTCAAATGCATGTACCGTGGCAATTGAGGAAGCAACCAATGCGGTAAAAGAAAAGGGGAGCCTTCCGATACCGCCCCATCTTCAGGATGCGCACTACAAAGCGGCCTCAAAACTCGGGCATGGTGTAGGATATAAATATTCACATAACTATAAGAATAATTATGTTAACCAGCAATATCTTCCGTACGAACTTACCGGAGAGAAGTTTTACAGACCTTCTTTTAACGGTTACGAACAGAAGATTATCGACCATATGAAAAAGCTTAAGGATGAGGCTGAAGACTGATGAACGATAAAAAAGACAGACAGAGACTTATAATGGTTTCCCTGGATGCAACAGGAAGACGTGATATGGAGTTTATGAAAACGCTCCCGAATTTTAAAAGATTCATAGATGAAGGCGCTTTTTGCGATAATGTTTCAAGTGTTTATCCGTCGCTTACATACCCGGCACATTCTGCCATTGTTTCCGGAAAGATGCCCAATCATCATCGCATTGTTAACAATACGAAGTTCCAGCCTTCAAGACATAATCCCGACTGGCTTTACAAGGAGAAATATATAAACGGTAAGACGATAGTTGATATTGCAAAAGAAAAAGGAATGACCGTTGCGACCTTTCTTTGGCCTGTCATGGGTGGTGCAAAGGTTGACTTTAATATACCGGAAGTTCTTGTTACAAGAAAATTCCAAACTCAGGTAACAGCATGTCTTGCAAACGGAACACCGGGCTTTTTGCTTGACGTAAACAAACGCTTCGGACATATACGTCATGGCGTAAGTCAGCCGGATTTGGATGACTTTCTTATGGAATGTGTAAAATACACAATAGAAAAGCATGACCCCGACATGATTATGATTCACCTGACCGATGTAGATACGAACAGGCACAATCACGGAGTTTATCATGAGGAAGTGACCAACGCATTAAAACGACATGATAAAAGACTTGGAGAACTTGAAGAATATCTTGCAAAAACCCGCCCCATGGATAAAACGACATTTATAGTACTTGGGGATCACTGTCAGATAGATACGCACACTATCGTTTATCCAAATAAAATATTTTTAGACAAAGGTTTCCTGACGGTAAAGAACGGAAAGATTAATTCGTACAAAGCAATTGCCAAAGATGCGGACGGATCGTGCTACATATATCTAAATCCGGATTTTGCCTGCAATGAGGCCTTTTTGCAAGAATTGACCGATACGCTCAACGACATGAAGAACAATGAAAAATTGGGGATTGAGGACATATTTACCTGCGAGGAAGCAAAAGAAATGGGAGCAGATGAAGAGTGCTTCTGCATGCTTGAAGGAAAAGACGGTTTTTACTTTCAGAACGAATTTGAAGTTGTAACCGAACCGGTAAATGATTCAAAAAATCTTAGAATGTTTGCCACTCACGGATATCTTCCGACAAAAGAAGGAAATAAAACTTTCTTTGCGGCAAAAGGATATAAAATAAAAAAAGGTGTATACAAAGATCATATGAACCTATGGGACGAAGGTCCGACTATTGCAAAAATACTCGGAGGACATCTGCCGGGTGTTGACGGTACTGCGGTATCGGAATTTTTAGAATAATTTATCTACAAGAAAACTGTAAACATCCTGACTGGCAGTTTCCCATTTGTCGCAAATGGAAGCTGCCATTTCTTCTGTGGGAACAGACATAGTAAGGTTTACAAGATTTATGCTCTTTTCTCGGATGAGAAGATTGGCGTCGTATTCGCCGGAAGTTGATTTATAGTATGTGGATATCACGGATATCTCGTTCTTTAACTCATAGGAATTTTCGCGAAAATACGCATCGATTTCATCCTTAATCTGTGAGCTGATTCTGTTTGAAAAAAAACCGAGAGTCTCACGACCTTCATCGGTTATCTCAAGATGGGTACGATTTCGGATTGACTTAGCCTTTACCATATCGGCATCGGTAAGTTCGGAAATTGCCTGAGATAACGGCATAAACGTGGTGTATTCCTTTTCAAGAATATAATCGAATACCTGAGCCTTGGTAAGCGGGAAATTTACCCGGTTAAGCATATATAAAACTATAAGTTTGTACAGAGTTAAAGGGTCATGTGCCATAAATCCACCAAAATCAGACTTTACAAAAGATTAAAACGCTCTTATAATCATAATCATAAAATTTTAGTTTTTCAAGTTTATCGGTGAATCTTTGAGATTTACCGGTTCGTAAATGAACCAAGCGGATGAGATCCGGTCACAAGTATTCCAATTTTTATTTTTTTATCGGAGGTCGTATGAGAGAAAGATATGAAACCCTCGCTATAAGAGACTTGCGTGCAATAGCGAAAATCAGAGGTATTAAAGGTGCATCCAGTATGAGTAAAGGGCAGGTAATTGAAATGCTTGTGCTCTTGGATGAGACTGAGGCAAAGGCTGCTTCTGCGGCAGGTATTGCTATGGAAAATGTTTCTGACAAAACGGAAGAAAATCCGGTAACGGAAGAAAAGCCCAAAACAAGAAAACCTTCCACCCGTAAAAAGGCAGATGAAGAGAAAAAAGAAGCAATGCAGGCATCTGCGGAAGACGGAAAGGCAGCAATAGAGGAGGCCATAGAGCATCAGGCAAGGCTTAATCCCGACAAATCTGCCGAGGAACTTAAGGCGATTTATCTTGAAAAGAAGGCAAAAGAAGAAGAAGAAAGGAATGTTGACAGCGGAATTCCGGCTCATGGCATTTTGGAAGTTATGCCCGACGGATTCGGATTTATTCGCTGCGAGAATTTCCTTCCCGGTGAAAATGACGTATATGTATCACCTGGCATAATAAGAAAATTTGCGTTAAGAACCGGCGATATTATTCAAGGCTCTACGCGTGTTAAATCACAAAACGAGAAATTTTCGGCACTTTTATCGCTTAAGTCCGTTAACGGTTTCGAGCCCGATGAAGTGTCAAAACGTAAACAGTTTGAAACAATGACGCCTATATTCCCGGATAATCGTATCAAACTCGAAATGCCCGGCTCAACCGTCGCGATGAGAGTAATGGACCTTTTGAGCCCTGTCGGAAAGGGTCAGCGTGGTATGATTGTTTCACCTCCCAAGGCAGGTAAGACAACCCTTCTTAAAGAGGTTGCAAAGTCGGTAAAACGTAATAATCCTGAGATTCATCTTATCATTCTTCTTATCGATGAACGTCCGGAAGAAGTTACAGATATAAAGGAAGCAATTGAAGGCCCCAATGTAGAAGTTATTTATTCTACGTTTGATGAATTACCCGAACATCACAGACGTGTTTCGGAAATGGTTATCGAACGAGCAAAGAGACTTGTGGAACATCATAAGGACGTTATGATTTTGCTCGATTCCATTACAAGACTTACGCGAGCTTACAACCTAACGGTACCTCCGTCAGGACGTACTCTTTCGGGTGGCCTTGACCCGGCAGCGCTTCATATGCCAAAGCGATTTTTCGGTGCTGCAAGAAATATGAGAGAGGGCGGATCGCTCACCATTCTGGCAACTGCGTTGGTTGAGACAGGGTCTAAAATGGATGATGTTGTTTATGAAGAATTTAAGGGAACAGGTAACATGGAAATGGTACTCGACCGTAAACTTTCCGAGAAGAGAATATTCCCTGCAATAGACATAGCAAAATCAGGTACAAGAAGAGAAGACCTTCTTCTTTCAAAAGAAGAGATAGATGCTGTTAATGCATTAAGAAAGGGCATAAACGGATTGAAGCCGGACGAGGCAGTTGACAGAATCCTGGATATGTTTTCAAAAACAAGAGGTAACAATGATTTTATTCATATGGTTAACAAGATTCAGCTTTTCTGATTTGAACCGATATAAAATCATTTGGAGGAATATATGATTAAGAATAAAAGCAAGACAATAACGGGAGCAGTTTTATTTGTAATATTTGTTATTTATACCGCTCTTGTTAAATTCGTAGATGTAAGTCAGATTGGACCGGAAGGATCGTCTGTCGGTTTTTCTTTAATAAACAATGCTGCTTTGGATGTGTTTACTTACAATAATTTCTGGTATGAGTTGACAGACTGGACAGGTTACATTGCACTGGGAGTGTGCCTTGGCTTTGCAATGTTCGGATTTTTACAGCTCGTTAAAAGAAAAAGCTTAAAAAAGGTAGATTGTGATATTTGGATTCTTGCAGGCTTTTATGTCGTTGTTTTGGCATTTTACGCATTGTTTGAGGTAATTGTCATTAATTACAGACCGGTTATTCTTGAGGAAGGCCTTGAAGCATCATATCCATCAAGCCATACGGTACTTGCCACATGTGTATTCGCTTCCGCCTGCTTCATGGTAGAGAGATACTTTAGCAAAAAGAGTGTTCTTAAGAAGATTCTTCAATTTGCATTTATGCTTCTTGCAGCAGCTACAATAATAGGTAGAATGTTGTCCGGTGTTCATTGGATAAGCGATATTTTCGGAGGCCTTATTCTTTCGTTTGCATTGCTCTTTGTATTTTTCGGTTTTTTTGAGAAACAGTGATGATTCACAAATAAATAAAAAACCTCTTGCTATACAAAAGACTCTATGCTACAATGATACCGCTGTTTGTGTAACAAGCAGTAGCGGATGAGAACAACGAACATATTAACATACAGTTTAGAAGAGGTGAAACGATGAAAGAAGGAATTCATCCTGAGTACTATCAGGCAACAGTAACCTGCAACTGTGGTAACACATTTGTAGTAGGATCAACAAAGAAGGACATCCACGTAGAAGTTTGCTCCAAGTGCCATTCATTCTACACAGGCCAGACAAAGACCGCTAGAACCGACGGACAGATTGAGAAGTTCAATAAGAAGTACGGTGTAAAGTAATAAGTACGATTCGTTAAGGTTGAGATTATGGTCTCAACCTTTTCTTTCTTTACAGAGGTATGGAGGATTAGTACATTATGGCTAAGCGTAAGCGTAAAGCTTTTTATTCAGGAATTGGCGGACAGGCAGTTCTTGAAGGCATAATGATGAAGAATAAAGACAAATATTCTGTTGCGGTCAGAAAGCCCAATGGAGAAATAGAAGTCGACATTGACGAATTTACGGGTGTTACAAAAGGACATGTCATTAGGAATATTCCTTTTGTAAGAGGCGTTCTTAATTTCGTTGATTCACTTGTTCTTGGAATAAAATGCTTGAACTATTCCTCGTCTTTTTATGAGGAAGAGGCCGAGCAGGAGACAAGATTCGACAAGGCCATGAATAAGATTTTTAAAGGGAAGGCTGAGAAGGTGATGACAGGCTTTATCACATTGCTTTCCGTTGCCTTTGCTATCGGAATTTTTATTGTTCTGCCTTATTTTTTGACCGGACTGTTTACAAAAGATGTACTTAACGATACCTTTACCGCTTTGATTGAAGGTGTGATAAGAATTGTTATTTTTGTGCTGTATGTAGTTTTGATATCCTTAAATCCGGATATTAAACGTGTTTACAGATATCACGGAGCGGAGCACAAGTGTATTAATTGTATTGAACACGGCAAACCGCTTACCGTTTCGAACGTAATGCGTTCTTCAAGACTCCATAGAAGATGCGGAACAAGCTTTCTTTTGCTTGTAATGCTTGTCAGTGTTGTGCTCTTTTTCTTTATAAGAGTAGATTCAATGCTGTTGAAGGTGGGCATAAGATTGCTTATGATACCCGTTATTGCAGGCATTGCTTATGAAATATTGAGACTTGCCGGACGCTTTAACAATATTTTTATTCGTATTATTTCCGCACCGGGAATGATGCTTCAAAGACTTACGACAAAGGAACCTGATGAATCAATGGTTGAGGTTGCCATTGCTGCGGTTGAAGCAGTTTTTGACTGGAAGGATTTTTTGAAGGAAAAGTTTAACATTGAAGATGATGATCTTCGGAACAGATAAATGATGAATTACAAAGATCTTTATGAACTCGGCTGTCTTAAATTGAAGGCAGCCGATATTTCGGATTATAAGCTTGATGCAAGACTACTGCTTGAACATGTATGCAATACTTCTTACGGATATCTGTATTCAAATGGAGGCTCTGAGGTTTCCGCGGAGAATGAATGTGACTATAATGAACTTATAGCAAAAAGAAGTTCGCACATTCCGCTTCAGCATTTGACAAACGTTCAAGGCTTTATGGGACTTGACTTTTTTGTTAACAAAGATGTGCTTGTCCCTAGAGCGGATACGGAAACCCTTGTGGAAGCTGTTATGAAGGAAACTCATGACGGAATGCGTATTCTTGATATGTGCACAGGAAGTGGATGCATTTTGTTAAGCCTTCTTCACTATTCAAATGATTGTGAAGGAGTAGGTGCAGACATTAGCGAAAAAGCTCTTTTGGTTGCAAAAGAAAATGCAGAAAGACTTGGCATAGAAGCAACATTTGTGCAGAGTGATCTGTTTGAAAATATAGAGGGTAAGTTTGACATACTTGTTTCAAACCCTCCCTATATAAGAACATGCGAAATAGAAGAACTTATGCCGGAAGTAAGAGATCATGATCCATTTATTGCACTAAACGGCCATGAAAGCGGATTGTATTTCTACGAGAAAATCTTAAATGAATGTCAGCCCTTTCTTAAAAGGGGATCACTGGTTGCCTTTGAAATAGGCTGTGATCAGAAAGAATCGGTGACAATGCTTATGAACAATTCCGGTTTTGGCAATGTGACGGCAATAGATGATTTGTGTGGTAACCCACGTGTGGTGATGGGCTATTTTAAGGGATAGCAATTTGACGCATATGTTTACAATATACAGTTGACCGGTAACATTTTTTACTTGAGGTGGTGATTTGAATGTTTGATAAACTTGAAAACCTTCTTTTACGATTTGAAGATATAATGCTTGAACTTTCATCTCCCGGGGTGACAGACGACCCGAGAAGGTTCAGAGAACTTATGAAGGAGCAAAGTGACTTGACTCCTATCGTTGAAGCGTACAAAAAATATAAAAAGGCAAAACAGGATATCGAAGACAGCCTTGCGATGCTTGAGGAAGAATCTGATGAAGATATGCGTGAGATGCTCAAGGAAGAGCTTGCTGGTGCAAAAGAAGATGTTGAGCGTCTTGAAGGCGAACTTAAAATTTTGCTTCTTCCTAAGGATCCTAACGATGATAAGAACGTTATCGTGGAAATCCGTGCAGGCGCGGGTGGAGATGAAGCTGCTTTGTTTGCTGCCGAGATATACCGTATGTACGTACATTATGCCGAAAAGCAGCGTTGGAAAATAGAACTTATGAACGTTGATGAAATCGGTATCGGCGGAATGAAAGACGTTAACTTTATGATTACCGGAAACGGAGCATATTCAAAACTCAAATATGAATCCGGTGTTCATCGTGTTCAGCGTGTTCCCGAAACAGAGTCGGGCGGACGTATTCATACTTCGACTATTACGGTTGCCGTTATGCCGGAAGTTGAAGACGTTGACGTTGTGATAGATGAAAAGGATATACGTATTGACGTAATGAGAGCATCCGGTAACGGAGGACAGTGTGTCAATACCACGGACTCGGCTGTACGACTTACACATTATCCGACAGGTATTGTAGTATATTCACAGACAGAAAAGTCACAGCTTCAAAACAGAGATAAAGCGTTTGCACTTCTTCGAGCAAAACTTTACGATCTTGAACTTCAGAAACAGCATGATGAAGAGGCCGAACTTCGCCGATCACAGATTGGAACAGGCGATCGTTCCGAAAAAATCAGAACCTATAACTTCCCCCAGAGCCGTGTGACCGATCACAGAATCGGACTTACAACTCACAATATTGAGGGCGTTTTGGACGGAGATATTGAAGAAATTCTTGACAGTCTTATTGCAGCGGACCAGGCTGCCAAGCTTGCCAAGATGGAGAACAGATAATATATGCTTGATGCATTGTTAGATACCCTTAAGTTAATACCATTTTTGCTTATAACATATATTGCAATGGAATATGTTGAGCACAAGACGACCATGAAGGTTCTTACGGCTCTTCAAAAGACCGACAAAATAGGGCCTGTGCTCGGCGGACTTCTTGGGGCGGTTCCACAGTGCGGATTTTCCGCAGCGGCTTCGGGTTTGTATGCAGGGAGAATCATTACGCTCGGGACGCTGATTTCCATTTATCTGTCGACTTCCGATGAGATGCTTCCGATTCTTATTTCGGAGCAGGCACCGATTCAACTGATATTAAAAATCCTTGGTCTTAAAATACTGATAGGAATGATTGCGGGATTTTTGTGTGATTTTGTGTTTTTCAGAAATCAGAACGCACACGAGCATATTCAGATTCATGGTCTTTGCGAGAAAGAACACTGTAACTGTGATAAAGGTATACTTGGGTCGGCGATAAAGCATACGCTTTCAACAACACTGTTCATTTTGATTATTACGATTGTATTGAACATCGTGATTGAGTACGTTGGTGAAGATGCGGTTGCGGGGTTAATTTTCAATAACAGGCTGATTGGCCCGTTTATTGCCGGTGTTGTAGGACTTATTCCAAACTGTGCAGCTTCCGTTGTTATCACCAAGTTATATCTTGAAAACGCGATGGGCTTTGGCTCGCTTATGGCAGGCCTTTTAAGCAGCGCGGGAGTAGGCTGGCTTGTCTTGTTCAGGGCTTCGAGAAAACCTTGGAAAACTTTGAAAGTAATCGGCGTGCTTTATGCATTCAGCGTTGTGAGCGGACTGGCGCTTGGAATTATTATTTCGTGAATATAATAGACTGCACCATTTGATTGGTGCAGTTTTTTTCCCTTTAAGGATTCATAAGGATTTTGTGCTTGCATAAAAATGACCATTACTTCGCAAACGTTGATAAGGATATGAATAGGCGGAATAGTATAATAATAAAGTGTGAAAAATCGTTAAAGCATCGATTTTTTACATGGCACTTTTGTGCCACCCCACTAGGGGTACCACTGCAAGTGCCCGCCGGATTACATCGGGGGGGCGGAATGGAGATTAATATGTCATTTTTTAGCGGAACCTTTTTTTCGACTTCACTTTCAAGACCTGTACATTTTACTGCGGTGCTTTCAAACGATTGCCAATGGGGAGTAGATACCAATCCTAATTTCAAACGCCCGGCAAAGAACGTATATCTTCTTCACGGCTACAGCGGATGTGACACCGACTGGTTTACAAATGCACCTCTTGGCGATTTTGCCAACAGATTTAATGTAAATTTCTTTATGCCTAACGGTGATAACAGCTTTTACCTTGATCAGCCCGAGACAGGTGCCAAGTATTGTCAGTATGTAGGTAAGGAGTTTGTGGAATATACACGTAAAACATTCGGACTGTCCGATAAGAGAGAAGATACTCTCATAGGTGGGCTTTCGATGGGTGGTTTCGGAACTTTGCATACAGCACTTATGTTTCCGGAAACTTTTTCAAAGGCAATTGCTCTTTCTTCCGCACTTATCGTAAATGCGCTTGATCAGTTTAAACCCGACATGGAAAATCCTATGGCAAATTACGCATATTATGAGCACACATTCGGTGACTTATCTAAAGCAAAAATCTCAGAACATAATCCGGAAGTTCTTGCAAAAAAATTGATTGATGCTGATTCCGTAAGGCCTGAGATATTTATGGCATGCGGAACCGAGGACTTTTTGATTCAACCCAATCGTGACATGAAGGCTTATCTTGATTCAATCGGATACCCGGCAACATTCGTAACAGCTCCCGGAGTTCATGATTTTGTATTCTGGCGTGCACATCTTGAAAAAGGCCTTGAATGGGCAATTGAAGGTAAAAAGTTTTAATATGTAATACACGGCCGTGGGCACATTAGTGCTCACGGTTTTTTTTGTTGAAATGATGTACGAGCCCGTTTAGCTGCTGTTGTGACAAAAAACATTGCTTGCCCATTTATTATTTGTAAAATGTATGGCAAAATAAGATTTGTCAGAATAGACTTTTAAGGATGATACATGCCGTATGAAAAAAGAAAAATGGGTTAAACCACGGCACAAAATAATTCTTGCGATTGCAAGAATATTTGTCGGGGCATATACACGGCTTAAATACCACGTTAAGGTTAAGCAGTTTAAAGATGGAAAAAAACGACAGTACCTTGTACTGTTTAATCATCAGACAGCGTACGATCAAATGTTTATCGGAATGTCGATAAAGACAGCAGTTTATTTTCTTGCTACAGAGGATATATTCTCACTTGGCTTTATTTCGCGACTTCTTTCTTTTGCCGTTGCGCCTATTCCAATCAAAAAACAGACGACTGACCTGGTAGCACTCAAAAATCTGTTACGTGTGGCCTCAGAAGGAGGAACAATCGTAATAGCACCGGAAGGACAGCGTACATACAGTGGCGAAACCGTATATATTAATCCTGCGATTATTACGATGGCTAAAAAACTGAAGCTTCCGATTGCAATTTTCAAGATTGAGGGTGGCTACGGAGTACAGCCGAGGTGGAGTGACGTTGTCAGGAAAGGTCCAATGACTGCAGGAGTTACAAGAGTCATTGAACCTGAGGAATATGAGAACTATTCAAAAGAAGAGTTTGAAAGACTGATTAACAGAGAACTGTATGTAAACGAAGCTAAAGTTGATTTTGATTACAAACATAAAAAACTGGCGGAATATCTTGAGCGTGCGATATATGTCTGTCCGGAGTGCGGTCTTTCTTCTTTTGAAAGTAAAAATGACATTATTACCTGTAAGAAATGCAATTTGAAGGTTAGATATACTAAGAGTAAAGAACTTGCCGGCGTTGAACGTGATTTCCATCACAGGTATGTTCTGGACTGGTATAATGCGCAGAACCGTTTCATCAATGGACTTGATTTGACAGAGATGACCAAGCGACCGCTTTATGAGGAGAAGGTCGCTATTTCAAAAGTTATTGTCTATAAGCGGAAAGAACTTATAGATGAGGATGCGAACATAAAACTTTTTGGTGACAGGGTTGAAATTTACGGCCCTTCTTTTGGAAATAGGGTATTTATGTTTGATACAATTAAGGCGATTACCCTTATTGGAAAGAATAAGGCCAATATTTATTCGGATTCGGATATTTTTCAAATAAATGGAAATGAGCATTTTAATGCTCTCAAATATGTAAATTTCTTTCATAGATACAATAACATAAGGATGGGAAAAGAAGATGTCGAATTTTTGGGATTATAAGGTATGGGGACTGATACTGGTTCTCGCAGTTTTGTTTATGGGTCTTCTTGCAGGACACTGCGTAAAGAGAAGACTTCCGTGGCTTAAGGATTCTCTTACGCCCACATCTGTAATCGGCGGCGCGGTTTTACTGTTAATTGTTGCCGTATACAGGGTCCTTACCGGAAACGTACTGTTTGATGAAGAAATATTCGGAGGAAACGGAACAACAATTCTGGAGATTCTTACGTATCATTGCCTTGCTCTTGGATTTATAGCATCTGCTTTAAAAAGCAGTAAGAATAAGGGTGACGGTCAGCGTGCAAAGGAAATATTCAATACAGGAGTTACTACTGTATCAACGTACTTAATTCAGGGTATTGTCGGATTTGGAATCACAATTCTTTTGACGATGAAGTTTACTGATTTCTTTTCTGCAGCGGGAATATTGCTTCCGTTTGGATTCGGACAGGGAACCGGTCAGGCGCTGAACTATGGAACAATCTACGAAACCGAATATGGTTTTCAGGGCGGTAAGAGTTTTGGACTTACAATCGCTGCACTTGGCTTTTTAAGCGCCGGAATCGGTGGGGTCATTCACCTTGCGATTTTAAAAAGAAAAGGTATATATAAAAAGCAGGTAAGTGAATTTGAGATACTTCGCTACGATGAGATTCAGTCTGAAGGAGAGGTGCCTATGCAGGAAAGCCTTGATAAGATGACGCTTCAGCTTGCATTTGTTATACTGGCTTACCTTATGGCATATCTTCTTATGCTTCTTTTGGGAACACTTCTTCCCGGAATGAGGGCCGTTGTTTACGGTTTCAATTTCCTTTTGGGCGTGCTTATGGCTGTACTTGTAAGGACAGCTACAAACTTCTTGTATAAAAAGAAGGTAATAAGGAGAAAATACCTTAACAATTTCCTCCTTACGCGCGTATCAAACTTCTTCTTTGATATTATGGTTGTTGCAGGTATTGCTGCAATTCGAATTGAAGTGCTTGAAAAATACTGGGGAATAATGTTGGGACTTGGTGTTATCGGAGCATTTATTACATATTATTACAACAGAATCGTTGCAAAGGCTTTATTCAAAAACTATAGAGAGGAACAGTTTCTTATGATGTACGGTATGCTTACCGGAACTGCAAGTACGGGAATCATTCTTTTAAGAGAAATTGATCCTGAGTTTAAAACTCCTGCTGCGGACAATATGGTATACCAGAACTTCCCGGCGATTGTTTTTGGATTTCCAATGATGATCCTTGCTACAATGGCGCCTAAAAATCCGGGACTCACATTTTTGATTCTTGTAGGATTCTTTGTTGCAATGAACATTATTCTTTTCAGAAGCCTTATTTTCAGACGGAAGAAGAAATAATATTTATTTGAACGTGTAATCTGACAAAAGAAGGATAATGAAGTGAAAAAAGAAAACGCTGTAAAAACTTTTTTGATTAGAAAGAACATTATTTTTTCTGCCAAAAGATATTTGGTTGATGCCATGGGGGCGATGGCGAGCGGACTGTTTGCTTCTCTTCTTGTTGGAACAATCATCAGCACTTTGGGCCAGAGAACAGGCATTGAAGTGCTTGTTGATATAGGAAATTTTGCAAAAGGAGTTTCGGGCCCCGCCATGGCCGTATCAATTGCATATGCGCTTCAGGCGCCTCCTCTTGTAATGTTTTCCATGCTTGCTGTCGGTAGCGCTGCCAACACACTTGGCGGAGCAGGCGGACCATTGGCGGTTTATATTATAGCTATTATTGCATGTGAACTTGGAAAGCTTGTATCAAAAGAAACTAAGATAGACATTCTCGTTACTCCGCTTGTATCTATTTGCTCGGGTGTTTTGCTTGCTATGGGAACAGCTCCGCACATCGGGAATGTTGCAAACAGCATAGGAACACTTATTATGTGGGCGACGGAACTTCATCCGTTACTTATGGGTGTGATTGTTTCTGTTGTTGTCGGAATGGTTTTGACTCTTCCCATAAGTTCGGCGGCAATATGTTATGCACTTGGTCTTACAGGGCTTGCGGGAGGAGCTGCCGTTGCCGGATGTTGTGCGCAGATGGTTGGCTTTGCCGTGATGAGCTATCGTGAGAATAAAATCGGAGGATTGGTATCGCAAGGGCTTGGAACTAGCATGCTTCAGATGGGAAATATCATAAAGAATCCCCGCATATGGATTCCACCGACACTTGCATCTGCAATAACCGGTCCGATTGCAACATGTGTTTTTAAACTTAAAATGAACGGAGAGGCAATTGCGTCAGGAATGGGTACATGTGGATTTGTCGGACAAATAGGCGTATACTCAGGATGGCTTAACGATATCGAGGCAGGAACAAAGGCGGCAATTACTGCCATTGACTGGATTGGTCTATTGCTTGTATGCTTTGTCCTTCCGGGGATTTTGTCAGAGATTTTCTGTCTGATATTAAGAAAGCTTAACTGGATAAAAAAAGACGATTTGAAACTTGAAAATTTATGATTTGGAATAAGGTGTTAATGTGAAAAAGGGTAATTGGACGTTAAGGTATACATTGATAAACGCATTTTATTTTTCTGCGTTTTGCACTGTTCACGGTATGGCAATGGTATTTCTTCTCTTCAGGGGATTTACCAATACGGAAGTAGGAATAGCACTTGCTGTCGCAAACATTCTTTCGGTAATCGGCCAGCCGCTGGTTGCGGGCATAATTGACAGATCGAAAGTCATTACAAACAGAAGAGTTCTTATGACTTCTGCTATTTTAATGCTTTTGTGCGCTGTCGGACTCATTGTTATTACGGATATTAAGCCGGCTATTTTCATCATGTATGTCCTCATGTACACAATTCAGTTTATAAGTATGTCGATACTGATTGCCATGAGCTTTGAATATCGTGCTGCCGGATGCGCGCATAATTTTGGACTGGCAAGAGGCTTGGGATCAGCTTCTTTTGCCGTTACATCTGCAATAATCGGAAGGGTTATCGCGTTAAAGAGCCCTGTCGTTACTCAGTATGTCACAATAGGAACAATGATTTTGTTATGTATCATGACATATTTCTTTAAACTTCCGGATAATTGTTCTGACTGTGCTTCTATAAAGGATGTGGATTTGCAAGATTCTGAAGAGGTGCCCACGAATAACTTCTTTGATTTTGTAAAAACGTATCCGATGTTCATGCTGTTTCTTTTGGGTTCGGCATGCTGCTTTTTTTCACATAACATGCTTAACGATTATCTGATTCAGATAATAAGAAGGCTTGGCGGAGATGAAGCGCATCTTGGCTATGCATCGTTTTTGCAGGCTATACTGGAGCTTCCTGTAATGGCACTTATCGTATTTGTTCTCAGAAAAATAAGTGAAAAGAAGATACTGATATTTGCTTCCGTGGCTTTTCTTGTAAAGATAGTCACCATGTATCTTGCTACCGGTCTTCCGGGGATGTACTTAAGCCAGTCGATTCAGTTGTTTGCTTATTCGGTATTTATTCCTACCGCTGCTTATTATTCGGACAGAATAATGAAGTCAAAGGACAAGGTTAAAGGACAGGCATATATTAATTGCGCAACGACTCTCGGCGGAGTTTTCTCAAATCTTTTGTCAGGTCCCGTACTTGATAAGAGCGGAGTCCCGGCAATGCTTATTATGGGTATTTCGGTCTGCATTGCGGGTGTTTTGATAACTACTGTTGCCATGAGCGTTAAAGAGAGGAAGGCTGTATGTTAACGAAGAAATTAATTAGTTTTTTACTTTGCATGGTTTTGACTGTTGGGCTTTTCGCAGGATGTTCTTCCCAAAATTCTAACGAGTCCCATGTGAGTAAAAGTGATAAAGATAAATCGTCTGTTTCTACGGTAATATCATCGACTGATGACGCGAATAATCCGGAAATCGGGGTTGATACTGATAAAAATGAAAAAGATACTTTGCTTGATACTGAGATAAAAACCGATGCAGTCTTAATTGACCTTTCGGATATTAAATTAGGAAATCAGATGTATGCTTCATATGCTTCGTATACACGTCCCGTTCTTATGTCAAAAACAGACACAGGTCTTTATGACAGCAGTATTGTTGCGAATGTTCCTGCATATTCAGTAGCCGATGGCTGGTCTAATGTGATTAATTCATATATTATCGAGTGGATGAGCGAGGACTTTCAAAACAAACTCAAAAACAATCTGTTTGCAGTGAGTGGTTGCTCGGGAAATGAGTTTTTTGAAGTATATGAGAATAATCGTTATTCTCAGATGCCGAGCTTCATAACCGTTGATTCATTAATGCATACATATCATTTATATTTTGCGCACCTTCTTAAAAACACGGAAAAGACATACCTGACAAGACTGATTAAAAAGATAAGTATTTCTATGTTTGAAGAAAGTGTACGTCAGGCAGAATCTTTTTCGGGCACAGACTGGGAAGAAGCTGCTTTGGCGAACTGTGCTTATTTTGCCGTTGCATGTAATCTTATCGGAGAGAATGTTTTTGTACCGACTTCATTAAAAGATAAGGTAAAGAGTGAACTTTCTTTGATTGAATCAGGGGAAGGAATAACTGTTTCACCGATTCTTGATTATTACGAAGATTATAGTCAGTATACGGTAAGAGGATATTACGCCAAAGACGAGGCTTTAAGCCAATATTTTAAGACAATGATGTGGTACGGAAGAATGAATCTGTCTTCTGAATCCGAAGCTTCCACAAGAAGTGCAGTTCTTATGTCACTCGCTCTTGATGAAAAATGTAAAGATGAATGGGAGGCTGTTTATGCCGTAACTTCTTTCTTTGCAGGAGCTTCCGATGATCATATTTACAGTGATTATATGCCGTTGATAAGAGAATGCTTTGGAAATGATGTTAAAGCAGAGACTATTTCCTGTGATAAGGCAGCTTTCGATAAATGTTTTAAAATGATAAAAGAACTCCCTGCACCAAAGATACAGTCTATTCCTGTTGAGAAGAGTGAAGACAATGTAATTGCAGGACTAAGATTTATGGGACAGAGGTTCTCAATTGATGCTGAAGTTATGCAGAACCTTGTGTATAGGGCTGTTGATAAAAATTCCTTAGGTGAAGCAAGAATGCTTCCTTCGGCACTTGATTTTCCGGCAGCACTTGGCTCAGATATTGCACTTGACATTACACTCAAAAACGGAGCCGATAAGTTTCCCGATTATTCAAAGAATATGACAGAATTAAGGAATGTTATCAGTAATATTTCTGAGAATACGTGGGAAACAAGCCTTTATTCCAACTGGATCAATGTATTAAGACCGCTTCTTGATGAAAAAGGATCCGGGTATCCGTCCTTTATGCTTAGTAAAGAGTGGGGAAAGCACAATATAGAGACTTTTGTTGGAAGCTATACAGAGTTAAAACATGATACTGTGCTTTATACAAAGCAGATGATGGCTGAAATGGGCGGAGGCCCCGATGACGATATTGACGACAGAGGATACGTTGAGCCCGAACCGCTTCTTTATTCAAGATTTGTCAATCTTTCGGAAGCTACATTAAACGGTCTTTCAAAATGCAAACTGATAAGTGAAGCGGATAAAGAGAACCTTCAGAGGCTTACGGAAATTTCGAAGATACTTCTTGTTATCTCTCAGAAGGAACTAAAAAATGAAGTTCTTTCTGATGAAGAGTATGATTTTATCAGAGAGTACGGCGGAAACCTCGAACATTTTTGGTATGACGTAGTATCTGCTGACTATCCGGATGAACTGTATACTACAACAGACGAACATCCGGCATGCCTTGTCACTGACATTGCAACAGATCCTAACGGATATGTACTCGAGCTTGGTCTTAAAAACCCTGCCAACATTTATGTTGTGGTTTCTGTTGATGGAAAACTCAGAATTGCACGTGGAAGCGTATATGACTTTTACGAGTTCTCATGGCCGCTTTCAGACAGACTAACTGACGAAAAATGGGCATATATAAGTGGCTCAAAGCCTTACTTTGATGATAATTATGATTACATAGATTTGACCGATCCTTCAATTGTAAAGCCTTCTTGGACGTACAGTTTTTGGGCAGGTGTTTATTCGGGAAGTATGTACTGATATGTCAGTGTCTTCACTTAAAAGAAAAATCATTACATGGATTGCAATAGGGGCAGCAACTGCTATTTTCGTTGCTGTCCTTTTTGTGCTTCTATACATTAACGGAGCTTTTATTTCCTCTAAGATTGATTGGAAAGAGCAGGATATGACAATTGACACCGATGAGGGAGTATCTTTTTCTTTTGCTGTTTCCAAGCGCAAAGTGACTGCTGAGATTAGAATGGTTAATGAAACTATGAATGTCGAAAAATGGTCACTTGATAAAAAGAATAAGGTTCAGGATGCTATACTGATGGATATTGACCGCGATGGTCAAGAAGAACTGCTTGTCTTATGCTGGAAAATGGGAAAATACGGAAAAAGTCGCCCGTTCTTCGTAAAATCCGATCCTCCTATATGGTCACAGCATCTATATATATATAAGCTTTCAAAGAATGGGGTTAAGCCGATGTGGATGGCCTCTGATGTCGGGGAGACGATTGTTGAATTTAAAGATGGCGGAAAAAGCAAACTGATTACAATGGTAGAATCGGGAGATTCACACATTTGGCTCTGGTCAGGCTGGGGATTGTTTTTGGCTGAATAAATCTGTACAAAGAAGGGAGATTGCACAAAATTAGTGCAATTTCCTTTTTTTGTTAGATGAATGTACAGGGAAATGGAAATAGAATGTGTATGGTCAGTTAATGGCTATAGGAGGATTTAGTAATGATTAAGGTATTAGTTGATTCATGTTCAGATTTGAACGGAAAGCTTCTTGAAAAATATGATATTGATTACGCAAGAATGAACACTGTTTATAACGGTGTTGAAACGGAGGCATTACTTACAAGAACACCTGAAGAGTTAAAGGCTCTTTACGACATTATGAGAAAGGGCGAAAGAGTTACTACAACTCAGGTTCCCGTTGAAGAGTTTTACCGCATTTTCAGATTATATCTTGAACAGGGCTTCGACATTATTTACGTAGGCTGTTCCACAAAGCAGTCAGGCTCCGTAAATACAGGCTTTATGGTTGCAAAGGAACTTCTTTCGGAGTTCCCCGATAGGAAGATTGAATGCATAGACTCACTCAATGCATGTGCAGGCGAAGGAATTCTTGGAATTTATGCTGCAAATCTTGTTAAGGAAGGAAAGTCCTTTGAAGAGGTTGTTGAGACTGTTAAGGCCAAAAGAAACAACGTAATTCAGTATGTAACTGTTCATTCGCTTGATGCTTTAAAGAGAGCAGGACGTGTTAAGGGTTCTGCAGCTTTCTTTGGAAACCTTATGGGTGTAAAGCCTATTCTTATTTCCGATGCTGAAGGAGTTCAGACACCTATCAAAAAGGCAAGAGGTCGTGCAGCTTCCTTTAACGAGATGGTAAATATGCTTTCTGAGAATATAGAAAATCCCGAGGAACAGATCGTGTTTGTTGCTCATGCTGACTGCCCTGCCGAAGAGGTTGAGCTTATGAAGAAGCTTATTACGGAGAAGATTCCCTGTAAGGAAATTGAGACAGTATACATCGGACCTATCATCGGAGCATCAATAGGACCTGAAGCAATCGGTATTTGGGGAATGGGTAAGGAAGTTACCTATAAACTTTCGGAGGCGTAAAATGTGCACAACGAGAATTGATGCCGTAACCTTCAGTGAACTTGTAAAGGCCGGCATGTATAATCTTGATATTAATAAAGAAACAGTTAATGATTTAAATGTGTTCCCGATTCCTGATGGAGATACAGGGGATAACATGACAATGACAATGACCGGAGGTGCTTCGGTACAGGTTACCGAGGAAATGACAATTTCGGAAGCTGCAGAAAAGATTTCAAAGGCAATGCTTCTTTCTGCAAGAGGTAATTCCGGAGTTATTCTTTCTCAACTTATGGCCGGCATTGCAAAGGGTATTAAGGGAGTTGAAGAGGCTTGCCCTTCGGATATTATTACAGCCCTTAATGAAGGTGTTAAGCAGGCATACAAGTCTGTTATGACTCCCACAGAGGGCACAATGCTTACCGTTTCGAGAGAAGCAACCGAGGCGACAAGCACAAAGAAATTTGAGGATTTCGAAACCCTTCTTTCACATTTTATTGAAGAGGCGAAGGCTTCACTTGACAGAACACCTTCACTTCTTCCTGTATTAAAAGAAGCAGGTGTTGTTGACTCTGGCGGAGCAGGACTTATATACATTCTTGAAGGAATGCAGCTTTACATTATGGGTGAGCTTGACTTGAGCGCCGATACAGCTTCCATAAAGGTAATGAATACGGAAAAACCTTCAAATGATGAACCTGATTTTGAGCTTTTCACAGAAGATTCCGAGCTTGAATTCGGTTACTGCACTGAGATTTTATTAAGACTTCAGAATTCAAAGACTTCAGTTGAAGAATTTGATGAGAATGTGTTTAAGGATGAGCTTATGAAGCTTGGTGACTCAATTGTGTGCATAAAGAGCGGAAGCGCAGTGAAAATTCATATCCACACAATGGAGCCTTATAAGGTGCTTGAGTACTGTCAGAAGTACGGAGAATATCTCAAGGTAAAGATTGAGAACATGATGATTCAGCACAGCACCAGAGAAAGCAATAATGCAGCTCCCGAGAAGATGCACAAGGCTGAGCACAAGCGATATGGTGTGGTGTGCGTTGCAAACGGTGTTGGTATCAAAAACGATTTTATCAGTTTTGGAGCCGACGAGGTTATTGTCGGAGGTCAGACAATGAATCCTTCCGCGGAGGATTTTATTGATGCCTTTGAACGTGTAAACGCTGACGATATATTTGTACTTCCCAACAACGGAAACGTAATCCTGGCAGCCCGTCAGGCGGGCTCCGTTTATGAAAAGGCAAATATTCATGTAATCCCCACACACACAATCGGTGATGCATATGCAATACTTCCGATGATGGACTTTTCTTCTGAAGATGCAAAGGATATAGAAGAGCAGATGCTTGGAAATATGGAGGGCGTTCTTACTGCAGAGGTATCGAAGAGCATTCGAGACGCAAGCATGAACGGAGTGAACGTTAAAAAGGACGATTTCATCGGAATATTCGGTAAAGAAATCGTTGCAAGCAATGTGACACTTCTCGAAGCATCCAAAGAGACTCTTGATAAGATGGAATTGTCCGATAAAGGCATGCTTATAATTATTCGAGGCAAAGAAGCAACAGATGAGCAGACGGAAGAACTTATGGCATATTTGAAAGAAAAATATCCATATCTTGAAGTAAGCAGATCTGACGGATTACAGGATATTTATCCTTTCTATTTCATTGCTGCATAAAATGATATAATAAATCGGTTGCACTTACTATAAAGTGATGTGCAACCATTGTTTTATAAGGAGATTTACGATTATGGCAGAAACAATACTTGGAATAGGTGCGGCTGTTATTTCCTACCTTTTGGGAGGAATAAACGGAGCCATAATAATGTCAAAGCTTGTTTATCATGAGGATATACGTGAAAAGGGAAGTAAAAATCCCGGATTTACAAATTTTAAGAGAGTATACGGATCGAATATTGTTTCATGGACTGTCCTTCTTTTGGATATATTAAAGACGGGACTTCCGGTTTTTGTATCTGCGCTTTTGTTTGAAAAACTGTTTGGTCTTTGGCAGTTCGGAGCTGCTTTTTCGGGGCTTTTCTGTATGTTTGGACACTGTTTTCCCGTATGGTATGGATTCAAAGGCGGAAAGGCTTTTATTGCCGGCTTTACGACAACATGGTTTGTTGACTGGAGAATGGCGCTTATTGCCATGGTTCTTTTCTTCATAGTACTTGCAGTTTCAAAGTATATGTCACTTTCTTCGTGCCTTGCTGCGCTTACCTGTCCGATAGCGCTTGCGATATTAAAAGCAGATTCGATATGGGTATGGCTGTTATGTGCAGGTTCTGCATTACTTGTTATAATTAGACACAGACAGAATTTTGTGAGATTATTAAACGGAACGGAATCAAAGTTTTCTTTGCACAGTAAGAAGTAGCTTACAGACAGAAAGGTGGAGGCATGCGTTACAGAGAGGATAGAAACGGCAACAAAATATCTCAGCTTGGATACGGTTGTATGCGGTTTACAAAAAAAGGCACCGGAATTGATTTTGAAAAAGCAGAACGTGAGATTATGCGTGCGTACGAGTTAGGTGTCAATTATTATGACACTGCATATATCTATCCCGGAAGCGAAGAATGCCTCGGCAAGATATTAAGCAAAAACAACATTCGCGAAAAGGTATACATTGCGACAAAACTTCCACAGTATATTATGAAGTCGCAGGCTCAGATTGAGAAGACCTTTAAAGAGGAGCTTGCCCGCCTAAAAACAGATTATATTGACTATTATCTGATGCATATGTTTACCGACTATGCCGAGTGGGAGCATCTTAAGTCAATCGGCATTCTTGAATGGATTGATGCGGCTAAAAAGTCGGGAACAGTCAGAAATATCGGTTTTTCCTATCACCGCGATACCGATATGTTTTTTAAACTTCTTGATGCTTACGACTGGGATTTCTGCCAGATTCAGTATAATTATCTGGACGAGCACAGCCAGGCAGGAAGACGCGGACTTGAAGCTGCCTACGCCAAAGGAATTCCGGTTATTATAATGGAGCCGTTAAGAGGCGGTAAGCTTGTAAACCTTCCGGAGTCTGCGAAAAAACTGTTAAAAGAAAGTCATGGAAACTATACTCCGGCAGAACTTGGACTTAGATGGCTGTGGGATCAGCCCGGTGTGACCTGTGTTCTTTCCGGGATGAATTCTATGGAAATGGTCGAGGAAAATATACGAATAGCTTCGGATGCAAAGCCTGGGCATCTTACGGCAGAGGATTTTGAAGTTATTGAAGGAATAAAGAAGATATTTAAGGAAAAAGAAAAAGTAGGCTGTACGGCGTGCAGATACTGTATGCCATGTCCTAAGGGTGTAGATATACCGGGCAATTTCTTTTACTACAATCTCTCTTCGATGGAAAGCAAAATGTCAGCGCGTTTCGGCTTTTCTCAGGCTATGGGTATGAGACTTGAGCCGGGCTTTGCAAGCCAGTGTGTTGGTTGCGGACTTTGCGAAAAGCATTGCCCTCAGCACCTTCCCATAAGAGAAAAGTTAAAAGAAGCCGATAAGGTATTAAGGCCATTCCCTATGAAGGTTGGCATAAATGTCGCAAGAAAGATAATGATTAAAAAGAAAAATAGACGCTGATAATCAATATATCTGATATATTCATACTCTTATTATCCTTACATCGCTTTACTGATTCTAACCGATGGAATAACTGTGTCAAGGTTGCTAAAGCACCGGAGAGCTTATGGCCCTGACTCACTTATTCCATCGGTTTCTTTGTAATCAGGCAATGTAAGGATAGCTATTCATACATTTGCCGAGGTTTGACTCATATATAGCAATTTTCTTGTTTTGAGGAAATACTATGCATGGTCTCTTTATGTTATAAATATAATTCGGACTTTTTTCTTAAATTTGAAATTTAGTCCGTGCCAAATAAGTAAAAAATACAGATTTTTTTATTGTTTTCGGGAAAATGTCCGTACTCAGTACGGACAAAAAAATCAAAAATGCAAAAAAATCTGTATGTTTATTATAAAATGTACGGACATCATTTCGAAATTTGAAAAAAAATCCGTTCAGAATAATTTCCGAACGGGCATGACCCTTATCACCAAGGAAAGTCGTCGTGTAATACACGAAAATGGTTACTTACTTCGCTTGTTTACTCAAAAGCTGATGGCATTCAACGGTGTCAAGGCTGCTAAAGGCACCCAAAGGGTTTTGCCTTGACACAGTTAATTGCCATCAGCCATAAGAAGGCAAGCGAAGTAAGGATAATAAAGATTTTTCCGTTGGTAGAATTTCTTTATTGGACAAACAGAAAGGAAACAGTGGTCTCTGTATGAAGACCAACTACTTTGATTGTAAACAAAGTTATGGACTATAGAACATTTTTAAGTGCCTCGCTCTTGGGAATTTTATTGATCTTAAGCATCATTAAAAGCGATACAAAGATATAGCTTGCTATTCCGAGAACAAACATGGTTATATAGCTACTTGGCGAAATAATGTAAGGAATATAGCCTGTTATTACCGTATAGAGGTAAGAACTGAATATCCATCTTAAGAACAAATCGACAAGAGGAATGCATGCAAGGAGTGATATCACAACAACAATGGAAGTTATTGTCAGGTAAAGCATCCTTATTTCATTCTTTTTAAAGCCGAGTATTTTAGTCATCGAAATAGATACCATGTTCTTTTCAATAATCTGCTTTGTCATAAGATACATTAACAGAACAAACATCATAGTACCGAAAACATTGAACAAAGCAAGCATGTCGCCGAAGGAATGCATCATCTGATCCGCCATTTTTTTAAAGTCGGAACCTGTAAGTATTGTGGCAACATCATCATCGTTGATATCAGTAAGTTTTTCATTGCTGAAATACCCTGTAAAGTAATTGCTGCTTTCGTTAAAAAGCTTAATATAGTCACTTCGATTCATAAATACGGCAAGACCTGCATCGTAGTTATATATTCCACCAATCTTTACAGTGTAGGTCTTAGACGAAAAGTGATCGCTGAGTGTAAGCTCATCGCCGGCCTTAAGCCTGTACTTTTCAGCAAAGCAGTTTGAGATAAGAACTTCGTTCTCGGGAAGAGAAGCGCTGAGATATTTGCTGTGTTTTGAGATTCCGAAGACACTTATGCCGTCTGTAACGTATCCGGGTTTAGTATAGTCCAAAGAAGTCATACAGTATTTTTCGGCCTGAGCATTGTCTGTTTCAACCTGCTTCATAAGAACATACTGATAATCTGCGATTCTGCTTTCGCTTACAAGAGTTGAGTAATCCGAAAGAAGAGGACCGAACATTGTTCCGAATATTATTATCATTCCGCCAAGGAAAATACCGCAGAAAAGTGTAATGTATCCCGGAATATTTTGGAAGAACACTCTTAAGCGAAAACGGTGAATGAAAGGAATTTTTCTGTTTAAACGGAAGGCCTTCTTTTTCTTTCCTGTCGATAAATCGTGTCTTATAAACTTAAGCGGTGAGATTTTCATCTTTGATGAAAGAACAAGGAAGTTAATCACAAGCATAAGTATGACGGGAACAACTGTTGTATTTATAAAGGCTTCGCTGTTAAAGATGTCTTCGTAAGTTGCAAGAGAATACATTGAGTAATAAATGCTTACAAAGTAATCCTTGAACACGGTATAGCCGAGTATGTTACCTATGATTGCAGCTAAAACAGTGACAATTACCGGAAGCGTAAGGTAATGAGCTACAAGAGCTCCGCGGGAATAACCGGTTGCCCTCAGTGTTCCGATGACGCCGGCTTCTTTTGTAATTGTGTTTGAAGTAGTAACAGCAAAAACAAAAGCGAGTATAGCGACTACGATATAGCAGAAGATAAGGAACATCGTGGCATCAGAACCCATATCCTCGCCTGTAAAGATAATGGCGTTATTTGCGTATCCGGGAACGTAATCTGTTATGTCGATGAGCTCTGAACGGTCAATTCCAAGAAGGGAAAGGACCTTTTCATAATCAATATCATCTTCTGACTGCTCGCTGAATAAAGAGATTAATTCAAGGCAGGCTTCAACGGAAATATCTTCCGGAATTTCGCCATTGAATAAAGGTTCAACCTTATCCATAACGTAATCTTCATTATATTCAAGGAGCACATCTTCAAGTACTTCGAGGAAATCTTCGGAAAATTTGTTGGCTTCAACATCATCTGCGGGTTTAGCGTTATATTTCCATGCATAGTTGTAAGAAAGATGTCTGCTTTCGACTGCTTCAAACCCTTCTTTTGTCATAAAGGCAACACTGAAGTTAACTGCATCAAAAAGCATGTCCGTGTTACTTTCAAAGAGGCTGCTGTAGTCGGGAACCGCGGTAAAACCTGTTACTGTAAGCTCTTTGCCACGAAGGGTGATGGTATTGCCAATCTTTATGGAATGATTATCTGCAAACATTCTGTCAATTGCTATTTCATTTTCAAAAGAAGGCATACGACCTTCCATGACGCATTCGGTGTTTACAACATCACGGTCTATGTAAGTACGAATGTTAGCGCCTGTTTTTTCTTCTGTTTCTTCAAAATAGAAGAGTTCATAGAATTTTAGTCCTGCTTTATCTTCGAGACTCTTTAACAATTCGTCGGAAGGTTCTTTTGAAAATGCAAGATGCCCGTCCTCTACGTTATATTTTTCAAAGCCTTCGTTATATGAATTGTAAAAATTATTGTCGGCAATCAGAAAGCCGGAGACCATACCAATGAGCGCTATCATAAAAAGAAAAATTACAAGGTATTTTCCGAAATCACTTTTAAGCTCACGAATATACCTTTTTCTCAACGGATTTTTCATATACCCCCCTCACCAGTCAAGATCTGCGGCAGCAGTCTTTTCTTCGTTTTTGTAATTTTTTCGAACCATTCCGTCGCGAAGCTTAACAACACGGTCGGCCATGTTTTTAATCGCATCATTATGGGTAACCATTATGATTGTGTTTCCGTATTTTTTATTAACATCTTCAAGAAGCTTGAGAATTTCTTTTGAAGTATTGTAATCAAGTGCGCCGGTAGGCTCGTCGCAAAGAAGAATATCGGGATTTTTAACGATTGCTCGTCCGATGGAGGTTCGCTGCTGCTGACCTCCGGAAAGCTGTGAGGGAAGTTTGTGTCTGTGCTCATAAAGGCCGAGAGTTTTTAAAAGATCGTCAACGTCTAACGGATGCTCGGAAAGATAAGCACCGACTTCGACGTTTTCTCTTACTGTAAGATTGGGAATAAGATTGTACATCTGGAAAACATATCCAAGGTGGTCACGTCGATACAGCGTTAGGTGCTTCTCATCCATATCTTCGGTTTTTTCGCCGTCTATCATGATGTAGCCTTCATCTGCAGAGTCGATGCCACCGATTATATTCAGGAGAGTAGATTTTCCGGAGCCTGAAGGTCCAAGAAGAACACAGATCTCTCCTTTTTCTATTTCAATATCAATTCCGTTCAGAACATCTACACGGCTGTCGCCTTCGCCGTAGTGTTTCCTGATTCCTTTGATTTCTATAAACATGTATCATCCTCCTTAAACAAACAATGAATATATGAACAACTGCTCATCTGTACAGATAATACTACATAAATATCAGAGAGTCAACCTGCCGAATAAGCAAATTACTCATTTGTCTAAATTAACCAAAATCCTTTAAAATTCGCCCTCATAATCGACAAAACACACGAAAAATACTATAATCTAACCAACAAATCCATAGATTTGCTTTCACATAGTAAAGCACGTCAATTTGTAAATGGTTAAAAGAGCAACTTATCCCCGCCCTCATACGGCTGAAGAAATACGCTGTTCATTTTGGGAATCGGACTATATATTGTGCTCGCTCTCGGTATTAACAAAGCAAGATTTTCTAAGCAACACGTGCAGGCTTTTTCGATTGGCGCACCCCTGCAGAAACTCGTCATGGTAGGAAAAATGTTTTTTATAAGTTCTTTGAGGCGGTTTGACCATTTCCTTACATGTTGCGAACGAGACATCAAGCCTTGTCCTGCGAACTGTTTGAGAAAAAGTTGTATTTAAACTTTTTCGAGTTTTCGCAGAACAAGGCCAATCGAAGATGTCGAGTGCAACATTTAGAAAATGGCAAACTAGCCGAACCGAACGAAGAAAAAACATTTTTCCTACCACGACTCAAACAGTCTTCCGGGGTGCGCTTAAAGCCTGCATCGTAACGCCAAGAAAATCTACGCTTTGTTCCTAAATCGCTCTCACACAATATATAGTCCGATTCCCTAAAAAAAGAGAGATTCTTCAGCCGTATGAGGGCGGGGATAGGGGCTTTGTAATGAAAGGAAGGTATAAAATGGGACTTGGTTTTAAGGTTTGTGATGAAAAGAGATTGAGGGTTATTGTGGATACGGATGCAGCGTGCGAAGCGGATGATCCGTTTGCGATTGTGCATGCTCTGCTTAGCCCAAAAATTATTGTTAAGGGGATTACTTCGGAACATTTTAATGAAGAAGGTTCGGTTGAGAAAAGTTATCGCGAGATACAGACTATTCTTGAGGCAATGGACATAACGGATGTCCCTTATTTTATGGGGGAAAAACTTCCGATTGGAGACAGAGCTTCTTTTGACTCTGAAGCGGTCGATTTTATAATAGAAGAAGCTAATCGTGAGGACAGCCATCCTTTGTTTGTGCTTTGCCAGGGTGCGATTACAAACGTTGCAGCAGCAATGAAAAAATGTCCTTCGATTATTGAAAAGATTAATGTTATATGGATAGGTACTCACGGAAGTGAACCCAAGGAAATCCCTTTCAGAGAGTTTAACGCCGGAAACGATGTTAAGGCTGCGAACTTCGTCCTTCAGAGCGGCACTAAACTTTGGCTTGTTCCTTCTTATGTGTATACAACGATAACAATAGGGATTGCGGAAATAGAAAGACGTATTGCTCCCTGTGGGAAAATAGGGAAACATCTCTTTGAGCAGATGGTTGCTTATAATGATTCAAAGTTTGCTTTTTGGACACAGGGTGAGAGCTGGTCTTTGGGAGATTCGCCTGCGATAGCACTTGCAATTAATCCCGGCTGCGGCCATTTTAAAGATGTAAAAGCTCCATTTATTAATGAAGACACGTCAAGCTCGGTAAAAGAAGATAATCCTATCATACGTGAGTATACCGATGTGGATTCAAGATACATTCTTGAGGATTTGATTGCAAAACTTGAACTGAATTTTGTTTAATACTTTTCTTGACAAAACAAGTATAGAAGAATAGACTTTACAAAAGCGAGGGCGCTTTGGGGTATATACTCAAAGTGTCCTTTTTTTGAAAAACAATACTATAGTTGACCGGTGAGGAGACCTATGGGCAAGATTAGGAAGCTGATTTTGGAAGACGGCAGTGTATTTGAAGGGACAGGCTTCGGAGCACAGTCGGAGAAAATGGTTGAAATTGTATTCAATACCTCGATGGTGGGATATCAGGAAATAATATCCGATCCGTCATATACGGGGCAGGCAGTTGTAATGACCTATCCGATGATAGGAAATTACGGTATCTGTGAGGCTGATTACGAGACAGAGACTCCCTCGATTTCGGGTCTTGTTGTCCATGAATATTGTGAGAAGCCTTCTAACTTCAGATGTGCAAGGACACTTGATGATGTCATGAAGCAGTATGATATTGTCGGAATTCAGGGCATAGATACAAGAATGCTCGCTAGACATATCCGTGATTTCGGAAGCTGTCGTGCACTTATTGCAGATGAGACGATTGATACAAAGGAAGCACTTTCAAGACTTCATGACTGGCATTTTGAACATGATCAGGTCGAGCGTGTCAGCACAAAGAAAGCATATGAGTTTAAACTCACGGAAGAAGAGAAGGCTGAGAAGCCTTTTGCCGAACCGTTTCTTAAAATAGTAGCAATAGACTGCGGAATAAAGAAAAATATTCTGCGTGAGATGACAAGAAAAGGAATGAAAGTTACGGTTGTTCCGTTTGACACGTCAGCGGAAACCATTCTTTCGTATAATCCCGATGGCGTGTTTATTTCAAACGGCCCCGGAGATCCCGAAGATGTAAAAAGTACAATAGAGGCCATTCGTTCCCTTATAGGAAAGGTTCCGATTTTCGGAATATGTCTCGGACATCAGATTATATCGCTTGCGTACGGGGCAAAGACATATAAGCTTAAGTTTGGTCACAGAGGAGGAAACCATCCCGTTAAGAACTTAAAGACGGGCAAGATTGAGATTACATCACAGAACCATTCTTTTGCGGTTAAGGATGAGAGCCTTGAAGGTACTTCTTTGGTAAAGACGCACATTAATCTGCTTGACAATACAATAGAAGGTATCGAGTGTGTTAGGGACCGTGTTTTCAGCGTACAGTATCATCCCGAAAGCGCTCCCGGTCCTCAGGACAGCAGTTATCTTTTTGACGAGTTTATTAAAGTCATTAAGGAGGGTAAATAAGTATGCCTAAACGCACGGATATTAAGAAAGTACTTGTTATCGGCTCCGGTCCCATTGTAATCGGTCAGGCTGCAGAGTTTGACTATGCGGGAACGCAGGCCTGCCTTGCCCTTAGAGAAGAGGGATATGAGGTAATTCTTTGCAACTCTAACCCCGCCACGATAATGACAGATGAGATTATTGCGGATAAGGTTTATATGGAGCCTCTTACACTTGAGTTCGTGGCCCGTATTATACGTATGGAACGTCCCGATGCGATACTTCCGGGTATTGGTGGGCAGACCGGCCTTAACCTTGCGATGCAACTTGAAAGAAAAGGCATCCTGAAGGAATGCCAGGTTGAACTTCTTGGAACCAGGATTGAAAGTATCGAACGGGCTGAAGACAGAGAAATGTTTAAGGAGCTTTGTCTTGAACTCGGAGAGCCTGTTCTTCCTTCTGAGATAGCAAACAGTATGGAAGAGGGGTTTGCTGCTGCAGAGAAAATAGGTTTTCCCGTAGTTGTACGTCCGGCGTTTACTCTTGGTGGTACAGGTGGCGGATTTGCCGAGGATAAAAAAGAACTTGAGACCATAATGAAGAATGCTATGGTTCTTTCGCCTGTTCATCAGGTTCTTATAGAGAAGAGCGTTAAGGGCTATAAGGAAATCGAATATGAAGTAATGCGTGATGCCAATGATACTGCCATCACTATTTGTAATATGGAAAACTTTGACCCTGTAGGTATTCATACAGGTGACTCAATAGTTGTATGCCCGTCACAGACGCTTACGAACAAGGAATATCATATGTTAAGAGACAGCGCTCTTAAGATTATCAGAGCACTGAAAATAGAGGGCGGATGCAATGTTCAGTTTGCACTTGACCCTAAGTCAATGAATTACTACCTTATAGAGGTTAATCCCCGAGTATCAAGATCGTCTGCACTTGCATCAAAGGCAAGCGGATATCCGATAGCCAGAGTTTCAGCCAAAATCAGTATAGGCATGCAACTTGATGAAATAAATCTTGCAAATACACTTGCTTCGTTTGAGCCTGCACTTGACTATATTGTAAGCAAGATGCCAAGATTCCCCTTTGATAAGTTTACCGATGCAAACAACAGCCTCGGAACACAAATGAAAGCTACCGGTGAGGTAATGAGCATCGGCAGAACCTTCGAGGAAAGTATTTTAAAGGCGGTAAGATCTCTTGAAACAGGTGTATTCCATCTTCACAGCGTAAAGTTTGATGAATCTTCAACAGACGATTTGAAGAATTACATCAAACTTGGAACAGACGACAGAATTTTTGCTGTCATGGAACTTTTGAGAAGGGAAACCACTTCAGAGGAAATAAGCCTTATTACAGGCATTGACAGGTTCTTTGTCGATAAACTTTACAATGTTGTCCTTGTAGAAAGAAAACTTTCCGATAACGTAGGTAACATGGAAGTTTTAAGATATGCAAAGAGTTGCGGCTTTTCTGACAGAGAAGTTGCAAGACAGTGGAACATGACGCAGAGAGAAGTTTTCGAACTTCGCAAGAAGGAAGGCATATTCCCTGTTTACAAGATGATCGATACTTGCGCATCAGAATTTGAAAGCTATATTCCATATTTTTACTCAACATACGCCGATGAAAATGAGTCGATTATCTCAGACAAAAGAAAAGTCATCGTGCTTGGTTCGGGTCCTATCAGAATTGGACAGGGTGTCGAATTTGACTATTCAACCGTTCATGCCGTAAGAACAATAAAAGAAGCCGGTTTTGAGGCTATCCTTATTAACAACAATCCCGAAACGGTTTCAACAGACTACACCACTTCAGACAAATTGTATTTTGAGCCGCTGTGTGTTGAGGACGTTATAAATATAATTGAAATGGAAAAGCCTGAGGGTGTTATTGCAATACTCGGTGGACAGACTGCAATAAATCTTGCAGAACCCCTTAAGGAGTATGGCGTTAAAATCATAGGTACAGATTGCGCTGCCATAGAAAAAGCAGAAAACAGAGATTCTTTTGAAAAACTTTTAAAGGAACTTGATATACCTCAGCCTAAAGGTATGGCGGTAACAAGCATTGCAGACGGTGTGGCAGCAGCTTCGGAGATAGGATATCCGGTGCTCGTTCGTCCAAGCTTTGTACTTGGAGGACGTGCCATGCAGATAGTGTCAAAAGAAGGTGAGTTAAGACATTACCTTCAGACAGCCGTTGAGATTGACGAAGACAAGCCGGTACTTGTCGATAAGTATATAAGAGGTAAAGAGGTCGAGGTTGATGCAATATGCGACGGTGTGGATGTATTTGTGCCGGGTATTATGGAACTTGTCGAAAGAACGGGTATTCATTCCGGTGACTCAATAAGTGTATATCCCCCGTACAGTATCTCAGATAAAGTTAAGGGTACAATATTAACCTATACAAAGAAACTTGGTCTTGGAATAGGAATAGTCGGTCTTTACAACATCCAGTTTATCGTTGACGAGGATGATAACGTTTACATTATTGAGGTTAATCCAAGATCTTCAAGAACGGTTCCGTTCCTCTCCAAGGCAACGGGATATTCACTTGCGGATATCGCAACACTTGCAATACTTGGAAAAACACTCAGAGAACAGGGCATATTTACGCTGTACCCCGAGGAAAGAGACCGCTGGTGTGTTAAGGCGCCTGCTTTTTCTTTTGCAAAGCTTAAGGGAATGGATGCTTATCTATCGCCCGAAATGAAATCTACCGGTGAAGCAATAGGCTATGATAAATCTTTGCACAGGGCAATGTATAAGGCTCTTATTGCTTCGGGCATAAAGCTTCAGAACTATGGAACAATAATAGTAACGCTTGCCGATGAGGACAAAGAAGAGGCGCTTCCGCTTGTAAAGCGTTTCTATGATATAGGCTTTAATATTGAGGCTACTATCGGAACAGCAGCGTTCCTTAAGGAAAACGGCATAAGAACACGTGTCAGAAGAAAGCTTTCCGAAGGAAGCGAAGAGATACTCGATTCGATAAGATCGGGTTATGTAAGTTATGTTATTAATACTAGAGCAATTCTTTCCGGTGTTCACTATGAGGATGGTGCGGCGATAAGAAGATGTGCTATTGATAATAACGTTACTATGTTTACTTCCCTTGATACCGTTAAGGTATTCCTGGACGTACTTGAGGAACAGACATTAAAAGTTGCAACAATTTTTTAAAAAAAGTGTTGACAATTCAAAAAACTGGTTTTATATTCTAACACATAAGAGCAAAGGCGCTTTGGATAATGTCCGAAGCGCATTTTTCTTTTGAAAAAAATTATTAAGGAGAGAATCATATGAGTAAGTCAGTTCCCCAGTTGTATGGAAGCCTCGTGTTCAATGACACGGTAATGCGCGACAAACTTCCCAAAGACATTTACAAGGCATTGAGGAAGACAATCGATAATAATACTCATCTTGAATATGATGTTGCAAATGCAGTTGCAATAGCTATGAAAGAATGGGCTGTAGAAAACGGAGCAACACATTTTACTCACTGGTTCCAGCCTATGACAGGATTTACTGCTGAAAAGCACGACAGTTTCATTTCTCCCATCGAGGGCGGAAAGGTAATCATGGAGTTCTCCGGTAAGGAACTTGTAAAGGGCGAGCCCGATGCATCAAGCTTTCCTTCGGGTGGCTTGAGAGCTACATTTGAAGCAAGAGGTTATACAGCATGGGATCCTACTTCACCTGCTTTCATTAAAGACGGAACATTATGCATACCTACAGCATTCTGTTCATACAGCGGTGAAGCACTTGATAAAAAGACTCCTCTTTTAAGATCTATGGAAGCCCTTAATACGGCAGCTGTTAAAGTATTAAAGCTTCTTGGAAAAGAAGAGGTAACAAGCGTTTCAACAACAGTCGGTCCCGAGCAGGAATATTTCTTAATCGACAAAGCTGATTACGCAAAAAGAAAAGACTTAATCTTCACAGGACGTACACTTTTAGGTGCAATGCCTCCTAAGGGTCAGGAAATGGAAGATCACTACTTTGGAACAATAAGACCGAGAGTATCGGCTTATATGCATGAACTTGATGAAGAACTTTGGAAGCTTGGTATTCCCGCAAAGACAAAGCACAATGAGGTTGCTCCCTGTCAGCACGAGTTGGCTCCCGTATTTGATACAACAAACGTTGCTGTTGACCACAACCAGTTAACAATGGAACTTATGAAGAAGGTTGCTACAAAGCACGATTTTGTATGTCTCCTTCATGAGAAGCCTTTCGCAGGAATCAACGGTTCAGGTAAGCACAATAACTGGTCAATGAGCACAAACACCGGTGAGAACCTTCTTGATCCCGGTAAGGCTCCTGCAAGCAATACACAGTTCCTTGTATTCCTTGCTGCAGTTATAAAGGCTGTTGACGAATATGCCGATTTGATGAGACTTTCCGTTGCAAGTGCAGGAAATGACCACAGACTTGGCGCTAACGAAGCTCCTCCCGCCATCATTTCAATTTTCCTTGGTGATGAGCTTACAGCAGTACTTGATTCGGTAGTTAATGAAACAACCTTTGATAAAAAGAAAGAAATGATGTCGATTGGTGCAACTGTTCTTCCTCATTTCGTAAAGGATACAACAGACAGAAACCGTACTTCACCTTTTGCATTCACAGGTAATAAGTTCGAATTCAGATCCCTTGGTTCTTCTGCATCCGTAGCAGGACCCAACACTGTTCTTAATACAGCTGTTGCTGAGGTACTTACACAGTTTGCCGAAAAACTTGAAGGTGCTAAGGATATTGAATCTGCAGTTCGTGAACTTGTAAAAGAAACAATCGTTGCCCACAAGAGAGTAATCTTTAACGGTAACGGTTATACAGATGAGTGGATTGAGGAAGCAAAGGCTCGTGGCCTTTACAACTTCAAGTCAACTCCCGAATCGCTTCCCTGCTTCAAGGAAGAAAAGAATGTTGAACTCTTCACAAAGCATCATGTTCTTTCTGAAACGGAAATTGATTCACGATATGAAATATTCCTTGAGAACTATTGCAAGACTCTTCATATTGAGACTCTTACAATGCAGGATATGGTTGTTAAGCAGTTTTTACCTTCGCTTATGAAGTACGAAGACGAAATCAGTGCTTCGGTTATTTCCAAGAAGTCGGTAAGTGCTTCAATTCCTACAAAGGCAAAAGAAAAACTTCTTGAAAGCCTTGCAGGTTACTATGAGACACTTACAGAGAAAGTTGAAAAGCTTGCAGCTGATACAGATAAGGCAGAGACAATCGCAGATGCTCTTGAACAGGCTAAATTCTACCACGATGTAGTATTTGCAGACATGACAGACTTAAGAGCAACATACGATTCATGCGAACCTCTTATTCCCGAGGAAGTATTACCTTATCCTACATATGAACAGATTCTGTTCTACGTATAATATTTTTGTATAAAGCAGATTTACGCAAAGGCGCGTTCCGAAACGGAATGCGCCTTTTTTTAAAGCAAAATAAATTTTCCTAAAGAATGGAGGATAAATTTTATGACAGGAGAAATTTTTGAGGCCATAAACGGCACAACGATGTCGGTGTGGTTCCTTATAGGGGCAGCGCTTGTGTTCTGGATGCAGGCCGGATTCGCAATGGTTGAGGCAGGCTTTACAAGAGCCAAGAACACCGGAAATATTATAATGAAAAACCTGATGGACTTCTGTATCGGTACAGTAATGTTCATTCTTATAGGTGGAGCACTTCTTCTTGGTGAGAATACTCTTGCAGGCTTCTGCGGAAGACCTGACTGGCAGATTATAACAGACTATGCAGACTTTGACTGGTCTTCATGGGTATTTAACCTTGTATTCTGTGCAACAACAGCAACAATTGTTTCCGGAGCAATGGCTGAGAGAACAAAATTCATTTCTTACTGTATCTATTCCGGAGTTATTTCAGCAATCATTTACCCTATTGAAGCTCACTGGATTTGGGGTGGATCAGGAAACGCATGGCTTACTGACATGGGATTTCACGATTACGCAGGATCAACCGCTATTCATATGGTTGGTGGTATTTCAGCTTTAATTGGAGCAGCAATTCTTGGACCCCGTATCGGAAAATTTGTTAAGGACAAATCAGGAAAGGTTACAAAGGTTAACGCTTTCCCCGGACACAACATTACAATCGGTGCACTTGGTGTATTTATTCTCTGGTTTGGATGGTATGGATTCAACGGAGCTGCTGCAACTTCTCCCGATGAACTTGCAACTATTTTTGTAACAACAACAATTGCTCCCGCTACAGCAACTGTAGCTTGTATGATTTTCACTTGGATTAAATACGGTAAGCCCGATGTTTCTATGTGTCTTAATGCATCGCTTGCAGGCCTTGTTGCAATTACAGCCCCTTGCGACGTAACAGATGCTCTCGGAGCAACTATAATCGGTATAATTTCAGGTTTACTTGTTTGTTTTGGTGTATGGTTCCTTGATTATAAGCTTCATGTTGATGATCCTGTTGGTGCTGTCGCAGTTCATTGCTTAAACGGTATCTGGGGTACAATCGCAGTCGGCCTTTTTGCAACACCGTCGTCACCTGCCTTTGAAACAGCAGGAATTAACGCAGGACTTTTCTACGGTGGCGGATTCAAACAGTTGGGAATTCAGTTACTTGGCTTTGCTGCAGTAGCAGGCTGGACAATTGTTACTATAACAATAGCTTTCTTTGTTATTAAGAAGACTATCGGTTTAAGAGTTACCGAGGAAGAAGAAATTCAGGGTCTTGACTCTACTGAGCATGGTCTTGCATCGGCTTACTCAGGATTTGCCATCATGGATATTTCAAACACTATGACAATGAGCGTAAACGAAAATACTTCACTTGGCACAGAAGATTACGAAGAAGCAAGCGAAGTTAAGCGAGAAGCAGCAGTTCCCGTTGCAATCGATCCTACTCCTGCAACCGGAATGTACAAGGTTTCGATTGTAGCAAAACTTTCAAGATACGATGCATTAAAGAAAGCATTAAACGACCTCGGCGTAACAGGAATGACCGTTACACAGGTTATGGGATGTGGTATCCAAAAGGGTGCCGGTGAGATGTACCGAGGCGTAGAAATGGATGCAACCTTACTTCCTAAGGTTAAGGTTGAAGTAGTTGTAAGCAAGATTCCTGTTAACGATGTGGTTGAAGCTGCAAAGGCAGCCCTTTACACAGGCCATATCGGTGACGGTAAGATATTCGTTTACAACGTAGCTAAGGTAGTTAAGATCCGTACAGGCGAAGAAGACTTCGAAGCCTTACAGGATGTTGAATAACTACATAAATGAGAAGTGATGATGAATGGTTTTGCGGAAAGCAGCTTGCTGCTTTCCGTAGAATCATATATGCATTTTAAGATATTTGAATACCAGTGTAGCCGGCACCGGTATATTCTTTTTATTTTTGGAGGAATCAGTTTTATGTGTTCAATAATGGGATACAAAGGAAAAGGTATTTCCTTTGACATGTTTAAGGAGGCTTTTGATAAGACAATATCAAGAGGCCCCGATATGCAGAGAATCGAAGAGAAGAGCGATGATGTCATTCTTGGCTTCGAAAGACTTGCAATTATGGGTCTTTCGGAAGAAGGAATGCAGCCTTTTAATTTAAACGGTAATTCCATTGTTTGTAACGGTGAGGTGTACGGCTTCAGAACGTTAAAGAAAGAACTTGAGAAAGAATATTCTTTTGTAAGTGAATCGGACTGTGAAATATTGCTTCCGATGTATGAAAAATATGGAACCGATATGTTTCGCATGCTTGATGCGGAATATGCATGCATTATTTATGACAAAGAGAAAAACGACCTTGTTGCAGCAAGAGACCCAATCGGAATAAGACCGCTCTTCTACGGATTAACGGATACGGGAATTTTGTTTGCAAGTGAGGCAAAAAACCTTATCGGACTTACCGACAAGGTAATGCCGTTCCCTCCCGGACATTACTATGCGGATGGAAAGTTTGTATGTTACAGGGACATGACAAAGGTTACAGAAGTGGCAAAGGACGACATTGAAACGGTTTGCAAAAAGATTCATGACAAACTTGTGGCAGGTGTTGAAAAGAGACTTGATGCGGATGCGCCTTTGGGATTCCTTTTGAGCGGAGGTCTTGACAGCTCGCTCGTGTGCGCAATCTCTTCAAAGATTTTAAACAGACCTATCAGAACTTTTGCAATCGGTATGTCCACAGATGCAATTGACTTGAAATATGCAAAAGAAGTTGCTGATTATATCGGCAGCGATCATCAGGAAATTATCATAACCAAAGAAGATGTATTAAAAGCACTTCCGGAGGTTATTTCAATACTTGGAACTTATGACATTACAACAATAAGAGCAAGCATCGGTATGTACTTAATCTGTAAGGCAATCCATGAGCAGACAGACGTACGTGTTCTTATGACCGGTGAAATATCGGACGAATTGTTCGGATACAAATATACAGACTTTGCTCCCTCTGCAGAGGCCTTCCAGGAAGAATCCGCAAAGAGAATCAGGGAACTTTTCATGTACGACGTATTGAGAGCGGACAGATGTATTTCATCTAATTCGATGGAAGCAAGAGTACCTTTTGGAGATCTTGAATTTGTTGAATATGTAATGAGCATTGATCCCGAGCTTAAACTTAACAAATACAACAAAGGTAAATATTTATTGAGACATGCTTTTGAAGGCGATTATCTTCCCTACAGCATTCTGATGCGTGAAAAAGCAGCGTTTTCAGATGCAGTAGGACATTCGATGGTTGATTATCTTAAGGAATATGCCGGTATTCTTTATGATGACGACCAGTATAAAAAGGGGATTGCAAAGTACAGCTTTGCTACACCGTTCACTAAAGAATCTCTTCTTTACAGGGATATATTTGAAAAATATTATCCCGGCCAGGCAGAGATGGTAACCGATTTCTGGATGCCTAACAAGGAATGGGAAGGCTGTAACGTAAACGATCCTTCCGCTCGTGTACTTTCAAACTACGGTGCAAGCGGAGAATAATACTTTGTTGTGGAGAACACGACGTGTTCTCCACAGACCAAGAAAGGAATAGCAAACAAAATGCAGACAGAAGATAAACAGTATGTAAGTCCTTTATACGATCCTTCTTTTGAACATGATAACTGTGGTATAGGTGCTATAGTAAACATTCACGGAAAGAAGTCACACAAAATCGTTGAAGATGCATTAAGCATTGTTGAAAACCTTGAACACAGAGCAGGTAAGGACGGTGAAGGAAAGACCGGCGACGGTGTGGGAATTCTTACACAGGTTCCACATAAATTTTTTGAAAAAATCTCAAAGGAGCTTGGCATCGAACTTGGAAAAGAAAGAGAATATGCTGTCGGAATGTTCTTTTTCCCTGTTAATGAGCTTGAGAGAAGTCGTGCAAAGAAAATGTTCGAGATTATAGTTGAGAAGGAAGGCCTTAAGTTTTTGGGCTGGAGAAAAGTTCCGACGGTTGAAAAGGTTCTCGGACAGAAGGCGCTTGATAATGCTCCCGAAATTTATCAGGGCTTTGTAAAACGTCCTAAAGAGTTTACAAACGATCTTGATTTTGAAAGAAAACTCTATGTTGTCAGACGTGTATTTGAGCAGAGTAATGAAAATACATACGTTCCTTCCCTTTCGGCAAGGACGATTGTATATAAGGGCATGTTCCTTGTAAATCAGTTGAGAACATTCTTTACGGACTTACAGGACAGCAAATATGAATCCGCAATTGCACTTGTGCATTCACGATTCTCTACAAACACAAATCCGAGCTGGCTTCGTGCGCATCCTAACCGTTTCATTGTACACAACGGTGAAATCAATACGATTAAGGGTAACGTTGATAAGATGATTGCCAGAGAAGAAACAATGGAAACAAGCTGGTTTTCTGAGGAAGATCTTACAAAGGTACTTCCCGTTGTTTCTGCTGAAGGCTCTGACTCTGCAATGCTTGACAATGCTCTTGAGTTCATGATTATGGGAGGAATGGACCCTGCTCTTGCAGCAATGATTCTTATTCCCGAACCTTGGGAGCATAACGATACCATCTCTCAGAAAGAAAGAGATTTCTACCAGTACTATGCAACCATGATGGAGCCCTGGGACGGCCCTGCATCCATTCTTTTCTCGGACGGAGATGTTATGGGTGCCATTCTTGACCGAAACGGTCTACGTCCTTCGAGATATTACATTATGGATGACGGAAGACTTATTCTTTCTTCTGAAGTAGGTGTTCTTGAACTTGATGAATCAAAGATATTAAAGAAAGAAAGACTTCATCCCGGAAAGATGCTGCTTGTTGATACAAAGCAGGGAAAAATTATTTCTGATGAAGAGTTGAAAGAAAAATATGCAAGCCGTGAGCCTTACGGTGAATGGCTTGACAGCAATCTTTGCGAACTTGCTGACATAAAGATTCCAAATGCCAAGATTCCTTCATATAAGAAGGAAGAGCTTACCAGACTTCAGAAAGCATTCGGATATACTTATGAAGATTACAGCGATCAGATTTACACCATGGCATTAAATGGTTCTGAGCACATCGGAGCAATGGGTGTTGATACTCCGATTCCCGTTCTTTCAAAAGAATATCAGCCGATGTTCTATTACTTTAAGCAGCTGTTTGCGCAGGTTACAAACCCTCCGATTGATGCAGTACGAGAGAAGATTGTTACCGCGACAACTGTTTATGTCGGTAAAAACGGAGATCTTTTATCCGAAAAGCCCGAAAACTGTAACGTACTTAAGATTAAGAACCCGATTCTTTCGGACCTTGACCTTTTAAAAATAAGCAATTTAAAGAAGTCGGGCCTTAAAGTTATTAAGGTCTCTTTATGCTACTACAAGAGCACTCCTTTAGAGAGGGCAATGGACCACCTTTTTGTAGAAGTGGACAGAGCTTATAAGGACGGTGCAAATATTCTTATACTATCCGACAGAGGTGTCGATGAGAACCATATGGCAATTCCTTCACTTCTTGGTGTTGCGGCTGTTCATCATCACCTTGTTGCAACAAAGAAATGCATGGCAATGTCGATTATTTTGGAATCCGCAGAACCAAGGGAAGTGCATCACTTTGCAACACTTTTAGGCTACGGTGCATGTGCAGTTAACCCTTACCTTGCTCATGCATCAATCGGACAGCTTATTGATGAAGGAATACTTGAAAAAGACTATTATGCAGCAGTTACCGATTATGATAATGCAGTAATTCAGGGAATTGTTAAGATAGCATCCAAGATGGGTATCTCGACAATTCAGTCTTACCAGGGCAGCAGAATATTTGAGGCAATGGGTATTTCGAAGAGTGTTATTGATAAGTACTTTGCCGGTACTGTTTCAAGAATAGAGGGTCTGACCCTTGACGATATTGCAAGAAAAACAGACAGACAGCATTCACTTGCTTTTGATCCGCTCGGCCTCAACACTGATATGACGATTGACTCAATGGGTCGACACAAAATGCGTGCTGAAGGTGAGAAACACAGATATAATCCCCAGACTATACATATGCTCCAGATTTCTACAAAAGAAGGAAATTACGAGAAGTTCAAAGAGTATACAAAACTTGTTGATGCAGAGCAGACAGGCTATCTTAGAACTCTTATGGACTTTGAGTATGCAAAAGAACCTGTTCCCATGGATGAGGTTGAAAGCGTCGAAAGTATCGTTAAGCGCTTTAAGACGGGGGCGATGTCTTACGGCTCAATCTCACAGGAAGCACATGAAGCACTGGCGGTTGCGATGAACAGACTTCACGGTAAATCAAATTCCGGTGAAGGCGGCGAAGACGATGAAAGACTTGAGAGTGCAGGAACAGAAAATGACAGAAGTTCTGCAATCAAACAGGTAGCGAGCGGTCGTTTCGGTGTTACAAGCAGATATCTTGTAAGTGCAAAAGAAATTCAGATTAAAATGGCACAGGGCGCAAAGCCCGGTGAAGGCGGACATCTGCCCGGCAAGAAGGTTTATCCCTGGATTGCCAAAACAAGACATTCAACTCCCGGTGTCAGCCTTATTTCTCCGCCTCCTCATCATGATATTTATTCAATTGAGGACCTTGCCCAGTTGATTTATGACTTAAAAAATGCAAATAAGTATGCACGTATCTCAGTAAAACTTGTATCTGAAACAGGTGTAGGAACAATTGCTGCAGGTGTTGCGAAAGCGGGTGCCGGAGTTATCCTTATTTCAGGTTATGACGGTGGTACAGGAGCTGCACCATTAAGTTCAATTCACAATGCAGGTCTTCCTTGGGAACTCGGACTTGCCGAGACGCACCAGACACTTATTCAGAACGGCTTAAGAAATCGTGTTGTAATAGAAACAGACGGTAAACTTATGAGCGGACGCGATGTTGCAATCGCAGCTATTCTTGGTGCTGAAGAGTTTGGTTTTGCAACAGCTCCTCTTGTTACACTCGGTTGTGTAATGATGAGGGTATGTAACCTTGACACATGTCCTATGGGTGTTGCAACTCAAAACCCCGAACTTAGAAAGCGTTTCATGGGTAAACCTGAGTACGTTGAGAACTTCATGCGTTTTATAGCTGAAGAATTAAGAGAATACATGTCAAAACTTGGCGTAAAGAGCGTTGACGAGTTAGTCGGACGTACGGACCTTCTTAAGACACGTGAAGACATAACAGGCGTTGCAAAGAAGGTAAGCCTTGACAGGATTCTTGGAAACCGTGAAGCAATGAACGTAACCTTTACACCCGGAGATGAGTATGATTTCCTTCTTGAATCAAAGAAGGACGAAATTCTTCTTTCCAAAGAAAAGGCATTGAAGGAATCTCTTAAGAGCGGAAAGCCCTGCGAGATTTCCGCAAAGATTACAAATATAGACAGAACTTTCGGTACAATGATCGGTGCTGAAATTACAAGAAATTATCCGGAAGGCCTTGAAAACGATACAATCGTAATAAATTGTACCGGCGCGGGCGGACAGAGCTTTGGCGCATTTATCCCGAAGGGTCTTACTCTTAATTTAACAGGTGACAGCAACGACTATTTCGGAAAAGGACTTTCAGGCGGTAAGCTTATTGTTAAGGCTCCCGAGAATGCAGCTTATGATGCCGAAGACAATATTATCATCGGCAACGTTGCTTTGTATGGTGCAACTTCCGGAGAAGCATATATAGCAGGTATGGCAGGCGAGCGTTTCTGCGTAAGAAACTCAGGTGCAAAGACGGTTGTAGAAGGTGTCGGCGAGCATGGCTGCGAATATATGACCGGTGGTATTGCGGTAATTCTTGGCTCCACCGGCAAGAACTTTGCTGCAGGTATGAGTGGCGGTATTGCATATGTGTATGATGAGAATAATGCTTTGTATAAGAATCTTAACAAAGAGATGGTTCTTATGGAGCGCGTTGAACACAAGACCGATAAGGAAGAACTCAAGGTTCTTCTTACTAACCACGTTAAATACACCGGTTCCGTTAAGGCAAAAGAAATACTTGATAACTTCAGTGAAAGCCTCACGAAGTTTAAGAAAATCATTCCTACTGACTACAAGCACATCATGAGTCTTACGGAAGACTTCATTGAGCGCGGTATGAGCATAAGCGAGGCTCAAATCGAGGCCTTTTATGCGGCGCAGAAGGATAAAGGTTAAGGAGGCTTGAAAATGGGTAAATCAACAGGATTTTTAGATTACGAAAGAAAAGACAGTGAGGTTATTTCACCTGCTGAAAGAATTAAAAACTTTGATGAGTTTCATGTAAGCCTTCCGCTCAGCGAACAGAAAGAACAGGGTTCGCGCTGTATGGCGTGCGGAGTTCCTTTCTGCCAGTCGGGCACGCTTATTTCGGGAATGACTTCGGGATGTCCGTTACACAACCTTGTTCCCGAGACTAATGAACTGGTTCACAAAGGAAACTTTGAACAGGCATATATAAGATTGTCGAAAACACACAGTTTTCCTGAATTCACATCAAGAGTATGTCCGGCGCTTTGTGAAGCTGCCTGTACATGCGGATATCTTGATAAGGCTGTTGCAACTAAGGATAACGAGAAGGCAATAATCGATTATGCTTTTGACAATGACCTTGTAAAGGAAGAAAAGCCTAAGGTAAGAACGGGCAAGAAGGTAGCAGTAATCGGAAGCGGTCCTTCAGGTCTTGCAACAGCTCAGCTCCTTAACAGAAGAGGTCATAGTGTAACTGTATTCGAGCGTTCGGACAGAGCAGGAGGACTTTTAAGATACGGTATTCCGAATATGAAACTTGATAAAAGAACCGTAGACAGAAGAATCAGGCTTATGGAAGAGGCCGGAGTTGAGTTCAAATACAATGTGAATGTCGGTAAGGATATTACGGCAGCAGAACTCGAAAAAGAGTTTGACAGAATTGTTCTTTGCTGCGGAGCATCCAATCCCCGTGATATAGCTGCACCGGGACGTGATGCAAAGGGTATTTATTTCGCGGTTGATTTCTTAAAAGAAGTAAGCAAAAAACTTATGGATGAAGATTATGACGCAGAAAAGATAATTGCTGCAAAAGACTTTTCTTTTGGAAGCCTCAAGGATAAGGCGGTTGTCGTAATCGGTGGCGGTGATACCGGTAATGACTGCGTAGGAACGAGTATAAGACTAGGCGCTTCAATGGTAACTCAGATTGAGATGATGCCTAAAGCACCCGCCGAAAGAATGCCAAACAATCCCTGGCCCGAATGGCCTAAGGTTTTAAAAACCGATTACGGCCAGGAAGAAGCTATTTACAAATTTGGCAGTGATCCCCGAATTTTCGAAACTACGGTTACTGAGTTTGTAAAAGATGAAAAGGGAAATCTTAAAGCGGTTAAAACTGTTATGTTGAAGAGAGTTGTTGATGGAAGCGGTAAGGTTTCTTTTGAACAGGTTAAAGGTACGGAAAAAGAGATTAAGGCAGATTTGGTTCTTATTGCTGCAGGATTCCTCGGAAGTGAAAAATACGTAACGGAAGCGTTTGACGTTAATGTAGACGGAAGGACAAACGTTGCTACCGATGCCGGCTGCTATGAAACTTCCAAGAAAAACATTTTTACCGCCGGTGATATGCACAGAGGGCAGTCGCTTGTTGTATGGGCAATCTCCGAAGGACGTAAGGCAGCAAAGGCGGTGGATGAATCGCTGATGGGATACAGTAACCTTTAGTATTGCTTGGCTTGCAGGCAAAGAATAGATACATTTTTGGCTCAAAAAGATTTTCTTACGATTTCGCGATGTTATGTCAATCACATTCGGTGCTTTTTCTTAGTTTTGAAATTTAGTCCGTATCAATGTTGCTAAAAGAACGGATTATTTCCTTTTTTTCAGTAAAAAGTCCGTACTAAGTACGGACTAAAAAAACAAAAATGAAAAAAGCGCTGTATGTTTTTCGAAAATCATACGGACATCATTTCGAAATATGAAAAAAAGTCTGATTAGAAGGTTTTGCCTTCTTTCCCGCAGGGTTTCGGTGGGAAGATTGCTTAAAAGGAGGAGTGTTGTCTATTCACAGCCTCAACCCAATGCGCAATCGAAGGCTTTGCCTTCTTTCCCGCAGCTTCGCTGCTAAGATTGCTTATTGGGTTGAGGTTCCTGCTTCGCAGCACGCGTCTAAACAAATATATTTGCTCCTAAGCAAGCTTGTCGCAAATACATTTATTTATCCGCACTGTGAATAGGTAACACTTTAAATTAAAAAACTACTTGCAATATTGTCGGTAGTGTAATATACTACGCCTTAAGACAAGGGCGTCTTGAGAAGCACTGCATGTGCGTTCTTAAGATGCCTTTTTATATTTCCTTAGTGTTAAAACCGGCATTTTATCATTGAGGATAATACCATTCATCATTTCATTTTCATTTAGGAGGACAAAAGAATGTCATATGTTGATCAGATTTACGACAGAGTCGTAGCACAGAACCCTTCACAGCCCGAATTCCATCAGGCAGTTAAAGAAGTACTTGAATCACTTCGTGTTGTTATCGAAGCTGATGAAGAAGCATTTAAGAAAGACGCTTTACTTGAGAGAATTACAACTCCCGAAAGACAAATTCTTTTCAGAGTTCCGTGGGTAGATGATAAGGGACAGGTACAGGTTAACAACGGTTACAGAGTACAGTTCAACAGTGCTATCGGACCTTACAAGGGAGGTTTAAGACTTCACCCTTCAGTAAACCTTGGTATCATTAAGTTCCTTGGTTTCGAGCAGATTTTCAAAAACTCTCTTACAGGACTTCCTATCGGTGGTGGTAAGGGTGGTTCCGACTTCGATCCCAAGGGTAAGTCAGACAGAGAAGTAATGGCATTCTGCCAGAGCTTCATCACAGAGCTTTACAAATACATCGGCGCTGACACAGACGTTCCTGCAGGTGATATCGGAACAGGCGCTCGTGAAATCGGATATATGTATGGTCAGTACAAGAGACTTACAGGTTTATATGAAGGCGTATTAACAGGTAAGGGCTTAAGCTACGGCGGATCATTAGCAAGAACAGAAGCAACCGGTTACGGTCTTCTTTATATGACAAAAGAAATGCTTAAGTGCAACGGTGTAGATATTGCAGGTAAGACTGTAGCAGTTTCAGGTTCAGGTAACGTTGCGATTTACGCTATTCAGAAGGCACAGCAGATGGGTGCTAAGCCTGTTACATGTTCTGATTCAACAGGATGGATTTACGATCCCGAAGGAATCGATGTTGCACTTCTTAAGGAAGTTAAGGAAGTTAAGAGAGCTCGTCTTACAGAGTATGCAGCAGCTCGTCCTTCAGCTCAGTATCATGACAAGGCTACAGAAGGAACAAATCAGTGGGAAGTTAAGGTTGATATCGCTCTTCCTTGTGCAACTCAGAACGAACTTGACCTTGAAGATGCCAAGACATTAGTTGCTAACGGTGTTATCGCTGTATGTGAAGGTGCTAACATGCCTTCAACTCCCGATGCTGTTGAATATATGCAGGCTAATAAGGTTTACTTCGTACCCGGTAAGGCAGCTAACGCAGGTGGTGTTGCAACATCAGCACTTGAAATGAGCCAGAACTCTGAAAGACTTTCTTGGACATTTGAAGAAGTTGATTCTAATCTTGAAGGAATTATGGTTAATATCTTCAGAAACCTTGATGCAGCAGCAAAGAAGTATGGCTGTGAAGGTGATTACGTAGCAGGTGCTAACATCGCAGGCTTCTTAAAGGTAGCTGATGCTATGAAGGCTCAGGGTATTGTATAATTTAAACTGATCTTACTAACTAATAATAGACACAAAGTAATCAGGAAAGGGCAATTTTCAAGAAGAAGTTGCCCTTTCTTTTTGTTATTCTGATAATATACATTATAACAATTGGGGAGGTTACTATGTTACGAGTTGTTAAAACTGAAAACGGTATGGTAAAGGGGTTACCATCCGCAGATCCAAGAATCACATTGTTTAAGGGGATTCCTTATGCAGCACCGCCTGTGGGAGTAAATCGCTGGCGTGCACCGCAGCCTGCAGAGAACTGGGATGGAGTGCTTGAAGCATACACATTTAAGAATATTTCCGTGCAGGACACTCCGGGTCTTGGTACGGATATTTATTGTCGTGAATGGCATGTTGATCCGGAAATACCTATGGGAGAAGACTGCCTTTACTTAAATATTTATTCACCTGCCAAGTCTGAAGATGATAACCTTCCGGTACTGGTATGGTACTTCGGTGGCGGATTTCAGTGGGGATATCCTTCCGAAATGGAGTTTGACGGTGAGAGACTTGCAAGGCGTGGAATCATTCTTGTTACAGTCAATTACAGACTTGGTGCGTTCGGATTTCTTGCACATCCTGAACTTACTGCTGAAGCACCGGGCGCTCCTACCAACTTCGGATCCCTTGACCAGCAGGCCGGCCTTAAGTGGGTTAGGAGAAACATTAAGGCATTTGGCGGTAATCCCGACAATATTTCGATTGCGGGACAGTCTGCAGGGGGGGCAAGGGGAGGGCTTCAGGTTGCATG
>JAZQOL010000040.1:0-3581 GCA_045627845.1 Lachnospiraceae bacterium | reverse complement strand
TAACCATCTTAATGCTAATGCCTGACGTCTTTCGGGCTTAACTTCAATCGGTACCTGATATGTAGCACCGCCGATACGTCTAGCCTTTACCTCCAGGAGAGGCATCATGTTGTTCATAGCTTCCTGGAAAACTTCAAGAGCAGACTTACCGCTCTTCTCTTCAACGATAGCAAATGCACCGTATACAATCTTCTGTGCTACACTCTTCTTACCATCAAGCATGATGTTGTTGATAAGCTTGGTAACAATCTTGTCATTGTATAAAGGATCTGCTAAAACGTCTCTTTTCTGAATATGTCCTTTACGTGGCACGGTTCTTCCCTCCTTATTCATTCGAAAATCAGTTACATTTTTCGGGAACAGTTTCTGTTCCGAATAATTCATCGGTACTCACAACGTGTACTAATTCACTATTTGTGTACGTGCAGGTATATCTGCAAAACAGAATTCCAACACTAATTAGTCTTTGTGGTACTTACAACTCGGCAAAATTATTTGCCAGCCTTAGGTCTCTTAGCGCCGTATTTTGAACGAGCCTGTTTTCTGTTAGCAACACCTGCAGTATCAAGTGTACCACGAATAATGTGATATCTTGTACCGGGTAAGTCTTTAACACGGCCGCCTCTTACTAAAACAACGCTGTGCTCCTGAAGGTTGTGGCCTTCACCGGGAATGTAAGATGTAACTTCGATTCCGTTGGAAAGACGTACTCTTGCGATCTTTCTAAGAGCTGAGTTAGGCTTCTTAGGGGTCTTTGTCTTAACTGCTGTACAAACACCACGCTTCTGAGGAGCGCTCTGGTCTGTAGACTTCTTGTGAAGTGAGTTAAAACCCTTCTGAAGTGCGGGAGCTGTAGACTTGGAAATCTTTGTCTCACGTCCCTTTCTTACTAACTGGTTAAATGTGGGCATTCTGTTTTCTTCCTTTCTGTAATAGTCCTGCGTTTTTGCGCAACAAAAAAATATGCACTTTCACGCACGCTATCACATTATACGTGCGCAAAAGTGCCTTGTCAAGTCTCTTTCAAACTTAATGTTATATAAGCCTATCGATTCATAAGCTGTTCTTTCTTTTTCTTTTGACGGTTCTTTATCTGCTTCTGGGTAACGTATTTGTTAATCTGAGGATATACTTTGGAGAAAGAACATCCGTACAGAACACCCTTTTCCATCACCTTAGCCCTGACGACACGTCCTATTACATCAATTCCGAATCTTGCCTCATTGTCCATGTAATTGATATGAACCTGAGCACCCGGAGAATATATCGGTTCTGTGTCACCCTGCAAAATGATTCCGATTCCGGTTGCACTTATGTCCTTTATAAGAGCCGGATGTTTTGTTGATCCGGTTGTCTGAATCACCGTACCTTCTTCACCGACAAATACTCTGAAAGAATTCCTTCGGTTAAGTCTCACGCCTACCAAATCAGTAAGAATTGCATGGTAATACTTGCCATCGGCTTTAAAAGCCGCTACAGAAACCGCCTTCCAGTAAAAAGGAGCTTCACCCTCAATGACCACCATCATTTCAACACTGATATCGGGTACTGCAAAAGAAACCATATTCTCTTCATACATAAAAGGTTCAACAATTAGAGCTTCTTTTTCCCAATCATAGCCGATAACTGTCGTTGTCAGATTAATACTGGAGTTTTCCTTGCTTACCGTTACATTAATTATAGACTTGGGCTGAACTTCATTAAGTTTCATGCCTGCCACCCCCATATGGACCCACGTTTCCTTTTGCCCTATAGTAACATAAAATTACCGATTTCGTAAAGAATCGTAAGACTTCACAGTTTATTTTTTCTTAACTTGTGTGTAATAATTCTTCTATATTATAATGTTTGTTACGTGGAGAGATTCGAGTGCATTCGATTAACTTTATCGTTTGCTTCCATTATATATATGTAAATTTTGTTTCGACTCTCCGAAAGGATATTATTTATGTCAGATGAATTCGAAAGTGTATGCATGCTTTGCATGCGTCCCGAAAGCAAAGTCGGCTCAATGTTAAAACTTCCCGGCAATCTGTGTGTCTGTTCAGACTGTCTTCAGAAGACAATCGATATGGCTGAAAATTTAAATCTTTCTCCCGAAATGCTCGGGCTCAAATCTCCATTCTTTTCCGGCGCAAATGTTAACCGGTCAAAAGAAGATTCTGAGGACGATTCCAATGAACCTGTTTCACCTTCAGATAATACCGAAGATGTTTCTTCGGTACCCACCGACACAGACGAACCGACCGAAGATGGCGAAGACAAAGATGACAAAGCCGGCAAGTCGATGCGCTTTGGCAACATGGGATTTCCTAATATCAGCTTCTTAAATCTCGGTGATTTTACCGGCGAGTTCCCGGGAAGATCAAAACCAAAGAAAAAGAAGAAGCCGCTCGAACCCATAAACCTCAAAGACGTTCTACCTCCCCATAAGATAAAGGAAAAGCTTGACGAATATGTAATCGGCCAGGAGCAGGCAAAAAAGATTATTTCTGTTGCCGTTTACAACCACTATAAACGTGTTGCCACCGGCACAATGGACGAGATCGAGATTGAAAAATCCAATATTCTTATGATTGGTCCTACCGGTTGCGGTAAAACATACCTCGTAAAGACCCTTGCGAAACTCCTTGATGTTCCGCTTGCTATTGCAGATGCCACTTCGCTTACCGAAGCAGGTTACATCGGTGACGACATTGAGAGCGTTGTTTCTAAACTTCTTGCCGCTGCAGATAATGATGTTGAGCGTGCAGAGCGTGGCATCATCTTTATCGATGAAATCGATAAAATAGCAAAGAAAAAAGAAACCACATCCAGAGACGTTTCGGGCGAATCGGTTCAGCAAGGTATGCTTAAGCTTCTTGAAGGTGCTGAAGTTGAAGTTCCCATCGGCGCCAACTCGAAAAACGCTATGGTTCCTCTTGCAACAGTAAACACAAGAAATATTCTTTTTATCTGTGGGGGAGCATTCCCCGATTTAGAGGAAATAGTTAAGCAAAGGCTTAACAAACGAAGCTCCATCGGTTATACAAGTGAGTTAAAGGATAAATGGGACAAAGAAAAAAATATATTAAACTATGCAAAGGTTGAGGACATCAAAAAGTTTGGTATGATACCCGAGTTTGTCGGTCGTCTTCCTGTACTTTGTCCAATGGAAATGCTTGACGAGGATATGCTGATAAGTATCCTTAAAGAGCCCAAAAACGCGATATTGAAGCAATATCAGAAGCTTCTTGAACTTGATGAAGTCAAGCTCGAATTTTCTGATGATGCACTTTCGGTCATTGCGAAAAAAGCCCTCGAAAGAGATACCGGAGCCAGAGCTTTACGCTCTATAATAGAAGAATTTATGCTCGATATAATGTACGAAATACCCAAAGACAAAAATATCGGAAAAGTTATTATCACCGAAGATTATATCAATAAAACCGGTGGCCCGATTATAGAGATGCGAACTATATCCGCACCCGTTTCTGAACCTTCTTCAGATAATACTTAAATCGAGTAGGAGGCGGTGACTAACCGCCGTCCTCTCACAGCACCGTACGTACCGTTCGGTATACGGCGCTTTCAATAGTTGA
>JAZQOL010000039.1:0-51079 GCA_045627845.1 Lachnospiraceae bacterium | reverse complement strand
AAAGACTGATAAACAGTGGCTTTTATGATTTAGCCACAGCCTATCAGTCTGTGCACGTCAACTATTGAAAGCGCCGTATACCGAACGGTACGTACGGTGCTGTGAGAGGACGGCGGTTAGTCACCGCCTCCTACTCGATTGGAATTATTCTTTTCCGTCCCAGCAGTAGGTGCAGAGTTTACACTTGTCTATTCCTACCGCATCAAGCATATCATCGAGTCTGTTGAAAGCAAGAGAAGTAAAGTTTAACTCTTTACGAATCTCTTCGACCATAACTTTGTATTTCTCTGAATCCGGATTTGCATATTCTGCAAGTACCTCTTCTGTGACATTATCTTCGCCTTCAAGTCTTGCGATAACTCTTCTTGTGATTAAATCCATTTCTGAAGATGATCTTGAGAAATTTAAATATTTACATCCGTATAAAAGCGGAGGGCATGCAGGTCTGATATGAACCTCCTTGGCACCACTCTTATACAGGAATTCTGTTGTTTCTCTAAGCTGTGTTCCTCGTACGATTGAGTCGTCAATCAAAAGAAGCTTCTTGTCACGAATAAGGTCTTCAACAGCGAGAAGTTTCATTTTGGCGATGAGGTTACGCTGTGACTGAATAGTGGGCATAAAGGAACGGGGCCAGGTAGGAGTATATTTGATAAACGGTCTTGAAAAAGGAATACCTGATTCGTTGGCATATCCGATTGCATGTGCAAGTCCGGAATCCGGAACGCCGGCAACTACATCGGGCTTAACGTTATCACGCTTGGCCATCTTTTCACCACAGATATATCTCATTTTCTCTACGCTGATACCTTCGTATGAACTTGAAGGATATCCGTAATAAATCCAAAGGAATGTGCAAATCTTCATTTTGTCGCCGGGAGCAACAAGTACTTTATAGGAATCGTCGGTTATAATACCGATTTCTCCGGGACCTAATTCCTTATAGTCTGTATAACCGAGATTTTTATATGCGAAATTTTCAAAAGAAGCACAGTAAGCGCCGTCCTTTTTTCCTATAACAATCGGAGTACGTCCAAGTTTATCACGTCCGCAGTAGATTCCTTTGGAAGTCATAAGCAAAAGCGAAAGGGAACCATCTATTGAATCGAGCGCATAGCGAATTCCGTCGATGAGATTTTCTTTTTCGTTGATCAGTGCTGCGACGAGCTCGGTTGCATTTATTTCGCCACCACTCATTTCAAGGAAGTGGGAATGACCTGTTTCAAATATCTTGGCAGCAAGTTCTTCCGTGTTGTTAATCTTGCTTACCGTAGTGAGGGAATATGTTCCGTGATGGGAACGAACAATAAGAGGCTGAGGTTCGAAATCTGAGATACATCCGATACCGAATGCTCCGTGCATTGTCTGCACTTCTTTGTCGAATTTGGTTCTGAATGGTGAATTCTCTATGCTGTGAATAGCACGGTCGAATCCGTTCTTGGCATCATAAACGCACATACCTCCGCGTCTGGTGCCCAGATGGGAATGGTAATCAATACCGAAAAACAAATCAAATACGCAGTCGTCCTTGGCTGCAACTCCAAAAAAGCCGCCCATACAAATCTCCTTTAATTCATTTTTGCCCAATACTTTTAAAACGTAACATAAAATTATTTTTAAGTCCACGGGGAAAATACATATTTGTACATTGAGTTACAATTGAAATAAAGTATAAACTATACAAATTAATCGCAAAGAAGATAAAAGAAAAACTTGTATGTAAAATGAAGCACGTTATGATAATATATTTATATTGAAACCATATGGTATGTATTATTCATTTGTATGGACGCTTAACTGTTTATTGCTACGGAGACTGTATGAAGAACAGATATTTATATATAACATTATTATTGATTTTGACAATTGCAATCACAGGGTGCGGTAAAAAATCCACAGCTTACTGTGACGCCGGATTTTCGTTGCTTCAAAACGGTGAATCATCCGAGGCTGTTGAGTCTTTCCTTAAATCGCTTGAAGAAGAAGGCGAAAGAAAAGAAACACTTCGAGGACTTGGAATTGCATATATAACAGAGGGTCGTTACGAGGAAGGTGCGGAGTGTCTTGTAAAGGCGCTTGAGATGTCTAATGGCCGAATTCAGGAAATTGATTACGATATCAATGATTACCTGGGTTACGCCTATGAAAAAAGCGGACGTTACCAGGATGCTGTTGATATTTACACTGCTCTTGTGACTATTCATCCTAAAGATACGGAAGCTTATTATCACAGGGCTCTTTGCTATCTTAAGATGGGAGAGAAGACTAAGGCTGATGAGGACTTTATTCAGGTTACATCAAAATCCTCCGATGACTACGATTTGCATATCCAGATTTACTTTTCTATAAAAAACTCCGGCTTTGACCTTGATGCGGAATCTTACCTTAAAGCTATTCTTGAGGATGGCAAAAGAAAGATTTCTGATTATGACAGAGGCCGGATGAATTACTATCTTGGGAACTATTCCGATGCAAGAGTGTATCTTGAGAAGGCAAAAGATCTTTCAAATCCCGATACTATTCTTATGCTGGGAAAGACTTATGAAGCAATATCCGATTATTCCTATGCTGCGAGTCTGTATGCAAGCTACCTTGACTCAAAGGGCAATAATGCTGCCGTTTATAATCAGCTTGGTGTATGCAGATGGAAACTTGAGGATTATGAGGGGGCGCTTGCAGCGTTTTCTTTTGGCCTTAAGCTCGAGGATGAGCAGTGGAAGAAGGAACTTCTGTACAACGAAGCCGTGACTTATGAGTATATGCTTGATTTTGAAACGGCAAAAGAAAAAATGCAGGCGTACTGTGATGCTTATCCAAAGGATGAGGATGCAAAACATGAGCTTGATTTTCTTATTACAAGGTAAATAAATACGGTGTCATACTCATTGGCGGAGCGTGACACCGTTTTTTGATTCATACTAAAGCTTGTCTATTATTTCCGTAAACTTAACTTCATCAAGTTTCTTTATAACTTCTTTCATGCTTCGCATGTTAAATTTCTTTAGAATACTGTGAATCTGACTTTTTACCGTGACGGTAGAAACATATCTGGCTTCGGAAATCTGTTTGTAATTAAGCCCCTGATATATGCTTTTTAATACTTCGAATTCGCTGTTGGAGAGTTTGGTAAGTATGTTCATCGTAAATAAAAGACTTGCTTCCTGATTTCTTACTCTGCTGAACTCGTCGATGATTTTTTCTGCATATTTGGGCCTTAAGATAAGCTGGTTATTGTATGCCTGCCTTACAGATTCCAAAATCTGGGTTATTGAATCGGTTTTGATAATATAATCCATCACACCTGCGCAGTAGGCCTGAAATAAAAGATCATCGTCTTCGAGAATCGTTAAAATGATAACCTTTGTGTCGGGCTGTGTCTTTATTATCTGTCGTGCGGCATCTATACCGGCGGTTCGCGTTTCCATCTGGATATCCATAAGAACGATGTTTGGCTTAAAATGTTGCGCTACCTTTATTGCTTCAAATCCTGAAGAAGCACTTCCTACCACTTCCATATCGTGTTCGTGGGCAAGAATCCCTATGAAATATTCTCTGATTTCTGTATTGTCGTCGACTACAAGGACGGATATTTTACTCATTAACATTTCTCCTGTTTCTGGGGAATAGAATATCTACCTCAGTAAAATGGTTACTCTTCTTTGTGCTGCTTTCGATTTTTAACTGCCCAAGCTGGGCGTTGATAACCCTAAAGACGTAAGAAAGCCCGATTCCCCAGTTTCCTGTTTTTGATTTTGTGGAGACAAAAGGCATCATCATCTTTTTTATCGATTTTTTCTCCATTCCGATTCCTGTATCACGTATGGAAAGAAATACCCATTCTTTGCTGGCATCTATTGTTACGGTTATTTCATTTTTTTCGTTGCTTATCATTGACATTGCATCAAGAGAATTCATCAACAGATTAATAATTGCCTGCGAAGTGTGATACATATCCACCATACAAAACACCGGGAAAGAACAGTAGTTTTTGATTAACGTGATATTTTCGGGTATGTTTACATTTTTTATGGCAGCATCGGTTACATCTCTTAAATCAAGAGCATTTGCATGGATGTGCAATTCTTTTATTCTGTTTAATGATTCCGAAATTGTAGTCATCTGATCTGTTGATATATCTATGATGCGATTCAACTTTTCGTAAGAGGCTTCGCTCCCGTAATCGTTTTTAATCTCGTTTGCAAGAATCAATATGCTGAACATAAGGTTCTTTTCGGAATGAAACACGTCTTTTAGGTTCTGATTTAAATCATCTATACTTTTCTTAAGTGCTCTGTGGCGGGAAAGAGATAAAAGATCACTGGAAAAGAAGCGGTTTATGTTCACTATGATGAAAAACAGAACGCATAGCGAGAACAGAGGAAAAAGGATGATATAAACGTTTGGTATTTTTGTGATTCGGTTAAAGAACCAGAATCCTGTAGAAAAAACATCTTCTGTATTGTTTTTAAAAATGCCGCCGAAAAAGGTGACGTAAAAATGCAGATTGATATAGGCCAGGCACGAGCAGATAATTATGATAGTATTCGAAAAACAGGTAATCTGCTTCCTAAAATACAGGAAAAGAATGTAAAAGGGAGGAAGAAATATACAAAATAAAACAGACAGCGAGAACAGGCTGTGCATCGTTTCGATGAATTGTATATATGTTTCCCGGCTTTGCCCCGAAAGGCTGTAACTGTGAAGGTAGATATGGTAAGCGTTCTTTGGACTGTAAAATTTTAAATATGAGATGAGCCAGAGGGCGAAAACCGAATAGTGGAAGCCGTTAATCCATTTTTTCTCGGGATTACCTTCCATAAGCTGGTTCTTGCGGATTACATCGAGAAAAGAAACTGTTCCGAAAAGATAAAAAGCTATACCTGTATTTTTAAGCATCTGAAGCGTGGGCATGGCTACGCGAAAATGCTTGCTTATGTTTCGGTATATTATTACGTCAATATTTCTAAGGGCACTCAGCGTGGGAGACGAATAGGTTGGCGAAGTATAATATTGAAGAAGAATGGAGGCTATGGCCAGAATCATTCCGGTTACAATAAAGAATACCGGCAGACCGTACCTGCTTTTGGGAACAAGAAAAAGAAGCACTATCGCACTTAGAATAAGAATAACAATACAAACGGCCATTTTGATGCTCCTTTCCTGCTTTTTCTACTAAAAGATAGCATAAAGGGGTACCCATTTCAATAAATGTGAATATACATTCAATTAACGGAAAAGGCGTAAAACAGAGCTTTTGCAAAAAAGGTGTAAGAAATTTCATCCTTTTTGTGCCCTGACGAAGTAAAGACGAATTTATACATAAAATAAAAGAAAAAGTATGATTATTTTTCTAACTATCCTGTTTTTACTTTCTTTTTTACAATAGCCTTGCAATCAATCAACAGATTTCCACAGGAGGAAGAAATTATGAAAAAGAAGTATCTTGCAGTCCTTTTGTCGGCGGTTATGGCAGCAACAATGCTGTTTGGCTGTGGCAAGGACTTAGACTCTGCATCCGGAGGTACTCCCGTTTCGTCACAGGGCAAAACGGAAGAGAAGAAGGACGTACAGGTTGTTACCGTATGGAGTGATAATGCACATGAGCAGACGGTAAGAGAAGCACAGGTTGAAGAGTTCAACAATACAATCGGTAAAGAACTTGGCATCAGAATTGATTATACCGTTTATGGTTCGGATTACTCGGATGTTATAAACGTTGCTCTTATGTCAAATGAGGGACCTGATCTTTTCAGACCTTCAACAAGTACATTTGCCGGATATGTAAATGCAGGATATGCAGTACCTATCTCGGAACTTAACGGAAGCGAAAAACTTTTAAGCTTATATGATAAGGACGAACTTATCGTGGGAGACCAGATTTTTGATGATAAGGTTTACACACTTCCTTACAGCCTTCAGTCATACAAGATGGTTATCAACAGAGACCTGTTTGATCTTGCAGGTATCAAGGATGCTCCCAAAACATGGGATGAGGTAAGAAAGGATGCAAAACTTATAACCGAAGCTACAAACGGTGAGGCTTACGGATATTTCCTTGCTCTTCAGAGCGGATGGACACTTGATCACTATATTTTCAGTGCAGCTTCAGGCGCATTGGGACATTTTGGATATGATGCTGTAAGCGGAAGTTACAAGTATTCGGACGGATTACCGATTGTTAATAACATTCTTGGAATGATTGATGACGGAAGTATGTTCCCGGGTTATGAAAACATGGACGCAGATACGGCAAGAGCACAGTTTGCTGCCGGTCATGTAGGTATTGCAATGGCTGCAAGTTTTGACGTAGCGGTTTATACCGAACAGTTCCCTGCTGTATGCAAGTGGGAAGTATGCGATCCTCCGGCGCTTGATGCAGACGGCTATGATTATAAGGAAATGGTTACCGCAGTTGACCTTTTGGGAGTAGCAAAGAAAGCTCTTGACGCTCCCGATACTTCAAAAATAGCCACAGTACTTGAATGGTTCTACTCGGATGAAAATCTCGTGGATATGTATGAACAGGGTATGTATATTCCCTACAGAAACGAAGTTCTTGATCTTGCAAAAGAACCTGCTGTTCCCGGGTGGAAGGAATTTTCGACCTTTAAGGATAATCAGTTCATAATCAGAATGGCAGACCCTAAGGGTGTTATCAGCTATGAAGGCTTATCTGCCCGCGAAGCACTGGCTAAACTTCTTTCGGGAGGCTATGACACAAGTGCACAGGCTGCGTTAAAGGACCTTGACGACCGTCTTAACGGAGGACTTAAAAAGCTTGATCCTGAAATCTACAAATCCTATGTTGCTCCAAGCAGCTATAAGGTAAACAGAGATTAAATAAATCCGGTGATATGTATCCGGAATGATAATGCCGGATACATATTGCCTTTATTTTGGAAAAGGAAAGGTTTTAGATATGGCTAAACCGATAGTTATGGGCATGAAGAAGCCGAAAATCAAAAGCGATAACGTGCAGGCATTCGCTATGATACTTCCGTTTTTGATTGGCTTTGTTATGTTTAGCTATGTCCCGATTATATACATTTTAAGGTATGCATTTACAAATTTTAACGGGGCTGCGGTATGTGATTTTACCGGCATAGAAAATTTTATAAGACTTTTTAAAAGAGATCCGGATTTTTGGATGTCTTTGGTTAATACGGTAGTACTGTCGGCAGGAAAACTTGCTATTGAAATACCGCTTGCACTTTTGCTTGCTGTTTTTTTGAATAAAAAGCTTAAGGGAACGGGATTCTTCAGGGTTACTTTGTTTTTGCCTGCAATTATCTCCGCTGCAATCATCGGTCTGATTTTTTCGCTTATGTTCGCGTCATACAACGGAATGATAAACGGAATATTACAAAATATAGGGCTTATTACCAAGCCTATCAACTTTTTTAATACAAAATGGAAAGCGATGGGAATTCTGGCACTTGCTTCCATTTGGCAAAATTACGGTATTAACATGATCTTCTTTCTGATGGCACTTCAGAGCATTCCAAAAGAACTGTATGAGTGTGCAAGTATCGACGGAGCGTCCGGCCCAAGACAGTTTTTCAGCATTACATTACCTATGATAGCACCTATTTTTCAGTCGATTCTTCTTATGGCGATAGTGGGAAGCTTAAAGGTGTGCGATCTTGTAATATCGTGTACTAACGGACAGCCCGGCGGTAAGACGGAAGTTGCGATGACTTATATATACAAATCCTTTTTCGGTAAATCCGGACGAAACATTGAGATTGGATATGCATCGGCAATGTCTTTTGTAACGGCAATCTTCCTGGGACTTGTGACCATAGTTTATTTAAGAGCCACAAAGAAACTGAAGGAATACTAGAAATGGGGATTATGAGAAACATGCGAAAAAGAATTCGACTTAATGTCACGGATTTGATTATATACATATTTTTATTTGCATTTTTTGTAATAGCTTTTTTTCCGGTGTTTTACACTTTTATGTCTTCCTTTAAGAGCAATATGGACATTCTGACAACGGGAAACAAACTCTTTCCGACCAAATTCGTGTTGGATAATTATAAAAAGGCTTGGGAACTTGCGGATTTTTCGACATATACAAAGAACAGTATTTTCCTTTCTTTCTTCTGCGTTGTGGGTGCAATATTGTCAAGTACGATTTGCGGATATGCTTTTGACCGCGGAAAGTTTAAGGGCAAAGAAGTGATCTTTTATTTCATGGTATCGTCGATGTTTGTATCACTCGGAACACTTACACTTTATCCGCTGCTTATGATAATGAAAGGAATACACCTTAACAAATCCCTTTGGGGTGTTATAATAATTCGTGTATTCGGAATGAATGTTACAAACCTTTTTATTGCAAGAGGATACATAAGCTCTGTTTCAAAAGAAATAGACGAGGCTGCCAAGATAGACGGATGTTCCTTCTTTGGCATTTACAGAAGAATTATTTTCCCTTTGTGTAAACCATTGATAGCAACGGTGGCAATTCTTTCATTCAGAAGTTCCTGGAACGACTATATGCTTCCGATGGTTTTTACGATGACAGATACAAAGAGAATGCCTCTTGTTGTAGGTATTATGCACCTTAAGTCTTCGGGCGACGCAGCTTCGTCGTGGAACCTGATGTTGGCAGGAACGGCTATTTCGCTTATACCTATGATATTGATTTATATCGTATTCAACAGGTACTTTATTTCGGGTATGACAAGCGGAGCGGTAAAGGGATAAAAGAATGGAAGTAAAGCTTAAAATTGATCCGAATTTTCCATATGTGTATGAGACTCATCTACATACATGTGAAGGCAGCAAATGTGCCGTTTCATCCGGAAAAGAAATGGCAGCTGCCTGTCACAGGGCAGGCTATACGGGAATCATGGTTACCGACCATTTTTACTACGGAAACACTGCCGTAGACAGATCGCTTGGCTGGGAAGACTGGGTAAGCGGATACTGCAAAGGTTATGAGAATGCCAAAGAAGAAGGAGATAAAATCGGACTTCAGGTGTTTTTCGGATGGGAATCCACGTATGAAGGGACGGATTTTCTTGTCTACGGATTGGACAAGGAATGGCTTTTGAAACATCCGGAGATACGTGATGCTTCGATTCCGGAGCAGTTTAAGCTTGTTCATGAATATGGCGGAATTGTGATACATGCTCATCCATACAGAGAGGACTTTTATATTCCGGGCATAAAACTTTATCCTGAGTATGTTGATGCTGTGGAAATTGCCAATGCAACACATACAAGCGAGTTTAGCAGGAACCACTATAATCCGGAGTTTGATATAAAGGCTGTTTTATATGCCAAGGAGCACAATTTTCCTGCGACGGCCGGTTCGGATGTGCATTCTACAACGCTATTGTTTGGAGGAGTGGCATGTAAAAAGAAATTCGATTCTGTCAGAGATTACATGAATCTTGTGATGAACAGAGAAGAAAAACTGTTGCTTGACGGCAGCAATTTTGTTAAATCATAAAGAGAAGTTGGAAAAGGGACGCCGTAAGACGTCTCTTTTTTTGACCGGTTTGATTAAAATGGCTCAACTGTGGGAACTGTCGGAATTGTGTGAATATTTCAGATAACAAAAACACAATATCTTGGGGTTACATAACATATTATTTTCGATATTTTGTGGTTTTTCAATTGACTTTCATACCCTGCTTTGGTACACTTTTTCTACGGGGTTCCGGTATAATTTTTAAAGGGAGTGTACCATATAATGTATCAGGTAATTAAAAGAGATGGAACAACATCGGATTTCACTTTGACTAAGATCAGCGATGCTATCATGAAGGCATTTGTTGCAACGGAGATGGAGTATTCCAACGACGTTATTGACCTTCTTTCACTCAGAGTAACAGCTGATTTCCAGCCCAAAGTAAAAGACGGCGCAATCCATGTTGAAGACGTTCAGGACAGTGTTGAAAGAGTGCTCGAGCAGGCAGGTTATTCGGATGTCGCAAAAGCTTATATACTGTATCGTAAGCAGCATGAGAAAATGCGTGAAATGAAGTCTACAATTCTTGACTACAAAGACGTAGTTAACAGCTATGTTAAGGTAGAAGACTGGAGAGTTAAGGAAAACTCTACCGTTACATATTCTGTCGGCGGTCTTATTTTAAGTAACTCCGGAGCTGTTACGGCCAATTACTGGCTTTCCGAAATTTATGACGAAGAAATCGCAGAGGCACACAGAAATGCCGATATTCATATTCATGACCTTTCCATGCTTACAGGTTACTGCGCAGGCTGGTCATTAAAACAGCTTATTACAGAAGGACTCGGAGGAATTCCCGGAAAGATTACATCTGCTCCTGCAAGACACCTTTCCGTTCTTTGCAACCAGATGGTTAACTTCCTTGGCATTATGCAGAATGAATGGGCAGGCGCTCAGGCATTTTCGTCTTTTGATACTTATCTTGCTCCTTTTGTTAAGATAGATAACCTTACATATCCCGAAGTTAAGAAGTGCATTGAAGCATTTATTTATGGCGTAAATACCCCTTCAAGATGGGGTACTCAGGCTCCTTTTTCAAATATTACTCTTGACTGGACGGTACCGAATGACCTTGCTGAACTTCCTGCAATTGTAGGTGGTAAGCCTCAGGCCTTCAAGTACAAAGATTGTAAGAAGGAAATGGATATGATTAACAAAGCCTTCATTGAGACGATGGTTGAAGGTGATGCTAACGGACGTGGCTTCCAATATCCTATTCCTACATATTCGATAACAAGAGATTTTGACTGGTCAGAAACCGAGAACAACAAGCTTCTCTTTGAAATGACTTCAAAATACGGTACTCCTTATTTCTCAAACTACATCAATTCCGATATGGAGCCTTCGGATGTTCGTTCGATGTGCTGCCGATTGAGACTTGATCTTAGAGAATTAAGAAAGAAAACGGGCGGTTTCTTTGGCTCGGGTGAATCTACCGGATCCGTAGGCGTTGTTACCATTAACATGCCCAGAATCGCTTACCTTTCAACAAACAAAGATGATTTTTATAAGCGTCTTAACAGACTTATGGATATATCCGCAAGATCGCTTAAGATTAAGAGAGGTGTTATTACAAAGCTTCTTGATGAAGGCCTTTATCCTTATACAAAGAGATACCTTGGCTCTTTTGAAAACCACTTCTCGACAATCGGACTAATCGGTATGAATGAAGTCGGATTAAATGCAAACTGGCTTCGCGCTGATATGACTGATGAGAGAACTCAGGAATTTACAAAAGAAGTTCTTAATCACATGAGAAACAGACTTTCCGATTACCAGCAGCTTTACGGTGATCTTTACAACCTTGAAGCAACACCTGCGGAAAGCACAACATACAGACTTGCAAAGCACGACAAGAAGAGATGGCCTGCAATCAAGACCGCAGGTAAGCCCGGTGATACACCTTATTACACCAATTCATCACATCTTCCGGTCGACTTTACATCAGATATATTTGATGCACTTGATATTCAGGATGAACTTCAGACCCTTTATACCTCGGGAACGGTATTCCACGCATTCTTAGGTGAAAAGCTTCCTGACTGGAAAGCTGCAGCAAATCTTATCAAGACCATAGCCGAAAATTATAAATTACCTTATTACACACTTTCGCCTACTTACTCAATTTGCAAGACACACGGATACCTTTCGGGTGAAAAGAATGTCTGCCCGTTCTGTGGAGAAGAGACCGAAGTGTACAGCCGTATCACAGGTTATTACAGACCTGTAAAGAACTGGAATGACGGTAAGAGTCAGGAGTACATCAATCGTAAGACATACGATATTGATAATTCCTCATTAAAGAGGCCCGTCAGCAGAATCGTTACGATTTCAAACGATTCGTGCAATCAGGTCAGCGTTGTAGAACCTGCTAATGTTAAGTATCTTTTCACAACAAAGACATGTCCCAACTGCAAACTTGCAAAAGAAATGCTTCAGGGAATTGACTACATTCTTGTTGATGCTGACGAGAATCAGGAACTGGTTGAACGCTACCGCATCATGCAGGCTCCGACACTTGTTGTTGTCGACAAGGGAGAGTTCAAGAAATACGCTAATGCCTCTAATATCAAAAAATATGTTGAAAATGAAGTGGGAGTTACAGTATAAATGAAAGAGGGGGGTTGTGAGAGCAACCTCTCTTTTTCTGAAAAATGCAAGGATGCTTTACTTGCAAATAACTTATAGGAGAATCGTATGATTAACAGACTCGTTGAACAGATTAAAAAGACCAATGCACCTATCGTGGTAGGCCTTGACCCGACACTTAAACTTATGCCCGGCTTCATTAAGGAGAAAAACTTTAAAGAATATGGCGCTAATATGACCGGTGCTGCAAAGGCTATTGTTGAGTACAATAAAGGTCTTGTGGATGCAATTGCAGACCTTGTTCCCGCAGTAAAACCGCAGATTGCGATGTATGAACAGTTCGGAATCGAAGGTCTTATTGCTTTTAAGGAGACTGTTGACTATTGCAAAAAGAAAGGGCTTGTCGTTATCGGAGACGTTAAGAGAGGAGATATCGGATCGACAAGTGAAGCTTATGCCGTTGCCCATCTTTCCGGCGTAGAGATAAACGGTGTTAAGCATGAAGGTTTCGGAGAGGATTTCGCAACCGTAAATCCTTACTTTGGAATAGACGGAATCAAACCTTTCGTTGATGTTTGTAAGAAAGAAAATAAAGGTATATTTGTTCTTGTTAAGACTTCAAATCCAAGTTCCGGAGAATTTCAGGACAGACTTATTGAAGGAAAGCCTCTCTATGAGCATGTTGCCATGAAAGTTGACGAGTGGGGAAAAGATGCAATGGGTGATGCCTACAGCTATGTGGGAGCAGTTGTCGGAGCTACATATCCGGAAATGGGAAAAGCATTAAGAAAGGTTATGCCCAAAGCTTACATTCTTGTTCCAGGATACGGAGCACAGGGAGGAACAGCAGACGGACTTAAGCCTTTCTTCAATGAGGATGGTCTTGGCGCAATTGTAAACTCTTCACGAGGAATCATTGCTGCGTATCAGCAGGAAAAGTACAAGTCATTCGGTGAAGAGGGTTTTGCGGAAGCTGCAAGAGCGGCAGTTATCGATATGAGAGAAGATATAAACAGAATTTTTTAAGTCGCATGTCAGCGTGAACCGTTTTTGATTGAAAAATTATTACTTATTATTTTAAGGAGAAATATATGGAACAGTATAAGTCAGAGTTTATCGAGTTTATGGTTGAATCGGACGTTTTAAAGTTTGGAGATTTTACTTTGAAAAGCGGAAGAAAGAGCCCGTTTTTTATGAACGCCGGGGCTTATGTGACCGGATCGCAGCTTATGAGACTCGGCGAATATTACGCTAAGGCTATTCACGATCGCTTCGGAGATGATTTTGACGTTCTTTTCGGACCTGCATACAAGGGAATTCCGCTTTCGGTTGCAACCGTTATTGCATATTATAAGCTGTTTGGAAAAGAAATAAGATACTGCTCAAACAGAAAAGAAGAAAAGGATCACGGAGACGTCGGAATTTTACTTGGTTCCAAGCTTAAGGACGGAGACAAAGTTGTTATTATCGAAGACGTAACAACTTCAGGAAAGTCTATTGAAGAAACGTTCCCGATTATTACTTCACAGGCTGACATTAAAATAGTAGGTCTCATGGTATCACTCAACCGAATGGAAAGAGGTAAAGGTGAGAAATGTGCACTTGATGAAATAAAAGATCTTTACGGCTTTGAAACAGCTGCAATTGTTACAATGGATGAGGTTAAGGAACACCTTACCAACAAGGAAGTATGCGGAAAGGTAGTGATTGACGATACAATTGCTGCCGCTATTGATGCATATTACAAGGAATACGGTGCGAAATAACTTTTATTTCGTAATTATTTCTGATTGCCCCCGGAGTGAATAAATTATACAATAATCTTTGTTATGAACAAAAAAACGCGCAAATACATTTACTCTAACAAGGAACATACTAAAAAAGGCATTTTTTCCACTGTGTTGGCTGCACTTTCCTTTTTCTTTCTTGTGCTTATGATAATACTTTCGTATGTTAAGAGAGGAGAGGTAGGAGGAGCTTTTGGAGCGACTGCCTTTTTGTGCACTATTTTTTCGGCACTTGGTATTATCCTTGGCGCAGCAGGAAAGTCCGAAAAAGAGAAGTTTTATCTCTTTTCCTATATCGGAATCGGATGGAATGTTGCCAATATTGTTTTTATAAGTGTCATTTTGTACGCGGGAATTTGATAGAAGGAGATTAACATGCCTACAGTTTCTATTGTTATGGGAAGCGATTCCGACATGCCTGTTATGTCTCAGGCAGCAGACATTCTTGAAAAATTTGGTATTTCCTATGAGATGAATATTATTTCAGCTCACAGAGAACCCGATACTTTCTTTGAATACGCCAAGACAGCCGAAGAAAGAGGCATTAAAGTTATTATTGCGGGAGCAGGACTTGCAGCTCATCTTCCCGGTATGTGTGCTGCTATTTTCCCGATGCCGGTTATTGGTATCCCGATGCATACCACAAGCCTTGGAGGAAAGGACTCTCTTTACTCGATTGTTCAGATGCCAAGCGGTATTCCGGTTGCTACTGTAGCAATCAACGGAGGCAAGAATGCAGGCATTCTTGCAGCAAAGATTCTTGCAACATCAGATACTGAACTTCTTTCCAAGCTTAAAGATTATTCTGAGTCATTAAAGAAAGAAGTAGAGGCTAAAGATAAAAAACTTAAAGAAACAGGATATAAAAATTATACGAAATAAGGAGAAATGACATGGGACTTGATTACAAGAACGCCGGAGTTGATATTGAAGCAGGATATAAATCCGTTGAACTTATGAAGGCTGCTGTAAAGAGCACCTTCCGCCCTGAAGTACTTGGCGGAATCGGTGGTTTTTCCGGCGCATTTTCGTTAGACAGCATTAAAGATATGGAAGAACCTGTCCTTCTTTCCGGAACAGACGGATGTGGTACTAAGGTTAAACTTGCATTTCTTTTGGACAAACATGACACTATCGGAATCGATGCGGTTGCAATGTGCGTAAACGACGTTGCCTGCGCAGGCGGTGAGCCCTTGTTTTTCCTTGACTATATTGCATGCGGAAAGAACTACCCCGAAAAGATTGCTACTATTGTAGGTGGCGTTGCCGAAGGTTGCAGACAGTCAGAATGTGCTCTTATCGGTGGTGAAACCGCTGAACATCCCGGCCTTATGCCTGAAGACGAGTATGACCTTGCAGGTTTTGCCGTAGGTGTTGTTGATAAGAAAGACCTCATTACCGGAGAAAGTATTCTTCCCGGCGATGTTTTAATCGGAATGGCTTCAACAGGAGTTCATTCAAACGGATTTTCACTTGTTCGTAAAGTATTTGAAATGACAAAAGAAAATCTTAATACATATTATGAAGAACTTGGAAAGACTCTCGGAGAGGCACTTATTGAGCCTACAAGAATCTATGTAAAGGCATTAAAGACAATTAAGGAATATGGTGTTACCGTAAAAGGCTGCAGCCACATTACAGGCGGCGGATTTTACGAGAATATCCCCAGAATGCTTCCCGATGGCATTGTGGCTGAGATTGATAAATCAAGCTATGAAGTACCGGCTATTTTCAAAATGCTTCAGAAAACCGGAGAGATATCCGATGAAATGATGTATAATACTTTCAATATGGGCATCGGAATGGTTCTTTGCGTTGCAAAAGAAGATGTTGAGGATACTGTAGCAGCAATCAAGGCAGCAGGTGATACACCTTACATTTTGGGACGCACAATTTCCGGAACAAAGGGAGTTAAGTTAAATGACTAGAATCTGCGTATGCGTATCCGGAGGAGGAACTAACCTCGGAGCTATATTTGAGGCAATTGACTCGGGACTTATAAAGGATGCTGAGATTGTACGGGTTATTTCCAATAATCCCAATGCATATGCTCTTGTAAGAGCTACGGAGAGAGGCGTTGATGCCGTATGCGTTTCGCCTAAGGACTTTGCCGACCGAGAAGACTTTAATCATGTTCTTCTTGGAACAATTAAAGACTGCAATCCTGATTTGATTGTTCTTGCAGGCTTTCTTGTTAATGTTCCGGTTTGCATTATCAGAGAATTTAAAAATCGTATAATAAATATTCACCCTTCCTTAATACCTTCTTTTTGCGGAAAAGGTTATTATGGACTTAAAGTTCACGAGGCAGTGCTTTCACGAGGCGTGAAGGTTACCGGAGCAACCGTGCACTTTGTTGATGAGGGAATTGATACCGGCAAGATTATTGCTCAGAAGGCTGTATATGTTGATAATGATGACACTCCGCAAACTCTTCAAAGACGTGTCATGGAGCAGGCTGAGTGGATAATACTTCCCGGCACTATCGCAAAGATTGCTGCCGGAGAGATTAAAATAGGAGATTAACTCATGAAGGTTCTTATCGTAGGAAGCGGTGGCAGAGAACATGCCATTGCCACAAGTGTTAAAAAATCCAAACGAGTATCTAAAATATATGCAGCACCCGGTAATGCGGGTATCGCATCCATAGCTGAATGCGTTCCGATATCAGTTATGGAATTTGACAAGATTGCCGATTTTGCCTGCGAAAAAAATATTGATCTTGTAATCGTAGGACCTGACGATCCGCTTGTTGGTGGGCTTGTTGATGTATTGGAAGCAAGAGGAATCCGTGCTTTCGGTCCTCGTAAGAATGCAGCCATTCTTGAAGGAAGTAAGGCTTTCTCCAAGGATTTGATGAAAAAATATAATATACCGACAGCTTCATATGAGACATTTGATAATGCCGACGATGCACTTGAATATCTCAAAACCGCAGATATGCCGATTGTACTTAAGGCAGATGGACTTGCACTCGGAAAAGGTGTATTGATATGTAATACCCGCGAAGAAGCATTTGACGGTGTTAAAGAGATAATGCTTGATAAAAAATTCGGTACTGCCGGTAACCGTCTGGTAATTGAAGAATTCATGACCGGACGTGAGGTTTCGGTACTATCTTTTGTTGATGGTACGACTATTAAAACAATGTCTTCGGCGCAAGATCATAAGCGTGCAAAAGATAATGACGAAGGTCTTAACACAGGCGGTATGGGAAACTTTTCTCCCAGTCCTTTCTATACAAAAGATATTGATGAATTCTGTCGGGAGAATATCTACCAAAGAACAGTAGATGCGATGAAATCCGAAGGAAGAGAGTTTAAGGGTGTCATTTTCTTTGGACTTATGCTTACCCCTAAGGGACCTAAAGTACTTGAATTTAATGCACGTTTCGGTGACCCTGAGACACAGGTTGTGCTTACAAGAATGGAAAGCGATATTATTGATATAATGGAAGCTTGTATTGACGGAAACCTTTCAAATACAGAACTTAAGTTTTCCGATAATGCAGCAGTGTGTGTTGTTCTTGCAAGTGACGGATATCCGCTTGCATACGAGAAGGGGTTTGAAATTACCGGGCTCGATGCTTTTGAAGGAAAAGAAGATTATTTTTGCTTCCATGCAGGATCAAAGTTTAATGATGAGGGAAAGATTGTTACAAACGGCGGAAGAGTTCTTGGCGTTACTGCCACGGCACCCTCGCTTAAGGAAGCAAGGAAGAAAGCTTATGAAGCGACTGAGTGGGTTTCTTTTGCAAACAAATACATGAGAACCGATATCGGAAAGGCAATAGAAGAGATATAATGAGTGGAGAAGTTAATTTTGAGGGTCTGCTTAGGGAGGCTGATTATGAAATCCCTGCGAATTGCGGAAAATGCGGCAGCAGGCTTAAATATGTCGGACTTGGCGAGTACAAGTGTGAAAATTGTAAGGAAACAGTGTTTGATGATTACGGAAAGGTAAGAACTTTTCTTGAAAAGAACCCCGGGGCAAACGGCATCCAGGTTGAGCGCGCTACGGGAGTTTCAAGAAAGGTGATTGCAACACTGATTCGTAAGGGGAAATTGGATACAAACGGGCATACATCGCTCGCAAACGGAGGCATGGATGAATAGGGTAATCAAGAATTTATTAAAGGCATTTGCAGGAGTTGCTTTTGCAATTTCAATCTGTTTTATGCTTTCATCGGCAGCTTACGCTGACGGAAAAGTAACAGTTACCGTACAGAGCGCTTTTATTCGCGCAAATGCGAGTACATCTGGCACGCCTATTGGCAGTGCGATGAAAAACGAATCTCTTCCTGTAATCGATACAGAAAAAGATTCTGCCGGCTATGTGTGGTATAAGGTTAAAGTAAACGACAATACAACAGGATATATCAGAGGCGACTGCGTTACTGCAGAGGGTGTATCCGGTACTGCATCTACTTCAACTTCAACATCGACATCGACTTCTGTTGCATCAACAGAACCTACATATCCCACAGAGTGTAATCCTGTAACGGGTAAAGTTACCGCAGACGTTAGAGTCAGAGCAGGTGCTTCTACTCAACATGCTATTGTTACCGTTGCAAAAAACAAATCGGTAGTTACTGTTGTGGGCTTTGCAAAAGATAAGTCAGATAAAGTCTGGTATCAGGTGTCATATAGTTCTGACGGTAAGGATATAAGCGGATATATCAGATATGATTATGTAACACTTGACGGAGAACTTACAGAGAAAACTCCGGAGCCCGAACCTGAGCCCGAACCCGAACCGGATCCTGAGCCTATTGTTGAGCCCGAACCTGTTTACAAGGATTTTGAGGCAGTGTTTAATGACTCAGAAGGCAAGTGGTACCTTAACAACTACATTGAAGGTACAAAGATGGCAGTTGATGACTTGTATGCAGCTGTGACCAATGCAGAAACTCTTAAGGCTGAATATGAGGCAAAACTCAAAAAGAAAACTGTTGCTATAGTAATCCTGAGCCTGCTTATTGTCGTGCTTTTGGGTGGCGGAGCTTATGCGTTTTTTGTTGTTCGCGGATGGTACAACGGAGATGAGGACGACACTGAAGGCTTTGCACACTTCGGAATAAAGTTACCTGAAAAGAAAAAGCCTGCAGAGACAACCGTTAAGAATACGCCTTCACGTTCATCTTCCAATGTCAGAGTTCAGACCCTTGGCAATGACAATCGTTCAAACGGCAATGCTTCTTCTGTAAGACCTCAGACACTTGGCAATTCGACAGGCGCATCGCCTGCCGGAGCACAGATCAAGGGTGGCGGAGTCAGACTCCCCGACGGAAGAATTCAGATGCCTGACGGAAGCATTCGAAAGGCAGTTGTAGCGGTAAGACTTGCTGACGGTTCTATTAAATATCCTGACGGAACAATCAAGAAGCCTGATGGAACAATTATACCTCCCGAGAAGGCGCAGGGAATGGTTCACACTCCCGAAGCATCAAGAGTCGGAGCTTCATCGGTTTCTGTAAGAGAAGTAGCTTACAATAAGTCCGGAGACGATTCTTCAGATGACGATATGGAATACGGATTCCTTGATCTTGACGGCGGACAGGACGAATAGTAAATATACGGGTGCCATTTCAATGGCGCCCGTTTTTTTTTGAACTGAAATGTGGTAAAATAACTGAAATTAAGCAGTATATTCGGAGGTTTTAATGAGCATTCCTTATACAGACAGCGCTGAGGCGGTCCTTAAGATTGCCGAGCGAGAATCGAAGAAACTTAAACATTATTATATAGGCAGTGAACATATTCTTTTGGGCCTTCTTAAAGAGGAAAACGGCGTGGCCGGTGCAGTATTAAGAAGCCTTCCAATCGATGTTGAAAGTGTTTACAACATGATTTCCGACCTTACGGTTTCGGGACGGGGAACGCTTTTGAAGGAACGTTCGGGCTTTACTCCAAGAACAGAACGTCTTCTTGAGGATGCGGAGGCTGTTGCAAAGAAATACCATTCGGGAACAATAGGGACAGAACACCTTTTGCTTGCCCTTTTAAGAGAGGGCAACAATTGTGCTGTGCAGATTCTTCTTGCACTTCGCAAAAATCCTACGGAAATATATGTTAAGACTCTTATGGCAATGGGCGAAGACCCCCAGAGTGCCAAGGAGGATATGAAACAGAAGTCAAAGAAAAAGGAGAGCTTTCTTGCAAATTATTCAAAGGATCTGACCTTGCTTGCAAAAGAAGGAAAGCTCGATCCCGTGATAGGCAGAAACGACGAAATTACCCGTGTTGTTCAGATTCTTTCACGCCGTACGAAGAATAATCCTTGCCTTGTGGGCGAGCCGGGAGTAGGTAAAACGGCTATTGTGGAAGGACTTGCACTGCGAATTGTATCCGGTGATGTTCCGGAGACCGTTTTGGATAAAAGAGTTCTTACTCTTGACCTTTCGGGAATGGTTGCAGGTACAAAGTACAGAGGTGAATTCGAAGAAAGAATGAAACGTCTTCTTCAGGAAGTAACAGAAGCCGGTGACATCATTCTTTTTCTTGATGAAATACATACACTTATCGGAGCGGGCGGCTCTGAGGGTTCTATCGATGCTGCCAATATACTTAAACCTTCTCTTTCAAGAGGCGAGATTCAGCTTATAGGCGCAACAACGCTTGCCGAATACAGGAAGTATGTTGAGAAGGATGCAGCACTCGAAAGAAGATTTCAGCCGGTTGATGTGGCTGAGCCTTCTGAGGAAGAAGCAATAAGAATACTTACCGGAATTGCACACAAGTATGAGGAACATCATCTTGTTAAATATACTCCCGAGGCACTGGATGCTGCGGTAAGACTTTCGTCAAGGTATATTAATGACAGACACCTTCCGGATAAGGCTATTGACCTGATTGATGAAGCAGGATCACTGGTTCATTTAAAAAATCTCAAACATTCGGGAAAGACCGATGAAATCAAGGCTGAGATAGAGCGACTTGATTTGCAGACAGCACGTTCAATTAAAATCGAAGCATTTACGCAGGCGATTGAACTTCGGGACAAACAGCGTGCTTTGCAGGCAAAGCTTAAGAAGATAGAAGAAAAAGAAAGAAGAGATCGGGCAAACAATATTGCAGAGGTTAATGAAAATCATATAGCCGATGTTGTTGCTGTTTGGACAAAGGTTCCGGTTAAGAAGCTTACCGAGAAGGAGAGCGACCGCTTGCTGAAACTTGAGTCTATACTTCATAAACGTGTAATAGGGCAGGAGGATGCCGTTGTTAAAATATCAAAGGCAATGAGACGTCAAAGAGTCGGTCTCCAGGACCCTAACAGACCTATTGGTTCGTTCTTGTTCTTAGGACCTACGGGAGTTGGAAAAACCGAACTTTCAAAGGCGCTTGCCGAGGCAATGTTCGGAGATGAAAACTCACTTATCAGAGTTGATATGTCTGAGTATATGGAAAGTCACTCTGTTTCAAAGATGATTGGTTCACCTCCCGGGTATGTTGGCTTTGATGACGGTGGTCAGCTGTGTGAAAAAGTAAGAAGAAATCCCTACTCGGTTGTTCTTTTTGACGAAGTTGAAAAGGCTCATCCGGACGTTTTCAATGTGCTTCTTCAGGTGCTTGATGACGGTCATATTACAGATTCCAAGGGAAGAAAAGTTAACTTTAAAAATACTATAATTATCATGACTTCCAATGCCGGTGCATCAAGAATAGTTGAGCCAAAGAATCTTGGCTTCTCTGCAAAGTCCGACGAAAAGAAGGATTATGAAAAAATGCGTTCCAATGTCATGGAAGAGGTTAAGAAACTATTTAAGCCTGAGTTTATTAATCGTATTGACGATATTGTTGTATTCAGAGCGCTTAATAAAAAAGATATGGCAGATATCTGTTCGCTTGTGTCCAAGAATCTTATTGCAAGATGTAAAGAGCAGATGGATATTAAGTTTACGGTTGCTCCTTTGTTAAAGAATTACATTGTGGATAAGTTCACGGACGAGAAGATGGGAGCAAGACCAATTAAACGTGCCATTCAATCGGAGATTGAGGATAAACTTTCCGAGGAGATACTCAGAAAGAATATAAAACCCGGAGATACGGTCACGGCCACAAGAAAGAACAACGAGACTGTATTTATCGTTAAGCCGCAGAATACCTGATTTTGCCGGTAGGTATATGATTATCGGGGCGGAATGGAGATAAAATGGCAAAAAAGACAACAATTTTCTTTTGCTCATCATGCGGATACGAGTCTGCAAAGTGGATGGGACAATGTCCCGGATGCAAAGAATGGAATACATTTACAGAAGAGCCTGTTTCCAAAGTATCTAAAAATTCATCAAGAGTACAAGGCGGTATGAACACGCCTGTTCTTTTGAAAGATATAGAGGGTAAGGATGATGAACGTATCTCATCGGACATAGGTGAGCTTGACCGTGTACTCGGTGGGGGAATTGTGAAAGGGTCGCTTGTTTTAATTGGCGGAGATCCGGGAATCGGCAAATCAACGCTTCTTTTACAGGTGACAAGAAACCTTACAAAGACAGGACATAAAGTTCTTTATGTTTCGGGAGAAGAATCTTTGCGCCAGATCAAAATGCGCGCAGACAGACTTGGTACGGATTGCTCGAGCATGCTTGTTTTATGCGAAACAAATCTTGATGACATTGCTGAAACGATACGACGTGAGAAACCTGAAACAGTAATAATAGATTCCATTCAGACCATGTATCGTGAAGAAATTTCTTCGGCCCCCGGAAGCGTATCTCAGGTTCGTGAAGCAACTTCACTTCTTATGCAGGTTGCAAAGCAGCTTGAAATCAACATTTTCATCGTAGGCCATGTTACGAAAGAAGGAGCCGTAGCAGGCCCGAGAGTTTTGGAACATATGGTTGATACTGTTTTGTATTTTGAAGGTGACAGACATGCCTCTTACAGAATACTTCGTGCCGTAAAAAATCGCTTTGGCTCAACCAATGAGATCGGAGTCTTTGAGATGCGTGCCGAAGGTCTTACGGAGGTTAAAAATCCTTCGGAGTTTATGCTTTCGGGAAGGGCAAAAAATGCCGGAGGCTCTGTTATTACCGCTTCTGTTGAGGGCTCACGTCCGGTCATGCTTGAGATACAGGCATTGGTATGCCGTTCCAATTTCGGAATTCCAAGAAGACAGGCAACAGGAATGGACTTTAACCGTGTAAATCTTCTTATGGCTGTAATTGAGAAGAGGGGCGATATTTCAATAGGGGACCAGGATGCCTATATTAATATTGCGGGTGGAATGAAGGTTAATGAGCCGTCACTTGATCTTGCAACCGTGATGGCGATTGTTTCGAGTTTTCGTAATAAACCCGTGGATGAAAAAACCGTTATCTTCGGAGAAGTTGGTCTTGGCGGAGAGGTAAGGGCGGTTAACATGGCATCGAAACGAATCTTCGAGGCAAAGAAGCTTGGTTTTACAACAGTCATTCTTCCAAAATCCAATCTTACAGATGAAGTAAAAACTATAGAAAACATTGAACTTATCGGCGTTTCCGACATTAAAGAAGCAATGCAACTGCCAATGTTTCATTGACAGTTTCCTAAAAATATAGTAAAGTTTTTTTAGATTTGATAAAACGATTTACTAACTTTAAAGGAGACGGTAATTATGTATAAATTCTACGTAAATCCCAAGGTTAAAAAGGGACATATCAATAAAGAACTTCAGGGTAATTTTTCGGAGCACCTTGGAAGATGTATTTATGAAGGCATCTATGTTGGCGAAAATTCCGACATCCCGAACGTTAACGGAATGAGATGCGATGTTGTTGATGCGCTTAAAGAGATGAAGCTTCCTGTTTTGAGATGGCCGGGCGGATGTTTTGCCGATGAATATCATTGGAAGGATGGAATTGGTCCCAAAGAAACAAGAAAGAAGATGATTAACACTCACTGGGGCGGAGTTGTTGAGGACAACAGTTTCGGAACTCATGAGTTTATGGAACTTTGCAGACAGATTGGATGCGAGACTTACATTAACGGAAACGTTGGAAGCGGAACCGTTCAGGAAATGAGTGAATGGATTGAATATATGACTTTTAAGGGTGTATCTCCCATGGCAGATCTTCGTGTGAAGAATGGTCATGAAGAACCCTGGGAAGTAGATTTCTTTGGCGTAGGTAACGAAAACTGGGGCTGTGGCGGAAATATGCGCCCTGAGTATTACGGAGATCTTTACAGACGTTATCAGACTTACATCAGAAATTACGGAGCTGTTAAGCCTGTTAAGAAAATATGCTGTGGTGCCAACGCAGACGATTTTCACTGGACAGATAAAGTGCTTGAAACATGCTTTGATCACGGAACCGGATATATGGACGGCATGAGCCTTCACTACTACACACTTCCGACCGGAAACTGGAGCAAGAAGGGTTCGTCGACTGAGTTTGGTGAGGACTTATGGTATCAGACTCTTTCAAGAACGCTCTTTTTGGAAAAACTTATTAAGCGCCATGGTGCTATCATGGATAAGTACGATCCCGAGAAAAAGATTGGTATGGTTGTTGACGAATGGGGTACATGGTATGATGTTGAACCCGGTACAAACCCCGGATTCCTTTACCAGCAGAACACTATGCGTGATGCATTGGTTGCGGGCATTAACCTTAATCTGTTCAATAAAAACTGCGATCGTGTAAAGATGGCAAATATTGCTCAGCTTGTAAACGTTCTTCAGTCGGTTATTCTTACTGAAGGTCCGAAGATGGTTAAGACACCTACATATCATGTATTCAATATGTACAAGCATCACCAGGAGAATGAACTTCTTGAAAGCTCAATTGAGACAATCTCGATTGGTGTCGATGATAAATATATGGTTCCTAACTTTACGGAATCAGCATCTGTTGATGAAAACGGAAGAATTCATGTTACTCTTACAAATCTTTCAGCAACAGATTCATATGAACTTGAAGGCATTTTTGCTGAAACGGCCATTAAGTCTGTTAAGGCAGAGATACTTACTGAAGACATGCACGCGCACAACACATTTGATGCACCCGAAACTGTTAAAACTGTTTCTTTTGACTCAATCAAGGCAGAAGGTAATAAACTTTCATTTACAATGCCTAAGTGTAGCGTAATGCATATTGAGATCGAAGCATAAGAAATACCGATTGACAGAGGAATGTAATGGCAACAATCAAAGACATCGCCAATCGTCTCGGCGTCGCTGTGAGCACCGTTTCAAAGGGTTTAAACGGCGCACCTGATATTAGCGAGGATTTAAGGCAGCTTGTTCTTGATACGGCTGTTGAACTTGGGTACAAGACAAAAAGAATGCGCAAGGAAGAACTTAAGAAACTTGCTATTCTTGTCGAAAACATGGAATATCTGAAGGAAGAGGACTTTGGCTTTGACTTGGTTCTTGGATTTCAGCAGATGGCATATAGGGATAAGTGGGATGTAGAGGTTGTGCCCATTAACCCTCGAATTCAGGCAAAAGAAAAGTACGATACATACATGCTTAAGCATGGTTACTCAGGTGCTTTTATTATGGGAATGGCGCTTCAGGATCAGTGGATGGAACAGATTGCTCAGACAACAATTCCTACGGCGCTTCTTGATAATTATGTTAAGCTTAACCCTAATGTCGGTTATGTCGGAACAGACAGTTATGAAGGCTTCAGCCTGGCAATATCTAAGCTTGTTGAGCTGGGACACAAAAAAATTGCTTTTCTAAACGGTTCGCCAAACTCGATGATTACAAATCAACGAGATGAAGCTTATCGAGGGGCATTAGCAGAACATAAACTCGAGTACGATGAAAAACTTCATGCACATGGTTACTATGTAGCAGAGAGCGCTCCATATTATGTTCCGGATATGCTTGCTGCCGGTGCGACGGCTATTCTTTGTGGTAATGACCTTATAGCTTCGGGTGTTATTGAAGAATGTAATAAACGTTCTTTTAAGGTTCCAAAGGATATAAGTGTTATCGGATTTGATGACATTCCGCTTGCTGCCGAACTTAAACCGGCGCTTACAACAATAAGACAGGAAAGACTAGAACTAGGCCGATGTGCATTCTTTACGCTTGATTCACTTATGCACAAGATATCGGTGAGCCGTACGATGCTCAGACCTAAACTTGTTGAAAGAAAATCTGTTTCAAAAGTTAAATAATACCTTGCACATTAAAAATGCATATGCTATAATGCAACAGTCGGCTAAAAACTGACTGATATAGGGGCATAGTTCAAAGGTAGAACAGTGGTCTCCAAAACCATCGATGTGGGTTCGATTCCTACTGCCCCTGGACTTAAAAAGCACTTCGTAAGAAGTGCTTTTTTGTTGTGCCTGCGCGCAAGGTTTACATTAGCGTTTGCATCAGTTTTATTGACTTTTTATAATCATAGTTTTAAAATTAATACAAATACGAAACATTACGAAAATTTCATAATCATATCTGGGGGGATAATTGATGAAAGAACTAAAGCGAGGAGCGGGGATTCAGCTTGCCGTTTCCAGTCTCCCGTCAAAATATGGCATAGGAACTCTTGGTAGCGAGGCATATCATTTTGTTGATTTGCTTGTCGATTTAAGACAGACGTACTGGCAGGTTCTTCCTATCGGTCCTACAGGTGCGGGTGACAGCCCTTATCAGTCATTTTCAGCCTTTGCAGGTAATCCGTATCTTGTGGATTTTGAGGCGCTTGCTGATGATGGCTTGCTTGATATCGAGTCTGTAAATCAATACAACTGGGGAAGTGACAGCGAGAGAATTGATTATGCAGCCATTTTTCATAACCGTTTTAAGGTGTTGCGTGAAGCTTTCTCGAAATTTGACTGCAAGAGCAATATGTTTGAAACCTTTTGCGCTGAAAATGAATATTGGCTTGATGACTATGCGGTTTTCATGGCTCTCAAAGAAAAGTACGAGTATTTAAGATGGCAGGATTTTGGGGCAAATTTGAGAGAACACAGTCACGCCGATTTTGTCAAGTTTGAAAAGGACTATTCAAATGATGTTCTGTTTTGGAAGTTTGTTCAGTTTGAGTTTTATTTACAGTGGGAGAAACTTAAACAATATGCAAACCAGAGAGGCATTTCCATAATTGGAGAAGTTCCGCTCTATGTATCCGAAGACAGTTCCGATGTGTGGGCACATCGAGACCTCTTTTGCATAAACAGACATGGCTTTCTTGAAGAAGTTGCGGGTTGCCCTCCGGATGCCCTTTCCAATAAAGTTCAGCGTTGGGGAAATCCTCTTTACAACTGGGAAAATATGGAAGATGAAGACTTTCTTTGGTGGAGAGAGCGCATACGTATCAATACAAAACTCTACGATGTTATACGAATAAACCATTTTGTCGGAACTGTGAAATATTATTGTGTTCCGGCCGGAAAGTCTGACAATGTAATCGGAAAGTGGAAGAAAGGCCCGGGAAAGAAACTGACTGACGCTATTGAAGAAGCAGCAGGTGAGACAACAATTATTGCTGAAGATTTTGGTACTGTTATAATCCCTTCGGTTCGCAAACTCTTAAATAAGCTTGGTTGGGCAGGAATGAAAGTTTTGTTGTTTGCCTTTGACCAGGATCCGATAAATCCTTACCTTCCGCACAACTATGAAGATTCAAACTGTGTAGTATACGGATCAACGCATGATTCCGATACGGTTATGGGATACTTTGGTGACAAAAACGATTATCAGCTTGCTTTTCTTTATGAATATATGGGTATTCATAAAAAAGAAGAAATATCTGATGCATTTTTGAGACTTGCTTATTCATCGATTGCCAATGTTGTTATTCTACAGATGCAGGATATTTTGGGACTTGGAAACGAGGCAAGAATGAACCATCCGACCACAGTCGGACAGAACTGGAAATGGAGACTGTGGCATGATGCGATAAGTGAAGAACGACGCGAGTGGATTCGCACAATGGCAAGTATATACAGAAGATAAAAACAATGTTAAAGATAATAGGATAATAGGATTAAACCGGCAGTTTTAAACGGTCGATCAGAGTGTAGACCAAAGTCATATCATTTCGAAACTTTTTTTGTGTTCTCACTCAAGGCAACTTTAACTTTACTTGACAATCCCAGACATTATGTAAACTGAATGACTGGCTATTTTTCTGTTTTTGTTTTTTTACCGGTACGTTATGCTATGATTTTACTGACAAAATTACTTATTTTTAAGATTTACCAGTCCATTTTGCTATATTACGACTGGTAATAATCCTCTTCATGGGAAATAGCCAGTCAAAGATGAGTTTTGGATTGAAAAAACGACTGGCTAAAATAATATTTGTAAGAAATAGCCAGTCGAGGAAGCGATTGGGGCAGAAAAGCCGACTGGCTAAAATGCATTTTCTAAGAAACAGCCAGTCAAAAAAGAGTTTTGTGCCGAAGATGATTGGCTTTTGCGATAATCTACGTATTGAATTTCTAATATATGCAGTCGTTGAGGCATCTTACAAGAATAACATTCAAAATTCACGACAAATCCGTGCCAAAACAATCGTTCAACAAAGCAAACAAGTGGAGTAAGGATAAAGAAGATTCCTTCGTCAGCTTAAAGCACCTTTGGGAGCAAAACAGTTGAAACTTGAAATGGTTCACGAGTTTGTCTGCAGCATGACCGGCAGTTTGTAACTGCCGGTTTTTATAAAAGGGAAATAGAATAGAAAAAGCAAAAGGACCAGGCTTAGCCTGATCCTTCGCTTGTGTAAAAGGGGAATTTTCTCGGAATAGTCTTGGGTGTCTCCCAAGTACATTTAAAGTATAACTCGCAATATAGTATGTGTATACAACTATATTGACCAAAAATAAAACTATATCACTCAATAATTATACATTTTTGTTTATATTTTTCCTTCAAGGAAGTCTCGATTATCCATGAGTTCATCAGGTACAGGTTGGTTGGCACCTTTGAGCTTCTGGATAACATTGTCATAATGATGAAGCTTTTGGGTGAGCTTAATCTCATATCTTTCAAGGAGATCCTTAAACATAGGGTTAGCACCGATTCTCTGCCTTAAATCTTTAGGGAACGGGCAGTATGTACAAAGAATTGCACGTGCAACTTTGTTAAGTCTGGGTGATCCTGTTCCTTCATAAAGAACCCATACTATGTAGTCTCTTACGAACATCTCCTTAAATGAATTTTTAGCCTTCATGAGGCTTGTCTTGACTTTTTCTTTTGCATCGGAGCTAAGTTCTGAATTCTTACGATAGAACTGTACATAATCGAAGTATTCACTTGTGAGTGAACGGTCTGAAACGTCATTCCAACGTCCGCCCTGAACACGTTTACACATTTCCCAACGATATTCACCGGTAAGTCTTGTAATTGTTGTGGGCAAATCGTCAAGATGGAAGACTGACATAATATATCTTGCAGGAGTTGTACGTTTCTTTCCCTCAACCTCCTGCCACATTACGCCGCGTGTTCCGATGTTGGGCATGAGAATTATATCGGGGGTTATACGTACGTTTATAACTTCTTTTGAAATACCGCAGGCATCATTGGTATAAATTGTTTCGCGATAGAAAGCACCGTAGTCGATTGCTTCGAGCTTTCGGTAACTTTCAAGTATTCCGTCAACGGTAACCATGCATGTATCAAGAGGCTTTATTACATCTGCTTCGCAAAGTACGGGGCAGAAAGAACTGAGTCTTCCGTAAGTCATCTTGTTGACGGTAGGGAACATGTTTGTTAATTCGAAAAGAACGCGTTCGCCCGGATCTTTTGCAAGAGTTTTTTCTCCGGCATCGTCGATCTTGCCCTGAACCTTCTGCTCATGCAGATATTGCAGATAATCGGTGTCAAACTCGTTTCGGCTTGGTTCTTTTTCTTTATTATATATGGCAGTGAGCCATTCATAGGCTGTATATACGCCGTTATCACTGTCTCCGCGGAAATCATCCGCAATATTGTACAGATAGTTTGCGTTCTCGATTCCGGCAAGTTCCGCATCAACAAAACCAAAATTGAAGAACATCTTGAGCACACGGCTGAGAGCAACATCTTTAACGCTTACTTTGAACGCCTCCGTATAAATAGCGTAGAAGTAAGCTGTTATTTCCTGACGAAGTTTTCTTGCAACATCATCACTTGATGCCTTATCGGAAAGCTTCTTATACTTGGAGATGCAGATTTTGAATCCGTTTGCTGTTTCTTCGTCAACACCTGCGTATTCAAGAATAATATCTAGAGCATTTGTAAGCTCATTGTTGGAAACGACGGCTTTTCCTTCAGAGGAAATTTTGTTGCTGAGTATTCCCGATAACTTGGAACGAAATTCACTGACACGGGTTTTAAGAAGCTCGTGACTTATATCATTGCAGGTCTCGAGATAGTCAATCAACTCATCCAAAGAAGACTTTAAGGTTTCGGAGTCGGGTGTTCCCTGTTTTAGTCTTAAGAAGAGGGTTGAATATAAATCGAAAATATCAAGTCCGGATTCCTGCAAAAGAATCTTGGAGTTGTCGGAAATATAGTCCTGCATTGTTTCCATTGCGGAAAATGTGGAATGAATATCACTGCTTGCCTTTATAAGCATACCTGTAAGAAAAGGAATTCTTGCAGATAAGGAAAGTCTTAATTCCTGAGGAAATTCTCTCATACAACTGTAATATCCGATAATCCAGTCGGGAACGGTTCCTTCGGGCTCAACCTTGGAAAAATCTTCGAGAGCAGGCAACGTCCTTGAAATAATGTTGTTATGAGCGCATATGTCTGAATATGCTTCATACATCCCACGAATACGCTCGTACAAAGAAGAACACTTCTCGGAAGAACGCATGTATGCGGACAAAATAAGAGCAACCTGATTAATCATCGAGGTGTACATCATCTTGGCAACCTCGGGATTTAATTTGACAATGTTTCCAATGGATGTTTTGTCTTTTATTGGAAAAGAAACAAATGAAGAATTCTCAAGTGTAGAATACGTAAAAAAGTGCGAATCATATGCAAGATCGCAAAGACCTACAACATCGCCCTTTTTTAAAATGAAATCTCCGCCCGAAAAATGGGCTTTTACACTTCCGGACACTATGATATGAATCGCATCCAGAGACTGACCTTCAGTACAGATTATTTTGTCTTTTGCTACTTCCTGCGCTGCCACGTTTACCTCCAAAAACCGATTATTCCCCTCATGAAACGGCAATACACAAAAATATTATAATTTATCTCAATTATACCATAGGCAACTTTCTTTCGCTATCTTTATCCCAAAGACCTCTAAACGGAAAAATACCTGCGAACATCTGCTATATGCGCCCCGGCAACCAGCGTAATTGTTGAACTTTGTGCCGAAATGCCCATATCACTGTGCGAGGCATTTTCTTCAACTCAGGTGTCTTTTTAACGGGGGATTTGTCTTCCTCGGTGTCTTGCCACTTCGCATACACTTTTCGGATGCGCCCCGTAAACCTACGTGACTCTAAGACTTCGACGGGTTTGGCCACGTTCGACCCGGTTAAAGTCGCCATCCGTGGCTCAATTAACCTAAATCGCCCATCCGGGGCGATTTGTCTCGTTTGTTTCCATTAAAGACCCGTCGAAGTCAAAGATTCACGTGATTTACTCTAAGCATCCGAAAAGTGTATGCGAGTGAAAGAAGCCGGGGAAAGACATGTCAAACGTTTTAAAAGACACCTGCAATCAGAAGAAGAAAATGCCAAGTGCATAGTGATATGCATTTTGCTGCACCGTTCAACAATTACGCTGGTTGCCGGGGTGCATAAACCGTAGGCTGGGCAGGTATTTTGTCACTTTGTAGAACAAATGGTAAAAAGTGCGAAAGAAAGCCATGTTTATTCTTGTCTTTTCGAAAATGTATGGTAAGATAATAAAAGTATTGTGGGTATTTGCGTTTTTACGGACGTGGTAAGAGGAGGTTTTCAATGAAAGAGATTAATCTTTGTGATTATCGCAAAGATGTGGAACGACTGATTCCTTACATTTCCTGGCTTGAGACAAAGGTTGGAGTTAATGTTTCCGGAGTGTATGATGGAAACGACTTGTCAAAGACCACGTTTTCTTTCCCGGTCTATGATTCGATGCTTTTGAACTTTATTAATGAAGCACAAAAGACTGAACTTATGGATGAGAATTATATGTATACATATTCTCAGTATTTCATAAAGGATCATGACGGAGAAATGGAAGCTGTTGAAAAGGCTGATATGAAGCGTGCAAATGTCCTGTGTGGTGTCCTCAGCAAGTATGTGCTTGGTGGCAGAACAAAAGGAAAACTTTGGGCGCAGGCTGTTGAAGAAGGAACTTTTTTGGCAGTCCTTAAGAAGATGAAGAGCCTTTTGGAACGGTGGGACAAGCCATTTGCCTGATTATTTTGAACGGAGAGATTTATGAGCGACAAAGCTGCGAAAAAGAAACAGTATATTCTTGATACCGCAAGGAGCGTCTTTTCAAAGAAGGGATATAAGGACGTTACGATGAAGGATATTGTGGAAGCCTGCAATATTTCACGCGGAGGTCTTTATATTTATTTTGACAGTACGGAAAGTATTCTTTTGGCTTGCCTTGAGGAAAATGATGCGTTTGGTAGTGTGCCTAAGGATATTTCTGCAGGTGAGGTGCTTGCACTGTTTTTAAATGAGCAAAAGAAGGCTGTCCTTCAAAAAGAAGATGACTTATCCGTGGCGGTTTATGAATATCTTTTCTCAAAGACAATGTCCGGAGAAACGGATGTTTTATATAAGCCGATGTTTGAAAAGAAACTTGCTTTTCTTACAGCAGTTATTGATAAGGGTGTTGAAAACGATGAGTTTTACTGCGAAGACAGCGCTCTTGCTGCCGGTAATATTTTATATACACTAGAAGGCCTTAAAATGGCTGCCAAGACAATAGGTGTGACCGAGAAAGAAGTCGAGATGCAGATTTTATACATTTTAAGTGGCCTTATTGTGGAAGAATAAAAATGATGAGGCCTCGATGACCTCATCTTTTTAAATATATGAGGTGTTTTTCAGCCTTGAATATAATGAAGCGTATAGGAATTATGCGAAAGGAGAACATGTTATAACATGGGAAATGTTAGACGTATTTATGTCGAAAAAAAGGAACCCTTTGCCGTTAAGGCCAAGGAACTTAAGGAAGAGATTTCCGGTTTCCTGGGAATCAGCAGCGTTACGGGGGTACGGGTACTGATTCGTTATGATGTGGAGGATATTTCTGACGATACATTTGAGAGAGCGGTTCGCTCAATCTTTTCGGAACCTCCGGTTGATGATATTACATTTGAAGATTTAAAGGTTAATGATGGGGACAGAGTTTTCGGAGTTGAATTTTTGCCCGGTCAGTTTGACCAGAGAGCAGATTCCGCAGTACAGTGTATCGGTTTTTTGAATGAAAACGAGAAGCCTGTTATCAAAACAGCTGTGACGTATGTTCTTTCGGGAAATATTACAGATGAGGAATTCGATAAGATTAAGTCATACTGTATCAACCCTGTTGATTCAAGACTTACAGGACTTGAAAAACCCGAAACACTTATTACCGAGTTTAAGGAGCCTGCGGACGTTATTATTTTTGAAGGCTTTAAGGATATGGAGGAGGCTCCTTTAAAGGAACTTTATCTTTCTTTGAACCTTGCAATGACATTCAAGGACTTTTTACATATTCAGAATTACTTTAAAAAGGAAGAACACAGAGATCCTTCAATGACAGAAATCCGTGTTCTTGATACATATTGGTCAGACCACTGCAGACATACAACTTTCTCTACAGAACTTAAGGATATTACTTTTGAAGACGGCTTCTATAAGAATCCGATCGAGACAACTTACCAGAGCTATCTTGATACAAGGGCTGAACTGTTTAAGAACAGACCTGATAAGTTTGTATGCCTTATGGACCTTGCTTTGATGGCTATGAGAAAGCTTAAGAAAGAGGGCAAGCTTGATGACCAGGAAGAATCCGATGAAATCAATGCATGTTCTATAGTTGTGCCTGTTGAAATCGATGGCGAAACAGAAGAATGGCTTGTAAGTTTTAAGAATGAAACGCACAACCATCCTACCGAAATCGAACCTTTCGGTGGCGCAGCTACATGTCTTGGCGGAGCAATCCGTGATCCTCTTTCGGGGCGTTCCTATGTATATCAGGCTATGCGTGTTACCGGTGCTGCAGATCCTACAGTTCCCGTAAGCGAAACATTAAAAGGAAAACTTTCACAGAAAAAGCTTGTTAAGGGTGCAGCAGCAGGTTATTCGTCATACGGTAACCAAATTGGACTTGCAACAGGCTATGTAAAAGAAATATATCACCCTAATTACGTTGCAAAGCGTATGGAGATTGGTGCAGTTATGGGTGCAGCTCCCAGAGCAAACGTTATTCGTGAGACATCTGATCCCGGGGATATCATTATCCTTCTTGGCGGACGTACCGGACGTGATGGCTGTGGTGGTGCTACCGGTTCCTCAAAGGTTCACACAGAGGCTTCCTTGGAAAGTTGCGGAGCTGAAGTTCAAAAGGGTAATGCGCCTACCGAGCGTAAGATTCAGCGTCTCTTCAGAAGACCCGAAGTTACAAAACTTATCAAAAAGTGTAATGACTTTGGTGCAGGCGGAGTATCTGTTGCAATCGGCGAGCTTGCCGACGGTTTACAGGTAAATCTAGATCTTGTACCCAAGAAATATGCAGGCCTTGATGGTACAGAGCTTGCTATTTCGGAATCTCAGGAACGTATGGCGGTAGTTGTGGATCCTAAGGATGCAGATGCATTCCTTAAGTATTCCGAGGAAGAAAATCTTGAGGCTGTTAAGGTTGCTGTTGTTACAAAGGAGCCCAGACTCGTTCTTTCGTGGAGAGGCAAAGAGATTGTTAACCTTTCAAGAGCGTTCCTTGATACAAACGGAGCTCATCAGGAAACTAAGGTTACTGTTGAGATGCCTGATGAAAAAGACAATTACTTTGAGAAGATCGCTATAGAGAAGGTTGCAAAGGCTGTTGAGAATAATGATATGAAGGCTGCTCTTGTTGCAGGTCTTTCAGATCTTAATGAGTGCTCACAGAAGGGTCTTGTAGAAATATTTGACTCCTCAATCGGTGCAGGCTCGGTTCTTATGCCTTACGGCGGTAAGACACAGCTTACGGAAACTCAGACAATGGTTGCAAAACTTCCCGTGCTTAAGGGTAAATGCGATACCGTTACTATGATGAGCTACGGCTTCGACCCTTACCTTTCAAGCTGGTCACCTTATCACGGAGCTGTATATTCGGTTCTTTCATCAATGTCCAAGATTGTTGCTTCAGGTGGTGATGCTACAAAGATTCGTTTCACCTTCCAGGAGTACTTTAGACGTATGACTGAAGATCCCAAGCGTTGGAGCCAGCCGTTTGCTGCACTTCTTGGTGCATATGACGCGCAGATCGGATTCGGCCTTCCTTCAATCGGCGGTAAAGACTCAATGTCCGGAACATTCAATGATATAGATGTTCCTCCGACACTTGTTTCTTTCGCCGTAGATATTGCAAAAGAAAAAGATATTGTTACCCCCGAACTTAAAAAGGCCGGGGACAAGCTTATATACTTCCCGATTGCTCATGACGAATATGACATGCCCAACTACGAGAAGACACTTGAAATGTTTAACTACATTTTAAGACTCAATGAGAACGGCAAGGTTAAGGCTGCGTATGCTACCGATTCAAACGGTATTGCAGTTTCTGTTGCAAAGATGGCATTTGGTAACGGACTCGGCGTAGAGTTCTCTTCAGAACTTGATGTTGAGGAATTGTTTAAGAATGCTCTCGGCGGTATTGTGATTGAAACATCTTCAAAGCCTGACACTGAGGACATTGAGTGGGTAATGATCGGTAAAGTTTCCGATAAAGCTTCTTTTGACTATAAGGATGTAAGTTTAAGCCTTGAAGAAGCTGTTAACACATGGAAGAAGCCTCTTGAGAAGGTGTTCTCCACAAAGGCATACAAGGGAACGGAGAGCCTTGAGGACAAAATCTACAAGGCAGACAGTGTTTATGTATGCAAAAACAAAGTTGCAAAGCCTACCGTATTTATTCCCGTATTCCCCGGAACAAACTGCGAATACGACTCAAAGAAAGCGTTTGAAAGAGCAGGCGCAGATACGATAGTTAAAGTATTCAAAAACCAGAATCCCGATGACATCAGAGATTCGGTTGCAGAATTTGAAAAGGCAATAGCACAGTCACAGATTATCATGTTCCCCGGTGGTTTCTCAGCCGGTGATGAACCTGACGGATCAGCTAAGTTCTTTGCTACTGCATTCAGAAATGAAAAGTTAAAAGAAGCGGTTATGAAGCTTCTTAACGAAAGAGACGGACTTGCACTCGGTATCTGTAACGGTTTCCAGGCACTAATTAAACTTGGACTTGTTCCTTATGGTGAGATTATCGATGCACAGAGCTCCGATTCTCCTACACTTACATACAACACAATTAACAGACACATATCCAAGATGGTATACACCAAGGTTGTTTCAAACAAGTCGCCCTGGTTGCAGGGCGCTAAGCTTGGCGAGACATACTGTAACCCTGCTTCACATGGTGAAGGACGTTTTGTTGCAAGCAGCGAATGGATTGAAAAACTTTACAAAAATGGTCAGGTTGCTACAAGATACGCCGATTATGACGGAAATATTTCTATGGATGAAGAGTTCAACATCAACGGATCATATTCATCTATCGAAGGTATTACATCGGAAGACGGAAGATGTCTTGGTAAGATGGCTCATTCTGAAAGACGTGGCGATTTTGTTGCGATTAACATCTATGGAGAACAGGACCTTAAGATATTTGAATCGGGCGTTAAGTACTTTAAGTAATGAATGCTAAGAATTTTCAAAAACTAATGGATGAACAGTTATCAGCAGAAGGGGCAGTGTCAAAAACACTGCTCCTGCATGCTTGTTGTGCACCATGTTCAAGCTATTGCCTCACTTATCTTCAGGATAAGATTAAAATTAAGGTATTTTACTATAATCCCAACATTGTGGACTGTGATGAGTACGAAAAGCGCTCATCCGAGCTAAGGCGACTTGTCGAGGCTCTTTCTTTGGAATATCCAAATGCATCGATTGAATGTATTGATGACGTATATGACGCAGAGCCCTTTCTTTTGACTGCAAAAGGTCTTGAAAAGGAAAAAGAGGGCGGAGCAAGATGCGCAAGATGCTTTGAACTGCGACTTCGTGAAAGCGCTAGGAAAGCAAAACTTCTCGGTGCGGATTTCTTTACCACGACATTGACTATCAGCCCGTTAAAGAACGCTGCGCTGATAAATGAGATTGGTGAGAAAATAGCCAAAGAAGAGGGGATAGCATGGCTTTTCTCCGATTTTAAAAAGAAAGACGGATACAAACAGTCCGTAGAATTGTCAAAAAAGTACGATTTATATCGGCAGAACTATTGCGGATGCCCGTTTTCAAAGGCTGAAGCGGATGCAAGAGCACTGTCGTAAGCAATAAAGAGGTGTTTATGAAAAAGTATATGGAATTGATTTCAGAGCATGTAATGGATGCTTTTGAAAAGGCAGGATATGAAAGGAGTGCGGGAAAGGTTAATGTTTCAAACCGTCCCGACCTTTGTGAATATCAGTGTAATGGAGCTATGGCTCTTGCAAAACAGGTTAAATGTGCACCTATTATGATTGCACAGGCCGTTTTGAAAAATCTTGAAAATGATGAGATGTTTAGTAAGGCCGAAGCCGTTATGCCGGGCTTTATTAATCTTGATATCAATGAAAATTTTGTATGTGAGTATGTTAAGAAGATGGCTTCGGAAGAAAAGTTTGGTCTTGAGAAGCCTGAAAAGAAACTCACAATCATGCTTGATTACGGCGGACCGAATGTTGCAAAGGCTCTTCATGTAGGTCACCTTCGTTCTGGCGTAATCGGTGATTCGGTAAAGAGAATATGCCAGTACATGGGCCATAAGACTATTGCGGACATTCACCTTGGAGACTGGGGAACTCCCATGGGTCTTGTTATGTACGAACTTCAGACCCGTAAGCCTGAGCTTCCTTATTTTGATGAAAGCTTTACAGGAGAATATCCTTCGGAGGCACCTTTTACGGTAGCTGACCTTGAGGAAATGTATCCTACAGCTTCCAAGAAGTCAAAAGAAGATGAAGCATACAAGGCTAAAGCGATGGAAGCAACCTTTAAACTTCAGAGCGGAGTACGCGGATACCGTGCTCTTTGGAATCACATTATTAATATCTCGGTTAATGATATGCGTCGAATTTATGATAACCTTGACGTTCATTTTGACCTTTGGAACGGTGAATCTTCGGTTCATGAAGTAATTCCCGGTATGGTTCAGTTCATGAAGGATGGCGGTCATGCTTACATCAGTGAGGGCGCACTTGTAGTTGACGTTAAGGAAGAAACCGATACAAAGGAAGTTCCTCCCTGCATTATTCTTAAGTCTGACGGAGCTTCTTTATACAATACAACAGACCTTGCGACCATTCTTGATCGTAAGGAAAAGTATAATCCCGACCGTTACATTTATCTTACCGACAAGAGACAGGATCTTTACTTTGAACAGGTATTCCGGTGCGCGCACAAGACAAATCTTGTAACTCCCGAGACTAATCTTTATCATATCGGTTTCGGTACCATGAACGGTAAGGACGGAAAGCCTTTCAAAACCCGTGACGGCGGAGTTATGAGACTTGAAAATCTTATGAACGATATTAATGCAGCCACTTACGAAAAGATTAAAGAAAACCGTGATATGAGCGAGGAAGAGGCTGTTAAGACTTCAAAGATGGTTGGTCTTGCTGCAATCAAATATGGTGATCTTTCAAATGTTCCTGCAAAGGATTACATTTTTGATATGGATCGTTTTATTTCTTTTGAAGGAAATTCCGGTCCCTACATCCTTTATACAATTGTACGTATAAAGTCGATTCTCGATAAGTATGAAAGCAATGGCGGCAATGTTGCTTCCTGCGAGATTTCAGGTTGTGACAATGCTTCCGAGAAGGATCTTATGAAGGCTCTTACTTTCTTTGTACCTACAATGGAAGCTGCTTACGAAGAACTTGCACCGAACAAGATTTGTGCATATATTTACGATCTCTCAAATGCATTTAACTCTTTCTATCATGAGACAAAGATTCTTTCCGAAGAAGATGAGTCAAAGAAGGCTTCATACATTGCGCTTATTAACCTTACAAAAAATGTGCTTGAAACATGTATTGATTTACTTGGATTTAATGCACCGGAGAGAATGTAATGAGAATAGGTCATGGCTATGATGTTCATCGCCTCGTTGAGGGTAGAAAACTTATAATGGGCGGAGTCAATATCCCATATGAAAAGGGTCTTTTGGGGCATTCTGATGCGGATGTTTTGGTACATGCGATTATGGATGCGCTTCTTGGGGCAGCAGCTCTTGGAGACATAGGACTTCATTTCCCGGATACGGATCCTTTATATGAAGGTGCTGACAGCCTGAAACTTTTGGCGCACGTCGGCGATCTTTTGGAACAGAACCTTTACTACGTTGAGAATATTGATGCAACGATTCTCGCACAGGCCCCCAAGATGCGACCTCATATAGATAAAATGCGTGAGAACATTGCAACAGCATTAAGAATTGAGGTTTCCTGCGTGAACGTCAAGGCGACTACCGAGGAAGGCCTTGGGTTTACCGGAGCCAAAGAAGGTATCGCAGCGCATGCTGTCTGCTTGATCGGAAGCATTAAGGATATGACGGGTGTAGCGCAAGGCTGCGCAGGTTGCTTAGGATGTGCAAAGCAAGGCGAGTGATGGAAAGGAATATTTATTTTTAATTTTTTGCTTGACATTCATTCATTGCTTTTGTATACTAACAAAGTCGGTTAAGACAAGGGGTCTTAGCTCAGCTGGGAGAGCATCTGCCTTACAAGCAGAGGGTCACAGGTTCGAGCCCTGTAGGCCCCATTCTACTGACTTAATAAAATATCAACCTATGGCGAGATAGCTCAGTTGGCTAGAGCACGCGGTTCATACCCGCGGTGTCGAGGGTTCGAATCCCCCTCTCGCTATTTCCGGGGTGTGGCTCAGGTGGTAGAGCGCCACGTTAGGGACGTGGAGGCCGCAAGTTCAAGTCTTGTCACTCCGACGCTGTAAAATAGAGCTTTCATAAAGAAGGTTCTATTTTTTTTTGCCTTTTTTTTAACCTTTTTACCCCCTATTTTTGAAGGCTGATTTCAATATGTTTATGTATCCTGATTTAGTTCGGATAATTTGTCAGTCAGATAATCTGCAATCTCAGCAACTGCATTACTGTGTTTAGTTATCTCTGTCTTTTCTTCAGTAGCGTCTACTATGTCCTTAATAAGATCCTTTTCCGTAATCTGAGTACTGTAAAGTCATTCATTCGTTATTTCAAGTTCTGACTTTACTACAGTAATATCGAAGGAGGTTTCACACATGCAGGAAAGAGAAACGAAGAAAAGCCCACGAGCTCCAGATTGGGACAAGTATTTGAATGATGAGAATTATCACGACTTTGTAACCTATGCAAAGGGAGCCAAAATGTACAGCTTGAATTATTGGACATTTGTAAGGCTGGCAAAAGAGGCAGGAGCTAGTTTATTTTTAGTAGCTATACTTTAACAAAGACAAAGCGATATTGATTCTCGCAGATTGCGTCTAATGGAAAGGTTTGCGAGACAGCGGAGAACATTATTCTCGCAAACTGCATCTCAGAAGTGATTTTGCGAGAAAAAGAAGACGAAAATTCTCGCAAACCGTATCTCAGAAGTGATTTTGCGAGAAAAAGAAGAAGAAAATTCTCGCAAACTGCATGTCAGAAGAGTTTTTGCGAGAAAATGTAGTATAATATTCTCGCAAACGCTTAATAGAAGATGACTTTGCGAGAATTAATGGGAGACTTACATGAATTTTAACGGAATCGAGAATCATATTGAACTTAAGGTTTATCTTGAAGATATGGTATAGTATCGGGAACAGGTGTAACAAAGCTTGTTATAAGCGAAGCCTGTGAGACTCATTCTGCTTCTTCCGCTTATGCAGGCGTGGAGATAGAAAGAAAATAGCGGGCAACCGAACAGATGTGCTCTAAACGAGTCCGTACAAACGGACTCGTTTTTTTGTACGATTTTTTCAGACACAGGCAGGGGTGAAACAAAACCTTTGATTGAAAATGTATGGCCTGTAGCCTTAGAAGGAGATAGAAATGGAAGCAATTGTTATTTTGTTTATTGTACTGATTTTCTTTATTATTAAAGGGTTGTATTTTTTGGCGCTGGGAGTAATACTTTTTATTCCTACTACCATTTATTTTATATACCGAAAATTTTCATTCCATGATAGAGCAGAGACATTCAGCGAACTGGCAGAGGATGATTACGTTGAAACCGTATGCGATATGGTAAAGGACCAGGGATTTCAAAATGTTCACAGACTAGATAACGACAGAAATGTTATTATCGGAAGTTATAATCATGAAAACTGTTTATGGGTCGTTTTAAAGGGCAAGAAAATGTATGAATCAAAGAGCATGATGTTGCTTAAGAACATAGCGGACAGATATTCCGCAAAAAGAGTAAGGTTTTATTATTACAAGAGTGATTTTACAGAGACAGCCAGAAAGTACGCTCGGGAAGAGGGAATTGTTCTTGTCGGTAATGATTCTTTTGCAATTGAATACCGTAACACAAAAAAAGGTTGGGTAACACCGGAATCTGTAAATTTGCCTGAACGTGGTTAAAACATTAATATAATCAATGTAAATCGTAATATTTGCAATGTTTAAACTTTTTATGGGATGATAATGTAAAAGAGGACATGTTTATTTTCACTTTTTATATAAAATCGCTCAAGGGTGCGTTATAATGTTTTGAAATGTTGCTGATGTAAAACAACTACAAAACATAAAAGGAAAGTGCGCATATGAACAAAGTTATTTGCTCGACCGGAGCGATAATCGGAAGACTGAATAACAATAATTACGAGTTAATTAAGGAATTTGCTCCAAAGCTTAATTGCGACGGATTTGAACTCATGATGAGTAGCAAATGGTATGAGAATATGGACAGGATGGCAAATACTGTTAAAAGTTTTGGCTTCTATATTCCCGTAATGCATAGCGAGAAATCGCTTGGCGAATCGTTATGCGCCATGACTACATCGTATTATGGCGGACAGTTTTACGACCACATAATGACAAAAGAAGAAGACGAAGCAGCCTATAAAGATGGGACAAACCGTTTCATACAAAACATAAAAGCAGCCGAGAAAATAGGCGTTTCGAAGATGGTTTTACATCTTTGGAACGGAACGGTTTCCGATAAAAATATTGAAAAGAATGTTGAAAGATTCGGAAAATGGAAGGCTATGGCTAAGGAGGTCGGAGTTGATCTTCTGGCTGAGAATGTTATATGCAATACGTATTCTCCGATACAGAATGTCAAACGTGTGGCTGACATGTACGACGATGCCGGTTTTACATATGACACGAAGATGGCTGAGTTTCATTGTGAGACTATGAAGCTTTTTGATAAAGATTATGAATCGCTTGTAAAAGAAAGAAGAATACGTCACCTTCACGTGAACGATTACAGCGGAGGCTATATGGATTGGGGCAACATGAAGGTTCTTGCCGTCGGAGAAGGGCATGTAGACTTTGATGAGTTCTTTTGTAAGCTTTCAGCCTATGGATATGATGGCGATTATACTGTTGAGGCTACTTCCATATTTCAGGATGGAAGTGTTGATTTTGACAGGCTCAACGCTGCGTTTGATAAAATTCGGCTTTTGAACGACAAGTATATCGCGAATCATTAATTCATAGGGATGTTAAAGGCGATAATTAATGAAAAAACTTTTTTATTGTTTCACAACATTATTTCTTTTGCTGACAGTGGTAACCGCCTGCGGAGAAGAATCTTCCGACAGGAAACGCGATAGAAGAGAATCTGTCAGAAATGAAAGAGAATATACGTCAAAAGATAAAGACAGAACCTCGAAAGGGGAGTCTGATAAAGACGGTAAGGCAGAAGACAATAAAAAGGATTCAGGTAAAAAGAAGGATGATAAGAGAACTGATTATCCGGATGTAAAGGTTACCTCTGAAAATGGGGAAACTCAGACTGTTGCCTTTTCACCCGATCTTGAAGCTTTCATGAAAAGAAGGGCTCGTGGACAGTAGACCTTCTTGAAAATGTGATTGAACTTGAAGACGAGATTGCCATTGAATCTACAGTAAGCATTAAAAGAATATCGGAGCGATGGTGCTTGATACCATGATTTACGTTGACGTGGCGGGGACAAACAATGTAGGAATTCACAATACGTCAGAAATATCATGTGGTAGTGTCACTTCTTCTGTTGGGAATACAACAAACTGTGTAGGAATTAATAACTACGGTAACATTAATTACTATGTTTCTTTCAAAAGAATGGCATTAATCAACCACAAAATGTAGTATTAATATATTTTTTTGTGCCAAATCCTATATGTTTTACCTGTTTTCGCAAGAAAATAACAATCTGTTGCTTTTTCGTTAATTCTTCTTTAATAAATTAACACAAGTAGCTTATGCTGCGATTCATTTATACAAAGGGGATTAATATAAATGGGAAAGTTTATTGTTAAAGAAACAAAGACCGGAACAAAGTTCGACCTGCTTGCTACAAACGGACAGGTCATCGCAACTTCTGAAGTATATACTACAGAGGCTGCATGCAAGAACGGAATCGAAAGCGTAAAGGCTAACGCAGCAGTTGCTGCAGTCGAGGATCAGACTAAGGAAGGCTTTACAACAGAGAAGAATCCTAAGTTTGAAGTTTACACCGACAAGGCCGGTGAATTCCGTTTCAGACTTACAGCAAAAAATGGACAGATTATCGCAGTAAGCGAAGGTTATAAGACTCTTGCAAACTGCATTAATGGTATCGAGTCAGTTAAAAAGAACGCACCCGATGCTGATATTGTGAAATAATCTTAAAGCTGTGTGTAAAGGGAGAACACGAACGTTAATGCGATACTCGCGATGCGTTCGTGTTTTTTATTGCTTTGATTATCCGGTTTTATGGTTAGGCTGATAGGCGAGCTTTTGATTACTGTTTACAAAGTGTATTTGTTTTGATAGTCTGAATAGCGAAAAATAATTTTTTTAAGTGATAAATCGGAGAGCAAAATGAAAATAAGAAAGCGCCTTTTCGAAATAATTGAAGTGAGCGACGGTGACGACAAGCTAAGTTCCGTCTATGATATTTTCATGATGATAGTGATTGTTGCAAGCCTTGTTCCACTGGCATTTAAGGAAACTTATCCTGTGATGGAATATATTGACAAGGTTGCTGTAGTCATCTTCATAATTGATTACATATTAAGATGGCTTACTGCAGATTATAAATTCGGCAAAAAAACTGCGTGGTCGTTTGTACGCTATCCTTTTTGCAAAATGGCAATAGTTGATCTTCTTTCAATTCTTCCAAGCATTTCGATACTAAATTCCGGTTTCAGAACACTTCGTGTATTCAGACTTGTAAGAACACTAAGAGTTCTTCGCGTATTCAAGACTGTAAGATATTCAAAAAATATACGTATCATTGTAAACGTACTAAGAAAATCGAAGGATGCGCTTATAGCCGTGTGTACACTTGCAATCGGGTATATTGTTGTGTCCGGCCTGGTTATCTTTAACGTTGAGCCGGAAAGCTTTTCAGATTTCTTTGAAGCAATTTACTGGGCAACAGTTTCACTTACAACAATGGGATACGGAGATATTTACCCGGTAACGAATGCAGGTCGTGTTATCACGATGCTTTCTGCTTTCATTGGAATAGCAATTGTTGCACTTCCTGCAGGTATCATTACAGCAGGTTACATGACTGAGATTGAAGACTCAAGACGTAAAAAAGAAGACAAAGGAAGTGACTCTGATTTTGAAGACTAAAGATAAAGTTTTGGATTTGTTAAAAAGTAAATCAAACAGTTTTGTTTCGGGAGAAGAAATTGCTTCGGAACTGTTTTTAACAAGAGCTGCGGTTTGGAAAGCAATTAAGAACCTACGCGAAGACGGTCATCGTATAGAAGCGGTTACGAACAGGGGCTATAGTCTTATTCTTGACTACGATATGCTGTCAAAAGAAGTAATTGATGATGTTCTTGAAAAGAATAATATTTCAATAAAAACCGTTGTCATGGACGAGATAAACTCAACAAACACATATGCAAAAAAATGTGCGGACAACGGAATGGAAGATGATTGCGTGTACATAGCTAATTTTCAGTCAGGAGGTCGTGGCAGAAGAGGAAGAAACTTCTTTTCACCAAAAGGGACCGGAGTGTATTTCAGTTTTCTTTTGCATCCTAGGACAGATGTAAAAAAAGCGACGGGACTTACGTGTAAGATAGCCGTTGCTGCCTGTAAAGCAATAGAAAAGTCATTAGGAATAAAAGCATCGATTAAATGGGTTAACGATCTGTATTATAAAGAACGAAAGGTATCAGGTATTTTATCGGAAGCATATACCTCGATAGAGGACGGTAGCCTGTCATATGTAATTGTCGGAATCGGAATCAATGTTTACGAACCTGCAGACGGGTATCCGGATGAAATAAAGAATGTTGCGGGTGCGCTTCTTGGAAGCTCCGAGAAGACCGATGACGCAAGAAACCGTCTTGTGGCAGAGACAATATCAGAGTTCATGAAACTGTACAATGACCCGGGAATGGGATACACGGATGAGTACAGAGAACGCTCTTTTCTGATTGGCAATTACGTTCAGATTAATCCGAATAATCCGGATTTAAAAAAGGAATACGCGCTTGTGACGGGAATAGACGATGAGTGCAGACTGCTTGTTAAATATGATGACGGAAGAGAAGCTGCCCTTTCAAACGGAGAAGTAAGCGTAGTTAAATATTGATAAAAGAATATTATTTGCAATAAAAATGACCGGTGCCATATGGCTCCGGTCATTGCTTTATATTGCTAAATCTACTGTTGCAACATCCCTTCCAAGAAAATCAATTTCACTCTGAATGTAAGTACGTTCCCCTTCCGATATGGTTTTGTCGGAAAGCTTTGCTGTTAATACTGCAAGTTTGGAAACAATGTCATTTACCTTTGAAAGATTTCCGTTTGAATCCTCGGACGGCCGTGTTAAATCCATGAGTGCTGTCTGAGAGAGTGTGCGGATACGGTTTAACATTCTGGTGGATACCTGCATTTCTATAGAAGGTGTATCAAGTGTATTTACTTCTTCGACATCTTTCTCCACGATGCCTTCTTTGTTATCTTCTTTGCCAAATAATCTTTTCTCGCCTTCAAAATCCGAATTCACATAAGGCACTGCCCGATATTCGGAAATTGCCTGAGTCAAAGACATGGACCCTTGGATCGTCATATTCCCATTCTTCCCCTAAAAATGATGATATGATAGTGTTTTTTCATCATCCGTGATACCATTTCGGCAAATCCATTTGCCTACATACTATATATCGTCCTTTTCTTGGGAATCTTTAGGGCAAAAACTACAAGATGTAGTTATTTATTCTTTTCCTGTCTGATAAGTTCTCTTATTGCTTCGACAGCTACTTCGATTGCACGCTCCGTATCGTGAACCTGTTCATTGGAAAGCCCTGCTTTTGCACGCTCCTGATTAGCAACTACGAGGAAACACGAACCAACGCGAACCTTTAAAAATGAACCTGCGATGAAAAGTGCTGCTGACTCCATTTCGGAAGCAAGACAGCCCATACGTAACCAGGCCTGCCACTTGTTTTGAAGTTCATAGGAAACCGGCATAATCTCGGGCTCATGCTGTCCAAAGAAAGAATCTTTACACTGAACGACTCCAAGGTGATGCTTGTATCCAAGCTTCTTAGCAGCAACTGACAGTGCAGTAGTTACATCAAAATCAGGTACTGCAGGATATTCGATGGGTGCAAATTCACGGCTGGTACCCTCCATACGGATGGCGCCGGTCGCAATTACAACGTCTCCGCCTTCAACATCAAGCTGCATTCCTCCACATGTGCCAATTCTTATAAAGGTTTTTGCACCTACTTTACTTAATTCGTCTATGGCAATAGATGCACTGGGACCACCGATACCGGTTGAAGTAACTGAAACCTTTACACCGTCAAGTGTTCCTGTGTATGTGACGTATTCACGTGAATCTGCTACAAGAACGGGATTGTCGAAGTGCTTTGCAATTTTAGCGCATCTTTTTGGGTCACCGGGCATTATGACATACTCGCCGACATCCCCGACTCCCACCTGTGTGTGATACTGTTTTCCTGTACCTTCTGAATAATCTATCATCAATCTAACCTCCCAAGTTTGCTTTTAATATAGACTATTCACAGTAACTTCACGCCCATGTGCAGTTGAAGGCTGATGCCTTCTTCCCCGCAGCTACGCTGCTAAAACTGCTTATCGGGGTGGAGTTCCTGCTTCGCAGTCCATGATTAATCATATATACAGTAGCTTACAAGCGAGCTTGACGCTACTGTGCATATATTTAATCATACTGTGAATAGTAACTCTTATAAAATATAATACTATACGTCACGGTATCTTTCAATTAACACAAAATTCGGCATTCAGGAAGAAAATATGATATACTGAGTTGAAAATATTACTATTACAGATTTATGTTAGGAGATAATAATGAAAAAGACAGTACTTAGAAAATATGCGAATCTTATTGCAAAATCGGGTATAAATGTTCAGAAGGGTCAGGAGGTTTTCATAAGGGCCGAGCTTGACCAGCCTGAGTTTGTTCAGATGGTGGTTGAAGAATGTTATAAACTTGGTGCAAAAACCGTAATTGTTGACTGGACATATCAGCCTCTTGCGGTTGTGAATGTTAAGTACAGATCGGCAAAGACATTAAGCGAACTTACCAATTATGATGAGGCAAGACTGCAGCACTACGTTGACACGATTCCATGCCGTATTTACATTGAATCAGAAGATCCCGACGGACTTAAGAGAATGAACATGGAAAAGTATGCAAAGGCTGTTCAGAAGAGATACCCTCTTACAAAGAAATATACAGATGCCATTGAGAATAAGTATCAGTGGTGTATAGCTGCTGTTCCGGGTGAAAAGTGGGCAAAGAAACTCTTCCCCGAACTTTCAAAGAAGCAGGCAATCGAGAAACTTTGGGAGAAGATTCTTCTTTGCGCAAGAGTTGACGATGATCCGGTAAAAGCATGGGAGGAACACAACGCTTCTCTTAAGAAACGTCAGGACTATATTAATTCGCTTGGCGTTAAGAGCCTTCATTATACATCCAAGAATGGAACTGACCTTACGGTAGGCCTGATTGACGGCGCACGCTTCTGCGGAGGCTACGATACAAGCCTTCAGGGCATTTCTTTTAACCCCAATATTCCTTCCGAGGAAGTATTCACTTCACCGATGAGAGGAGAGGCGGAAGGAATTGTATACGCTACAAAGCCTCTTAGCTACAACGGAATTCTTATCGAAGATTTCTGGATTAGATTCAAAGACGGCAAAGCAGTTGAATGGGATGCAAAGTCAAACAAGGACGTTCTTTCTACAATGATAGGCATGGACGAAGGCAGTGCTTATCTTGGAGAGTGTGCTTTGGTGCCTTATGATTCACCGATTCAGAACAGCGGGATTTTATTCTACAACACATTATTTGATGAAAACGCAGCGTGTCATCTTGCTTTGGGTAGAGGTTTTAATGATACTATTATCAGCTTCGAAGAAAAGACAAACGAGGAATGCAAAAAAATGGGAATCAACGAATCCATGGAACATGTGGATTTCATGATTGGTTCCGAGGATTTAAACATTGTTGCAACCACAAAGGATGGCAAAGAAGTTCAGATATTCAAGGATGGAAACTGGGCATTTTAATTGCTGGTAACAGGAGTATGTAAATGGGAAATACTTTCTATTTCGGATGGGAAATTAATCTTATAGAAGGCCTACAGAGTATATTCGGTTCCGGTTTCTGGGTAACTTTATTTTCACTGATTTCATGCCTTGGTGAAGAGCTTTTCTGCGTGGGAATTCTTGGTGTTTTGTACTGGGGCGTTAATAAAGAACTTGGAAAAACTGTTGCGCTTAACCTTTCTGCTAATGCTGTTTGGACGGCTTCAATCAAGAACGTGATATTAAGGCGCCGACCTTACTTTGACACAGAAGGAATAAAGTGTCTTAAACCGGTTGAGAAGGATGCGGACATTTATGATATTGCTGCGCAGGGCTATTCGTGTCCGAGTGGGCATTCTTCCAATTCGATGTCGGTTTTTGGAACGCTTGGAGTTACTGTAAAAAATAAGCCCGTTAGGATTCTTTTGTTTATAATACCTATATTCGTAGGCGTGTCCAGATTTGTATTGGGTGTTCATTATCCTACGGATGTCTTAGGTGGATGGACACTTGGACTTATTATTGTTTTTCTCGTGCCGTTTATTGGACGTGTAATTAAGAAAACTACAGTGTATTATGCTGTGCTTGTTGCAACCGGCATTCCGGGACTTTTCTTTTGCACAAGTGATGACTTCTTCTCCGGATACGGTATTTTAATAGGTGCTGTTGTTAGTTTCCTTTTTGAAAAGAAGTTCGTAAACTTTGAGAATACGAAGAGTGTTGTAAGAATCGTTTTAAGAACTGTAATCGGTGGTGGACTCTTTATGGGATTAAATGCTGCATTCAAGCTTCCGTTTTCAACAGAATTTTTGAAAAACGGTACAATGGCATCACGCCTTGTCCGTACAGGAAGATATGCTCTTGTTATTTTTATAATTTGTGCTTTATATCCTATGACATTTAAATACACTGCAAAGATTGGAAAGAAGGAAAACTGATGGCAGGATACGGAACTTGTGATACTTGTTCTAATTATGTTTATGATGAGGAATATGACTGCTACGAATGTATGGTCAACATGGATGAGGATGATTACGGTCGTATGATGGCTGATTCAAGATTTCAGTGCCCGTATTATTCTGAAGATGATGAGTATAAGGTGGTAAGGCATCAGTTATGAGTGATAAAAAATCTTTATGCCCTGTGTCTGCAAAGTGTGGCGGATGTAGATATATTGATACAGAATACAGCGAAGAACTTAAAGCAAAGGAGGCCTATGTTTCGGGCCTCCTTAAACCGTTTATAAAGTTATCCGGTATTACCGGTATGAAGACTCCGTTCCATTATCGTAATAAGGTTTCCGCGGCATTTGGAATGGACAGACGCCACAATCCGATATCGGGAATTTATGAGACGAAGAGTCACAGAATAGTGCCTGTTGATTCATGCCTTCTTGAAGACAAGAAGGCTGACGAGATAATCGTGACAATACGTTCACTTCTTAAGTCGTTCAAAATAAAAGTATACGATGAAGATACAGGTTATGGCTTACTAAGACATGTCCTTGTAAGGGTAGGAAAGAAGTCAGGAGAGATAATGGTTGTTCTTGTTACAGCTTCTCCTGTTTTCCCTTCTAAGGTAAACTTTTGCAAGGCACTTAGGACAAAGCATCCGGAGATAACGACAATAGTGCAGAATATAAACCTTAGAACCGATTCTTTGGTTCTTTCTGACAGAGAGAATGTCCTTTGGGGAAAAGGATTTATTGAGGATACTCTTTGTAATAAGGTATTTAAAATATCTGCAAGATCGTTTTACCAGGTTAATCCGGTTCAGACCGAAGTCCTTTATTCAAAAGCAATCGAATATGCAGGACTTACCGGAAAAGAAGTGATTCTTGATGCATATTGCGGAATCGGAACTATCGGAATAATAGCGTCCGATAAGGCAAAGGAAGTAATCAGCGTAGAACTTAACAAAGATGCGGTGAGAGATGCCATCACAAACACAAAGAAAAACGGAATCAAAAATCTCACCGTTTACAATGATGATGCGGGTTCTTTTATGGAAAAGTTGGCAGCAGATAATGCGAAAATTGATGTAGTCTTCATGGATCCGCCAAGACAAGGATCAGATGAGCGTTTCATCAAGTCTGTTCTTGCACTTTCGCCTCGTAAGGTCGTATACGTATCCTGTGGTCCGGATACACTCGCAAGAGACCTTGCTCTTTTCAAAAAGGGAGGCTATAAGGTTGAGAAATCGGAGTGTGTTGATATGTTTCCAAAGACGGTGCATGTCGAGACGGTATGTCTATTGTCCAAACTTCATGAGGCGAAGCATCATGTCAATGTTAAGTTAGATATGGATGAACTTGATCTTACAAGTGCTGAGGCTAAAGCTACATACAAAGATATTGAAGAATGGGTGCAGGAACACTAC
>JAZQOL010000038.1:0-28040 GCA_045627845.1 Lachnospiraceae bacterium | reverse complement strand
AGAAAAAAATCCGTACTCGGTACGGACAAAAAATCAAAAATGCAAAAAAGCGCTGTATGTTTTTAATAAAAAGTACGGATATTATTTCAAAAATTGAAAAAAAGTCTGTTCAGCATACTTCCCAAACGAACATGACCCTTGTCACAAAGGAAAAGCGTCGCGTAATACGCGAAATCCTAAAGGACCACTACTTTATCTACAGTTTAAAGCTCCGAGTCAAATGTGCCTCGGGGCCTTTTTGTATCCTTATATTATTTGCATATTATATGGTGGTTGGTGAATTATGGCCAAGCAATTAAAGCTGGCCGAAATAACGTGTGTGAGCGCTTCTGTAAGCCTCATTAAAGACCTTGTCGTCCCGTGGTGGAGCTTTGATATATATTCGTGAGAATGATCTCAATGGCAGGATTGGAACGTGTTACGACGGCAATACCGATATTGGAGCAGATGTCTGAAATGCGTTCAATGTCTATTAAAAGATTTAGGAAATCTTTGTCCATTACAACGTTGCATTTGCCCTCACGAAGTCGTTCAAGGTGTTTATCTCGAAGAAGATTGACAATATTATCAACAACTTCTTCAAGGGGTTCTATGGCGTTTGCAGCATCGATATCTCTCTTTGAAAAAGAAAGATTATTTTCGTGAAGCTCGCAGGCTTCCTCGCATATATTGATGGCGTGATCACCGAGGCGTTCTGCCTGGGTAACGACCTTGTAGTACTCGTTAAGTATGTGAATATGCATATCCTCTTTAAGACCTTGGGAAAGATCTATAAGATAGTTGCTTAGCTTATCCGTCATGTAATCTGTCTCTGCTTCTTCCTCGTTTATTTCAGTAACATCGGACTGCTTAAAATCAGAAAGAAGACCATATGCTTTATCAATGTTTGCCCTTGCACCTGAGAGCATTGTACAAAGACAGGGTTTAAAGCAGCAATTTTATCAGCATATTTACTTTTAGGAGCTTCTTCATCTTTAATATTCTTGAGTGACAATCTTTCAAACAGACCCAGAATAGGGAAAAGAATTACTGAGCATCCAAGATTAAAAACAGTATTTGTATTGCACCAACTGCGTATCCAAAGAACGGGTTGGTATCAAGATTTGTAAACAAAGAATCAAAAATACCTGTTTCGCTAAGTGAACTTACTGAATTTGTCATGGACATTAATCCGGAAAAAAGAATTCCGAAGCCCATTGCAATGTTACCATCCTGCAGCAGAATCGTTTATATCAAGAAGTCTGATGATTTGTCCGGTAATCGTAGTACCAACATTAGCACCAATAATAATTCCAAGTGACTTAAGCGTTCCGGAAGAATGTTGCTTTAAACTGGAGCTCATGAGTCTCATTCCGTAAAGGAACATGCCAAGACGGCCAAATAAAGTAAAGAAACTGAAAATATTCATCTTATTCTCAAATCATCTGTTTTTAAATAAATCCGGACGGTACATAAAGTACACTCCGGATTTATTTAAAAACAGGAAGAGTATCATCATACTCCAAATCGCCTGTAATATCAGTCTTCCAGGACGTAATTTCATAGAATCCCCCGCCTGGTTGTTCGGGATAAAGAATACGCAACTCTATTTCGAGTGTCTGCAATTCGTTTATCGGAACGGCAAAGGACTTCTTTTTACCAACCTGCTCGAAATAGCCGGCTCTTGTAATACCTGTAGAGTAAAGCTCACTAAGGGAATAATCAAAAGAAGCAATCAAATCCTCGGCTTTGTTACAGGCATCAAAATAAGCTTCCGTGTTCTCCATGACGCGTGTTGAAAGCTTGTAGTCGCTCATGGCACTTGAAAGCGAAAGAATTGAAAATGAAACAAGACATAATATTACGAAAATGAATAATACTGAAGAAACACCGGCGTTGAGTGAGAATTCCCGTTTCTTTCTATTCATGAGAGATCACCTCCGCAATATGCTGTCTGAATGTATATGAGTATATGAGGCTGTTATCATTCTTTTTATAAAAAGAAAAAGTCATGCATGAAAAATCGTCTTCTTCAAAAAAATCAAGTTCATAACTATAATCGTTTGAATAAAAGGAATCTGAGAGTGCTTTTTCTATAAGAATTTCATCACCGTCGTATGCATAAAAACATTCGCGAGCGTTGGTCGACCAAAGCATTGCATTGTTTCCGGCTTCCGAAATGCGCGATATTTCATGCGCTTTAACAAATACCTGCATACATACAGCACTCGTTAACGCAAAAAACATTATTATAATTATTAATTCCATTAAAAAAAGAGCTGATTTGGATTTTTGCATAAATAATGCGACTCCTATTTTGTGCTGCGTGAATGAACGAAAAGAACCTCAGGCTCACTTTCGCTCGGAGTAATGTCAAAACGATATAAATCATCTGTAATCCTGTAAACATTAAATGCATCTATCGGCATAATGTTGTTGCCAAAAGAAGGATCAAGATCCTGATCTTTTCTTGAAAACATTTCTTTCAGCATACCGTCCCATGCGTAAAGGTAAGTGCAGTACACTATATTATCGATTTCTTCGGAAATAATCAGAGCATTTTTCCCGTGGTATGAGCCTACGGATAAAGCTCCGTTTTGATCGCTTTGATGAACCTTATTGACTATATAAGAATAAGATGTTCTTGATGTGTAACTTTCTTCCATTTCGTCGACAACATTTTCGTATACTGTAGCTCCTGTTCCCGTAAGCATGATAACAGAAAAAGAAAAAACACAGAAAAGTGTCAGCACAAACAGAATATCAATGGTATGTCTTGGCCTGCTATTCAACTTTGTCCACCTTTCTGATCACTGTTACATCGGGATAAATATTCGAACCTATTGCCTGATAATCAACAAAAAACGAAGAGTGATCGTATGTGAGTCCGTAATGCTCAATCATATATTCAAGGCTCGGCGGATATGTGCCTTCGACACTGTAGCATGAAATAATACATCGGTTGATTGCATTGTTTAAACTCTCTTCCTGACGGTCGAGAGATTCTTTTGAAATGTTGCCAAGCACATATAAAAAGAAAATAAAAAGCACTATGAATATTAACATTGAAAAATGAAAGCCAGAAAAGTGGCTTGCAATTGACCCTTTGTCTTTAAATCTGTACATTGTTTTATCCTATAGTTGTCATTATTCCCATAAGGGGCAAAATTACGGAAAGAAGAACAAGTCCCACGATAATTGAAAGAATAATAACAAGAGTAGGTTCAATAATTGAGATAATCTCATTAATCTTCTTTTCGTTCTTTCTTTCGTAGTCATCTGCGATTCTGTTAAGAACCTGCTCTATATCGCCTGTCTTATAGCCGACAGCGACCATACGATTGTTGACATTTGAAAAAATGGAAGCGGCCTTAAGCGCATCGGCAAGGCTTTCTCCCTGTTCAAGATTTTCTTTACAAATCTGTATCTTTTCCTCGGTACGTTTATGTTCGACAAGTTTTGTTACCATACGAAGACTTTCAAATGTATCGAGACCGGCCGAAATTGCAAGAGCAAGCCCGGAGGCAAATCTTCCGGCTGCAAGGCTGTCGTAAAAGCCTCTTAACAGAACTGATTTCTGTCGAAAGGCGCGAATGGCTTTTTTACCCGATTCTGTGCGTGAGAAAAAGATATAAAGAAGAAAAATAACAATAAGGAAAGCTATGAAAACAGTTGAATAGGAATTGAGAGTTTTGCCGATACGCATGAGTGAAGCGGCAAATCCGGACATTTCAGAACCTAACTGTATGAATACCTGATTAAAAATGGGAAGAACCTTTGTGATGAGAATTACAATTACGCATAACATCATTAAAATCATTACAAGAGGATACGTAACGGCACTTTTGACACTGTCGGAAATTTGATTTTCCCTGTCGTAGTAAGCTGCAAGTGAAGACATTACTTCGTCAAGAGAACCAGCCTCTTCGCCAAGTTTAATGGTGTTAAGAAGATAGTTGGGGAAGACGCCGGTTGCTTCCAAACTTTCCGCAAAAGAACTTCCGGAATTAATTCCATCAATAATTGCCTGAAGAAATTGCTTTGAACTTGAGTCAGTTGTGTCGGAAAGAAGAATGCGGATTCCTTCTGTGGGAGTAATGCCTGCATGCAGAAGAATGGAAATCTGACTGCAGAAAGAGGCGAGCTCTTCATTGTTTAACTTTCTTTGTGCTTTCATTGGTAATTCCCCTTATATAGTAAAATCAGTAAACGTATTTTGTGGAGTAATTTGAACCGTCTCCGATATATTCTTTAAGTTTCTTTTCGTTTGTGCTGGCTCCAAAGGTCGGGTCGACAAGTGACCATTCAACGCCGTTAAACTGAATGATTCCGTTAAGCCAGCCGACTTCTTCGATATAAACGCTTATCCAGGCGTGGTATACCATGTCCGCGCCAACATATCCGACTTCAAGTCTTGTTGGAATTGACTGACTTCTGAGCATGCTTGTCATAACGCAGGCGTAATCAAGGCATATGCCGGTTCCACTTTCAAGAATCTCATCAATGTTTGAAATGTATCCGCTTTTGACGGTGTTAGCTTTGTCGTAGTCGTATGTAATGTTTTTGATAATATAATTGTATACGTTTGTGACAACTTCAAGATCGGAGTTGCAATAAGCTGCAAGGTTTGCAGCTTTGGTGATAACTTTGTTGTCTTTGCTGAAATGAACGTAGCTGTTGGGGTATAGGTACGGACCAAATTCCGAAATGCCCGAAACTTCAATCTTGGTACAAAAAGAAAGCGAATACTTTGTTCCGCTTATGTTCTCACAAACACTTATATCGTATACGCCGTCTCCGGATGTGAGAGGAAACGCATCAAAGCCGTTGTGAAGGTCATAAGTATAGGTAACTTTATTTGGTCCGGTGAGCTGAAGCTTAACCTTATCACAGGTACCAAGGTAATTAATCATAATGTAGCCGTCTTTGGCATTTGAATAGTCTACAATCGCATATTCATTACCCTCGGTAACGGTTCCCGGCGCAACGGTCTCAAGACAGACCGGTGAATTATCCCTGTCTGTATTTGATGAAATCACTTTATCGGCAGAAGAAAGAGCAACATCAAGCTCGGGGTTTTCAAGCTCCGTAACTTTAGGAAACTTATCAAGAGGGTTTTTGCCTGAATCGCTACATGCCGAAAGGGTGAATAATGCAATTAAAAGAACGATGAAATAGTTCTTTTTCATGAAATTCTCCATTTATGTGCAAAACAAAACGTTTGAAAGGTTCTGAGATATTTTTATTCTTTGGACTTAACAAAAGATGAATATATTTTCCGTTAACGTCGAAAATATAAATGTTGTATTCCATAGGAACGTATGGAAATACTACCGTATTTGTCGAACGATCGTATTTGATGGCATAAATAACGGAATCGTCGGCTCCTTCCATATAACATTTTGACATGTCGAGTGTTGAACCTTCGAAGGAAATACTGAAGGTGGACTCGGTCATGACATGGTCATACACGGAAAGAGGACGCTCGTGCCCTGCATCCGCAGACATAAAAATGGAACTGTGAGGAAAACACAGGGGTGCAAAAAAAGAAAGGACAAAAATAACAGCGGACAGGATAATAAAAAGATTATCGGAAAAAAGATTCTGTCGGCTTTGCAAAACAATTTTGTCAAACGGTATTTTATTTGGAGTTGTATCACAGGCTGCAAAAACATTTTCAAGTGTTTTTCCGGCTGTTGCGATGTCCATGTTATAGGTAGTTTTCTTTTTAAACATATTTATTAATCTTTCATATAGCGTTTGAGCTTTTCGGTTATGGCATTCAGCTGCCTTTTGACGGTTGAACGGCTAATGCCGGTGACATTGACGATATCATCGATTTTCATTGAGTTGAAATATCGAAGCGAAACAAGTTCTTTTTCCGAGACGCTAAGACGTTCGACGGCGGCCTTAAGACGTTCGCTCTCGTCCTTTTTAAGGGCATTTGCTTCAGGGTTTGAATCGCGTTTGGTATCGCGTATTTCTTCAAGAAGCTCAGAATCGATATCGCCGTAATCCGATTTGTGTGCCTTAGCCATATCGTAACAGACATGGAAAGAAATCTGGTTAAGCCAGGCTATGAAAAGCGTCGGATCATTAAGTTTTGAAAGGTTTTTTAATGCGGATATGTATACTTCCTGTACAGCATCCTGGGCCAGATAATCGTCCCTTAAATAATGCCTTGCGTAATTGTATACTTTGTTAAACGTCATGTTGTAAAGCTGGGCGAAAGCATCGCTGTCACCGCGTTGGGCCCTTGTGACGAATTCCGCAATATAGGAGTGATTATAATCCATTTATGCGTCCTGACTATTTTCCGAGTTTTTGGTAAACTTTTGAAACAAGTTCGGAGAAACTGTTTACTTCTTCCGAATCAAAAAGAGCATATTCGGAATGAACCGATATATCAACAGTGGAATCACTGTCGTTGTAACGTGATATTTCTGCATTGAAGCTTCTGAAGAAATTAAGCATCCGGGTGGAATCGCATTTCTCAATTACGGCGATATACTCATTACCACCGTTTCTTCCTACAAAACCATACCCCTCGGCACATTTTTCAAGGATTTTTGTGAAATCACGAATTGCTCTATCTCCGGTCTCTTTGCCGTAGGAAGCATTGATTTCTTTGATGTTTGAAATTTCGGCAACCACACAGCCTATTCCCTGAAGTGATTCGGGAGTGTTGTAGTTGTCAAAAATAAGATTAACGCCTGTACGATTGGGAATTCCGGTTTGCTTATCAAGAAAGGCAAGACTCTCAAGACGATGATCTTCAATCTTTAACTCTCTCAGTTTTATAAAGTCGTAGATGATGACGCCCAAAGCAAAAAGAACAGTCGCATATGCAACGGTGCAGACATTAAAAAGGCTCTTGTCAACAAATATGCTTGAACGAAGTGTTTTATTTGTAATAAGAATAATAAGAAGAACGGCTTCCAAAATGATAAATACTGCCAGTTCAATTACTTTAATTACTTTATAACCGTGAATTTTATCTTTCATAGGCTCCCCTTGCAAAAACTGCTTATAAGCAATATTACATACAGAATAATTATATTATATTCAGAGTAATAAATAAACGATAAAACCTCTTTTTTATTATCGTATGTCTATGAATATCTACAAATTGTGTGTTATAATGCGAAACAAAGCATATTATGTATGTGAATATTGAAAAAGTTGAACCGTTTGGCCATGAGGCAACGTCTTTATCTATGAAAGACAAAGAGAAGGAGAATTTTGTGAATAATTTTATAGTTAAATGGATCGCAGCTGTATCGGCATGCGTATCATCTAAGGCGGCTATGGTGGTTTCGGCAGCATACGATTACGATCTTATTGTTATTGATGACGGAGAAGTTCCTTTGGCTTCGGGATTTGGAAAGCCTAATTACTATATTGTTACATTGCTTGTCATTTTTGTTGCAGCAATTATAATTACATTGTTTATGTGGCTTACAAAAAGAGCCGGTTATACAAAGAGACTTTCGGAGCTGTCTGAAAAGTCGGGATGTGAAGTCAGTCATCCGATTACGATACGTGCTTTGAAAGACGAAATAAGAAGAGTTGAAGCCGAAATGGCATCGGGAATGGTTTAGGGATTTATTAATGAGAAAATCGGTTATATGGGGACTGGGTTTTCTTTTGGTATTGTTGCTTTTTGTCGAATCAAACAAGAGTGTTTCTTTTGCATCTGAGATATCGGATGATTCTTTACTTGCATCGGGAGCGATAACAATTACAAAAGATACCGAAATGCTTGAAAAAGAAGAAAAAACGCTTTCGGTAGGAACACCGTATGAAATAAATATAGAAGATGAGGCTGCACCTCTTGCCGATTTTAAAGAGGACAAGTTCAGCTGGTGGTGGATTGCCGTTATAGTAGTTACGGGAACCGTCGGAGGAGAAGCCTATCGAAGATATTACATGTCCAAGAACAATAAATGATTAAGTGCAGTGAAAACTGCACTTTTTTTGTTCTTAATGGATAATGGTATCTGTGATATAATTAATTCGACATATTATTAAGGGGTCAGGGGTGGTTCCTTAAAACATGGAGGGTTACATATGAAATACGATGTTCTGATTATCGGAGCGGGTGTTGTCGGATGCTCTGTAGCCAGAGAGTTATCAAAATACAGTCTGAAATGTGCGGTTTTGGAACGTGCTTCGGACGTATGCGAAGGGACTTCAAAGGCTAACAGCGGAATTGTTCATTCCGGCTTTGACGCACACCCGGGCACAAAAAAAGCCATTTTCAATATCGAGGGAAGCCGTATGATGGAGGCTCTTTCGAAGGAATTGGATTTTTCTTATAAAAGAAACGGATCTATTGTTCTATGCTTTTCAAATGAGGATATTCCTAAACTTGAAGAACTTAAAAATCGAGGCATTCAAAACGGAGTGGAAGGGCTTACTATACTTTCCGGCGATGAGGTAAGGCAGAAAGAGCCTAATATTTCGGATGAAGTTGTTGCAGCCTTGTATGCACCTACGGGAGCGATTGTGTGTCCGTTCGGGCTGACTGTTGCAATGGCTGAGAATGCAGCTGTAAACGGTGTGGAATTTTTACTTGAAACAAAAGTCGAAGAAGTAAAGAAAACGTCGGACGGCTTTACGATTTTGACAGACAAGGGCCAATTTGAGTCAAAGTGTATTGTTAACGCAGCCGGCGTATATGCCGACACAATACACAATATGGTTTGCGAAGATAAATTGAATATTACGGCCAGAAGAGGAGAATATTGTCTTTACGACAAAAAGGTAGGAAACACAGTCTCTTCGACCATTTTCCAGCTTCCAGGAGCTTACGGCAAAGGAATACTTGTTACCCCTACTGTTCATGGAAACCTTCTTTTGGGCCCCACGGCAAAAGATGTTTTTGATAAAGAAGAAATACCTACCACCAAGGTCGGATTGGATGAGGTCCAAAGAACAGCCGGAAAGAGCATTAAAAATGTTCCTGTTAAATCGGTTATTACTTCTTTTGCCGGATTAAGAGCTCATGAAGACGGAGGCGATTTTGTTATAGGAGAGTCTTCGGTAAGCGGATTTTTTGACGCTGCGGGAATAGAGTCTCCGGGGCTTTCGGCAGCACCTGCCATAGGTCTTCATCTTTCAAAAGAAATTGCGGACAAACTTGGTGCAACTAAGAAACAGGATTTTATAAGAACACGCAAAGGTATTCCCAATATGGCACTTGCATCCAATGAGCAAAAGCAGAAGCTTATTGAAGCAAATCCTTTATATGCTAACGTTATCTGCAGGTGCGAACTTGTTACCGAGGGTGAGATTGTAGATTCGATTAACAGACCTGTCGGAGCAAAAACTTTAGATGGTGTAAAAAGAAGGACACGCGCCGGAATGGGACGCTGTCAGGCAGGCTTTTGTTCGCCAAAGACGCTGGAGATTCTTGCAAGAGAGCTTGGAGCGGGTATTACGGAAATAACAAAACATGGTGAAGGCTCCGGTTTCCTTTCGGAGCATAAAAGTCTGTAGGGAGGTGCGTATTGAAAACACAGATTGCAATCATTGGCGGAGGTCCCGCGGGTCTTGCTGCAGCAGTAGCTGCAAAAGAAGCAGGTGTTAACGATGTACTTGTTATCGAAAGAGACAAGGTGCTCGGAGGCATTTTAAATCAGTGCATTCATAACGGATTTGGCCTTCATACATTTAAAGAAGAGCTTACAGGTCCTGAATATGCGGACCGTTTTGTGAAGCTTGCAAGCGAAAAAAATACAGACTTTCTTCTTAATACAATCGCTATTGATATAAAAACCAAAGGCGAGGGAGAAGGCCTTTTGGTGACGGCAATGTCAGCAAAAAGGGGTATTTTTGATATTGAAGCAGATGCCGTTGTGCTTGCAATGGGATGCAGAGAGCGTCCCAGAGGCGCATTAAATACCCCCGGATACAGACCGGCGGGAATTTATTCGGCAGGAACGGCACAGCATTATGTCAATATCGAAGGTAAAATGCCCGGAAAAGAAGTTGTCATTCTGGGATCGGGCGACATCGGCCTTATCATGGCAAGACGAATGACTTTGGAAGGCGCGAAGGTTAAGGCTGTTGCCGAACTTATGCCGTATTCCGGTGGGTTAAAACGTAATATTGTCCAGTGCCTTGATGACTTTGATATTCCGCTTAAACTCAGTACTACGGTTATAGATATAAAAGGAAAAGATCGTGTTGAAGGAGTTACGCTTTGCAAAGTCGACGAAAGAAACAATCCGATTCCGGGAACAGAAGAGGAGATTAAGTGTGATACACTTCTTCTTTCCTGCGGACTTCTTCCTGAAAATGAGCTTTCTTCCCAGCTTGGGGTTGACTTGAGCCCTGTGACGGGGGGCGCAAAGGTTGACGAGTCTCTAGAGACATCAATCGACGGTGTTTTTGCCTGCGGAAATGTTCTTCATGTTCATGATCTTGTTGATTACGTTTCAAAAGAAGCTTCGGAAGCCGGACGCCATGCTGCTGAGTATGTGCTTGGAAACATTGCGAAAAAGGATGGAAATCCGATTCGTATAGAGACCGGAAACGGAGTAAGATATACAGTCCCTGTAACTGCACACAAGGATCGCTTGGGAGATTTACTTACAATCAGGTTTAGGGTCGGTAATGTGTATAAGGATGCCCAAATCTGTGCATATCTTGGAGAAAAATGTGTTTTACAGAGGAAAAAGCAGATATGCACTCCGGGAGAGATGGAGCAGGTTATTCTTAAGAAGTCAGACATAGAAGCGATGACAGACGGGGAAGTAATCCGTATTGCAGTAGAAACGAAATAGAGCGCGGAGGGATAGCTATATGGAAAAGAGGAACTTAACATGTATCGGCTGCCCGATGGGCTGTCAGCTACAGGTTGAATATGAACCCGGCAACAGAGAGTCGGTTAAGGTTACCGGTAATACATGCAACATCGGAGCCAAGTACGGGGTTGACGAAGTGATAAATCCGACAAGAACGATTACCGGAACAATAAGAGTTTTAAACCGTAAGCAGACGGTTGTATCGGTTAAGACCGTACCACAGATTCCTAAAGCCGACATTGACAAGGTTGCAAAGAAACTTTGCGAGATTTCTGTTGAAGCGCCTGTGCATATAGGTGATGTTGTATTTAAGAACATATGTGAGACAGGTGCGGATATTATTATTACAAAAAATGTGGACTAAAGAGGGTATATGAAAAAATATGTGATGGCCCTTGATCAGGGGACAACGAGCTCAAGATGTATTTTATTTGATGAAAACGGAACAATAGTGAATATGGCGCAGCGGGAATTTCGCCAGATTTATCCTAAGCCCGGCTGGGTGGAGCATAATGCAATGGAAATCTGGTCTTCACAGTTGGCGGTAGCACTTGAGGCAATGGCTCTTGTGAATGCAAACTATTCTCAGATTGCTGCAATCGGAATTACAAATCAGCGTGAGACGGTTGTAGTTTGGGACAAGCAGACCGGTGAACCGGTTTACAATGCAATAGTATGGCAGTGCAAAAGAACGGCGGATTACATTGAAGAAGTTAAGAAGACGGACATGAGTGAAGTTATACGAAGAAAGACAGGTCTTCTTCCCGATGCATATTTCAGCGCCACAAAGCTTAAATGGATTCTCGATAATGTTCCGGGGGCAAGAAAGCGCGCCGAAGCAGGAGAACTTCTTTTTGGTACTGTTGATACCTGGCTTATGTGGAATCTTACAAAAGGTAAGGTTCATGCCACGGACTATACAAATGCATCAAGAACTCTTCTGTTTAACATAAATACACTTAAATGGGATGAAGAACTTTGCAGTTTCTTTGATATTCCCATGTGTATGTTACCTAAAGTAATGAAGTCAAGCTGCATATTCGGAGAAAGCGATCCGTATGTACTTGGCGGCCCGATTCCGATTGCAGGTGTTGCCGGAGATCAGCAGGCTGCGCTGTTCGGTCAGTGCTGTTATGAACCCGGTGAAGCAAAGAATACTTACGGAACCGGATGCTTCCTGCTTATGAACACAGGTGAAAAAGCTATATTTTCGGATAACGGACTTCTTACGACGATTGCTGCAGGTATTTCGGATGAACCGGAATATGCCCTTGAAGGCTCGGTATTTGTTGCAGGAGCCAGTGTGCAGTGGTTAAGAGATGAGATGAGACTTGTTGAGAATGCACGCCAGACAGAAGAATTTGCAACGGTAGTGCCGGATACCGCAGGTGTATATGTGGTACCTGCTTTTGTCGGCATGGGAGCGCCGTACTGGGACCAGTATGCAAGAGGAACGGTTGTCGGTGTTACAAGAGGCTGTAAGAAGGAGCATTTTATCCGGGCGACGCTTGAATCGATAGCTTATCAGACATACGATGTGCTAAAGGTTATGGAGAAAGACTCCGGTATTTCTTTAAAGTCGCTAAGGGTTGACGGTGGAGCGAGCGCAAATAATTTTCTTATGAAATTTCAGTCGGATATACTCGGGCTGAGTGTAAAGAGGCCTAAGTGCATAGAAACAACCGCACTTGGAGCAGCGTATCTGGCGGGTCTTGCAACAGGATTTTTTGAAAGTACCGACAAGATAAAGGAAAACTGGAAACTCGGACGAGAGTTTGAGCCTACCATGGAAGAAGAAAAGCGCAAGTCTCTGCTTAAGGGATGGCATGTGGCTGTTAAGTGCGCAAGAATATACGGCGAAGAGATGGATGAAGTTTAAGTAGGCGGTGGCTGTGATGATTACTGTTTCGGCATGTATGATAGTAAAGAACGAGGGTAAAGTTTTAAGAAGATGTCTTGATTCACTTAAAGGTATATATGATGAGCTTATTATCGTTGACACCGGTTCGAGTGATGATACCAAAGAAATTTCTTTTGAATACACGGACAAGGTTTTTGATTTTGAATGGGTGAACGATTTTTCAAAAGCAAGGAACTTTGCGATTTCGAAAGCAACCTGCGATTACATTTACGTTCCCGATGCCGATGAGGTTCTTGATGAGGAAAACAGAATCAAATTTATGGAACTGAAAAAAGCACTTCTTGAAGAGATTGATATCGTTCAAATGCGATATGTCAATCAACTCTCAAACGGAACGGTTTATAACTTTGATTGTGAGTACAGACCGAAACTTTACAAACGGCTTAGGACATTTTCGTTTATTGAGCCGGTTCATGAGATGGTAAGGCTGACTCCTGTCGTTTATGACAGCGAGATAGATATTATTCACATGCCCGAAAATAATCATTCGAAACGTGATATTGCTATTTTTGAAGGAATGATTAATCGTGGGGAAGAACTAAGCGACAGGCTTGCCGATATGTATGCAAGAGAACTGATTATATCGGGAGATATAGATGATTTTGTGAATTCAAAAGCATTTTTTGAGAAGATTTCTGAAGAATCTCAGAACGCAGATCTGGTAAAAAAATCTTTTACGGTGCTTGCCAAGTGTGCGCTTTTATCCGAAGACTGCAGTATGCTTCTTAAATATGCAACAAAAGGAATTGCGGAAGAAGGCTGTAGTGAAATCTGCACAATACTCGGTGAATATTTTGAGAAAATCGGCGATTATAAGGAAGCTGCAATGTGGTATTTTAATGCCCGTTACGAGACAGAACCCGAGATTGGACTGATATATCAGACTAAGCTGCCACTTCTTGGACTTTCCCGTGTTTACAGAGCTTTGGACGATATTCAGACTGCGGAAAAGTATGAGGAAGAACTTGCCGAGTGCATGTAATATTATGGAAAAACAAATGTTTGGTGAATGATTACCACTTGATAACCTGTTTATAATGGTGGTACCATTTATCTGCTACCTGCATAGAGATACTTTTTTCCCGCTACAATCGGGAATGTAATCTATGGAGGTTTTTTTATGTCTGATGACAACAAATTAATCAGGAAGATTCGAAAAGTGCTTATTGCGCTGCCTGTTTTCTTTTTAGTTATTGTTCTTTTTTATGATGAGGCCGATGCAGCATCGTTTTCTCATGTTCACACTTCCGAATGCTACACAACGGAAACCGTACCTTGTTACGACCATTATTTCTTTGAACAGATAGCAAGTGATACTCAGTTGTGCCATTACTGCAGCGAATATACGAGTTTCTATAAGAAAACATATTTTGAAGGCTGCAGAAATAATGGGCTTCCGGAATACTATTCCGTAGCATACGTGCGTAAATGCAACAAGTGCGGTCAGTATAAGATGAATCAGCAACCGGGGGGATTTACCCCATGCACAACCACTGTTACTAAAAATGTATGTGGGATGGAAGAAGACACGCAAGTTGCTTCTGTATCGCTTGGAGCTTTGCAAGCGGAACCGACTAACACCGGCGTGACTTTGCATGCATCCGTAAATATAAGCGGAAGCGGATTTTCACTTGCCGATGCTGCGTACAACTTTGGAAGCGGATGGACTTCTTCGCCGGATTGCGAAGTTACGGAAAACGGAACATATACGGTATCTGTAATGGATTCTCAGGGACGAACGGTTTCGGAGTCATATACCGTATCCTGTATTGATAAAACAGCGCCTGTAATATCCGCTATTAAAAAATCTACGGAAGGCTGGACGCAGGAAGGCGTCACGGTTACCGTGGAGGCGACGGATGAAGGACTTGGTCTTGCTGCGGAAGCATTTTCTTTTGGCAACGGCGTATTCGGCGCTTCAAATACATATAAGGTAACGGCCAACGGTTCCTTGAACATAAGGGTTAAAGACAAGGCGGGAAACATTACGGAAGGTTCTGTTACTGTTTCAAATATAGGTGAAGACCCTGCAGTCATACAGGCCAGAAAAGCGGCAGAAGAAGCAAGAAAAGCCGAAGAAGCAAGAAAGGCTGAAGAAGCTAAAAAGGCTGAAGAAGCGAAGAAGGCCGAAGAGGCAAGAAGGGCTGAAGAAGCTAAAAAGGCCGAAGAAACAAGAAAGGCTGAAGAAACTAAAAAGGCACAAGAAGCGAGAAAAAGCGAAGAAAAGCGAAAGAACGATGAAGCGGGAAATATTAAAGATGATAAAAACAAGGAAGCTTTGAATTCTGAAGAAAACAAAGAAGATGTTTTGATTTCGGAGGATATAAGTGCCAACGATTCTGAAAAGAAGGAAACCGGAGAACTGATACCTGTCTTTGACATGACAAAGACAAATGATGCCGACACAAAAGGGGATATTTCCGGAAACGACGTTGCAAAGAGAGAACGGGCAGACGGTTTATATGGTGAATCTGATGACATCGGCATGAGGAACGATCTTGAAGTAAAAGACAATCAGATTGAAAGCATGCATATTATTCGGGCTTCTCTTGGCATCGCCCCTATCGTATGCGGAATTATACTTTTTCTTGCAGGTTTAATTAGAATTTCTTGCTTTAATTACATATATATATCGGCAAACGGGGTTAAGAAGCCTGTATGCTTATGTCGTGTGGCAGTAAGTGAAAAGAAAGCGACCGTGCTGGTTCCGCCCGGTAAATTAAAGCAAAATGAGCGCTACCTTATTAAGTATTCTCCATGGACCAAGAAGCGAATAAAGAATCTTGGCGTTAGCGTAATGATTGAAGGCGAGGAGAAGCTTATAAAGACAGATGAAGGCATGGCATTTAAAATTCAGTAGTGCTGATACGTGTTTTCAAGGCGGAATGGATAAATAATATTGAAATAATGGAAGAAAACTTTTAAACTTATAGGAGCTGTTGGACGCACTTTCAGTGCTACCTCATGAAGGACGCCTCATGGTGTCCTCCGAATTTTTGGAGGGCGGAAGTTTGAGGACGGAATGGAGATTATGATGTGGGAAGATTATGTTAGACGTGTTGAACCGTATGTTCCCGGAGAGCAACCTAAGGTTTCGGGATTGATAAAACTTAATACAAATGAGAATCCATATCCTCCGGCACCGGCGGTTTTTGACAGACTCAAGGCACTGAATGCCGATGACTTCAGAAAATATCCGGACCCTACATGCTCTTTGCTTGTTGATGCGATTGCCGATTTTTATAAGATTGATAAGGAGAAAGTATTTGTCGGAGTCGGTTCTGATGATGTTCTGGCAATGGCGTTTTTGACTTTCTTTAATGGGGACAAGCCGATTCTGTTTCCCGATATTACGTATTCCTTTTATGATGTCTGGGCAAACCTTTATCGTATAAAGTATAAAACTATTCCGCTTACCGATGATTTTCTTATTAGTAAAGAGGATTATTATGTACCTAATTCGGGCGTTGTAATTGCAAATCCCAATGCGCCTACCGGAGCTGCTTTGCCACTTTCGGATATCGAAGATATCGTTTCACATAACCCTGAATCGGTTGTCATTATCGATGAGGCTTATGTTGATTTTGGCGCGGAGTCGGCGATTAGCCTTATTGACAAATACGAGAATCTGCTTGTTGTACAGACCTTTTCGAAGTCTCGTTCGATGGCAGGAATGCGAATCGGATACGCATTTGGTTCAAAGAGACTTATTAAGTATCTTATGGATGTAAAGTTTTCTTTCAACTCTTATACTATGAATATGCCTTCGCTTGAACTTGGAGCTCTTGCAATTTCTGACAGAAAGTATTTTGAAGACTGCGTGAATAAGGTTATTGCCACGAGAGAATGGACAAAGAACGAACTTAAGAAGCTTGGCTTTTCTTTTGCGGATTCGATGACGAACTTTATTTTTGCAAAGCATGAGACGGCTCAAAGAGATGTGATTTTTAGGAAACTTCGTGAAAGAAATATTCTTGTCAGGGCTTTTAATGCCGAAAGAATTAAGAATTATTTGCGAATTTCCATAGGCACGGATGAAGAAATGCATTGTGTAATAGATGCATTGAAAGATATTTTGGGAGAAGAGAGCAATGATTAAAAAGTATTTTTGGGTATTTTTCATTTCCATGGTTCCGCTTATTGAGATTCGAGGATCGATTCCGTATGCGCTTACACAGAAGGAGAGCGGTATCAATTTTGTGCTTTGCTGTGTAATCGCCGTTATTGCCAATATGATTCCGGTTCCGATTATTTTCTTTTTTGCAAGAAAGGTTTTGGAATGGGGAAAAGACAAAAAGATTATAGGCAAATTTTTCACCTGGTGTCTTGAAAAGGGACATAAAGGCGGAGAAGCGTTAAAGGCAAAAGCAGGTAAAGGCCTTTACTGGGCACTGTTCCTTTTTGTTGGAATTCCGCTTCCGGGTACAGGAGCCTGGACAGGAACGCTTGCGGCTTCAATTCTTGACATGGATTTTAAGAAGAGCGTGCTTGCGATAATTGCAGGGGTTGTTTCGGCTGGTATTATAGTCGGATTAATCTGCTCGGGAGTTTTGGGAGCGCTTAGCTTCCTCCTTTAAGTGAGGTGCACCGAATGGATGCTTATACGGATTTTGCTTCCGTTTATGATAAGTTCATGGAAGAAACCCCCTATGATGAGTGGTGTGAGTCCATAAAGAATATTCTCGTTGCAAACGGTATTACCGATGGGCTTGTGCTTGATCTTGGAGCGGGTACGGGTGAGATGACCAGGCGTTTGCGGGATTTGGGATTTGATATGATTGGCGTCGATAATTCGGAAGAGATGCTGATGATAGCAAAAAACAAAGAAGAGGGTAAGGAAGACATTCTTTATCTTTGTCAGGACATGAGAGAGTTTGAACTTTACGGAACAGTCAGAGCTGTTGTCAGCGTTTGTGATTGTGTGAATTACATTCTTGACGGCAAAGAACTTACGGAAGTATTTAAACTTGTAAATAATTATCTTGACCCTAAAGGGCTGTTTGTGTTTGATTTCAATACAAAGTATAAATATCGGGATGTAATAGGTGAGTGTACAATTGCCGAAAACAGAGAGGACGCAAGTTTTATCTGGGAGAATTATTATGATGAGGATACCGATATTAACGAGTATGATATAACTTTTTTTGTAAAAGAAGGCGAACTTTTCAGAAGGTTTACGGAAACTCATTATCAAAGAGGATATACTCTTGATGAGATAAAGAAGATGCTTTTAAAAGCAGGCCTTGAATTTGTAAATGCTGTTGATTCGGAAAGCGGACAACCGGCAGATGAATTGTCCGAAAGGATTCTTGTGACAGCAAGAGAGTGTGGAAAATAATGGATTATATTGTAAGAGCAATGGCTGCCAATGCACAAATCAGAGCATTTGCAGCAAGTACAAAGGAAATAGTTGAGACTGCAAGACAGGCTCATAACACGAGCCCTGTAATGACAGCTGCTTTGGGCAGACTTTTGACAGCAGGAGCTATGATGGGAGTCATGCAGAAGGGTGACGCCGATATACTTACACTTCAGATTAGGGGTGCAGGTCCCGGTAAGGGACTGACCGTTACCGCAGATTCTCACGGACGTGTCAAAGGCTATGCAATAGTTCCCGATGTCATGCTTCCTCCGAATGAAAAAGGAAAGCTTGATGTTGGTGGAGCTCTTGCCCCCGGCTTTTTGACAGTTATTAAAGATTTGGGGCTTAAGGACCCTTATGTCGGTGAAACAATGCTTGTCACGGGAGAAATCGGAGACGACCTTACCGAGTATTTTATGTCCAGCGAACAGGTGCCGTCTTCGGTAGGTCTTGGTGTTCTTATGAACAAAGACAATACAGTCAATCAGGCGGGAGGCTTTATAATTCAGCTTATGCCGTTTGCCGATGATGCGGTTATTGACAAGCTTGAAAATAACCTTAAAAATATTACTTCCGTTACAGCTTTGTTGGAAGCAGGCAATTCGCCTGAGGATATTCTTAAAATAGTGCTGGAAGGTTTTGATATAGAATTCACGGATACCGTTCCGACTTCTTTTTACTGTAACTGTTCGAAAGAACGTTTTGCAAAGGGACTTATTTCACTTGACAGAAAAGATATGAAAGAAATGATTGAGTCGGGTGAAGACATAGAAGTGAATTGTCAGTTTTGCGGAAAGCATTACATTTTTAATACCGAAGAGCTTAAAGAGATTGATTCATTAAGATAATAAAAGCCGGGGCATAAGCCTCGGCTTTTAACTTCTTATTGAGGAGGAAGTTCTTCCTTGGGCTCGTAGGTGAAAAGGTGTTCATAAAAGGAATGAACCAAATCAGGGTGTGGCGCATTTGAAAATACGGTGAAATATACATCTTTAACGACGTAGCAAGGAACGGAAGTGATTGCTATGCTGTCGCCTACGTTTATTGCAATCGGCATTGATTCGCCTGTCGGCACGCCTGTTTCTTCATCAACAAGGTCGTACCATATTACCTTGTCGCCAAGAGAATCAAGTTCTTCTTTTGAAAAATATAATTCAAGATTATCAAAAAAAGTTGAATCAAAATAACTTGTACTCAAATCGGGATCGGCGAGCATTACATCCGCAGTGGCGGAGGCAACAAGCGCAACAAGCTTTTGACTTGATGTGGTGCTCATCTCGCTGTACGAAGCGGGATCTGTCAGTATAACCATACTGTTGTCGTATACAACCTGCTGTTTCTTTTCGTTAAGTTCAAGAATTGTTTCAAACTGCTCTTCGGACGGGATATCGAAAGAGTTGGCAAACACAGCATAAAACGCAGTATCTTTTCTTGTCACGGCAGTTTTTACAATTGAAATAAGAATAAGTAAAACGGCAAGAATAATAATTGTCATGACTCTGTAATATTCCCAGAAATACTGAAGTTTCTTTTTAAAACTCTGCCCTTTAAGTTTCTTGTTGTTTTCTCTGATATCATCTATTATCGGCATGGCAATCTCCATATAAAAAATATCTGTCCATTAATTATCGGCCAAAAGAAGTACTCAGTCAATTAATGAGATGTAATAAATTATAAAGTTTTTATGAAACCGTCAAAATAGGTATGAAATTATTTGGATTTGCGACGGTATTCTGATATATTAAATAAAGAGTTTGAGATAACTTAATTATATATGAAACGGAGATATATATGAGTGAAGCTTATTGCGAAGTTATGGTGGAAAGAAAGCCTTCAAGTGCCATGCTTTTACTTAAAATTGTTCTTATAGGTTTGTGTGTTATTTCGTTCTTTGGGTCGTTTTTGCTTCCCGGACTTCAATTTGTTTTTTTTCTGGTGTCTATTGCTTTTGGTATCGGTGCGTATTTTGCAATTATCAATTCCGATGTTGAGTACGAATACCTTTATCTTGATAAAGAAATCACGATAGACAAGGTTCTTCACAAAGAAAAAAGAAAAAGAGTTGCCGTATATTCGGTAGAAAAGATTGAAATTTTTGCTCCGATTAAGTCATATCATCTTGATGACTTTAAAAACCGTCAGGTAAAAGTACTCGATTATTCCAGCGGAATAGAGCAGCAACCCGAAAGAAGATATGCTTTTTTCTATGAGGGATCCACGAAAGTTATTATTGAACCAAATGAAGAGTTTGTTAAGCTTGTTAAAAATGTTGCACCAAGAAAAGTATTTAGTGATTGACAAGGCTATTTTGGTGTGATACATTCATTAGCAAATTTAAAACTGCCGGTTACACTTGAATGCCGGCAGTTTTTTTTCATCAAAATGCGATTTTTATTTTAAGGAGGAAGTGAAATGAGTCAGATTATTTACGATGGAATTACTTTTGACGACGTGCTCTTAGAGCCTTCATATTCAGAGGTTATTCCCAATCAGGTTGATGTTACTACCTATCTTACCAAAAAGATTAAGCTTAATGTTCCGCTTATGAGTGCAGGTATGGATACAGTTACCGAACACCGTATGGCGATTGCGATGGCCAGACAGGGCGGTATCGGTATTATTCATAAGAATATGTCGATTGAAAAGCAGGCTGAAGAAGTTGACAAAGTTAAAAGGTCAGAAAACGGTGTTATAACAGATCCTTTCTCATTATCTCCCGAACATACACTTGCAGATGCAGATTCTCTCATGGGCAAGTTTAGAATCTCAGGTGTTCCGATTACCGAAGGCAACAAGCTTGTAGGTATCATCACAAATCGTGATTTAAAGTTTGAAACAGATTTCTCCAAGAAAATAAAAGAATCAATGACAAAAGAAGGTCTTGTTACCGCAAAAGAGGGCATTACTCTTGAAGAGGCCAAGAACATTCTTGCAAAAGCAAGAAAGGAAAAACTTCCTATCGTTGATGACGATTTCAATCTTAAGGGACTTATTACAATCAAAGATATTGAGAAAACAATAAAGTATCCTTTGGCAGCAAAAGACGATCAGGGACGTCTTCTTTGCGGAGCTGCTGTAGGTATTACAGCTAACTGCCTTGAAAGAGTTGCTGCTTTGGTTGAGGCAAAGGTTGATGTTATTGTTCTTGACAGTGCACATGGTCACTCGGCAAACGTTATTAAATGCGTTAAGATGATAAAAGAAGCATATCCGGAGCTTCAGGTTATTGCAGGTAACGTTGCAACAGGTGAAGCAACAAGAGCTCTTATTGAGGCAGGTGCTGACGCTGTTAAGGTTGGTATCGGTCCCGGTTCCATCTGTACGACTCGTGTCGTAGCAGGTATCGGTGTTCCTCAGGTTACCGCCATCATGAATTGTTATGCAGTAGCAAAGGAATATGGTATTCCGATTATTGCAGACGGTGGTATTAAGTACTCCGGAGAAGTCACCAAAGCAATCGCTGCAGGCGGAAACGTATGTATGATGGGTTCAATGTTTGCAGGCTGTGATGAGGCTCCCGGCGATTATGAACTTTATCAGGGAAGAAAATACAAAGTATACAGAGGCATGGGCTCAATCGCAGCTATGGAAAACGGTTCAAAGGACAGATATTTCCAGACAGATGCAAAGAAGCTTGTTCCCGAAGGTGTTGAAGGACGTGTTGCTTACAAGGGTAGCGTTGAAGATACTGTATTCCAGCTGATGGGCGGTCTTCGTTCAGGTATGGGTTACTGTGGCTGCAGTACTATTGAAGAACTTAAGGAAAACGGAAAGTTCATCAAGATTTCGGCTGCTGCTTTGAAGGAATCACATCCTCACGACATTCACATTACAAAAGAAGCACCCAACTATTCGTCGGATGCCAACTAGAAAATGATTAAAATGCGCAGGTTTGCCTGCGCATTTTTTATTATTCGTTAAGAATCAAAAGATAAAATCATAGTATCTGTCACCATAAAGATTACGCTCTTTTTTACAGAACTGTTTTCTTTGCGTGAAGCGTTATGAATTATTAAAAAACTTCCCAATTTCTTGATAGGTTTACGTAGTTATGTTAATATAACACGTAGGGGAATAAAGAGGTATTTTGGTGGAGAACAATAAAAATGTTTATGCAGGGATGGGCATTTTAGCCCAGGATGCGACGCTGGATATTATGATTGTTAAAAGAATGGCACTTCGCTACAGCAAAGTTGCCGGTCTTTATATGGTCGGATTCAATTCAAAGGGAGAGACTCTTTGCGAGCTTACCGGAGAAGCAGCGGAGAACAAAAAACTTCTTGAATATATTGGCAGAGATACTCTCGAAGCATTATATGAAAGAGTGTCGGGAGACGACCTTGAAGTCCAGGCCATGGAAGACACATGTATACCCAATATTAAGGTTGCAGGTGTTTCTCTTCATGTAAATCATCAGCCTGTTGTTACGTGGCTTATGATTGGTGTGCTGACAGATTCTGATATTGTAAGTGTTCCCGGAAGCGTAGTTCCGCTTGAATTTGAGAGAACAACCACGTTCAAACAGTTTTCGGATTCAGTGGATATCATAAGAGACGTTACGCAGCTCATCGTCTGTTCAAAACTTTCTTTGGCAAGCGCAGAGGCAGAAAGCCGACGCAGCAAGTATTCCGAGGAAGAAGCAAGAACATCGCTTAAAAGAATCGAATCTATATCAGAAGTTGTTCAACTTTTGGATTCCAATGATGCAATAGAAATAATAATGACTGACATGCTTAAGATTGTCGGAAGTTATCTTGATATATCGAATGCTTTTATAGCAAGAATTAAGCGCGGAATGGACAGCATGGACATTGCTGCCGAGTGGACGAACAAAGGTGTCGTTTCATGCTTTGATAAACAGCGTGGTCAGAGCCGTTTTCATTTTCTTTATACAGAGAAGCCACTTGTGCTTTCGGCCGATTCAGATGTTGATCCTGCGGACAAGGATATAATGGATGAGCTTGGAGTGTCGGCTGTTTGCGTTTTGCCGATACAAATCGGTAATGGAGTGGCTATGTATTCATGCTTCATGGATACGCAAAATGGCAAAAAGTGGAAAACAGGAGAAGTTAAGTTCTTGTATGATTCCATGAAAATTCTTCAGAGTATTCTTACAAAGCGAATTCAGAAGAACTCTCTGGCAAGCTCTTATGCTTCTTTGGAAGCTATTCTTGATAACGTCGGAAGCGCCATTTATGTCAGGGATATCGAGACAGGATCTCCTTTGTTTGCAAATCGTGTGCTGAAGAATATTTTTGCAAAAGAACTGTCGGAAGGTTCTTTGGATACGTTGTTTGACAATGCGATTCCCGTAAACAAAGGAAGCGGAATATATGAAGTTAACCATATAGAACGAGGTCGTTGGTACGACCTTCACTACACATACATTAATTGGGTGGACGGAAGAAAAGTATCTCTTTGCGCTGCTTATGACATTACGGACAAGAAGAGCTATCAAAGAAGAATTGAGCAGCAGGCTTATACTGATTTTCTCACAGGCCTTTATAATCGTATGTGCTGTGAACGTGACCTTGCAATGCACATTGACAGTGCAAAGAACACTAAAACCAAGGGTGCTCTTTTGTACCTTGATCTTGATGATTTTAAACATATAAACGACGGACTTGGGCACCAGTACGGGGATGTTTTGCTTAAGGCGATATCTCATTCTCTTCAAAGAATTGAAGGAATTAAGAATACATGTTATAGAATGGGCGGAGACGAATTTGTCATCATAGTTCCTCCCGAATCATACAATTCGTTCCAAAAGATTATCGAGCAGATTGAAGATATTTTTTCAAAGCCCTGGTATCTTAAGGATGCAGACTACTACTGCACCATGAGTATGGGTATTGTTGAGTTTCCGTCAAGCGGAGAAAGTGTTCAGGACCTTATCAAAAAGGCCGATATTGCGATGTATGATGCAAAGAAAAGCGGAAAGAACCGTGTGGCCGAGTACTCTGATAAGATTGTTACTTCATCCAATGAGCGTCTTGATATGGAAAAGAACATGCGTGACGCCATGACGGCAGGATATAAGGAATTTGAAGTTTATTACCAGCCAATAGTGGATGTTACGGACAATAACAAATGTATAGGCGCAGAGGCATTAATCAGGTGGAATTCTTTGGAACTTGGCTTTATTGCACCTGGTGACTTTATACCTCTTGCAGAGTATCTGGGACTTATTAATCCTATAGGAAATCATGTTCTTAAGGTTGCCTGTGAGTCGTGCAAGCGATGGAACGACAACGGACATCCCGACTATAAAGTCAATGTTAATCTTTCGGTAGTACAACTTCTTCAGACTGATATTGTGGATATTATTTCCGATACGATAAAAGAAACCGGACTTAATCCGAAGAACCTTACTTTGGAAGTTACCGAAAGTCTTGCAATAAATGACATGGAGAGAATGAAAAAGATATTGAACAATATCAAATCTCTTGGGGTTAAGCTTGCACTCGATGATTTCGGTACAGGTTATTCGTCACTTAACCACATAAGGGAGATTCCTTTTGATGTCATAAAGGTTGACCAAAGCTTCGTAAGAGATTTGGCTGAAGATGCATATTCACAATCCTTTATTAAAATGGTTGCCGAACTTGCGGAGACAATCGGCGTAAATATCTGCGTCGAAGGAATTGAAACAGAGAGCCAGTACAAGGTACTTGAGGGGATGAAAGTTAAGATGATTCAGGGCTTCTATTTTGACAGACCAATGCCCGGATCGGCTTTTGAAGAAAAATATGTAATGTAACGGAGGTTCCAATGGGAGAGAGTTTATTATCAGGCCTTGAAGCATTCGGCCTGTCAGGCCTTGAAGGCATGAATATTTTTGAAGAAGAGAAAAAGCCCGAAGAAAAAAAGGAAGCGGCGAAGGCACCGGTAGCTGTTTTGGCTGAGAAGGATTTTCTTCTTGATAAGTCAATGACATGTCCTTTGTGTGATGCCGAGTTTAAGGCCAAACTTGTAAAAACAGGCAGAGCTAAACTTGTTAAGTCGGAACTTGACTTAAGGCCTATATATCAGGAACTTGATGCGGTAAAGTATGACGTTATAATGTGTCCTGAGTGCGGATATACAGCTCTATCAAGATATTTCCCCGGAATTTTGCAGATTCAGAAGCAAAGAATCCGCGAGAAGATAACCCCTTCCTTTAAACCAAAGAGGGATACAAATGAAACATATACGTACGACGAGGCCATTGACAGGTACAAAATGGCACTTGTAAATGCAATTGTAAAGGGTGCAAAAGCAAGTGAAAAAGCGTATATATGCCTTAAAACATCATGGATGGTACGAGGCAAGGCTGAGGAACTTGGCGAGAGTCATCCGGATTATGCTAAGACAAAGGCGATTGAACTCGAATATTCAAAGAATGCATTTGAAGGTTTCATGAGTGCAATTTCAAGCGAAAGTCTTCCACTTTGCGGAATGGATGAGACGACGATAAACTATCTTTTAGCCGTTCTTGGGCTGAAGGCAGGCCGTGCGGACGTTTCACAAAAAATGGTTAGCGCGATTCTTACTTCGCAGACAGCAAACAACCGTATGAAGGATATGGCAAGAAATCTCAAAGAAGAAATAATGAAGGTAAAACAGTAATCATTTCCAATTCACAGTTATTTTTCTTTTGCCATATGAGCAATATTCACGGTTGACATGAATGAACAGTTACATTAATCTATGGATGTAAGGTCTATATGACTGACGGAAGTGGAATTGACCACAGGAAGTATAGATTATTAATGCCGACCGTCTGGGCGAAAGCGCTCAGACTGTCGGTTTTTTTGCTTTAGTGATTAACTGAATCAGTGATGATAGTGCAAACGCTTTCACTATAAAAAGGAGAACAATATGAGAATCTTTGATTTATCACAGCTTTTAAAGACCAACGCTTATCCCGGACGCGGAATTGTTATCGGAAGATCCGAAGACGGCAAAAAGGCAGTTATAGCTTACTTCATAATGGGAAGAAGCGTTAATTCAAGAAATCGTGTGTTTGTTGAAGAAGGGGAAGGAATTCGTACAGAAGCCTTTGATCCTTCCAAGATGTCAGATCCGTCACTTATCATCTATGCTCCCGTCAGAGTATTCGGATCTCATACAATCGTTACAAACGGTGATCAGACAGATACAGTTTATGATGGCTTAAGAGCAGGCAAGAGCTTTGATGTTTCTCTTCGCTCAAGAGAATTTGAGCCTGATGAACCTAACTATACACCTCGTATTTCGGGTATACTTCATTTTGAAGGAGACAGTTTCTCATATGAAATGAATATCTTAAAGTCAAATAACGGCGACGGAAGTGCATGTAACCGTTACAATTTCTTTTATGACAAGCCCCGTATCGGAGAGGGTCGTTTCATTCATACATATATGAAGGACGATTCACCTCTTCCCAGCTTTGAGGGTGAGCCTGAAGTTGTTCATATCAAGGGTGATATCGACCAGTTTACAAACAACCTCTGGGAGAGCCTTAATTTTGAAAACAAAGTTTCCCTTTTCACAAGATTTGTCGATCTTGAAACAGGTAAGTGGGAAACAAGAATTATCAACAAGAATAAGTAAAAACGATAACCGGAAGAAGAGGTATGACAATGAACGAAATTCAATTGAAATATGGATGTAATCCTAATCAGAAGCCTTCAAGAATTTATATGGAGAACGGTGAAGAACTTCCCGTAGAGGTTATTAACGGGCGTCCCGGATATATCAATTTCCTTGATGCTTTTAACGGCTGGCAGCTTGTTAAAGAACTTAAGGAAGCAACAGGTCTTCCTGCTGCAACTTCTTTTAAACATGTATCACCTGCAGGAGCTGCTGTTGGCCTTCCGCTTGATGATACTCTTGCTAAGATTTACTGGGTTGACGACCTCGGTGAATTGAGCCCCCTTGCATGCGCATATGCAAGAGCAAGAGGCGCTGACAGAATGTCTTCTTTTGGCGATTTTATTGCTCTTTCCGATGTGTGCGACGTTGATACGGCAAGACTTATAAAGAGAGAAGTATCAGACGGTGTTATTGCACCCGGATATACGGACGAAGCTCTTGAACTTCTTAAGCAGAAGAAGAACGGAAATTACAATGTAATCAAGATTAATCCTTCCTATAAGCCTGCTGAGATTGAAAGAAAACAGGTATACGGAATTACCTTTGAACAGGGAAGAAACGAGCTTGATATTAACGGAGATCTTTTCTCAAATATCGTTACAAAGAACAAGAATATTCCCAAGGAAGCTCTTGTTGATATGAAGATTGCAATGATTACCCTTAAGTACACACAGAGTAATTCGGTTTGCTATGTAAAGGGCGGACAGGCAATCGGTATCGGAGCAGGACAGCAGTCAAGAATTCACTGTACAAGACTTGCAGGCCAGAAGGCTGATAACTGGTATCTTCGCCAGTGTCCTAAAGTATTGAATCTTGAGTTCCTTGATACTTTGGGAAGAGCAGACAGAGATAATACAATAGACGTATACATCGGCGATGAGTATGAGGATGTTCTTCGTGAAGGTGAATGGCAGAAGCGCTTTAAAACCAAGCCTGAGGTATTTACACGTGAAGAAAAGAAAGCATGGCTTGCAGGTAACAAAGACGTTACTGTAGGTTCCGATGCGTTCTTCCCCTTCTCGGACAACATTGAGAGAGCTTATAAGAGCGGAGTTAAGTATATTGCTGAGCCCGGCGGATCTGTAAGAGACGATCTTGTTATTGAATGTTGTGACAAATATGATATGGTTATGGCATTTACGGGAATCAGATTGTTCCATCATTAATGTAGAACTTCATATATAAGTACAAAAATAACGCCCCGAGGCTTTGTGAACTGACCCCCAAAAGTTAGACCTGAAAAATCTAACTTTTGGAGGTCATTTTTTATGGGTAAATGTAAATATACCTACGAATTCAAGAAACAAGTCGTCACTGCTTACCTTAATAACGAAGGCGGTTATAGATATCT